>QFQQ01000145.1 GCA_003243445.1 Citrobacter freundii
TTTCGCAGATTAGTTGCTGATAACAGACTGTCATCTGCGTAATCCGCGCATACTGACACGGAAATTTTCCCTTTATAAATGCTATTTCGATAGCAGGAATGACAAATCTGCGAAATCCGCGGGAACCTTACGCCAGCCAGTCAATAGGGAAGGACTTGTATACAAGGTGGCTTGAATGGGGGAGGTCGCAGGCGCCTTACGCGCCCCATCCCTGAACACTCGATCACCCGACACGATGTCAGGTACGATCAAAGCCGCCATGCGTCGGGCAAGGAAAATTGAACTTTTAAGGGTTCATCTACCCCATTCATGCAGCTACATCAAACCTACATCTAACCATCCACAAGAACACATCACAACCACATTCCGGGACCTTCAGGTTTCAAACCCTTTCCGGGCATGCTAAAATGGCATCAAAAATCATCCTGCGAATGATTTAACCTTCAAAAATTCCAAGTTTTAAACTTTTGAAATACTTTCGATCCTGCAATAAGCCCCATGTTCAAATTATTTTCCAGATCAGGATCAGGCAAGGATAAGTTCGACTTCTCCACATTGAAGGCAGATATGCACTCGCATTTGCTACCCGGTATAGATGATGGCTCAAAAGATCTTGATGAATCACTCGCCCTGATCCGCGGCATGAAGGAGCTTGGCTATAGCAAGCTCATCACCACCCCGCATATTTTCTGGGATATGTACCGGAATACTTCCGGCATTATCAGGCAAAAGCTGGATCTCGTCCGTGAAGCCGTACAAAAAGAAGGGATCGATATAGAGATCCACGCGGCGGCAGAATATTTCCTGGATGAACACCTGCTGGAACTGATGCAGAAAAAAGAGCCATTGCTCACAGTCAGCGGCAATATGGTGCTCACCGAATTTTCAATGGCATTTGCTTCAATGAATATCAAAGACATTCTTTTTGAAATGCAGATGCAGGGCTATCAACCCATCATCGCACACCCCGAGCGGTATGTTTATCTGCAGACGCAAAAGGATTTTTTTGTGGAGTTGAAAGATACCGGTTGCCTTTTTCAGCTTAATCTTTTGTCGCTGACGGGAGGCTACGGCCGTGCAGTAAATGAACTGGCGAATTACCTGCTCAAGAATGATTTTTATGATCTGGCGGGAACCGATCTTCATCACGCCGGACATCTTGAAAGCCTGAGAAAATACCAGGCGCCGCATTTGTTCAAAGACCTGGTTGCTTCCGGCAAATTATTGAATTCCAAATTATAAAAGAACAATCCTCCGGGTCAGCGAACTTTTCGCTAACCGGTTTGTAATACACGATATGAGCGCTTTCACCATTAAGGATCTGGAAAATCTTTCGGGGATAAAGGCCCATACCATCCGTATGTGGGAGCAACGGTACAACCTGCTCAAACCGCAACGGAGCTGCACGAATATCCGTTACTACAGCAATGAGGAATTGAAGACCCTGCTGAACGTAGCCCTCCTCAATAAATACGGTTACAAGATCTCACATATTGATAAG
Organism: Citrobacter freundii; assembly: GCA_003243445.1. Lineage (GTDB taxonomy): Bacteria > Bacteroidota > Bacteroidia > Chitinophagales > Chitinophagaceae > Terrimonas_A. The sequence continues at coordinate 1,502 of QFQQ01000145.1, forward strand.
ATGTGCCAGGAAGAGATCTGTCAGAAAGTATTATCTCTTCGCGAAAGCGAGGCGATGCAGGAAATGATCGTGAATGAACTGGTGCAGGATATGGTGGATCTGCAGACAGACCGGTTCGAGAGTACGCTCAGCAAGTTCATCTGCAATTATGGTATTGAGAGCGGCGTATTGCAGATCATTTTTCCGTTCCTGGAGAAGATCGGCATTCTCTGGCAGACGGGGCATATCATGCCGGCACAGGAGCATTTCGTGACCAATGTCATCCGGCAAAAACTGATCGTTGCCATCGATGGCCTTCCCTGCTGCCCGGAAGGCAGGTCATGCCTCTTATTCCTTCCTGAAAAAGAATACCACGAGCTGGGATTGCTGTTCTTATACTACCTGCTGAAAAAACAAGGATTGCGTGTGATCTATCTTGGCGCGAACGTGCCAATGGGTGATGTGGAGAGTATCGCGGGAACAATGAAGCCGGACCTGGCATTTGTTCACCTGATCAGCAGTTTCCAGCATGCGAACCTCGAAAAGCTCATGAAAAGTATCGAACAAAAGCTTTCCGGGGTCCGGACCATCGTATCTGGTTATCCCACAAAGGAATATGACCGTGAAATCCCCGAAAATGTTGAACTGAAGCGATGCTTCCACGAGATGATGGGGTTTATTTCAAGTCTTTGAGAATCAAAGGAACTGTTAAACATTTAAATATTATTTTTTTACGAGATTGGCTTTGTTTAACTTTATGGCCTTAAAACTTAAACAAAAATATGCCCACTACAGATTTTAATGAGGTGTTGCTTGAGAATGCCGACTTTCTCAAGCCCTTTGCCATTAATCTGACAAGGGACAGTGAGGCGGCTAATGATCTTTACCAGGAGACTTTATACAAGGCTTTAGCGAATAAAGAAAAGTATAATGTAGGTACAAATATCAAAGCATGGTTGTTCACTATCATGCGTAATATTTTTATCAACGACTATCGTCGTAAGGCGAAACAGAAGACCATTTTCGATAATACCTCCAACGACTACCTGATCAACTTAAAGCAGGCTTCCGTAAGCAATGCTGCCGAAAGTGATCTCAGGATCAAAGAAATTCATGCAGCGATACATCAGCTGCCAGAGATCTTCAAAGTCCCCTTCCAGTTGTATTTCGACGGCTATAAATACCAGGAGATCGCAGACGTTCTTGCTGAACCGCTTGGTACAGTTAAAAGCCGGATACACTTTGCAAGAAAATTACTGAAGGAAAGACTCAATAGATTTTAAGTCAAAAGTCAAAAGGAAAAGTAAAAAACTATACAGGTGAATGAGCACTTCCGCCGCATGGTTTTTTACTTTTCCTTTTGGCTTTTTAATTTATTCAAATGGCATCCAGCAAAAAAGTGATCGTAATTGGCAGCGGCTTTGCCGGTTTATCAGCTGCTTCGTTTATGGCAAAGCAGGGCTGGAAGGTCACAGTACTTGAAAAGAACGCACAACCTGGTGGAAGAGCTGCGCGTTTATCACATGAAGGATATACGTTTGACATGGGGCCAAGTTTTTACTGGATGCCGGATGTGTTTGAACGTTACTTCGCGCAGTTCGGAAAAAATGTAAAAGATTATTATCAGCTTCACCGGCTCGATCCTTCTTACCGTATCTATTGGTCCGATAGCTTTACGGACCTTCATGCAGATCTCGATCTCTTAAAAAAAGAATTTGAATTAATAGAACCAGGCAGCGCAGCAAAGCTGGAGCAGTATCTGGAAGGAGCGGCTTATAAATACCGCGTAGGCGTTCAGAATCTTGTTTATAAGCCCGGCTTATCCATTCTTGAATTCATCGACTGGGAAGCGATCAAGGGAGTCTTTCGCCTGGATGTCTTTACTTCCATCAAAAAGCATATTGAAAAATATTTCAGCAACCCTAGATTGCGGCAGGTAATGGAATTCCCCGTGTTATTTCTCGGTGCCTTACCTGCGGAAACGCCTGCCCTTTACAGCCTGATGAATTATGCGGATATCAAAGGCGGCACCTGGCACCCGCATGGGGGAATGTATGCCGTGGTAGAAGGGATGCATAAACTCGCTGTTGAGCTTGGTGTGGAATTCCGGTTTAATGAACCGGTGAAGGAAATAAGTGTGGAGAATGGGAAAGCAACAGCCGTGGTAACTGCTGATCATACGTATGCGGTGGACGCGGTGATCAGCGGTGCGGATTATCATTTCACAGAAATGAAACTGCTGCAGCCGCAATACCGTTCTTATAGTGCTGATTACTGGAGTAAGCGCGTGATGGCTCCATCCTGCCTTTTGTATTATGTAGCATTGAATAAAAAATTGAATGATCTTCCGCATCATTCATTATTCTTTGATGTGCCGTTCGATCTCCATGGCCGGGAGATCTATAAAACTCCGGTTTGGCCAACATCCCCTCTTTTTTATGTAAGTATACCTTCCCAGACAGATGATACAGTTGCTCCGCAGGGAAAAGACTGCATGGTATTCCTGATCCCTGTGGCCTCAGGTCTGCCTGGAGATACGGAAGCGCTTCGCGAGAAATATTTTCAGCTGATCGCTTCCCGTTTTGAACAGCATACCGGTCAATCTATTCTTGATTCGATCGTTTTCCGTAAATCTTATTCGGTATCAGATTTCGTACATGATTATAATTCGTTCCGTGGGAATGCTTATGGTCTTGCGAATACATTGAAGCAAACGGCCATTTTCAGGCCTTCCTGCAGAAGCAAAAAAGTGGCAAACCTGTTTTATACAGGACAGTTGACGGTGCCCGGCCCGGGTGTGCCCCCAAGCCTGATCAGCGGTGAAGTGGTCGCGAAAGAAGTGGTGAAGCATTACTGATCGCAGGGAAATTTATACGCGTTGTATTCGCATGCAATAGACTGCCGGCGGATACAAACGATGAATGTTTAATCAAATCAGGGCACCTTATATCAAACGTTCAACAAGAAAAAATTAAATGGCACTGGCCCTTTTTTTGAGCCTGTTATACAGTATCTTGAACATATCAACTCTGCATCACTTTTGAATTAAGATCAATCTTTAAACAAAACGGAATGCTCCATCTTTTTCACAAGTCCAGTCAGCAATGCAGTGAAGAGATCACCAGGACCTACAGTACTTCCTTTGCATCGGCCATCCGGTTGCTGCATAAGGACCTTCGCGCACCGATCTGCAATATTTATGGGTTTGTCAGGTTTGCCGACGAGATCGTGGATACCTTTCATAATTTTGACAAAGAAAGGCTGCTGGCTGAATTTAAGACGGAAACATTTACAGCGATCCGCCGTGGTATCAGCCTGAATCCTGTGCTGCACAGTTTTCAACTGACGGTAAATGAATTCAACATTGATCACGCGTTGATCCTTGCATTTTTCAAAAGTATGGAAATGGATCTCAGCCGTAAGATCTATGATGAAAAAGGTTACCAGGATTATATTTATGGATCTGCGGAAGTAGTCGGACTGATGTGTCTGCAGGTGTTTTGTGAGGGAAAAAAAGAGGTGTTTGAAAGTCTGAAGGGACCTGCGAGAGCGCTGGGTGCTGCTTTTCAAAAAGTGAATTTCCTCCGCGATATACAGGCTGATTACAGTGGATTGGCGCGTGTATATTTCCCCTGCTGTGATTTCAGCAATTTTACGGATGATGATAAACGACGCATCGAACACGATATTCAAAATGATTTTAAAGCGGCGTATAAAGGCATTATTCATTTACCGCTCAAAGCCCGTTTCGGCGTATATGTTGCTTACAAATATTACCTCTCGCTGTTCCGCAAGATCACGAAGATGAATTCTTCAAACATCTTACATCAGCGCGTACGGATCCCGGATTATCACAAGATGCTGATCCTGCTTCGTGCAGGCGTAAAGAACCGGCTGCGGCTGATCACCCCGGACCTGTCGGTGTAGATGTTCGATGATCGATGTTGGATGATCGATGATCGATGGTCGATCCTGGGATTGGCCGGTCGTTTGACGCAGGGTATTATTATATTTAAGAACGAATTCAGGGTTATATCGATCATCGACCATCGAACATCGATCCCCACCCATCGTCTTATTTAGTTAAATTTGCACAAATGCAAACAGCAACGATGATAGAAGAAGAAGTGATCCTGGTGGATGAACAGGACAGGGTACAAGGCACGGCAGGAAAAATGGAAGCGCATGAACGGGCTTTGTTACATCGCGCGTTCAGTGTTTTTGTTTTTAATACAAAAGGGGAAATGCTGATGCAACAGCGTGCACTTCATAAATATCATAGCGGTGGTTTGTGGACGAATACCTGCTGCAGTCATCCCAGGCCCAATGAAGACACGCGTCACGCAGCGGAAAGAAGATTGCAGGAAGAAATGGGCTTCGCTATTCCTTTGGAAAAGGTCTTTGATTTTATTTATAAAGCAGATTTTGATAACGGCCTAACCGAATACGAATTTGACCATGTATTTGTCGCCGAATACGAAGGCCCCATCAATATAAACCCTGAAGAAGTAATGGATTTTAAGTACCTCCCGGTAGAAGAGATCGCCGGCGATATGCAATCAAATCCCGGAAAGTATACTGCGTGGTTCAGACTCGCCTTTCCGAAAATTCAAACCTGGTGGGGAAATAATTATAAGTAAAAAGTAAAAAGTAAAAAGTAAAAAGTAAAAAGTAAAAAGTAAAAAGTAAAAAGTAAAAAGTAAAAAGTAAA
>QFQQ01000050.1 GCA_003243445.1 Citrobacter freundii
TTCAATTCCTTCAGGACGCTTCAACAGCAGTTAGCGTAAAATCTGCGGAATCAGCGGGACGTGTCCGCCGGAGGAGGAATCTTACGCAAGTCCGAAAATTTGGGTAACGATTGCCTGAAGGGGGAGATTTAGAGGGGGCCCCTACGCCAGCCAATTCAGGCAGTATTTGCTAACTAAACGACATTGCTTTAAAATCAACCATTAGCCAATCAGTCATCGGTCATCAAACAGATCTGTCGTTTTCAAAAACCGGCCTATTAAATAAACCTGATTATCTTCGCATCCACTTAACAACAACATTTCATTTTGTCTGGTAAAATTCTTGTTACAGGTGGCACCGGCTTTCTCGGGGCGTATATCATCAAAGAACTGGTGGAGAATGGATATGATGTGAAAGCCATCCGCAGGGAAAGTTCAAAAATGCCATTTTATATTCCCTCATCCATTCTTGAAAAGGTGGAGTGGGTGGAAGGTGATATACTGGACGTGATCTTTCTTGGTGAAGTAATGCAGGATGTGGATACAGTGATCCATTCTGCAGCGGTTGTTTCTTTTTCCCCGAAGAACCGGCATGAAATGTACCAGGTGAATGTGGAAGGAACCGCCAATGTGGTGAACATTGCATTGGAACAGAATATCCGTCGTCTTGTACACATCAGCTCCGTTGCCGCATTAGGCCGTACATTGAAAGGCCAGTCAGTAAGCGAAGCCAGCAAATGGGAAAATGGAAAAGCCAATACACATTATGCGCGCAGCAAGCACCGCGGTGAGCTGGAAGTATGGCGGGCTATCGGAGAAGGGCTGGATGCTGTGATCCTTAATCCCGCTACCATCCTCGGTTACGGAGACTGGAACACCGGCAGCTCCGCGATCTTCAAAAGTGTTTATGATGGATTTGATTGGTACAGCCCCGGCAAAAATGGTTTTGTTGCCGTGGAAGACGTAGCCAGGGCAACTGTAATGCTGATGGAATCGGACATCACAGAACAACGCTTTATCATTGCCGGAGATAACTGGACATTCAAGCAATTACTGGATACGATGGCTGAAGGCTTTGGTAAACCAAAACCTTCCAAACAGACAACTCCTTCATTAATGGGCATCGCATGGCGATGGGAAAAACTGAAATCTGTTTTCACAGGTCACTCTCCTGTGCTTACAAAAGAAAGCGCGAAGGTGGCGCATAGCAATACCACGTTCGAGAACGATAAGTTATTGCAAACATTGCCGGATTTCAAATTCACACCGCTTGATAAAAGCATCAAAGATGCGTGCACGAAATATCTTGACAATCTTTCCGTCATCGACGATGGCCGATGACCGATGGCTGTTGGCCGAACTCAAACAACAGATCACAAGCATCTCTTTTCTTACCGAACCTACATTAGTAAAAGCACTTTTTGTTGGAAACTAGCGAAGTGCGAAGCCCGGCCAACAGCCATCGTCGAAGCCATCTTATTTTCGTATATTGAGCTATTAATTCAATACTATGCAAAACACGCGGATACTTCTTTGTCTGCTCTTCGGCAGTTTCTCCATTGCTGCAAAAGCGCAGTTCACTGTTACGGGAAGAGTAGTTGATTCTGCAACACAGGAACCATTATCCGGCGCATCGGTGTATTGCCAGAATACAACGGTAGGCACTACCAGTAACAAGCAGGGTGAATTCTCTCTTCAGTTGAAATCCGGAGGATATGATCTGATCGTGAGCTATACAGGCTTTCAAACGCAACGGTTACAGATCAGTCACTCTGATGCTAAACTTCCCGATATACAAATGTTGCGCGAAGAAAAGAGCATGGCGGAAGTGATCATCAAAAGCGATAATGCATTGAAAGATGGCTGGGAAAGATATGGCGGTTTCTTTATGGAGCAATTCATCGGCACAACACCCAATTCAGCTAAAACAAGTTTGCTCAATCCTGAAGTATTAAAGTTCTACCTGCTGAAAAAAACCAATAAACTTCGTGTACTCGCCACCGAGCCATTGCAGATAGAGAATAGGGCGCTGGGTTATAATCTGCGCTACGCGCTCGATACTTTTTTTTTTGACTATAATACCAACATCAGTTCTTACAGCGGATTTTGTCTTTACTCAGAGCTTAACGGATCCGATAGTTTGAAACAGGTCTGGGCCAAAGCACGGGAAAAAGCCTACCTCGGTTCAAAGCTTCATTTCATGCGCAGCTATTACGACAGCACTTTAAAGGAAGATGGCTTCACCATAGACCTGCTGGATGAAAATGATGCAACAAAATTTACGCGCATCACCAATCCCTATGATACTACTTATTATGGTGCATTGGACAGCACGCTCCAGGTTGAAGTCTGGTATCCCCGTAAATTCAGTGTCACCTACAGCGGCCAGAAACCCGATCCCGAATACCTGAAACAGTTCAAGCTGCCTAAAAATGTGGCAACCCAGATCTCTTACATTGATCTGAAAAACGGCATCGCCATTAAAGAGAATGGCTATTATTATGATCAGAAGGATTGGGTGAACCAGGGGTATTGGAGTTGGAAGAATATTGGGGATTTGTTGCCTTTCGACTACGCGAATTAAAAAACGCGGATTCCGCGAATTAGAGGTTTATAGATAGGGATGTTTTCACTTATTGAACATTAGCTGTTTCTTTCTTCAAACAAATAGTGCTCGCCCTATCAAATGAATCTAATTCGCGAAATCCGCGTATCAAATCCGCGTCATCGCTTCATGATAGGAATGTTTCACTTATAGAACATTAGCCGTTTCTTTCTTCAAACAAATAGTACTCTTCCTATCAAATGAATCTAATTCGCGAAATCCGCGTATCTAATCCGCGTCATCACTTCATGATAGGAATCGAGTTTCACTCATTGAACATTAGCCGTTTCTTTCTTCAAACAAATAGTGCTCGCCCTATCAAATGAATCTATTTCGCGAAATCCGCGTATCAAATCCGCGTCATCACTTCATGATTTTATCCCACAACTGCGGAATCCTCTTTATCCAAACAAACTCTCTCTTCTTCTGTGCTGCATCTTCCGCCGGATAACCGAAATAGGTTTTGCCGCCGGCAAGCGATGAAGGAACACCGCTTTGGGCAAGAACGACCGCATCTTTACCGATGGTGAGTGTTTTGCTGACGCCCACCTGGCCCCAGAGAATAACATTGTCTTCGATGGTTGTTGCGCCGGCAATGCCAACCTGCGCAGCGAAAAGGCAGTTGGTGCCTACGACTGTATCATGACCGATATGAACGAGGTTATCCATTTTTGTTCCGGCGCCGATATGGGTATCACCGCTAACACCACGATCGATGGTGCAGCCGGCACCGATCTCAACACCATTCTCAATTACGACACGGCCTCCACTGAGCATACGCTTGTAATGTATTTCCCGGTTGGTCTTTTTATTGTAATAGAACGCATCACTGCCGATAACGGTGCCTGCCTGGATCACCACATCATCGCCGATCACACAATGATCCATGATGGTAACGTTTGGATGGATCACACAGTTATTACCGATGGTAACATGGTTGCCGATATATGCGCCCGGCATGATCACCGTGCCTTCTCCCGCTGAAGAAGTATCGCTGATCATCTTCATGGACGGTGCGAATGGCCGGAAGTGACGGATGATCGTTTGATACGCTTCAAACGGATCACTGGTCACCAGCAGCGCTTTCCCTTCAGGAAAATCTGTTTGCTTATTGATAATGATAAAACTGGCAGCAGATTGTATACACTTGTCATAATACTTTGGATGATCCACGAATACCAGGTCTCCACTTTCAACTTTGTGTATTTCATTTATACCGGTTGCTGATGCTGTGGTATTACCAATGAGTTCAGCATTGATAAGGGCAGCTATTTCAGAAAGCGGAACAGGTTTATCGAACTTCATAACGCGAATGTTTGCGGGCAAAGTTAACAGCAATCAGCCGCCGACGGATAAGAGAACCCGTTTTTATAGGCTTGGAAGGCCCGGGCCCTAAAAATATTTTCAGGGCCCGGACTGGAATTTTTTAAGCGGTTGAGCGCTCCGAACGGCTGGCAAAAATGTATGATCAACATACATAAATACATTTGCAGTTATTGATCAATAAAATTATGAACACGCTGAAACATAGGCGGAGCAAGCATTTCAACGAAATAAAAAACTTGCGTATCATGATGCATGATGTTATCAAACATAACATCGGCAACAAAAAAATCATCACAGATCATTAAAAAAGGTCCCACCATTATCCACAGACGATTTTAAAATGTGAATAAAATTCTTAATGATTTTTTTTTGGATAGTAAAAAATATATTTAATATTGTGTTGGGAAATTTATTTCCCTGTACTTACTAACCCATCCATTATAATGATCCCTTCGATACTTCGGAGGGATTTTTATTTTCAGCCATTCCTGGTCACTCGTTCAAGTTGATGATGGTATCACCCAAAAGTATTACTGCTTACACTGCCGGCCAGGAGATCGACGTACACTAAATTGTTCCGGGAGCTTACATACAATTTCTTTTAAACGCCGTTTGGTTAAGCAACGTTTACATTAATTCGCTTGCTTATCAATGAAAACAGATTGCCTTATCAGTTCCTTCCCGTTCTTCCCGTCTTACCGGTTTAATTTTTACCGGCGGGAAGAACGGGAAGAAAGTCTGAAGGTGGCGGCTTAAACTAACCGATAGTGAATTTCATTTTGGTAATAACCTGGCAAAGTGGCAACGGAATCTTACTGCGGTTATCAGCTATATGAACACAGTCTTCGCCCGCAGATCGCCTGCTGCACGTTGGTAATATCAGATCGTGGATACGGTCAGCGGGCATTGATTTGCCGGTAACTCAACCAAAAAGCGCTGCTTCAAATAAGGAACGCTCGTAAAGAATAATTAAAATACCTTTGAAACACATCAAAAAGAAAGTACCTCATGCTAAAGTCCATGACCGGTTTTGGAAGAGCCGAAAAAAATGCCGGCGATAAAACCTTCCTGGTTGACATCAAATCGTTGAACGGAAAACAATTTGAATTGCAGTTAAGGCTACCAGCCATGCTCAAGCCGTTTGAGTTTGATATACGCCGTCTCCTTTCTGAAAAGCTTGGACGCGGCAGCGTTGATTGCACGATCAGCCTCAAGGAAACAGGCAGCTCTAAACCTGTTACCATCAACACAGATCTGGCCAAAGCATATTACAAACCGCTTGCAGAATTATCCGCTGAGCTCAATCTTGATCCATCTCATATACTCAGCACCCTGGTGAAGCTTCCTGAAGTGATCACTCCAAGCGCCGAAACTCTTACCGATAAGGAATGGCAGGAACTGCAAAGCATCATCGTATCGGCGATCGATGACCTGAACGCCCATCGCCTGGATGAGGGCCGCTCACTTGAAGCAGACCTCCTTACCCGTATCAATAATATCCAGACCCAGCAACAGGAAGTGATCCGCCTGGAACCGCTTCGCCAGCAAAAGATCCGCGAAGGTCTTGTAAAGCTGCTGGAAGAACAGGTGGGTAAAGACAACTACGACACCAACCGGCTGGAACAGGAGCTGATCTATTATATAGAGAAGATCGATATCAGTGAGGAGCAGGTCCGCCTGAAAAACCATTGTGAGTATTTCAAAACCTTATTGGAGGAAGCAGAAGAGTCAAAAGGCAAGAAGCTGTCCTTCATCCTCCAGGAGATCGGCCGCGAGATCAACACCACCGGCTCAAAAGCGTATGACTCGACGATCCAGAAATGTGTCGTACTGATGAAAGACGAACTGGAAAAGGCCAAAGAACAGGTGCTCAACGTACTTTAATATATAGAAAGGGAAAAAGAGGAATCCCGCCCTCTTTTTCTCTTTCTCTCTTCCTTCTCTTAGCTTTGTGAAAACTCTACACTTGAAAAAGTTCCTGCTTCATTCCGCGTTCATCGCGCTTTTTTCAGGGCTGCTTTACAGCTGCACGACCATCGATCTGTATGAAAAAACTGCCACAATTCCCGGGCACGCGTGGAAAAGCAATTTCAGGCCTTCATTTGATTTCAATATTAAGGACACGAATGCGCTCTATACCGTCTTCCTGGTACTCCGCCATAATGAGAAGTATAACTTCAGCAATATCTACCTGAACCTTTATATAAAAGGACCCGGCCAGGATTCCGCACAAAAGATCCAGCGTGATCTGACCCTTGCCACCAACGAAAAAGGATGGCTCGGCAGCGGTATGGATGATATATATGAACATCGCATTCCGCTCACCGGCGCGCAAACGCTGAAAGGTGGTAACTATACTTTTACCCTGGAACAGATCATGCGTGAAGACCCGCTTCAGAATGTACTGAACGCAGGAATACGACTTGAAAAGAAACAATAACCATGGCCGATAGCAGCCGCAAACAGATAAAAAGAGCAACGTTCATTTACTGGCTGATGCTAAGCTATATTGTCGTTGCGCTCGTGTGGTGGTTTATTTCCCTTGAGCGGCAGAATTATGCGCTGGCCGATTTTAAGTTCAGGCAACTGAACGCTACCATAGACCCGGTAGTTTCCCACCCGCTTTTTCATACAGAACTTGCAAGAATAGAAGCAGAGAAGGACCGTGTTACGATCATGCACCTGAGTGAAGGACTGTTCTTTCTTGCCCTGATCATTGTTACTGCGGTATTTGTTTTCCGTTCAGTCCGCCGGCAATTCCGGCTTCAGCAGCAACAGCAGAACTTTATGATGGCCGTCACGCACGAACTCAAAACGCCGATCGCCGTTGCCCGTCTCAACCTGGAGACGATGCAGAAATACACGCTCGATCCGGAAAAGCAAAAACGGCTGATCCGTACCACGCTCGAAGAAACGGCAAGGCTCAACTTCCTGACCAATAACATTCTTATCTCTTCACAACTGGAAGGCGGCCGCTACTCCTTCGCAAAGGAAGAGCTTGATCTGTCCGACCTGCTGAAGGATTGCCTGCAGGATTTCCGCAACCGCTTCCAGGATCGTACATTCGATGGCAACATTGAACCGGATGTGGATGTGAAAGGTGATGCCATGCTGCTGCAGATCCTGATCAACAACCTGCTGGAGAACGCCATCAAGTACTCTCCCCGGGAGAGCCCGATCACTGCAAGTCTGGTGAAAGATGGCAGAACCGTCAGGCTGAGTGTATCTGATCTCGGACCCGGAATCCCGGAGGAAGAACGCAAGAAGATCTTCCGGAAATTTTATCGTATCGGCAACGAATCGACACGCAAAACACAGGGCACCGGTTTGGGACTGTATCTTTGCAGCAAGATAGCCCATGATCACAATGCGGACATTTCGGTGACAAACAATAACCCGCATGGGGCTAATTTTGCGGTCACATTTAACCCTTAACAGAGGTTATGAGCGACGAAAAGAAAACATCTATATTACTGGTAGAAGACGAAGAAAATCTCCATGAAGCACTGAAGCTTAACCTGGAACTGGAAGGCTATGATGTTACTTCGGCATTTGATGGCGCCGCTGCACTCAAAGCAGTAGAAACAGAGTACTTCGATCTGATCATACTTGACGTAATGCTTCCCGAGATGGACGGCATCAGCGTGGCTGAAAGCATCCGTATCGGAAACAATGAAGTGCCTATCCTTATTCTCAGCGCGAAAAATTCCAGCGCCGACAGGGTGCTTGGTCTGAAGAAAGGCGCCGACGATTACCTGACCAAACCATTTAATCTTGAAGAACTGCTTCTTCGAGTGCACAAGCTGATCAACAAGAATAAAAAACTGCAGGACAAATCTTCCGTTGGCAACAGCTATACATTTGGTAATAACCTGATCGATTTTAAAGCACAGGAAGCAACCACGCACAGCAATGGAAAGATCCAGCTCAGCAAGAAAGAAACCATGCTGCTGAAGCTGCTGATCGAAAATAAAAATGAAGTGGTGCCAAGAGAAAAGATCTTACAGGCTGTTTGGGGCTACAATGTTTATCCAACCACGCGTACTATCGATAACTTCATTCTTAACTTCAGAAAATACTTTGAAGAAGACAGCAGGAATCCAAAATACTTTCACTCTGTAAGAGGTGTGGGCTATAAATACTCTGAATAAATTTCCTATTTTTTTGCGGCGATATGAAGCATTACCGTACGCGCTTCATCCAATAATTGCTGACGATCCGCAGAAGATACAGCGCCGGTAAACAAACCCGCTTCGCAGGCATCAAGTATGCTCAGCAGTTTCTGCTGATCCTTTTCATTTACCCCATACTCTTCCAGCGCTTTGGCGAGATTACGCTTGCTCATGCTGCTGCCTGAAAGACCAAAACGCTGCGAGCCGAATTCCCAGATCGCTTTGCGCAAGGCACTGTAGAAGCTATGATCATCCGCTGGCAACAGAATGACGGCAGGTTGAAGCAGTTCATTCACACCGGACATTTCAGGTTTTGGTGATACCACAGGATCCGGCATTGGCTTTATTACCTGTTTTCGTTTGCGGATAAACCAGGCTGCCGTTGCAGATATAATGACCAAACCAGCCACCGATACCAGGATCCATGGAGATCCTGTTCCCTTTTTCTTTTCCGTTCCTTTTAAAGAAGGCTTTGTCAGCGCGTCATTGATGCTGACGGTCACCGGTTGCGTGGTAACGGTCTTATAACGGTTGCTATCCGGATCAAAAAAGCAAAAGCTGATTGCGGGAATAGTGTATGAGCCGTTTTTAGTTGATACGAACCGGTAACGGAATATGCGGCTGCCTTCAAGCGGGGAAACCTGTTTGTTCAGCGTATCTTTTACTTCAGGAGAAAATCCGTCGATATTACTGGGCCAGTTGACAGTTGGGGCTGACAGTTGTATAAAGTTTCCCTTTCCTGAGACGGTGATCAGCAGATCGCCTTCTTCATTTACCGCCAGCTCCTGTTTTTCCAGCGCAGCGGTGATCCTGAACTTGCCTGTTGCTCCATCAAATGCCGCCGGCTTATTTGTATCGGGCAGTGCATTTACTTTCACACGGATCTCTGCTGACTGCATATTATTTTCACAATACCTGAACCCGGGCCTGGAAAATAATTCATTCTCGGAAGGCATTACGCCTTCAATAATTTCCTGCTCCGTTTTGCCGGTTACCACGCTGGTTGAAAACTCCACCTTGTTCTGTACCTCCATCGGATCGATCTTCAGTTCACCCGCCTGCAGCGGATAAAGCTGTACTTTGCGGATCGTGTGTACCTGGAATTTCTTTCCGTTCACCACTTCCTCGCCCGTCACATTATCTCCAAGACCGATCATATCCTGCATCGCAAATCCGTAAAACCCGGGGTTCTTAATAATATCTGATCTTGAGTTAAGCCTTGAATAAAGTTTGAATGTAGCAGTGACCGGCTGACCGACATAACAGGTCTTCCTGTCCACCAGCACTTTCATAAAGATGTTCTTCTTTATTTTCTCCACGGGATCTTCGCCGGGCAGCAGATATGCGCCATCCGGCGGTGTGCTGTGTTCCGCGATGATGCCTCTTGCAATAGCCGTTGCCCGGCTTATCACTTCCAGCCGGGCTGCTTCACTGCGGACCATCTGACCTTGCGATCTTACACTGGCGCCGGGGACCATATAGTATCCCTCTTTCAGCGCAACCAGTGTAAAAGCGATGTTCTTTAGTTTTACCGGTCCGTTATCGTTATAACCAATGCCGTTGTACAGGTGAGGACCGCTTACGACTTTGAATTGTTTAAAATCCGGTTGAAAAAAATCCGCTTCCCGCCCCTCTTTATCTTCCACCACATACTGCACCTGGAACGCTTCGCCCGCCACAACAGGTCCCTGCGTAACGATCGTCTTCAGTGTTACCTGCGCATGCGCAAGAAACACCAGGAGCAATCCAGTGATGACAGCTATGCTTTTTTTCATATTGTATAAAAGTAGAGCGGGAATTGCTAAGGAATTCTAAAAAAAGGAGGAGTGGGAACGACCGCCGACGACCGACCGACGACCGCCGGACTATTCTTTAGGCAGGGGGATTCAATTACGCTGAAAAATTGTTGATCGGGTTGTTACTTTTCTAAAGAATAGTCCGGCGGTCGGCGGTCAGTCGTCGGCCGTCATTTACAAATCCCCCAACTGCGGCCTCACCACAATCTCCTCCACACACGCCTGCACCGAAAGCTGCGACGCGCCATATACCAGTTTTGCGATGTCCTCAGCTTCCATGATGCGGTTTGAACTGTTATCAAAACCGTCCCATGAATCTGTAAGGGTGGCGCCGGGCATGACGGCGGTGACTTTTATACCGTGCGGCTTCATTTCTTCACGCAGGTTTTTGCTGAAGCCATAGAGGGCGAATTTACTGATGCTGTAGGCTCCGCCGTTGTTATATGCCTTTAATGACGCGATGGAACACATGTTAAAGATGTGCCGGCCATGTGCATCTTTTATCATCGCCGGCAACAGGGCCCGGGTAAGATGATAGGCGCTAAAGAGATTGACGGATAATTGTCTTTCCAGCACACCATCGGGCTCATTGTACACACTGCCCGGCTCAAAACTGCCGGCATTGTTTACCAGTATATCGGGCACAGCATTCAGCTCATTCAGCCATGAAGCCAGCCCGATCGCCTGTTCTTTCTGCGAAAGATCATACGCTTTGAAATGAACAGTTGCCTGCGGATACTTCTCCGTAATGCTCTGCGCAGATGCAGCCAGTGCCTTCCCGTTACGGCTGCTTAAAAACAGCTGATGACCATTTGCCGCATAGATCTCAGCGATCGCTTTGCCTATACCACGCGATGCCCCGGTGATCAGAACGTTCATATAAGTGTGTTTGTAGTGCGAAGTACGATGTTTTCTGGTTATTCCTGGTGGATAGTCGGCGAAGGTTTGAGAAGTTGGGAACTTTGAGAGGTTTCAGAGGTTTAATAGGTTTCAGAAGTTTCATAGGTTCTTCCTACAAAAGTTTGTTCTTGAAGTATTTCAGGCCTCAAACTGCGGAGCAACCTGTGAAACCTATCAAACCTATGAAACCTCTCAAACCTCCACACCATCTTTCCCAATAAAATTTGAATTTTAAAAATGATTTACCATCAAAGGACGTCATAAGAACCAATCCTGACCGAAATTTGCACTCATGAAATACCGTCATCTCTTTTTTGATCTCGATCATACATTGTGGGATTTTGATTCGAATGCGCGCGTTACGCTTGAAAGCCTGTATGAAGGATTGCGGCTGAAAGACAGGGGCGTTCACGACTTTGAGTTATTCTACCGTAATTATTTAGTTCATAATGAAAAACTGTGGGACCGTTACCGCCGTGGTTTTATCCGCCAGGAAGAATTGCGTGTAAAAAGAATGTGGCTTTCCTTACTCGATTTCAAGATCGCGGATGACGAATTATCAAAAGCGATGAGCACGCAATTCCTGGAAATGTTGCCCACCCGCACGATCCTTTTCCCTCACGCAAAAGAGGTATTGCTGTATCTTAAAAATAAAAATTACGAGCTGCACCTGATCACGAACGGTTTTGAAAAAGTGCAGCACAGTAAATTAAAGCATTCCGGTCTCGATATATTTTTCGGCGAAGTGATCACTTCAGAAGGCTCCAACAGTTTAAAACCGAACAAAGAGATCTTTGATTATGCGTTTGCAAAAACCGGCGCTACTGCCGCGTCAAGCATCATGCTTGGAGATACGCTTGACGTGGATATACAAGGTGCAATGAATGCGGGAATGGATCAGGTGTTTGTGAATCATCTGGGCGTGAAGACGGAGTTGAAACCGACGTATATCGTGAGCTCGTTGAAAGAGCTGGAAGAGATTTTCTGATAGGCTCCAAAGGTTCCAAGAGTTCCAAAGGTTCCAGAAGTTCAAGAGGTTGGGCTTAACGTCTGGAACTTCCGGAACCTTTGGAACTCCTGGAACTTTGCTTTTACCACTCTGCCACCACCGTCACCCCGCCCAACGGCTTATCTCCAATCTTCACTTTTACTTTTGCATCAAGCGGCAGCAGCAGATCAACGCGTGAGCCGAATTTGATAAAGCCCATTTCATCACCTTGCTTTACCTGTTGACCGGCTTTTACGTAGTTGATAATTCGTTTTGCAAGTGCGCCGGCAATCTGTTTGGTGAGCACTTCTTTTCCGTTCTTGCGGTATACGGTTGTATGGCGTTCGTTTTCTGTAGATGATTTGGGATGCCATGCCACCAGGTATTTGCCTTTGTGATACTGGCTGTACACTACATCGCCGGTGACAGGATTGCGTTGAACGTGCACGTTCAGCGGGCTCATGAAAATGGAAACCTGGATGCGGCGGTCAGGGAAATATTCATCGGCCTGCACTTCTTCGATCGCTACCACGGTGCCGTCTGCAGGGGCGACGATGGCCGAATCACTGATCGTGAGGTCACGCTTTGGTATGCGAAAGAATGAAATGACGAGTATAAGCAATACCAGGGTTACGATAAAGATCAGCGCCGTAAGCCATGGAAAGTTAAAGCTCAGGAAGTAGAACGAGAGCAGGTTCAATATGCCGAAAACGATGGCAGCAATGGCAATCGACGTATAACCTTCTTTGTGAAATGTCATAAGGTTGAAATTGAGGAACAAAGATAATGTTTACCCGGTTTATAGTTAAACCGTAATGCGTTCTGTTATGGCTTGAAGAAAAATTGCATTCCAACATACAGATACAGCGATACAAAAGGGATGGCTACGAGCAGGGAATCAAACCGATCCAAAAATCCACCGTGGCCGGGCATAATGCTGCCGCTGTCTTTTACGCCTGCCATTCTTTTCAATTTTGATTCCAGCAGATCGCCCAGCGTACCCGTGATGGCGGCGATCAATGCAACAGGCGCAAAGATCAGTTTGCTTGCATTCAGATCGGAGACCATTTCTTTTGGCATAAAGAACAACGGCACGATCCAGCCTACAATACCAACCGCCAGGATCACACCGCCGATCGTCCCTTCCCAGGTCTTTTTGGGCGAGATCGGTGACAATGGCCTTCTGCCAATAAAAGAGCCAACTATGTACGCCATGGTATCATTGATCCAAATGCTTGCAATAATGATGATAGGAATCGCCACGCCGGTAAAATCAAACCAGTAAGAGGTAATGCCCAGACTGAATTTTGAGGAGAACAGATACATCATTAATCCCCAGCTCAGCGAAATATAGATAAGCCCCAATGCAGCGGCGCCAAACGATTTCATTTTGATGCGTTTGCTCATGAAGATGCCAAACACGAGCAGGATAAAACCGGCCAGCGATAAAGGCAGAAAGCCATTTTGCTTTACACCGTAGTTCGCGATCCGGTAAGCATCTCCGCAAAACCAGATCATCAACCCATAACCCAGTAACATGAAACCCATTTTTACATAGATATCATACACCACTTTATGGATCTTTTCCAGCAGGCTGAAAAATTCCCACCAACAACCAAAATGAATAATGGAAAACAACACGAGAAAGCTCCATTGGTTCCATAATAAACCGGTGAGCATGACAGCTACAAAAACGATTGCGGTAAGAGCCCTTGTGCGGAATGTTGGCCAGTTAAATGCCATTGATAAATCAGTTTAGGTATTAGATGCACTGAACAAAAGCAACTTCTTTATTCCAATCTGCGCTTATTTTTCGCAGTAGAATTTTTAAACATGATCAGCAGTCCGATCAGCGGAATGATGGCGATCAGCCCCCAAAAGTTCTCTACTTCCTGTGTCATCGCTTCTTTGATCGGTTTTCCCTGCAGTGCATAGATGTACAGGATCGTTACGGCCATCGCATTATTCAGGAAGTGCGCGATCACACTCCACCAGATCGTTCCTGAATAATAATAAAGCGCACCCAAAACCACGCCTAATGCAAACCGGGACAGAAATCCGTAATAAGAAAAGTGCATGATGCTGAAGATCGCACTGACAACGATGATGGCCATCCATGGCTTGTTGGTTCCGCGCGTGAGGAAGTTTTGCAAACCTCCGCGGAATATCACTTCTTCGCATAACGCAGGGAAGAATCCCATTACTACCAGTGCAATGATATAATCGATGAATGTTTGCGGGTTGACGATAACGCTGATCGTTTTATTATACCGCTCTTCCAGTTCGTTAAAGTATGCAAGGCTTGATGGTGAAAGTGGGATCAGATGGGTGACATAAGAAAGCGCGGTAGACAGCATCAGTGCCGCGCCGAAGATCAGTATGACCAGCCCGAACTGTTTGATCCGCATATTGCGGCTTTCAAACCCGATCAGTTTGAGTGGCCGGCGATGAAGCATATACGCTACAACGAAAGTCGGAACGAGAAAAGAGAACACGGCATTTATCACCTGTATGACCCGCATAGCGGAGGCATCGGCAGCAGTGACCGATCCGTCAAATAATTCTTTGACGGCCTTTCCCGTCATGCCGGTCCAAACCACATTACTGATCGCCTGTGCAAGAAAAGCTCCGCCAATAACGAAAGCGATCAGCATGAAAAATCCACCGGTATAAGAAGTGCCTTTCGAATCGTTATCGTACATAGTTTTTGTTGATGATGATCTTTGATTATGAATCCGCCGCAACGGTTCGATGATCGATGTTCGATGGTCGATGGTCGGGTTCAGGTCAGTCGCCAGCTGCAAAAAGGAAAGCTTAGAAATTATGAGACGGTTTCGTTTTATAGCAAGATTCCGGGCAAAGCCCGAACATCGACCATCCAACATCGACCATCAAACAATTTTCAGGATAAATCCTTAATAAACGGCCCTGCTCTTTCCAGCTAATAAAGCCGTAAATTTGCAGGCGCAAAAATAGCTGAGAGTTGGCAGATGTACCGTATTTTTTATAGACAAATCCAACTTTCGTTGCAGTCATGGTAAAAATAGACAACATATCACTCCCTGATTTTCCGCTTCTTCTGGCTCCGATGGAAGATGTGAGTGATCCGCCATTCCGGGCCGTGTGCAAGGATAACGGGGCCGACCTGATGTATACCGAGTTCATCTCTTCCGAGGGATTGATCCGTGATGCCATCAAAAGCCGGAAAAAACTGGACATTTTTGATTACGAGCGCCCCATTGGTATCCAGATCTTTGGTGGCGACGAAGACAGTCTGGCCATGGCCGCAAAGATCGTGGAGGTCACCAACCCGGATCTGCTGGATATCAACTTTGGATGCCCGGTAAAGAAAGTAGCACTCCGCGGAGCCGGCGCCGGTGTATTAAAAGATATTGACCTGATGGTCCGTCTTACTTCTGCCGTGGTGAAATCGACTTCATTGCCGGTGACAGTAAAGACCCGTCTCGGCTGGGATTCCAATATGCTCAATATTGAAGAAGTAGCTGAACGTCTGCAGGATGTTGGTATCAAAGCCCTTGCAATCCATGGACGCACGCGTACACAGATGTATAAAGGCGAAGCCGACTGGACGCTGATCGGTAAAGTGAAGAATAACCCGCGGATCAAGATCCCGATCTTTGGAAACGGTGATATTGACAGTCCTGAAAAAGCGCTGGCTTATAAAAACCGTTACGGAGTCGATGGTATTATGATCGGCCGCGCGGCTATTGGTTATCCATGGATCTTCAATGAGATCAAGCATTTTGTAAAAACCGGTGAACATCTTGCTCCACCCACAACAGAGGAAAGAGTGAATGTTGCCCGTAAACATCTTCATAAAAGCGTAGAATGGAAAGGACCGATCGTCGGTATAAACGAAATGCGCAGGCATTATGCTAACTACCTGAAAGGTCTTCCTAACATAAAAGAATTCCGCAACCGCCTTGTCACCCTGAATACCGTTGAAGAAATTGACGCAGTGCTGGATGAAGTGGTAAAAACGTATAGCGGATTCGTGATCGAAAAAACACCAATTGAGCTGGTGAATTACCATGAGAAATGCCCCGTGAACTAAGCGGGAAACAGAAAGTTTAGAGGTTTAAATGTTCAAAGGTTTAACGTTGTCGGTATGGGTCGACTTAAAGCTTTCTGCATTCAGGCTTTTAAACGTTCAGACCCTTTAAACTTTTAAACCTTTCTCCTGTGAGCGCAGTGAACGTTTACAAAGATCTTTTATCCCGTTATACATCGAAAGCTGATAAACTAAAGAACCAATTGGGTTGGCTTAGTTTTTTGCGGTTGTTACTTTTCAGCGGATTTATCTTTCTTGGTTATAAATCGATCGTAACCGGATCTTCCATTTTTATTATCGGCACACTTGTATTACTCGTGATCTTTTTGTTGATGATCCGTGTGTATGACAGGATGCAGCAACAAACAGCATTTTATAAAGCGCTGGTGAAGCTCAACCAGGATGAGATCAATTTTGTGGAAGGTCAGCCTTCTGTTTATAGTAATGGTAAGGAGTATACTGATCCTCATCATCCTTATTCTTATGATCTCGATATGTTTGGTGATGGCGGCCTGTTCCCTTATCTGAACCGCTGCAGTACCTCCTTTGGTAAAGAGGCTTTGGCGAAAGACCTGCTCCATCCGGATACAACGATCATCGAAGAAAGACAGGCGGCGATCGCAGAGCTGAAAGATAAACTTGAATTCAGGCAACATCTGCAGGCACACGGTCTGCTGCTGGACACAAAAGAAAAAGAAATGCAGCAGCTAAAAGCGTGGCTGCAGTCTGCACCGACGTTTAAGAATAAATCATTGTATTACCTGTTGATGTTGCTGCCGTTAACATCAACCATTTGCCTGCTCTACTATTTTATTTCGGCGCAGGAACAAGCGCTTAATATCTTCTATGACCTGTTTGTGCTGAACCTGGTTGTTGCAGTATTGTTCTCACGTCGCATTTCCGCGCATCTTTCCGTATCGACTTCGGTAACAAAAATATTGCAGCAGTTTTCCGGTCAGCTGAAACAGCTAGAAGATCAGCAGTTCCAGTCACCGCTTTTGCAGAAATTGCAGGACGGGTTGAAGGCAGGCAAAGACACTTCATCAAAATCGATTTCCAGACTTGCCTCCTTGTTCAACTATCTTGAAACGGTAGTGAATCTTATTGTAAGCATGTTATTGAATGGTCTGTTCATTTTCCACGTTCATATTCTGTTCCGCCTGGAAAGCTGGAAAGAAAAGAACGGGTCGAAGATCCTTACCTGGCTGAAGATCCTGGGCGAAGTGGAGTCGTTGAACAGCCTGGGTAATCTTGCTTATAATAACCCTTCGTTTACCACGCCGTTGGTCAGTAAAACAGAAACGATCGAAGCGGATAATATGGGGCATCCATTGATCCGTGAAAGCAAGCGGATCAATAACAGTATTTCGTTCCGTGATCAGCGGTTTGTGATACTGACTGGATCGAATATGTCAGGCAAGAGTACATTCCTGCGTACGCTGGGGATCAACCTGGTGCTGGCGAGAAGCGGGAGTGTGGTATGCGCAGACAGGTTTGCGTTTTATCCATATGCGGTGCATGTGAGCATGCGGATCACGGATTCTTTGCAGGATAGTGAGTCATTCTTTTATGCTGAGTTGAAGCGTTTACAGTCGATCATTTTGGAGTTGGAGGCGGGAGAAAAGACCTTCATTATCCTTGATGAGATCTTACGTGGCACTAACAGCAATGATAAGCACAATGGTACGGTCGGTTTGATCCGTAAGCTGGTGGGTGCACATGCCTGTGGTATTATTGCGACGCATGATCTTACGGTATCGCAGCTGGCGGATATTTTCCCTGGATATATCAGCAATAAATGTTTTGAATCTTCGATCATTAATGATGAGCTGATCTTTGATTATAAGTTGAAAGAGGGCGTGTGTACAAAGCTGAGTGCGTCTTTTCTGATGACGAAGATGGGTATTATCAGTAAGGAGGTGTGAGTGGGGTGTGGATAGATCGACTATGCTGATTCGATTGCAATTGCGGTAGCCGGGTGAAAGCGTTTTCCCGGATCTTTCCGGTTATTTCCTCTCTTTATTCCCGTTATTTTCCCCTGAGATTTTGTGTTTTTCTCTTGTTGTAAGCCTATGCCTTGAGCGATCTTTACAGCAGAGAAATTTCTTTAGTCACCGTCATCTTAAGGACCGGTGGAGGAGGTCGGTCCTTAAGGGGCGGTGCTTTCTTTTAATTATTTGTTGAATCTTAAAAAATGAAGAATATGAAGACAATAAAATCGATGATAAAAGTAAAAATGATACAAGGCGGAAGAAAACGAAGAGTCCGGATGAATCAGCCTGTTCATTAGTGTTTGAAAATTGCTGATTGAATTTTCTGCAAATCCGTTTTTGCATTACTCAAAGAACAGCAATAAAAAGCGTCGCACAATTGCGACGCACGTGGGGGTGTGTCTTTTATGTATTCGTGCGCAGTCAAACTGCGACCGGCAGGCGTGCCGGTCAGGGGCGTTTTCGCCCGACTGATCGCGCACAATCATCTTACCTTCGTCACTTCGCCCCCTGCTTTTTTCCGCCTCATCAATCAAACGCCCGTATTATTCCTACAGCTATTCAATTTCCTCCCACTCATCTCATTACAATCTAACAATCATCTTTACTACTCAATCACTCCAAACTCCCACCTCTCCATCAATGCGACGACACCGCCTTAAGCCCAACGATCGATCCCACCAACGTACATAAGAACACAATCCTCCAGGCCGTCGCCGGCTCTTTAAACACAATGATCCCCACGATCGCCGTACCAACCGCTCCAATACCCGTCCATACAGCATAAGATGTTCCCAATGGAATGGCCTGCGATGCTTTAAATAACAGGTACATACTCGCCGCCAGGCAGATAAAAAACCCCGTAAGCCACGCAGCAGTATTTGTATCTGCCTCACGCGCTTTACCAAGACAGGTTGCAAAGCCAACTTCAAAAAGACCGGCAATAATTAACATGATCCAATTCATAACTCCTGGGATTAGGTAAAAAAATAACAGTGTAAGATCTCACAGTAAACACCGCAAAACCTTACACGGTCTGTTCAAAAAAAGATTATTCCATTTCTATGGCCTGCTTCACATCCGGATTGGACGGAGAAACTCCCGGATCAAAATACTTGATCAGTATGCCCTTTTCATCAACAAGATATTTTGAAAAATTCCAGGTCGGCTGCTGATCATTCCAGCCATTCTTTGCCGGGTCACTCAGCCAGTTGAAGACAGGGTTTTGTTCGGCTCCCCTGACAACCGTACTCTTTTTTGCCAGAGGAAATGTAACACCAAAGTTGAGTTTGCAGAATGCAGCGATCTGTTCATCAGAACCTTTCTCCTGCTCTTTAAAATCGTTCGCAGGAAATCCGATGATCACCAGTTTATCCTGGTAAGTACTATATAATTTTTGAAGATCTTCATATTGAGGAGTGTACCCGCAATCACTTGCCGTATTCACCAACAGGATCTTTTTTCCTTTATATGTTGACAACGGCACCTGCGTTCCATTATTCAGCGTGATCGAAAGATCATAAATAGATGCAGGTGGAGTAATGCCATTTGTGTTGCTCATAGACTTTCCATTTTTGCCGGTCGCCTTGCTGAAAAACATCAGAACGGGATAAAATGCATTCAGCACCTTTTGCCGGTATGTCATGTTCTTTGTATTCGTATTCATTATTTCAACATAGACCACAAACAACAGCAAAATTAAGGCTATAAATACCAGGAACCTTTTCAGCCTGCTTCTTTTCTTTTGTATGGCCATTTATTTAATGATCTTTTTAAACAGATTTAATTTCCCTTTAAACGGTGGGTATTTTATTGCCGGATCAGGCCAGTTTGGTGTTTTCAGTATCGACTTCTGATGAGTGAATGTATCAAACGAATACTTCCCATGATACCGGCCCAGTCCGCTGTTTCCCCGCCCGCCAAAAGGCAGTCGGTTATTTGTAAAATGCAACGCCGTATTATTGACACAACCTCCACCAAAAGCCACCGATCCAAGCCATTTATCTTCCTCTTCTTTGCTCTTTGTAAAAAGATAAAATGCCAGCGGATCCGGATGTTGTGAAATGATCTCTTTCACTTCTTCATCGGATGAAAAAGAAATCACGGGCATTATCGGACCAAAGATCTCTTCCTCCATTACGTTGGATCTTAAGTCAACATCCTGCAAAATAGTCGGAGAGATATAAAGTGCCTCGCGGTCCACGCTTCCGCCAAAAGCAACTGAACCATTATTCAGATAACCGGCCAACCGGTCAAATTGTTTCTGATTAATGATCCGTCCATATTCATCACTTTGCAATGGATCATTACCAAAAAAATGAATGATCGCTTTCCTGAATTCAGCAATCAATGCATCCTTTACGGACTGATGCACCAATACATAATCGGGCGCGATGCACATTTGCCCGGCATTTGAAAACTTACTCAACGCGATCCGTCTTGCCGCCACTTCTATGTTCGCATCTTTTGCAACAACACAAGGGCTTTTACCGCCCAGCTCGAGCGTCACAGGTACAAGCTGTTCTGCTGCCATTTTATATACGGCCTTACCAACACTGGTACTACCGGTATAGAATACATGATCGAAACGGAATTCATTCATCAGCCCAGGCACCACTTCCGCGCCATCGCCCTGGACATACAGCACATATTCCGGCGGAAACACCTCTTTAAGGATCCGACCGATCACCTCATCGGTTGAGGTGGCAAACTCACTTGGTTTCACCACCATGCAGTTCCCTGCAGCGATCGCCCCGATCATCGGATTCAATAAAAGCTGGAACGGATAATTCCACGGTGCAATGATCAGCACTACGCCCAAAGGCTCATGAATGATCCTGCTCGAAGAAGGAATATTAAGCAGATTCGTCCTCACCCGTTGCGGTTTCATCCACTTCCTCAGCTTCTTCAGTGCAAGACCAATTTCCGATACAACAATTCCCAACTCCGTCACCCAGGCCTCTTCACGGCTTTTATGCAGGTCTTTATAAAGTGCATCATACAATGCCTGCTCATGACGAATGATCGCATCCTTCAGTGCCCGAAGCTGATTTTTCCTGAACGAATAACTTCGCGTATTTCCTTCGTTAAAATACTTCCGTAGTGATTGCAATTGAGTTGTATAGCTGGCAGGCATGGCTAAGATGTTTGGGAGGTTTAGGAGGTTTGAGAGGCTAAGAGGTCTGAAACGTTCAAAACGTTTCGAAATTCCGTAAACCTATGCAGCCTGATCGGTTTATAGAATTCTATCTTGATTTAAACCTAATATTTATTTTCTATACTCCACTGACTTATACACTGTTCAATTCGATTACGACAACCTCTGGAACTTTTGAAACCTCTGGAACTTCTGGAACTAATCAAACCTCTCAAACCTCCCAAACCTTCCAAACTTCCCCAACCTCCTCCCACCCCAATTTACTCAAACCGTTTCAACAACACAAACCACAATCATCCGCAATTTTGTAGAAAATCCACCCCACCCGTTTGTTTTTAATTCAACAAAATAACCCATTTGGGTGTACATTTAAAACTGGACATATTTTTGTATCCCAATTATTCATCAAACGACTGACATGAAAACCAAGATCAGCATCATCCTCACTTGCATCTTATTAACTGCAAGTATCAGCAACACATTCGCAGCAGGTATCGAAGACAAACGTCCCGTAAAGGAACGCATCGCAGCAATGACCGAAGAGCAGAAAGCGGCCCGGGCAGACGAGATCCGTCTCCGTGTTGAAGAGATCAAAGCGATGGACAAATCGACGCTGACGCGCGAAGAGAAAAAAGCGCTTAAAAAAGAATTACGCGAAATGAGAAAAGAAGCGAAAGAGATCAAAGGGATCTACCTTTCCTTCGGAGCGATCATCATCATCATTCTCTTACTGATCCTCCTTCTCTAAAAGAACTATACATTGTGTTTTTTCGGTTTGAGTCGTTGCCCTGTAAGGCAACAAGCTTCTTGCCCGTGAGTCTTCACGGGCTCTCGCTTTTTGGGGGATGTTCGACTGTGTCCGCCGAAGCGGTAGCGCAGGAGGATGGTAGATGATCGATGTTAGATGGTCGATGGTCGGCCGTCGATGGTCGGATTCCGGTACATCAACAATTCCTTAACTACAGCAAGTATATCTAACCAGGAGGGTTACACGTAAATTAACTCATCTCCCCGCGAAGCCCGATCATCGACCATCGAACATCCACCATCGAACAATCTAAAAGAACTTCCTATCATAGGTAAAATAACAAAGGGCAAATGAGTCTGATCATCTGCCCTTTTTGCCGTTTGAGTTTTCTGGTACGGATCAACTGACTTCGTTCTGATAACTTCTTGCCTGGCGAACACCTTCATCAACCATCTCTTCAGCATCAGCTGTCAGAGAATCGAATTTGTCTGTTATAGAGTCAACCAGGTCGTTGAATTTATTCTTAATATCATTACCGCGACGCGCAATTGTCTCACGTGTTTCTGAGCCTTTTGCAGGCGCAAACAGCAGACCAACAACCAGTCCCGCTGTAAAACCAACTAATATCTTATTCATACCGGTGTTTTTTGAAATGAACGAATACCTACTCATGTCAAAATATCATGCCATATCACGCGATCACAAATCCTTATGATCGAAATAATCAAACGCCGCCTGTCCTTTCCCCGATCGGCCGTGCAATTGCGGATTGTTTGTATTTTCACCGCGCTATGACCGACGAATATTACATGACATTGGCTTTAAAGGAGGCAAGAAGAGCCTTCGACGAAGATGAAGTGCCCGTTGGCGCGGTGGTGGTAATGAATGAAAAAGTGATCGCCCGCGGCTATAACATGACCGAGCGGCTGAACGACCCCACTGCACATGCAGAAATGATTGCCCTTACATCGGCATTTAATGCCCTCGGTAGCAAGTATCTCCCTGACGCAATTCTCTACGTGACCGTCGAACCGTGCTTCATGTGCGCCGGCGCCCTCTACTGGAGCAAGATCGGCCGCGTGGTATACGGCGCCGAAGACGAAAAAAACGGATACCGGAAAACCGCAGGAACAAACTGGGCCTTTCATCCCAAGACGGAACTGACCCGCGGTGTGCTGAGAGAAGAATGTGGGGCGTTGATGAAGGAATTTTTTAGGAGGAAGAGGTAGAGTTGTGCATATTCCAACAAAGTTCCCTCCCAGTCCGAAATATTGTTACTTATCAGGAACGGCCTGCTCATAATCAATACGCCCAATGGATGGCATGGCGCTCGAAACCTTCACCCTATTAACTCCCAAAATAAGCTTGTTCGCACGCGGGCATTATGCAGTTCCAGTGTTAGAATAACAAAGCCCAGCCCATCTTCATCGAACTACTGTAATGCTTTGACTGGCAAGTTCCGCTACTTAAACCCTAGTCTTCTACCTATAATAAACGATCAAATTATGATATTAAAGGTTAACACTTACGCATCAAATGTTTTTTTGCTGCTAACGATTTTTTCATGTGATTTATAAATCCGATTGGATTAAACCAAGTCACCAAAACCTAAATCTATGATAATTTCATCGCTCTTGCGCGGGCGCATCTTCACGCGCATCCTTATTATTTTTTCAATCTCTTTTATTTTTTCGTGCACCAAAAATGATCTATCGCCAGAAGGGAATGTAGAAGCCAAGGCCAAAGAAAATGCAATAAGTTGGCTAGATAATAAAGCAACTAAGTCGGGACCGGCGCGCATCCAGAGAATTAATGCCATTAAGGAGAATCTCATCCCCGAAAAATCCACTGTTGAAAAATTAGAAAACGGCGAATCACTTTACATTATCCCCCTGAAATCGTCGTTCAAAATGAATCACAACCAGGATAAAGATGTCGATCAGTATCTGCTCTTATTTGAAAACAGCAAAGGAGTTTACAAAGGTAATGTCATGCAGTTCAATTCTGCTGGTTCAGCCCATACTATCTTACCCGCTGGAACTATTGGTAATGTGTGGGATTGCAACGATGTTAAAGTGAATGGAAGTTTTACTTTATTAACCATCTTTGATAATCTTTTATACGAAAAGACATTCGAAGGAGGAAGGCAGGTTAGGTACGCAGAAGCAAGGAGCGGTCAGAATCGTAATGGGACGCCAGAAGTTGCTGTTCAGTCAACTTGCACGGATTGGTACCTGGTTATTACTGAGTTTTATAGCGACGGCTCCACATATACCACTGAAACGTATTTAGGTACAACATGCTTTGATCCACTATGTCAGCCATCAGGAGTGTGCAACGAAGGGCTACCTCCAGGTGATGGCGGGGGTGGTGGACCTGACCCTGATCCGGAAGTTCAAGTTAGCACAAA
This sequence comes from Citrobacter freundii, assembly GCA_003243445.1. GTDB lineage: Bacteria > Bacteroidota > Bacteroidia > Chitinophagales > Chitinophagaceae > Terrimonas_A. The sequence goes on from QFQQ01000050.1 coordinate 24,145, forward strand.
TCATACATGGTTAGTTTATACAGATTCTGTTCTTGTTGATTGGAAGGTATATTCAACCGATAAATTTAAAGCGATAAAAAAAGCATCATTACCAAATGGTGGACATTTCACTTCAATTCAACATATATCGACCGAGGGGCCGACTACTGTATTTAGTAATTTTGCATGGAAAGTATATCAGGTCAGCTGGGAGTTAACAAACAACGGACAAGGTGCTGAGATTTTGGTTCAAGGTTTCAAAGTTGTGCTAGGTTTGCCAGATCGCCCTATTGAAGAAGAAGGTAAATTTACATATTCAATATTATTTCCGTAATGACTGCTGTTTTTAGGTATTCAAAAAAACTGGTTTGTATTTGCGTTTTCTGTTTCCTTTGTGTCACAGCAATTTCACAAGCCAGATTTTCTGCAAAATTTGTAACTGAAGCCGGAGAATATTTAAATCATGGCAGAGATACTGTATTTTATAATATAGAGCATTCATGGCAGATAGACAGCATGCTTATACAAGAGATTAGCACGTCTGTGACCCGGAACGTCAATTATGTAACTACGAGGTTTGTGCGGGTTGATAGGGTTGTTTTTATTGACTTCCGTACAAGTTCGCTTTATGAATACTCAAATATGTCTGATACTGCAAGGCTCATGGGATCGCATTTTCTGTACGATACATTCAGGCTTACAACGGGGTACCCTTTTAATATCAGGCATGAGGACGTAAAATATGGCCCTCGTCAAGCTCGTCAGCTTACGGATACCACAATCGATGATATCAGCTATCAGCGATATTTGGAGCAGGTTGATTCACTAAATGGCACGCTTTATTTCACCTTTTTTGCAGATTGCAAAAGTAACCCATCAATATCTTTATATCCTTACCATGCTTCAAAATTCGGCTGTCCAATTATGATGGCAACGAGCTCGGCAGATCTCAATTTACAAACCGGTTCATTTATGTTAAGAAAACGGACGCTTTTGCGGGATTATCTAACACAAGAAGAGAAGGAGATTTTCGCAACATGGCGAAAATATGCAGAAGAGCATCCTGTGAAGAAGCTGCCACTGAAGAAGAGGTCAAAAAACAGCAGGTTTAAAAAAGGATCTAAATAATAGTATTTTTCCTTTTGAAAAAGGTAAGGCCGACTCGGTGTCGATTCGGCTCTACGTTCTTTGACTTTATATTTAACTCCGCTTTGAAATGTAGTTGTGATTTGCTTTCAATTTAATCTGTAGCTTAGCTCTTAGACAACATCTTTTTCAGCCGGTCCGCATGTGTCGCGGTTGTGATTTGCTTTCGATTTAATCTGTAGCTTAGTTCTTAGACAACAGCGTGACCGGTCGATCGCATCGATATCGGTTGTGATTTGCTTTCAATTTAATCTGTAGCTTAGTTCTTAGACAACTCGCTTACGCATGATGACCGCTGACCTTTGGTTGTGATTTGCTTTCAATTTAATCTGTAGCTTAGTTCTTAGACAACTCCATGGAAACATTGGCCGAAACTTCGGGGGTTGTGATTTGCTTTCAATTTAATCTGTAGCTTAGTTCTTAGACAACTTCTATACTTCGGTATGTCACACAACGTTGTTGTGATTTGCTTTCAATTTAATCTGTAGCTTAGTTCTTAGACAACCGAAGAAACAGAAGCATAACAATTTTCCTAGTTGTGATTTGCTTTCAATTTAATCTGTAGCTTAGTTCTTAGACAACCATCGACGGCACGACATTCAAAGTCGAGGGGTTGTGATTTGCTTTCAATTTAATCTGTAGCTTAGTTCTTAGACAACTTATCTTCCGGCCAGTTCTTTACAATATTGGTTGTGATTTGCTTTCAATTTAATCTGTAGCTTAGTTCTTAGACAACTGGTAAAAATAAAGGCCAAAGAGTGAAGGAGTTGTGATTTGCTTTCAATTTAATCTGTAGCTTAGTTCTTAGACAACTAGTCACCACGGCGAAGCTCGACAGGGACAGTTGTGATTTGCTTTCAATTTAATCTGTAGCTTAGTTCTTAGACAACGCAACCAACACGCTTGTGATGGCCGATGTAGTTGTGATTTGCTTTCAATTTAATCTGTAGCTTAGTTCTTAGACAACCTCAACGAAAGCAACTACCCTGTCATCAAAGTTGTGATTTGCTTTCAATTTAATCTGTAGCTTAGTTCTTAGACAACACCTTTACATCGATGGTACTTTCCACGCAAGTTGTGATTTGCTTTCAATTTAATCTGTAGCTTAGTTCTTAGACAACTTTTGGAAATATTGAATCAATCATTATAAAGTTGTGATTTGCTTTCAATTTAATCTGTAGCTTAGTTCTTAGACAACGTGCTTACAATCTGCAGCTTGTCCGGAGCAGTTGTGATTTGCTTTCAATTTAATCTGTAGCTTAGTTCTTAGACAACGTTGGCGGACGTAAACCGCCACTTCTTTAAGTTGTGATTTGCTTTCAATTTAATCTGTAGCTTAGTTCTTAGACAACCTGCAAAAGTAAAAGCATTCCAGCTGGTGAGTTGTGATTTGCTTTCAATTTAATCTGTAGCTTAGTTCTTAGACAACGGCGCTGGCTCGTCATACTTCACACCGGTGGTTGTGATTTGCTTTCAATTTAATCTGTAGCTTAGTTCTTAGACAACCCTGCTTTCATGTGAGCCACATCTAAAGCCGTTGTGATTTGCTTTCAATTTAATCTGTAGCTTAGTTCTTAGACAACTCGGCCACTTTGTTGTAAAAAATTCTAATGTTGTGATTTGCTTTCAATTTAATCTGTAGCTTAGTTCTTAGACAACCATCATTCTTCAAAACTGAATGAAAGGAAAGTTGTGATTTGCTTTCAATTTAATCTGTAGCTTAGTTCTTAGACAACAATATACTATTCCCGATAGCCCATAGCGCGGTTGTGATTTGCTTTCAATTTAATCTGTAGCTTAGTTCTTAGACAACATATCGTTTGTTGCGTAGATATCCCCGAACGTTGTGATTTGCTTTCAATTTAATCTGTAGCTTAGTTCTTAGACAACGGAATTCCTGTTTAGGCGTGTGGCCATTGTGTTGTGATTTGCTTTCAATTTAATCTGTAGCTTAGTTCTTAGACAACAGGAACCTCAAAACCCGCTGATTTCAAGCATTTTGAGTCAGGTTTTACAAACAAAAAAGCGGTATTCTCTTCCACTTTTTTGTTTGTAAAATCCCTGTTTTTAAAGCCGTCTTGCCTCAAAAAAGCTCCAGCTGCTGCACCGTCTCCGGCGATTCCACCGGATCCCGACCGCTGAAGATCTCCATCATCCCGAACTGCTTGTCCGTAATGCACATCATCCCGACATTTCCCTTCGGAGGCAAAATCTTCTTCACCCGCTGGATATGCACCTCTGCGTTCTCCCGGCTGGCGCAATGCCGCAGGTAAATGCTGAACTGGAACATCTGGAACCCATCTGCCATAATATCTTTCCGGAACCGGGCATAGATCTTCCTGTCCTTTTTAGTTTCAGTCGGAAGGTCAAAAAATACAAGCACCCACATGATCCGGTAAGCATTAAGGCGTTCAAACATAGTGGTGATTAAAAGGAATCTGGCGGCTCTTAACTGAGCACAGGATACAGGATCTTCCTGCTGGCGCCTTCGAAGCATTTGGCCAGGCTGGCGGTTGTCCGCTGTACGGCATTCATCAGCGGGCTTTTCTTGCCATCGATGATCACATCCATCGCCGGCACTTCCAGCAGAGATTTTTTCATGGATGGGCTCATCTCCAGGTATTGCCCGTTGTTCCGGACGATCTGATACACCACCAGGTCAACATACGGCCTGTATGGCTCCATGATATCATCCGCAAGACAATAGGCATTGTATTGATTACGGTGATGGATCCCCAGTGTCGGCAGCATACCGCTCGACACAAGGCTTCGTGCAACTATAGCTCTTAGAATAGCATACCCGTAATTAAGAAGATTATTAGGCGGAGGGCCATATCGCTCTCTTCTGAACTGTAATGTATCAGGGAAGATCCGCTTCCAGTAATAAGCAGCAGCCTGGGCTTCACAGTTTTCACTATCCCCGCTTCTTACATCATTAGCGAGGTTCAGTAACATCTTATTCTCTTCGCGTCGTATCGCGAGTACAGCTGCCTGATTCTGGATCTTCGCAATTACAGTTTGCTGCCATAACTGTTTCTTTAACGGGGCAGTTGCATTTAACTGCGCCTGAAATTTCTGACTTTGCAAAGAGTTACCATCCAGGTTGAACAACATACCAGTAGGATGATGAGTATCATCGCAACTAACTACAGCGGTATTATTAGCCAGTAGTTTGGCGAGCAACGCTTGCGTAATAGTGATCTGCCTGTTATCAAGGATTAACAGTCCAATATCTTCGATGGGAATTGTTTTGGCAATGGTCTTTACTTCTTTATCTCCTCCTTCAGAAATCAGGGGAACGGGTAGGACGGTCTCAATGACGAGTTGTTCATTGACAGTTTTCAGATAAGCCGGATTGCCAAAATACAGGGTCCGCTTTATCATAGGAATTGGTTTGGATAATGAAAACGAACCCGGTATTTTATTTAGTATATCACACCCGCTAAAATAAGCATTCCCAAAAGGTCAGAACAACCACCGTATTGTTCCATCCAGATCAATAGAAAAATCTCGTCCTTCAATTGCACAGGTAAATTTTGCTGCATTCAGAAACACTCTTGGCTGATACCTTTCCAAATTCAGATCCTTCTCTCCATTACCTAATTCATCATTTGGTCGAGCCTCCAGGTGATTCTGCATATAGATGTATACAGTTGATGGAGCCGGTTCGTTAAATTTATAAACCCTGTATATTCTTCTTAGCAATTCTTTTTCCGATAGATCCTTAAGTTCGTCTTTACTATTTTTAAAAGGAATCACTTTAATTCCTACAGTAATTATATATGATAATGGTATTTCCGCCTTATTCTTTCCTCTCCCTGCCTCAACAGTCTGATAATACTTTTCAGACTTTATATGATCTATCTTCTTAAGTTTTAATTGAGCAAGCTCAAATAAGCCGACCACCTTGAACGCCCTTTCGTCCTTTCCATTAACCACTCCTTCATAAAACAAACACAAGGTATTTTCTTCGTTCTGGGCGTAAACAGAGTGCTTATAATCATGCTTTGATAAAAAGTCATGCCGGTTAATCTCAAGGGCCTTCTTGGGAGTGAGATACCCAACCCCAGCTGCTACTTTACATCTAACTTTCCAGATAACCTCTTTCCCTCCTGGAAAAGGTATGGGGTCTAGTTTTGCCTTGTCAAAAGGCATTCCTTCCGACATCCGCTTTTCAAGCGCTTCCTGCACTATCTCTCTCACTTTCGGATCCACTATGTGGCGGCAATCTTTTATAGTCGTGAAACTGGAAACAGGGTATCTTTCAACCAGCCACTTCTCTCCATCCAATTTGATCGCCCCGAAGAAACTTTCTTTATGAAGCTGCCCGCGTATATTATCGCCTTTGGCAACCAATGGAATTCGCTGTCCTTTCCCATCCAGTTTATATTGCCATTTTCCATCGGCTAACTTCTCTTTTACAAACTGTTTAGCTCCACGCTTCCTCACGTTCTTATACGTTTGTGTCAACGTACGTTGCTGAGGTTGAAAATTATTGAGAACCCCTTCTTCGATCGATAGAATATGAGCTGCGGTAAAATCTTTCCAATTTGTTACAGGTTCATGGTAAATAAGGTTTATATTTTGATCTTTCAGCTCGTTAAACTTTGCCAGGATCCTGTCCCTGATAGCGGCAGGAGGAATCAATGTTAAAACAGCAGCATCAATTGCATGATGACTATGGCGCGTCCGCGCTTTTTTTTCCGCTTTGGGCTGAATACTATAGATCTTCCGGAAATCACTTACCACGCTTCCTTTCTCAACCTCAACTTTCCTGAATACGGTTTTAAGATAAGGTAAAGCATATTTCGTAATTATTTGAGTATCCCGTAACTGACTGTTTTTCCATCCTGCCTTATATTCAGTCAATGTGAACGAGTTTAATTTTTGTCTCCAATAACCCAGATCAAAACTGATGATATGCCGGCGTTGGATGCAAGCATCCTTTATCTCTTTTGTAGAAGCAAATCTTGTCTTATTTGTCCACTCTTCCTGCAAAGCTTCAAGTTCTTCCACTTTCTTTACAATAAACTCCAATCTGGGTTTAATTGCTGAATAAACTATTCCATCAACTGTAGCCTCCTTGTCATAATTTGGTAATTGTGTCGGAAAAAGCTTCTTCTTTATTTGCTTATTGTATGTACCGTCTGCGATTGTCAGATTTTTCAACTCATTGTCGAAACTGATGCTGGCGGGAATTGTGTGTTCAAAATCGAACTTGCCCGTAAAAAGGTCATACAGGTTAATAATATTACCGGTATATAGGCAAGTTTTATTTTGCTCTATCCAGAGCCTGTATTTGTCAATAACGTCCTTATTTTTTACATCTAAAAGCAATCCTTTTAGTTCCGGATCTTCTTCTATCCGTTTACGATATTCATCATTCTCCTTTTCTCTATCCCGTTGCCATCTTTCAATAGCTTTTCTTTTATTGGCATCGTTTAGTTCCCTGGCAATTTCGACAACAACTCGCGTGTCTTCATCTATTTTCCCGGCTTTAAGCAAATGATTTAATAACTTTTTAAGTTGATGAAGTGTTTTCAATGCCATTGGATTCTTAAATCCACGACTGATCGGCATAGGATCTCCCAGGACCGGTATCCCATTCTCATATTTAGCTGCCGGATAGCTTTCCTGTTCGGAAGGATGCCAGAGGTATTTTTCGTTTTTAACCGGAATATCATATGTCTCGCGCAAATAGCTTAGTATGCGATCATGCAGACGGGGCAGCCTAGTATATACCGGCTCTTTTGAGTATTGAACTGGTCTCCTGAGAAATGATAGGTATTTTTCAGCAATAAAATTAATGGCTGTATTTTTTTCTTCTTCCGACTTTCTTTTCCAGGAGTATTCCCCTAATTCTTCCTCCAATTTCTTTTGAATGTCATTCATATCATCTTTGTCAAGTTGATATGCCGGATCCATTCCGAACCGGGTATCTCCGTTCAACTGATCACTGATCAATCCATTTATGACGGCTACCCATGATTGCTCAGACCTATGCTGATCGATAATATCTTTGAGAGCGGTGGAAAACATTTGCGAATCTGAAAACGAAAGAGTGTTTTTTCCCAAAACCTTGTGCAGGTTTGCCAGATAAATTGCATGGCTGTATAAATAACCCCCTTTTAGAAAAGGCAATATTTTCCTGATCGCAGAAATACTTAATGTGGCATATCCTTGCTGCAGCTTGATCTTTGCAAATTTCTCTGCCTTTTCTTCATCCAGACCCAATTTTTCTTTTGCAAACTGGGCTAACTTTTCCCTGTCATCAAATGTGAAGAGCACATGCCATATATCCTCAAATGAATACGGGGCTGTCTTGGACTGGTTCTCTAAAGCTAAATCCCATCCATACTGATCTTTCCAGTTATCCCCCAGGAATTCTTTAAACGTATTTAGCAAGGTTGCAGATGGGATCTTAGTATCGTCTTTAAACCTGGAACCGAGGCTACCACCAACTTTACGAAGTTCTTTCAGGATAACGGTCAGCTTAAAATCCCTGTCCTTCCGATAAAAAAGAGGATAGATCTTCTCCTGTATATATGTATGTTTATCTATTCCATCAGGCAATTGAATTTTGAGGTTGTTTATATTTATCCATACCCTGTATTCCTCATAAAATGGGTGGCTTACCGGGCATCTCGGTTTATTTTGCTCAAATGTGCAAATACCAACAAGCCCCTTTTGACTTCTGAGTGGCCGCTGCCATACGATAGATTTTTCAAGCCTTTTATAAACCGGCTCCGCGACGTTCTGTGCCTGGCAGATCTGCTGTAATTCGTGGGCATAATCTGTACGCAGGTTATATCGCTTCCGAATCCGTTCGCTCTTATCCTTATGCAAATGATACAAAGCTGCGCCCAGCGTTTTGTATTGGCTGATCAATGGAGAGATAACTTCCGCACCGGCCACTTTGCCATCTTTACTACCCTGAAGGATTGTACGGGCTTCTTCATCATCCCGGCCCCTGAAACCCCTTCTTTGTACCAGGTGATAAAATACCCGTCCCAGCAGATGCTGGTTATTTTTAAAAATATCCTTGTGATCAGGATCGGCGCTTACGGCAAGCATCCTGAACAGGTAGTGGTTTTCATGTTTGCTAAAGCCTAATCTCTCAAAATCCGGTTTACCATCCCCATCAAAGTCGAACCGGAGCCAGTTAATGAATGCTGGTGATTGCGGATACTTACGCCCATGACCTTTAGTGTATTTGCGCCATTGGTCCAGCTCTTCTATTGTCAGCGGACACATGCCGTTTTCGATCAGTGTTTGCAAGAGTGTCCATTTCCGGTATTTTTCTGCCTGGTAATGGCGGCGTTTGCTGCGGCTTTCTGTTCTTTTTTTTACAAGGGGGAATTCGACGCCTTTTTCTTCACCGACGCCTTTTTCGAAAGTGAGTACGCCTTTGTCAATGATCTGGTTGCCGGGTTCGGAGGTGTCGCGGATGGCCCAGCCTATAGAGTTGGTTCCGAGGTCGAGTCCGAGGATTTTGCTCATGGTGGATAGGTTTATACTTAAAGCGCGTGAGGAAGAGCTTAAATATACCAAAACCCTGTAGATTGAACTTACTTATCCCCGTTGGATTGCTGTCCAACAGCTTCGCAGTATTCGAATCTACAAGGTCCAGTATATTTGATAATAATAGTGTGGGGTTGAAAGCAAATCACAACTGACCAACTACTAAGACCATGTAAATATCATAGTAGTTGGTCAATATCAAAAATATTTATTTTTTGATATATAAAAGCCCCACGGAGTACGCAGGGCTAAAGAATTATCTTCGGCTTATAGCCTTATTGTGATAAGCTTTCGTATCTAAGTTAGAGAAATCTTCATTCAAAAAAGCAAATCCTTACAACTATTTTATTTTCAATAAATTAATTGGCTTCAACCCCTTTTCAACAACTTGTCTGAACTGTCTGGAAGTAGGTGGAATATGGAAGCCCTTTGTCTGTATCCAGTAAAACGGATGCATAGATTTTGCCTTCAACTTGTTAATTTCCGGCGCCTCTTCATTCAACCAGTTTACCAGCCAGGTCAATTTATTGAGCACGACGCTGACGTCGCTCGTATTTGCAGGATGAACTTCTACAAAAAGAGCCTCGTTTTTATAACAAAAACAATAATCCCACCTGTTTTCACCGCTGTGTAAACGTTCAACCGCCGAATCAATATCTACGCTTCCTTGGCATTGCCTGGTATCTCCTAAAGTTATTTTGTTAGCATATTGGCCTAAAGCCTGAAGCCCTTTCTGATATGACCCGCTGATTTGTTTTGTCGCATTAACCGCCTTTTCAAAACTGTTTTCTTTTCCAGCCAAGGCTTTCTTCTTACTCTTCATTTGCAGCCAGTTTTAAGATAATGTCCGACGCTTTCGTGCTAAAAGATGAAAGCCCTCCCCATTCCGCGATAGATTTATCATTACTTCCGGCATCAAGGCTGGAGATGTCCTTCACAGTAACTGATCTGGCAGACCGGTTAAAATAATAAGTTTTAATGCTTTTAGACATGTCGTTTGTCAGCATACTTTTTAAGGATGGCGGAAGGTTTATAATATCAAACAGCTCCGCAAGCATCCGGTAGTCTGCCTTAGACTCCTGAAGTCGTTTAAATGCCCATGCAAATTCAAGCAACACAGGTGAGTGCGTAGAAATAATGACTTTATATCCCCTATTCATCAGGTCAAGTACCTGTAGTAATACTGATTTAATAGCCTGAGGATGCAATCCCATTTCCGGCTCTTCTATGATCACGTACTTTATATCATCTCGTGTGCTGGATCTTGACGAGGGACAAAGCCAGTAAAAACTTAACAAAAGAGGCATGAATTCTTTCTGCCCTGCACTCCACGCCATGAAGGGAATACTTGACTTACCGACATTGAGTTTAAACCGTTTTTTTCCTGTCTGGTCAATGATAATCTTGCCATCATGAAAAATATTCTCGTTGAAAAAATCGCGAAGAGGTTCCTTAAGTCTTTGCGCCTGAGGGAAGACCCCTTCTTCAAATTGCCTGGAATTTCGTTCTAGTAGTTGACGCAACGTTTCACTAAAATGCCGTAATACATATGGAACCGAATCCTCATAGTCAGTGAAAAAACGGGGCCAGCCATTCTGTAAGCAAACGATCCTCTGTGCAGGAATATAGAAAAGGCTCTCCTCTGCATCAGAAATAGATTCCTTCTGTTTTGGCAGCAAAAAATCAAGAGAATATGACCTACCATCTAATTCTATCTTTGTTGGAGACCGCCATATACCAGACATTCCTTCGCCAAAATATCTATCCAAAATCAAGCTTTCATCACTTCCCCAAATGAATCCATATTGCTTTAGGGTCTTGCGAATATGTCTTTTGTCTATTATTAGTTTTAAGAGCTGCAAAAGGATGCTCTTTCCGCTGGCTTGCGGACCGACCAAAAGGGTTAGATCTCCGAACTCAATATTGGCTTCAGAGATTGGACCAAGTTTTTTGATTTTTAAAGTATTCATATAAAGTACCCTTCTACGTTTAGAAATACACTTGTCACAAATTTATACTTACTTGTTCAGCTTCCCTAAAAAACAAAACATCAGCTGTATATAAGCAGCTTTTCTATGATCGCTGCTAAACCGAAGGCAAATCATCACAAAACTATTCCGCTTGGTCACCTCTGTTCTTCTTCCAAATCATCAACAGCCCGAACTTGGTCTCCTGAATTAAATGTGAATAGCTCAGAAAAGTTACTTACCTACCCGAACACGTTATAAGATTCATTATTTCTTATTAATCGTAGATTCAAATAAATCTTTTATATCAACCTTCAGCACTTTTGCTATTTCCACAAATACTTCCACACTTGGTTGTTGTGTATTATTGACCCACCTGGAAACAGTTACTTCACTAACGCCTAACTGTTCAGCCAGCCATTTATTTGTTCTGCTTTGCTCGGCAAGAACAACACGAATCCTGTTTATATTTTTTTGCGGCACTTGATCGATTGATTTTGAAAGTTATAGCTATTTAGATATAAATAAATTTATAGTCGTTTTAAGATTTATTATTATCGTTTAACGACTATTTATTATCTTAGTAAGCAGAAGCAGTTAAATACCATTGCAGCAGCTATGCTGAAGTTAAGAGTCATAGTATCATGATGGTTATTCAACGATTTCTAAACCATATTTAAACCTTTTAAACCTTATTATATGAACATCCGTCTCAAACCCCATCAAAAAATCCACATCCAATCCTCTTCCGATATCTACTCGATCCTCCAACCCATCTTCCGCCACTACTCCAAACTGGATCGCGACCGCGAACACCTCTGGATGATGACACTTGACGGCTCCCAAACAGTTCGCAAGCTGGAGCTGCTTGGCCTGGGCACCCAACGCACCGTCCTGATTGATCCCATGGAAGTGTATCACCGCGCTCTACTGAGAAGGGCCGCCTCCATAGTCGTGATCCATAACCATCCCTCCGGCAGTCTAAAACCATCCCGTGCGGACAAGACGGCAACGGAAAAGCTCGTGGAAGCCAGCCGGTTCCTGAACATCAAGCTGCTGGATCACCTGATCATTTCGGAAGATGAATATTTCAGCTTTCTGGATGAAGGTGTGTTTGAAACGCTGGAAACGAGAAAGTTCATCATGTTCAATAGCATTCTCGCTATGGATTGAATAGGCAGGGATAACTTCGGTTATCCCGCCTTAATTTCGTACTTTTGAAAGGTGACAAAACTCCAGCAAATATCACAAAGAGGCAGCCTCGCCGTCCGGTTTTTGCGCCAGCAAAAATTCAGGACTGGTCAGCCTTTTATGATCTATAGCAATGAATTGCCTACGCAATTTGTCTATCTTGAATTTGCCTCCGGTCTGATCCAGCTGGCTGAAGTGAAGTCCGGCTCCCGGGAATTCTCTATCGTCCGTGATCTCAGCGTTGATGAGGCCGCTGCCGTCCGCAAAAAGTTCAAACTGAACTGAGATTTGTATGCCTTCTTTGTACATTATTACAGGCTCAAATGGAGCAGGTAAGTCTTCTATCGGACGGTTTTTCCTGCCCGAAGTGTTTCAGCATGCACCTGTCTTCGATGGTGATAAACTGTTCCTCGACAAACGAAGTGAATTGATCAGATCAGGTATCAGGTCTTTTAAAGAAGCAAGAAATCTTGCCAGTGGCTTCGTCAACGAAACATTCGATCGGCTCGTGGAAGAAGCATTGGCAGAGAACAGGGATTTTCTTTATGAAGGCATTTCACCAATGAAGCAACCTGGAGCATACCCAGGCGGTTCAAGGATCAGGGATATATAATCAACCTGATTTTTCTTGGGCTTTCAAGTTTGGAACTTTCTGAGGCGCGGGTCATTGAGCGGGCAAATGCCGGAGGACATTATGTTGATCCGATGACACTGGCAGGGAATTATTACGGTAACATGGAAAAATTGAACAAACATTTTTCCTGGTTTGATGAAGTACAGATCATTGACACCTCACAACCTTCACCGGTATCAATTGCATTGCTGCAAAAAGCTAAAGTTATGGAGTCAATTGAACGGAATTTTATTCCAGAATGGTTTATTACTAATATGCCAGATATCGCCATCAAATGTTTATAACAGCTTTATTTTATACATGATTTCTTTTCAATGACTTTTTGACTCTTCTAATAACTATCCGTCTCAAACCCCATCAAAAAATCCACATCCAATCCTCTTCCGATATCTACTCGATCCTCCAACCCATCTTCCGCCGTTACTCCAAACTGGACCGCGACCGCGAACACCTCTGGATGATGACACTTGACGGTTCTCAGACAGTCCGCAAGCTGGAGCTGCTCGGCCTGGGTACCCAGCGCACTGTTCTGATAGATCCCATGGAAGTGTATCACCGCGCCCTGCTGAGAAGGGCCGCCTCCATCGTGGTGATCCATAACCATCCCTCCGGCAGCCTAAAACCATCCCGTGCGGACAAGACGGCAACGGAAAAGCTCGTGGAAGCCAGCCGGTTCCTGAACATCAAACTGCTGGATCACCTGATCATTTCCCCGGGTCATGGTCCGGGGCAGGCTCCGGTTATGAATATTTCAGCGTTTTGGATGAGGGAGTATTTGAAACACTTGTCCCGGACCCCGATCCGGGAATAGAGACAAGAAAGTATATCATGTTCAATAGCATTTTGGCTATGGATTGAAAGCATGATCTGATTCGTGTCAGGTCTTTCGACGCATTTGTTGTGCCTTTGAGTGAAATAAAAAATCAGTAAATTGAAACATCAAGGTTTCAGTAAGCATTAAATTATTTAAACCTAAAGAAACATCTGTATGGGACTTGTAAAAGCAATAGATAAAGAGATAAATCATTATTTGGAATACCTGAATGCAGATCAGAAAAAGGCTGTCTTGGGTGTGGTAAAAAGCTTTGCCAAAGACGAATACGCCTGGTGGGAAGATAAGAGTTTTCTGAAAGAACTTGACAGGAGAACCGAAGAACTTGAAAGCGGCAAGGTAAAAGGCCTGACGCTAGATGAACTGGAACAGGGAGCCCGGGACGCATACAAAACAAGGAAACAAAAAAGATCATGAGCTTTAGCTATGACCTGCATCCGTTGATCAGGCAGGATTATGACGAAGGGTATCGATGGTATGAAGAAAAACAAAAAGGACTAGGTGATAGATTTCTTAGGTCAGTAAGGAAAAAGATCGGTGAGATCCTGGAACGTCCGGAAGCCTATGGTAGCCGTGCAAATAAAATTTATCGCGAAGCCCGGGTTGACGATTTTCCTTATGCGGTCATTTACAAACTCAATAAGCGCAAGAAAAAAATCTACATTATCGCAACCGATAAACTGATCTACCGGCTGGATATACATTCAAATAAGAATTTCCCCGCGGCCCTATGGTTCAGAATTCTGGAAAAAGAACGGGTGTATGAGCTGACGCATCATCCGGAGATAATTGATAAAGAAAAAAATATGTAAAGATGAGATTGAAGTTTTCGCTTTGAGGATCATCATGAGTTTCAGGAAAACCATCCAGAAACTGTGGTTCGCATCCTGTGAATACCCTCCCACTCCCGATAACAAGATCAAAACCCCTAACAAAATAAGTCTGGATAAAATTAGTTGTTGTCGGTGCAGCAGTTATCTGGTTTGCCTCCTTTACTTCACAAAATTCAGTCTTTTAGCAGGGTGTCACTGTTTGGCAATAATGGTCGGAAAAAAGATATCAATTTTTCCATCGAATGCACTGATTGGCCGGCATAACGGTAAATAATATCAATTGGTCTTGCACCTTCACTGTTGATTATCTCCGGATCGGCGCCATTCTCCAATAAAATCCTGATCATCTCCAAATCTGTGTTATCCGGCCATGTCAAACCGTTTTGGATAATTCCATCTATTGCCAGATCTATCGCTTCAAGTAGAGGGAGTCCGTTTTCGATATTAACATCCGCTCCATTGCTGATAACAAATTGCAGCACTTCCGGTTTACTGCTATTAATGGCCGACTGAATAGGATAAATCCCGGCCACTCCATGCCTTGAGTTAATTTCTGCACCGTTTACCAGCCATTGCCTGGCAGAATTTAAATCGCCGGAAAAGATATCGTCTGTAATCGTTTTCATTTAGTTGTTCATTATGCCTGCATCGCCACGCCCTGTTCATGCTGGCAGTCATTATTGATTCTCCGTCCGTGCGTTTTGCTTGTTCCAGATTCTTGTCACTTTTTCAATTTGCTCAGTTGTCATTTGAGTTGTTCGGATTACTGTCCTCACTCCGTGTATCATAACCATAGAAGCATTACCGGTTTCGATGAAATATCTCAATTCAGCCCCGTCCTCCAAATGAATTTGCCCAAATGTAAACGCCTTATCTCTATACCCTTTAAAATCGCCATATAACTTATCGGTTGCATTTTGAATGCCTTTGCTACTTAATTGTCCCTCCTCATTTGTCAATAATCGCCTTGTCGTCAGAATGCTGAAATTGTTTTCGTCAATAATTGTTGAGCAGATAATAAGTTCATTTTCCGCCAGGTTAAGTTGCAGACCAGCGTAAGCAAAGTCTGCATTGGATTCATAAAACCTTGTCCATTTAAAGTCATACGGCTTCATTGTACTTCTTTTAATGGAAGCAATGCAAATATTGTGAATTGAGCTGTCGGATTTTATCATAATAAATTATCGTCAATAAAGAGTGCGCGACCTTCGCGGATGAGTGAGACAGGTACACGAGTACTGTTTCATTTTTTACTATACTAATTTCTCCTCATTTCATCAATTCCGAAATTTCAAACTCGAGTGTGGTAGGCTTGCCTTTCAGCCAAACCTGGCCGCGGATTGAGTCGCTTGACTTGACTTTGATCTTTTTTTTGTTCAAGGTTATTTTTTGCAACCACAAACGAAACTGTAGATTATCTGCTTTCCCAATCTGGTGTCTTTTTGTGATATTTTTAGCCTTGTCAGTAAGGTTGAAAAATATAGGGCACTCTTCTTCCATGCTTCTGGAAAGATAAGTTATGGTTAATTTATGATCATCATTTTCGATTGTTTTGTAGAGCAATTCGGTATCCACACCGTCAGTCATGATTTGTTTTGCAACTCTGTCAATCATTTTCATATCGAGTTTATCAAGAGTTGCTATATCTTTAAGTCCCGCCAGGATAACTTCAAATGCCGCCCGGTCCTTCTCTTTTTCCGATAGCGTTTGGTATTTATCAAAGTCGACAATGGAGATTCCATTAACATACCAATCGTCAAAGGAAAAAGAATGTCTTAGCGCTTCGTCAGTTGTTTTCGCCACCTGAATATACAAATGATGATATGTTGGACACATCAATCCTTCCCTTGCCAATAAATTCAGAAATATTTCTGTATAAACATAGTCATACGGATAGAGTGCCCTCCTGGGTAGCCCATTATAATAAACCCTTAAATCCCTGATGCGTTTATCTTTCGGCTTATCAACCGAAAGTCTTTCGCTTCTTAATTTCTTTGCTCTGTCAAGTTCTTCGTCTTCAGCTTCCACTTCCTGAACCTTGTTCAGCTGCTGTAAAAAGTCTGGTGTAATTTCATCCTTTATTGCCAATAGGGTGTTTGTGAAAATCTCGTAGTCAAACGTATCCTCCTTTTTTAATTTAGAGTATATGATTTCTCCGGCCTCCAGGTATTTGTCGATTAAAATCCGGCCAAGCTCAGTTTCGGTAATATTCCGGAATTGAGGTTCAATCTCAAATTTATGTTTATACGCTTTTTGTTCTTTTTTATCAAAATGCGCTGAAAATTCCGGTGCTTTAAGCACCATCTCAATCTTTTTATATCTTCTATTTAACCTGCAATAGGGCAGGGTGTCGTAATTCTTCATAAATGCGACTTCCATGCCGGCAATACCGGGTAAAACATACATAGGTGGATAGGAAATTGTTAGCCAAAGTTCATCAAATGACGATCTGAACGCTGAATTGCCCAATTCATTTTGTATATGCCGGTCCATGTGCCGCAGATTCCCACTCAGGCTTCCACCATGCCTTCCGACTGTATTGGGTGATAGGTATATTTTCATTATTTCGGTCCTTTCATGGTAACTCTATCCATCAATTAATATTTCCTTTGCTTCAAAATCGCTCATAGTTAAAGTAAACGTGTGATTTCTATCATGCTCGGATTCAAACGATATTTCCCAAACAAAAGGTTTGTTTTCACACCTCGGGAGTCGTAGGTAAACAGGCTCGAATTCCTTAAGAAAATCCTGTATTTTAAAGCCCTCCTTCCAATTTCCAAATTCATCTTCAATTAAAGGAGTAATGGATTTCACAATGCTGGGATAGCTGTCTTCAATTGACCTGAAAAACATCACTTGTTTCTCTGTAGGTCCTGAGATATCCCCGTGAATTCCGATCTCTATGATTTTCCCGGAAGGATTGAAATCTCTTCTGCATTCAAAATAACTTTTAGCCGGCTCTTTTTTATCTCCAAGGAAAAGCATTGATCCAAAGAATTCATTTTCTATTTTTATCTGTTTGCCGAATAAGAAATCAAAGATCCCCATTACATTTTGTGTTAGTTTATTGTTTGTGTTAATAACGGCTGCCTGATACAAATTCTATATTCCATACAGGTTACGCGAGTTCGCACGAAATTATTTTTTCCAATACAAAGTAAACCTTACCCTGTATGTCATAGACTCAAAAGTCATATCCAGTTTGGCATGGATTTCTTCCGTTTTCCAAACGGTGCTTCTGGTAAAATAATCTCCACGGCTTGAACTTTCTGATTTAGCTGCAGTGTCTGTGGAAACAGGTTTTCCCAACTGCAACAAGAGAACCTTTCTTATTCTTTCGTACTCGCTGTTGTAAGTGTCAAATTTTTTACTCTCTTCCTCCCACATTTTTTGTTTCTCAAAGAAATTGTCGTAGCGCCCTTTTTCCCAGTCATATGATGCAAGCCGCAAAATGGAATCTCCAGGCGTATAAAAATATTCTGCGTAAACCGGAAGGTAAACCAGCGGTTCTCTTTGTACGATTATAGGATTTGCCACCGGGTATTTATCTGCCAAAGGATAATAATCTTTAGAAAGTGAAACACTTTTTGACAGAAATTTCGCGCGGGGATCATTTTCTTTTTCAAAAGCAATTACTTCGGAAATTTTGGTCTGCTTTGTCCAGATCTTCTCTTGTCCAATAGCCTTTGTTAATGTGAATACCGTAAGTACGATAAAAAGTATTCTTAGTGTCATTAAACTGTTTGTTTTGACTTGTATGAAAAGGGTAAATCCTGACCATAATTATAAGTAAATATAATTACAGAACAAAGGCCATTATACTTCCTTTTCCCTGGACACTCTTCACACATTTGCTTCCTGTCGATCACACACGATGGTCACATATCAATGCTTAAAAACTTATTCCTAACTCTTAAACGAAAGGCGGATAAGTTTCCCAAGCCGGGGGATAACTTAATTATTTAACCAGAGATTTGTCAATAGCATACGACCACCTCACACCACGGCAGCTACAATATCCAAAATCTTCGAAGATCCCGTCTTCACCATTTTACGTTTTTTCATGTCAGCGATCTCAATCTCTATACCTATTGAAAGCACATAGCTCAATGTCCCATCCTTCGGTCCTTTTTCCGGCAGCGGCAATGCCAGCTCAAACTGCTGTGCAGGATAGACCTGCCCGGAAAGAAGCGGATCCGTGGTGACAACAACCCGTTCGCCCCAAAACCAACGGTCTCTTGCCTCTGTATGAAATAGCTGGTCGGCTGCCAATCCAAGCACCATGATGATCCGGTATGTGGCAACGGGTTGGGAGAGCAATAAGCTTATGCCTGGTTCGAGCACCGGAAGGTCAATTGTTGCTGTTCTTTTTGAAGCGTCTATGGTATGACGGACCGGCCGCCGGATAATGCTGTCGAACAGGAACCGTTTATTCAGGTTGAAGCCGATATAGTATTGCGGATGTTGTGAGATCAGTATGCCGCGCTCACCTCGGGCGCTGACATGATCAAGTAGTTGGGTGTCTCTGCCGCGTGAGTTAAGATCAGAAGTGAAGTTATAATCACTCAGGTGCAGGATCTCCTTCATAGCTGCACGGACGGCTTTGCTACCGGTAGAGCGAAGCGAGAATTCCGTCACGTTTTCCTTTACGCGGGGCGAAAGGTCGTTCAATTTCTTGCCCGATTTCCCAGGCCTTGTCTTTACAAAGATCTCATCCGAACCCTTGACCTTATAAGCGGTATAAGGGCCCAGCTTGCCGGTAAACCGGAAGCCATCTTCTAATTTTCCCATGATGAATGAATTTTAATAGTTAAGGTTAAGGGAGGGCAGACCAGCATCTATAGTATATCTATCCTGCTTCTCTGTCACAACTCCGTGTATGATGTGCACAAATACCATACTAAAGATATATGTAACTCATTATTCAGTCATACCAATGGGTATGGATTATATATGGCCTTTATACGGATGATATATGGACTATATATGGATGATGCCTACAGAAACACTGTAGATATAGGGTAGATGTAGCAGAGAAATGGCAGTATACCAGGCTGCTTCTGAAATGGTTGGATAATCCTCCAGGCTTAGTTGCCGGCTATAATGGCAAAAGAGCAAAAAAGCGACCG
The DNA here is from genome assembly GCA_003243445.1 of Citrobacter freundii. Lineage (GTDB taxonomy): Bacteria > Bacteroidota > Bacteroidia > Chitinophagales > Chitinophagaceae > Terrimonas_A. The sequence goes on from QFQQ01000050.1 coordinate 43,377, forward strand.
GTTAGGAGGCAACATAGACCGGATCGGAGTGCAGATTTTCAGGTGTGACCGTTTCGTCCAGCTTTGCCCAAGCACATTCTGTCATGATAATTACTCTGGAGAGAACGCAAGCGGGGCATCCGGCAGGCGGGGATATAAAGCTTCAAAGAAAGGACATGCTCTTGTAAACAGATTTGAGGAATGAAATGATCAATAAGCAATGTCGTTTAGTTAAGGGCACGTGTCAACAGTATTTGGCATCCGATATGGGTCACACACTCTCTCTTTCTCTTTGCAATCATCACCTGCCCGCTCTGTTTCCCCGGGCGTTCTTGTTTAGCTCTCAGACGACGTTGAACGACCAAAGACCCGGGGTCCCTCTGAATGCCAGAAACCATCCGGCCTTTAAGAAACCCGCCTCTTTTCAACCAAGGTTGCCTTGGCAATCAGAGAGACCCCGGGTCTGGCAGGAATGAAGATTGTTACTGTACTAATCAGCCCGCCCGGGTAAACCAAGCAGGAAGAGGATGAACTACCAGAAAAAGCTTTATTACTCGAGAATGTGACAAGCAAAAGCTACCTGGCCTCTTAAATAAACGAAATTGGATCAATAAGATGCGGGCATCCGCCCACTGAATGAAAATCGGCCATCGAACTATTACAGCGGTACAACCTAGCTGGTTGAGTTATACTGCGCATTTTCCGAAAACACATCCTTCACGGTTTGTCCCGGCAGCAGCCTGTAAACAGGAATTTGTATCCCGTATTTTTCACAAAGCGAAATAATATCGCGATCGATTTGTTCTCCTGAATATCTTGAAGAAAAATGTCCGAGGATCAATCGTTCAATATTGATCTCCGAAACCGCCTTTATCACATCTTCGAGATTACTATGCCTGTTACCATGCGTTGGGATAGCGTTATCTCCTTCACGGCCAAGAAAAGTAGCTTCATGGATCAACACCTGCGAATTATCCCAATGTTGGAAATTTTCACAGGGAGTGTCGCCACTATAAGATAATAGGATCGTTTCAATATTGATATGGGTCGCTTCTTTACCCAGCGAGTCTATCGCCTCCCGTATGGTGGTCGCAGGAAGATTGAGATACTCCTGCTTCAGTTTTGATTTCACCCGCACAACTTTATAACCGAGGCTCTTGTTGAGTTGCTCAGCACCGGCCACATGATTGTTTCTGACAGCCTGAACATACACATCTTTCTTAATCCAGATCTTGTCTCCATCCATCACCGGCTTCCAGACCGTTTCGCTTACATGCGGATCAAACTTCATTGAAAAGTCCCTGATGGCCTGAAAAGATCCTGAATCCTTCGGAAAATGTATAACGGGAAATCCCTGCCTTGCATTCAACTGGTTAAATTGTAATAAGCCGGTCAAGTGGTCCCTGTCGGCGTGAGAAATAAAGATGTTTTCGACCTTCCTGCTTTTTTGCAGTAAGGCGGCAACAACTCCATCACCGCAATCAAACAATAGATTTAATTCTTCTATGAAGTACCATGTTGAGAACAGCGCGGTTGAGTAGCCGGAGATCGTGAGGTTCATTGTTTTTTTAATAATTCCATTCGTCAGCATTTCCTGCGCTGACACAAGCATTGTATTACAGATTTTATTCCAATGTCGTTTAGTTAAGAAGCAAAGAGTATGTCATCCCGGCTGAGCAACCTAAGACTACTTTCTACTGTCGGGCTGCGAGAGCCGGGATCTCCACAATTGAGGGGCTCCCGGCTCTGGCAGCTTCAAATTTGCATAAGCGTTGAAGCCTTAACTAAACGACATTGGATTTTATTCAGGGGTTGAGACGTTGTCTGACATAATATACAAAACCCGCCCATTTTGTATACTTTTCAATATGTTTTTAAATTTTATTCGATATCACAAGAAGGATTTGCCAACTGATACTGATTTGCTTCTTACTTGGAAAAAATCAGTTCGCTGTCATCACATTACTTAATAAATGGTTCATACTCGTTTCTTGTCAGTATAAAACTTTTAAAAGGATAAACTGGTTTTTCATCCTCATCATCATAATCTTTCTCTATGTTGAACAGATTCTTTCCATTGATACTGTTCTGGCCAACTCCCGAAAAATAGTATGCGGTCGTACCACAATATTCATTTGAACTCATTAAAGCCAGGACCCGCTTTTGCCTGACCGAATGGTAGATCACATATTTGTCTGTCTGCTCAACAAGTTGAAGATCCATTTTCAGGTGCTTTTCTGCAGGGACACAGCCATGCTCATGTTCGTCAACACTTAGAACTTTAGGAAAGGTTAAGACATTACCAAGTCTGAAACGAAAACTTATGTCAGTTGAATAGCAATCAGGTGCTCCGCAGTCGGGTCCGTGCAAATTAAAAGGTATTTCAAAAAACAAACTGTCCTTTGAAACAGTTACAACATTCCTGATATACATTTCCTGAAGAAAACTTCCTTTCAAAATCCTGTTCTCTTTTTTCTTCAGGATTTCTTCTTTTAGGGAATCTTCGTGCTTTTCCCATTCAGCCAGTTCTTGTTCCATGGAGCTATTGTCCATTTTCCGTGAAGCAATTGCAGTATCCTGTTTATTCGTGAAGCTGTCCTTTGAAACAACATCAAATCCCGTTTTATTCGTCTCGCTTTTTTGAACGCACGAATAAAAGAATATTATACTTAAAATCGCAAACAGTTGTTTCATGCCGGGTTTCAAATACGGTTAAGTTTTAGAGGCAAAAAAGATATCAATAGGTCTGGTGGATTTTCAGATATAGATAGAAACTCAAACCTAAAGTGAATTTAATCAATACTCAGTAACCATCAACCGGCTTTAAACACAGGAGACATTCGTTTCAAACCCATTCACTTACTTTCTTGCCGTCCTTCCCGGTAGTATTAAACCAATGCCGCGGCACCGCCTACGCCAGGCTTCTGCGGGCAGGCCGGCAATCTCATTAAGTTAAGAAGTGTCATCTTCCATGGTGGCGTAAGGTTCCTCCTCCGGCGGACACGTCCCGCAGATTACGCAGATATCTTCAAGTTATCAGAAAATTATCTGCGAGATCTGCG
>QFQQ01000051.1 GCA_003243445.1 Citrobacter freundii
AAGACTACACATTTATAAAGCATTGTATAGTAGCGGTTTTAATCGCTTTGCGTACTTTTGCTTTTTATTAATCTTTTTATCTAAAAAAGCCAATCGTCATGCCAACAGTAAGTGCCTCATCGCTTTGGCATGAAAATTACATTTAAACCCCATAAATAAATTATACAGTATGAAGTTTATCCGCCATTCTATTGCTGTTTTATTTGCAGTTGTTTTTTTTACGCAGTGCCGTGAACCGGAGAAAAAGGAAGAGCCGGCAAAAGAGACAAAAACGCCTCGTCCGGAACCGCCCAAATGGAAAAATCCTGACACGAAGATCTCGTATTCGAAGATCCCCGGTAAAAAAAACGTGAAAAGGATCCAGGATAGTCTTGATGCAAAACAACAAAAGATCATCATGGCATTGAACCGTGCTGACATGGCAAATCTTGCATCGATGGACAGCATTCTTATTCCCAATGATCTCTCCGGTGATATTGTGTTCTATCTTCCTTTTCCATTGCAGGTAAAAGGACTGGAAGATATTCGCAAGATCATTTTCTTTTCTTACCCGTCTCAATCATTCGGTGCCTATGAATATGGAAACCTGGTCTATGCCGGCCCAAGTAACATGGGCAGAAAAAAAGATCAAACACCAACGGGTTTATATTTTACCAACTGGAAAGCCGAGGAAACAACCAGCACCTTCAACGATGAGTGGGAATTGAAATGGAATTTCAATATTGAAAACAAAGAAGGCATTGGCTGGCATCAGTATGCCATGCCCGGTTATCCCGCTTCTCATTCCTGTCTTCGTCTGCTGGAAGACGATGCAAAATATTTATATAAATGGGCAGACGAATGGAAACTGAAAGGTACTGACAGCGTATTGCTGAAGGGAACACCCGTGATCGTATTTGGCAGTTATCCGTTTGATGGAAAGAAACCATGGATGAGCCTTGTGCAGGATGATCATGCGCTGGATATAAAGGCCGGAGAATTGGAGCAATTGGTGGAGCCGCACAGGAAGGAGATAATGGAGGCGCAGGAAAAGCGAGAGGGGAGTAAGCAGTAGGAGTTATAAATAGTTCTGCAGGTATGGCATGCACTGCGGTTGCGTCGTGAGAAGCTGTTAGAAGTCAATACAGGTAGTTAAAGCTTTTTGTTTGTGTATGTGTCTTTAAGTGCAAGCCCTGTCACAAGCCAGGATCGCGTATTCCTCACCCACAATTAAAATTCAATGTCGTTTAGTTAGCAAAGCCTATCTGAGTTACCTGGCGTAGGGCCCCCTCTAAATCTCCCCCCAAGGGGGAGACTTATCATCGTCCGAAATAAGAGAAGTCAAATCGTATAGAATATAAGTATTCAATACGATTTGACTTCTCTTTTATAATGACTGTTTCGGGTCTCCCCCTTGGGGGGAGATTTAGAGGGGGCCCTACGCCAGGCGAGCGAATGGCTTTCCCTTAACTAAACGACATTAAATTTTAATGGTGAGGGAGGAGTGCGCGATTGATTAGGTGTTGCAGGCGTCTTCCCAGCAACAGCTTTTCCTTTATAAATGATCGATATAATTTGTATTTCGCTCTTGTCTTTCGGAACGCGATTCTATGGCGAACCATGATCGCGCGTTCCTCACCCACAATTAAAATTGTGGGCTCAACGAACATCCTGAATTCAGAAACTTCTCTGAAGCATGTTTCGATGGAAATAATGGTCTGTTATTTTGAGGTGCAGCTAGCCCACAATTTTAATTGTGGGGAGGAGTGCGCGATCGATTCGCAGGTAAGAACCTCTTCCCCTGCAACTGCAGCCTTTTTCAACGTTCTCCCTTAACCTTCCGACTTCACAGACACCCGCCAGATGATCCCCCCACTGTCATCCGACACCAGCATAGAGCCATCCGCCAGCATCGCAATACAAACTGGCCTTCCATACACTTCACTTTCTTTTGCATCAGCAATAAAATCGATCAGGAAATCTTCTGCCGGTCCCGATGGTTTGCCATTGGAGAAAGGAACAAATACAACTTTGTAGCCGGAGAATTCGGAGCGGTTCCAGGAACCGTGCTGGCCAATGAATGCACCATTCTGATATTTCGCGGGAAACTTTTTACCCGTATAAAATGCAAGACCGAGCGAAGCGGTGTGCGGACCAAGTGGTACATCAGGAGCGGTCGTTTTCCTGACAAGATCCGGGCGCTCGCCTTTGCGGCGGGGATCTTCATTCGGACCAAAGTAGGCATACGGCCATCCGTAAAATGCATTCTCCTTTACACCAGTCATATAGTCTGGCACAAGATCATCTCCAAGACCATCACGTTCATTCACGGCTGTCCATAATGTGTTTGTGCCGGGTGCCCAATCCATGCCTACAGGATTCCGGAGGCCGGAGGCATAGATACGTTCACCACTGCCGTCGGGATTTACTTCAAGAATGTTTGCACGGCGTGCTTCATGTTCAATACCATGCTCAGCAACATTGCTGCCTGAACCTACAGAGATATAGATCTTTGACTTTGTTTTATTGGTGATCAGGTTACGGGTCCAATGATTGTTATAACCGCCTGCGGGTAGGTTAACGATCTTTTTTCCTTTGGCCGCATCCAGGGTCGTCACAGACGGATTGTAATCGAATTGCAGCACACCGTCGGTATTGGCAACATAAAAATGATTATCGATGATCAGCATACCAAATGGTTTGTTCAGTCCTTCCATAAACACATGATGTTTTTCCGGCACACCATCTTTATCTGCATCTTTGAATACCGTGATCCTGTTGGCACTCTTGCCACCGGTGCTTGCTTCGGACACAAACACATCGCCGTTATCAGCTACATAGATCCATCTTGGATTGCTAAGGCCTTCCGCAAAGCGCGTTACCTGGAAACCCTGCGGAGAAGCGGGAGTGCGGCTTTCAGGCCAACCGATAACGCGGCTGTTCTTTCTGACAGAAGGAGTCGCAAATGGAGCCGGTAATGTATCTGCATTATTTATTACAGGCGAAACAACATGAGCCTGCACCAGATCAAAAGTTTCCGTCTTTTGCTGAATAGTCAATAATGTGATAGCCGATAAAAAAGAAGTTGTATAAAGAAAATTTTTGGACATGTGTAGATCGTTTGATGAGTAATAAGGAGGAATGCCCAAAATGATGCCAAGGGAAGGGGCGCGGACAGCGGACGTTTCAGAAGAATTGAAGAGTTATGATAGCGTAGACAAGAAGGCTTAAAACCTGAACTTAAGGATAGTATTAGTTCCTATCATCCTGCCGTTTAACCGGTGTATTTTCAAAGGGAAGGACGAGAAGAAAGATAACAATGTTGGACTTCTGAAGTAAGGGTATATCTGGTAACATTTTCAGGAAGTCTGTAGCCCGATGGTCGATATCCGGCCTGAACGTCGTTCTCAAACGAATAGCGTAGAGGTCTATTGGCTAAAAAGGAGGGGACTTAGGCCGTTTCGACCATCGGCCATCCAACATCGAACTTCGATTCCACGGCTTATTCTCCTCCTGCCATTTTTTCACTACCTTCGCACCCTCTAAAACCGCCGTTTAAAGCGGTTGACGGACCCATAATACATGAAGAATATCCGCAATTTTTGCATTATTGCCCATATTGACCACGGAAAGTCGACACTGGCAGACAGGCTGTTACAACAGACAAATACGATCAGTGACCGGGATATGATGGACCAGGTACTGGATGATATGGACCTGGAAAGAGAGAAGGGGATCACCATCAAAAGCCACGCGATCCAGATCAATTACAAACACGAGAACGGACAGGATTATGTGCTGAACCTGATCGATACGCCGGGCCACGTTGACTTCAGCTATGAAGTAAGCCGTGCACTTGCCGCTTGTGAAGGCGCGTTGCTGCTGGTGGATGCCACCCAGGGCATCCAGGCACAAACGATCAGTAATCTTTATCTCGCTATTGAAAATGATCTCGAGATCATCCCCGTGATCAATAAGATCGATATGGATGGTGCGATGATCGAAGAGGTGGAAGATCAGATCGTGGATCTGATCGGTTGTAAACGCGAAGACATTCTTCATGCGAGCGGCCGTACCGGACTGGGCGTTGATAAAGTGCTCGACGCGATCGTTACCAGGATCCCCGCACCTGAAGGTGATGAATCAGCTCCGCTGCAGGCGCTGATCTTTGACAGCGTGTTCAACTCATTCAGAGGCATCATCGTTTATTATCGTATCCTCAACGGAACGATCCGCAAAGGAGATAAAGTTCAATTTGTATCAACCGGCCAGGAATATGAAGCTGATGAGATCGGCATTTTAAAACTCAAAATGACCGAGAAGAAAGAAGTGAAGGCAGGTGATGTGGGGTATATCATTACCGGTATCAAAAATGCGAAAGAGGTAAAAGTTGGTGATACGATCACACTCGCATCAAACCCAACCCCTGAGCAGATCAAAGGTTTTGAAGAAGTAAAACCGATGGTATTTGCTGGTATTTACCCTGTAAATACAGATGAGTTCGAAGAACTGCGTGATTGCATGGACAAGCTGCAATTGAATGATGCATCGCTTACTTATGAGCTCGAAACTTCACAGGCGCTCGGCTTTGGTTTTCGTTGCGGATTCCTTGGAATGCTGCACATGGAGATCATACAGGAAAGACTGGAGCGGGAGTTTGACCAGACGGTTATCACAACTGTACCGAACGTAAGCTTTATCGCACATACAACAAAAGGGGAAACGATCCAGGTGAACAATCCAACGGAGTTTCCTGATCCGGTAAAAACGGAATCGATAGAAGAACCTTTTATCAAAGCACAGATCATCACCAAGCCTGATTACATTGGTAATATCATGACGCTCTGCCTTGGCAAACGCGGCATCCTGATCAACCAAAGTTATCTTACGCCAACACGTGTTGAGCTGATCTTTGAAATGCCATTGACCGAGATCGTGTTTGATTTTTATGATAAACTGAAATCGCAAACACGGGGCTATGCATCTTTCGATTATCATCCGATCGGTTATCGCGACAGTGATATCGTGAAAATGGATATCCTCCTCAATTCCGAAAAAGTGGATGCCTTAAGCGCTTTGATCCACCGCGCGCGTTCCCAGGACTTTGGCCGCAAGCTTTGCGAAAAACTGAAAGAACTGCTGCCCCGTCAGCAATTCCAGATCGCGATCCAGGCAGCCATCGGCGCAAAAGTCATTGCCCGCGAAAACATTTCTGCGATGCGCAAAGACGTAACCGCGAAATGTTATGGTGGTGATATCAGCCGTAAACGTAAACTGCTGGAGAAACAGAAAGAAGGTAAGAAGAGAATGAGGCAGATCGGTAGCGTGGAAGTGCCGCAGGAGGCGTTTTTGGCTGTGTTGAAGCTGGACGATTAGAGAGGATGTCCGATGATCGATGTTCGATGGTCGGCTTTATGTTGAAATATATTTGTACAAAGAAGCCCTCCAATTCAGGAGGGCTTCTTTGTATACTGACTTATCTTATAAGGATCCGATCATCGATCATCAAACATCAAACATCGATACCGCGTATCGATTACTTCACCGGCACATTCGCCTTCCTGTAAAAGATCCAAAACAAGATCGGGAACACCAGCAACGTCAACACTGTTGCGGTGATGAGGCCGCCGATGATGGCGACGGCGAGCGGCTTCTGGCTTTCGGATCCGATGCCCGAAGACAGCGCAGCGGGAAGAAGACCGAGCATGGCCATCAGCGCCGTCATTACCACTGGACGGATGCGCGAGGTTACGCCTTCGCGGATGGCTTGCGCGAGCGGAAGTTTGCGGCGCAGATTCTGGTGAAAGACCGAGATCAGGATCACGCCATTCTGCACACAAATTCCAAAGAGCGCAATAAAACCAACACCCGCCGAAATACCAAAGTTGATGCCGGTGATATGCAGCGCAAGAATGCCGCCGATCAGGGCGAATGGTACATTCAACAATGTCAATCCCGCATCTTTTGCATTGCCGAACATAATAAAAAGAATGATGAAAATGGCCATCAGGCTGACCGGTACAACAAGACTAAGTTGCTTTGTTGCCCTGACCTGGTTTTCAAATTCACCGGCCCAGTTGATCGTATATCCTTTCGGTAGTTTCACTTCTTCATTTACCTTGCCCATTGCTTCCTGTATGGTGCTGCCAAGATCACGTTCACGAACAGTGAACTTCACACCGATAAAACGCTTGTTGGCATCCCGGTAAATAAATGCAGGTCCGGTGATCTTGCGCAACTGGGCAATATTGCTTAACGGGATCTTGGTGCCTTTTAAGGTCGGGACCATCAGCGACATGATATCGCCTTCATCTTTTCTGTATTCCGGGCTGTAACGGATGCGGATATCGAACTTCTTCTCTTCTTCATACTTTTCGGTAGCGGTTTTGCCACCGATCGCCATTTCAATCACCGCCTGCGCGTCTGCGGTGGACACACCATAGAGCGCCATCTTTTCTTCATCCAGTAATACACTGATCTCGGGTTGACCTATATTGCGGAGAATGCCGGCATCTTTCACACCGGGTATATTTTTGATGCTTTGATAAACCTGGTCTGCCAGTTCATCCAGTGTTTGGAGGTCATCACCAAAGATCTTTACGGCGTTGGATGCTTTGAAACCGGCGACAGCTTCGGCTACATTATCAACTACCGGTTGTGAATAGTTGAACGTGATGCCCTGCAGCTGACCAAGCTGTTCATCCATTGCACCGATAAGTTCATCTTTTGTCCGTTTGATCTTCCATTCTTTAGCCGGCTTCAGGTTCACCTGGAATTGTACAAAACCAAAACCATTGGGGTCCGTGCCATCATTACTTCGGCCTGTCTGTGAAAGCACACCATTTACTTCCTGGAAGTCCATGAGTTTGCTCCGAAGTGTTTTGGTGATCTTCATTGATTCAGTAAGGGAAGTGCTCATGGGTAATTCAGCCGTTACCCACAACGCGCCTTCGTTTAATTCTGGCAGGAATTCTGATCCAAGGAACTTGGCTGAGCCGAACGTGATCGCCATGAAGGAAAATGCAATAGCCAGGCTTTTTCGTTTATGGCGGAAACACCAGTCAAAAGCACGTGTCACATTGCGGTTGAAAAACCTGACGATGAAGTTTTCCTTTTCCCGCACATTTTTCCGCAGGAGGATCGAACATAGTACCGGCACAAGCGTCAGCGTATAGATCAACGCGCCCAGCAATGCGAAACCAAGTGTCCACGCCAATGGAGAGAACATCTTGCCTTCCACTTTCTGGAATGTAAAGATGGGCAGCAGTGCTGTGATGATGATGATCTTGGAAAAGAAAACGGCTTTGCCGAGTTCTCCACCCGTTCTTTTCAACAGGCCGAGCTTGGATAGTTTGTTGAACCGGGCCATTCCTTCTTTGTGCGAGAGATGCGCGAGTGCAACAAACATTCCCTCGACCATCACAACCGCTCCATCGATGATGATCCCGAAGTCAACTGCGCCGAGTGAGATCAGGTTTGCCGTCATCCCCTTCATACGCAAACAAAGGAATGCGAAAAGCAATGAAAGCGGGATGATGATGGACACGATGACCGTAGTCCGCCAGTCGGCCATAAACAAGAATACGATAACGGTGACAAGAATGATCCCTTCGATCACGTTATGCGAAATGGTTTCTGTACAGAATGCCATCAGGTTATCGCGGTCATAGAAGGTTTCCATTTTTACATCGGAAGGAAGGATGTTCTGGTTGATCTCCGCGATCTTTTCTTTTACCCGTTTCAATACTTCAGACGGATTTTCATCTTTACGCATTACCACGATCCCTTCTACTACATCATCTTCGTTATTGAGACCGGTTTGCCCGACCCTTGGCAAGGCGCTCTCCTGTACATTGGCCACATGTTTTACAAGCACAGGTGCATCGCCATTCTGATCGATGATGATATTGCCGATATCACTTGTTTTATCCAGTAAGCCAATGCCTCTTACCACATAAGCCTGGTTATTTTTCTCGATCACATCACCTCCCACATTCAGGTTGCTTTTCGAGACGGCCGTAAAAACTTCCAGTGGTGTGATGTTATATTTTTGCAGCAGGGTGGGGTTCACCTGGATTTCATAGATCTTTTCTTCTCCGCCAAAAGCTACGATATCCGCCACGCCGGGGACGGAACGGAGTTGCCGGTCGATCGTCCAGTTTTGCAGCGTGAGCAATTCGCGGCTTGTCCGTTGCGGACTGCGAAGCGTATACCGGAAGATCTCACCAGTGGGTCCATAGGGCGGTTGAACTTCAGGATCCACGCCATCGGGGAAACTGACGGTCTGCAACTGGTTGTTCACCTGTTGCCGTGCGAAGAAATCTTCCACGCCATCTTCAAAGATGATCTTCATTACGCTTAAACCAAACATGGTAATGCTGCGTACATTGGTTTTCTTTTGCACGCTGTTCATAGCCACTTCCGTTGGACGTGTCACAAAGCGTTCTACCTCTTCGGCGCTGCGGCCGGGCCATTGTGTGACGATGATGATCTGTGTGTTGGTGACATCAGGAAATGCTTCTATCGGCGTATGAATAAAACTGAAGAGGCCGGCGACGATCAGTACACCGGAGAGAAAGAAGGTGAAGAATTTATTTTTAAGTGAGAATGCTATAATGTTTCGGATGAACCTGTTCATGTCTTTTAATTTAACGTTACACGAATAGTGCACGAATGAGCGCGGATATTCACGAATGGACACAACCGTTTTTGCGCTGTCATTGAGAGCTTTAAAGCTGTTGATGACATGCGGTTTCGGGCGGCCGGTTTTTTATCAGGTACTTAGTCATTCAGTGCATCATATACCAGCAATGCATTGCGGATGATCACTTTTTCGCCGGGTTGAATGCCGGACAGTATGTACGTGTTACCGGCCGTTGTTTTCAATGGTTCGATCACGCGTGTTTCAATGCTGTCTTTGCGATGGAATACCATGAGATAATTCCTGCTTTTGTCAAAAACCACGGCTTCTGCTGGAACGGCCGGCAATACCTGCTGATCTTCATAACGGATGAAAACGGTAGCAGCCATCTCAGGTTTTAATGTATAGCCGGGATTGGGAAGGCGGATCCGGATCTTAAGCGTTTTTGTTTCGGGATCAAGCACGTTCAGGATCTTGTCGATCTTGCCGGAGAATTTCTTGCCCGGATAGCTGAGCAATTCTACCTCTGCGGGCATATTCAATTGAAGTTTGGAAATATCGGTTTCGTATACGTTTGCCGATACAAACACTTCGTCGATCTGTGCAACGGTGAAGATGCTTTCGCTCAGGTTTGATGGGAGCTGCATATCCTGGTTGATCTTTTTATCAGTGATAAAGCCACTGATAGGAGCCACCACATTATATTCGGCGCCCTTGTTCACATGGTAGATACTGAAGACTTCATTGACACGTGCGAGCTCTGCTTCGGAACTTTCGAGTTCCTTTTGCGCAGCCACCACATCCCGGTCTGTATTCAGCCTTGATTCATTCAGCTCCTGTGCCGCTTTCAGGTTTTTCTTTGCAACAAGTACGGCTGTTTCCGCATCGCGGCGCTGCTTTTCAAAATCGGCAACATCTGTACTGCGGATCACGGCCAGGACCTGGCCTTTTTTTACGTAGTCGCCAAGCGAAACATTCAGATGCGTTACATATCCTGATACAACGGGAAATATGCTGGCTACTTTATTGTCTTCCGGTGTGATCTTTCCCGAAAAACGAAGTTCGTTCAACACCGGTTTGACGGATGCCGTATCGATACCGATACGATTCAGCATAGTATCTGTTAACGTAAAAGTGCTTGTGCTTACTTCCGCTGTTTTTTGTCTGCATGACGCTAATGACAGTCCGGTAAGTAATATGGTAAATGATATGATCTGTTTCATTTAATGCTTTTTATGTAGGTGAGTTGAAGATTCAAAGACGCGTGCCAAGGGTGTATTCAAGATCTTCCCAGGCAAGGCGTCTTTGTTTATGAAGCTGGTTCAGTTGCCGGATGGCGATATTGTAATTCTCAAAGAAATCGACAAACTCCAGCAGGGAGATATTTCCTTTATTGAAGTTTTCGATCACCGCGCGGTTGACTTCAGGAAAATCTTTATTAAAACTACGTTCGGTGGATCTGTATTCTTTTTCAGCTTCATTAAAGCGGCTTAGCGCTGCTGCAACTTCTTTATCAACCTCGCTTTGTTTATAGGAAAGGGCCAGTTCAGAAGACCTGATCATTGATTTTGCCGCTTTGATATTTCCCTGGTTGCGGTTGAATAAAGGAATATCCATTGCCACCCGAAGAGAATAGAGATGACTTACATAGCTGCCGTTCTGATCGTATCCAGCCCCAACGGTCAGATCAGGTGTTGCGAGTGCACGCTGATAGTTAAAGTTCAACTGCTCCTGTCTGACCCTGCTTTCCTGTACCCGAAGATCACTGCGGTTTTGACGTGCTATCGCCGCAAGCGTTGCGTCATCGGGAAGCGCCTTTATATCAAGTTTTATCTTTTCGGGAACAATATGCGCTGTGGTATCCATCAACAATTGCAATACCTGTCTTGCGGTGATGGCTTCCATGATGATCGCATTCCTGTCTGCGCTCAGCTGAATGTATTCCGCTTTCAGGCGAACAGCATCTTTAAGCGATACGTTTCCTTTGACAGCCTGTGTCTCATAGGCATTAATGATCTGCTGCAGTTGCTGCAATTGTTCTTTGTACTGCGCCGCGAGATCGTCAGCATAAGCAACGGTATAAAAGTTCTGACGCAATTCATATTTGAGTGAACGCATCAGATCGTAGAATCCCCGGTCAGCTTCCACACTTTGTTCTTTGGCAAGTAATACCCGCTTATTGCGTTTGCCGGCGAGCGTGATCACCTGGTCAATGCCGAAAACCTTCTGACCATTTCCGCCGACGTCAAACCATTTGTGGTTTGAGCCATAGGTGGCGAATTCCGCGGAGAGCGTTGGATTGTCATATAAACGCTGTTGTATTTCATTTGCCTTTACAGCATCTACCTGGTAACGCTGGGAAAGCAATAATAAATTTTTTTGAAGAAAGATCTGTTCGGCCTGCTCCAGCGATACACGCAGGGTATCTGTCTGCCGGGCATACGAGGGCCAATACAGCATAAATGCTGTTATGATCAATATGAATCGTTTCATTGATAAAATAAATTTTCCTGCATTGCACTTCTCAAAATGAGAAACGTCAATGCATGCCGGTATAAAACCAGTATGGGTAAATCAGTTTAACTAAAGAGGGGAGTGTTAAACCAGATCAGGAGGCGGTGTGAAAATAGTAGTATGACCGGCAGGAAGATCGTCTTTATCCTGTTCACCAGTCAGTTCGATACTGTTGGAGTGAAAATAGGCAGTAAGGTTCCTTTCTTTTTTTTCAGGGAGGGAAAAGTCAAAGGCGACTGATTTTTTCAATACACCCTGCTCGTCGTTTCCTGACTGATCGGGGAGGGTCTTATCAGTCGCTTCGTCCAGCACAAATTCTGCGATACTTTCTATTTCATCATATGCTTCATCGAGTGAGCCATCCGATGCAAGGGAATTCAGCCTGCTCTCTGGGATATCAATACTTGTATTGATAATGGAGAGGGCGATGACCCAGAGGAGTATATGTTTTAGAAATTTGAGCATGCGTGATGCGGCAAAGATAGGCTAAGAGTTGAAACGAGGAAAAGAGAGAACGGGAATCTTTGGGGATCTCCGTTAAAATATCAGAACGGATTGTTAAACCGAAAGACGAGTACGGACGCGTATGATCCGCCAAACTATTCAAACCTTCCAAACCTCCCAAACGTCCCAGACCTTTTATTGATCGTTCCCTGTTTTCGGTTTTTCTTTTGCCTTGTTTTTTTCGGAGCGTTCCTCAAGTTTTTTCTGATTGGCATTGCCGTTCTTATCCATTAAAGGATCTTCAACAGGCGGATTGCCCATGTAAGGATCTACGCCGCGCATGTCAACTTTATAGTCAAATGCTTTTTCGATGTGCAGCCATTTGCCGTTCTCCCATTTGAATGCTTCGTTATCGCCATCGGGAACATAGGTCCACTTGTTATCCGGTTCATCTGTTTCAGAGATAAGATGATCGGCCAGTACCACATCAAGCTCCTTCAGGTAGTTTAATAGTACACGTGCGTCTTTTTTGTATTCGAGTGAAAAGCGATAGGCGGTTTTTTGAGGAACACTGTCTTTTGCATAGCTGAAGAATGGGCCACCAAAGATGGGTTCGCCACGATCATCAAAGTACATTACTTCCATCCACTTTTTGGTGCTCATGACAGAGTTGAAATCAATGCCAAAAAGTGTGTAATAGTTTTTATTGTTGTATTGTGTTTTGATGATGTTGTAATAGATCGCACCGATCCAGTTATTTCGTGTGCGGGCGGAATCCATGGCATTGTCGGTAAATTCAGAAACATCGCGCAGGGGCAGAAGTTTGAGTGAACCATCTTTTGTACGCATTTGTATCGCACCTTTCTGGCGGCAATAGTAGTCGTCAAATTGTATGTTCCAGGTGAAAATGCGGAAGGTTGAATCCGGCGCATATACTTTTGAAATGCCCTGCACCGAATCAAAAGGATAGTAGAATGAATTTTTGATCTGCAATGCTCTCACCAGTGTGCGGGTAAAAATACTGTCGGATACCATGCGGTCAGCCGTTGAACTATCCGTGATCATGTATTGAGCGTATTCTTTCAGCGTATCTTCCTTATGCTGGAGTTTCCGCTTGTCGGTAGGCGTGATAAGAGGCGCCTGCGCGAAGGAGGCGAAAGCAACCAGGGTCAGGAGAACGGTGAGTGTAAAAGAATAAAATGGTTTCACAGAAAATAGTTTTAACACATGTTCGTATTCGGGTCTGGAGACTACGAATAACGCCCAATTCCCCAAATAATTATGCCGTTTCTGCTAAAGCTTTTACAAAATCCTGCAATGAGCTAAATATGAGGTCAATATCTGCATGTGGCAGACGGATTTCCTTGTTGGTGGTGGTCAGGAAGACGGTGTACATACCAGCTGCCCGGCCGAACTGCATATCGCTGATATTATTACCGATCATGATGGATCGCTGGAGATCGGTGTCGGGGAATTCTGCTTTAGCTCTTAGCGCCATGCCCGGATTGGGTTTACGGAGCTGGTCGTGGTTGTTGACGGCTGTCGCATAATACATCGCATCCATTTTGCCACCGGCATTGATGATCTCGGTCTTCATCTTGTGGAGAATTTCGAGAAGCGTTTCTTCGGTCATCAGTCCGCGGCCAACACCACGCTGGTTGGTAGCGACAAATATATGCTTGAACCGTTCCGCAAGCGTTTTGAATAAGGCAGGACCGCCTTCCATGAAAACGAATTCATCAGTAGAAAAGATATAGCTGCCGGGTTTATCTTCATTGATCACACCATCGCGGTCAAGAAAGAGCGACCAGTTCTTATCAATATTTTTCAGGTCAAGCGGGCGGTGGCGCAGTTCTTCCTGTGCACGGTTGAAATCTTCCGGAATGCCAATGTCGATAAAATAAGCATCCTGCGCCAAACCAGAGAGGATTCCGGATCCGACCGATCTTTCGAGATAATCTTTTTCGAAGGAGAATTTCAGCGGAAAGCCATGTGCAAGAAAACGGTCCACATCGAGCAGATAGGTCCCGCCATTGATCAGCCCTTCCTTATAAAATTGTTTTTCCTTAAAACTTTCAACCGTTCCTGTTTTGCTGATTGTCACAACGCCGTACCGGTCAAATTCCTTCATGGGTTTTAACGCAAGCGTGCATTCAGCTTTTTGCGTTGTATGAAAATCGGCAAGAGCGGGGATATTCACTTTGAATAATGTATCCCCGTTTGTAACAAGCACCTGTTTTTCCGTTGCGTGTTTGCAGGCAAGCTGGATCGCGCCGCCGGTACCCAGCGGTTCGGTTTCAATTACGCACTCATACCTCAGCGAAGGATATTCGTCTCTCAGGTATTGTTCAATCACTTCATGTTTATACCCCAGGGAAAAGATAAACGAGGTAATGCCCTGCTGCTGCAGGTAGTTGATCACATGATAAAGGAATGGTCTTCCAGCCACAGGCGCCATACATTTTGGAAGATCTGGAACGGCTTCACGGAGACGGGTGCCGAGGCCACCTGCGAGGATTATTGCTTGTTGGATCATGAAAAATTTGATTGCCCCCTTAAAAGCCCTCAAGGGTTTTTAAGGACAATTTTTTGTTGTAATATTCAGTTTTTACAGGCAGTAAAATTAAGTATTATCGGGGAATAAGGTTGCGGGAGGGAGGGAAGTTTGAAAGGGTTGAGAATCTGCGGCAGCAACTTCCGGAACCTCTGAAACTTTTGGAACTCTGGACCCCTGCTCATAGTTTATTTCTTTTCCCGTAAAATTTATAACATTCGCGTAACTAGTTTTGCTTCATAAAACGGTCTTCATGTACTTTAAGAGGTTTCGTTTGCTTATGCCGGCGTTGTTATTGTGTGGTTTGTGTTCGTCAGATCTTACTGCTCAGGTTCTCCGCAAGCGTACAACTATGCTCATGGGCGCCAGGTTTGATATTACCATCGTGGCGCAGGATTCGTTGTCTGCGGAACACTATATTGATACCGTAATCGCTGAAGTAAGCCGGATTGAATACCTGATCTCTGACTGGAAGCCTTCTTCACAGGTTTCGCAGGTGAATGCGGCCGCGGGTGCTCATCCGGTGAAAGTAGATCGTGAAGTATTTGAGCTGACGCAGCGTGCACTTCATTTTTCAGCGATCACCAATGGCGGCTTTGATATCAGCTTTGCAGCGATGGATCGGATCTGGAAGTTCGACGGATCGATGACGGAAATGCCTTCCCCGGAAGCCATTGCAAGATCGGTAGCAAAAGTCGGGTACCGGAACATCGTTCTTGATAGTATCAACAGCACGATCTTTCTCCGTTTGCCGGGCATGAAGATCGGTTTTGGTGCATTAGGTGAAGGGTATGCAGCCGACCGCTGCCGTGCTATGATGCTGGCGAAAGGAGTGCAGGCGGGGATTGTAAATGGTTCCGGTGATATGGCCGTATGGGGTACACAGCCGAATGGCAAACCATGGAATATCGGGATTACCAATCCTAAAGACCGCGACAAGTTGTTTGCAGTGGTGCCATTGAAAGACGGAGCAGTTACCACATCCGGCAGCTATGAAAAATATGTAGTGTTTAATGGGAAACGATACTCGCATATTATTAATCCCGCAACAGGTTATCCTGTTACAGGTCTGACGAGTGTGACTGTATTCGGACCGAGCGCAGAAATGGCGAATGGGTTCAGCACTTCATTGATGGTATTGGGGGAGAAGGCCGGGTTGGACTTGCTGGCGAAATATCCGGCATATCAATGCATCATGATAAGGGATGACGGGAAAATGGTTAGTACGAAGAAGATGAAGTTGAAGAAGCATAAATTGTGAGAGGAAGGGCCCCCTCTAAATCTCCCCCTTCAGGCTAATCGTTACCCAAATCTGTGAATGGCGTAAGGTTCCCGCAGATTTCGCAGATCTGTCAGTCTGCGGGCAGGAGCATCTTCCTTAAAGGCATCGGTTGATGATCGTTGCCGCAGATCCGGCAGATTAACTTCTTCAATCGGAGGTTAATCTGCGTGATCTGCGCAAGCAAATAGAGCAATATTCAATTCCTTCAGGACGCTTCAACAGTAGTAAGCGTAAAATCTGCGGAATCTGCGGGAACCTTACGCAAGTCCGAAAACTTGGGTAACGATTAGCCTGAAGGGGGAGATTTAGAGGGGGCCCTACGCCAGGCGCCTAAACGACATTGAACTTTAATTATGGGGACGAAAGCGAGATCTTCAGCACGATTTTAAGACGTTCCCTACCATGGTTCACGAATCGATAAGACAGTATACATCCGCGCCACCAGCTTAAGCATGCTGGCGGCCGTTAATAACAATCAGACAAGATCTGCCCCCGCGACTGATAAAAGCTCAAACCTCTTCCAGTTTTCGGCAAACAGACTGATTCAAGCAACGCGATCACGTCTTTCTCCATCGACAATGATCCGCAGATCATCAACGTGCCATTGCCCGCTAACGTAGCCGCAAGGAAAGCAGCATCTCTTTTGAGCAGATCGGTCACATATTGTTTATCACCTTCACGCGAATAGGAGACATGAAGTTTATTTAGTTTTTGCTGCTCCGTATTTTCAGCAATGAATGCTTCATACAATGCAAACGAAGCATGTGCCCTGAAACCGCAATACAAATGACAATCCACTTTGGATGTATTCTGATCGATCATTCCGAGGAATGGCGCAATACCGGTGCCGTTACAGATCATAACAACCGTAGTGGCTTTTGCCGGAAAATAGAAGCTGCTGTTGCTTACAATCCGTGCACGGACAAGATCTCCGGGATTGAGCTTTGCAAGATAACCTGATCCCAGCCCGCCCTTGTGCATCCGCACGCTTAACTGTATTTCCCTTCCCACTTTACCGATCGAGTATAAACGTTCGCGGTGATCATTGGCAGGGTAGATGGCCAACTGATCACCCGAATTGAATCTTGTGGTCAGGCGCCCCTTCATTTTTACCATAAATGCGCCTTCTTCATGTGCGGGCATTGTCCGTTCGGTTACACGGAAAGCTTTCAATGAGGAAGGCTTTTCATGTTTGATGGAAGGCAGGCTGTCTGCCGGAAGATTTACATGACCGGCCCAGTTGGTGAACCATTGCATGAATTGCTCCGGTGATTTATCATTCACCGTATGGATCTCCAGTAAAGGCGTTGCCCAGTCTTTTGCGGATAAAAGATTGTGCACATCAAAACCAAATCTGCAAAAGTCAGGATATGCATGTGAACCGAACGCGAGCACAGAGAACTGAACAGGATTTGCCTGCTGATGTTTTTCCAGCAGCGACTGGAATTTCCTGGCGTTGGTGGGAGGGTTGCCCAGGCCGTATGTAGCAGTCAGGATGATTAAATGTTCTGCTTTTGTGAATGCGGAGAAGTTATTCAGTTCTGTGATATAGGAAGTTTCCCCGCTTTTTAAAATATGTTCATGAACAGCTTTGGCAAAACGCATAGTGCCGCCGTTTTCAGATCCCACCAGTATTACAAAACGTGCTTCAGTGGATTTGTATTTGTTCCTTGTATTCCCCCGTGTACGGCGCCAGGTGATCACGAAGCCGGAATAAATGAAGAACAAAATGCTGATGGCTGATGCGCCAAGTATGATTGCCCAGATGATATTACTTCGGCCGGTATGAAGATCAAGACTCAGGTTAGTGAGTACTGCCGTGGTCGGATAAAGAACTTCGCTGAGTTTTTCGCCATTGAATTGATTGACGGCAATTTCCCGGTCTTTCAATTTCAGCATGTAGTACTCTTCCGGGTCATCAAAGAAGGGGAACTGTATTGATTCAACTTCGGAAAGACGGATCTTCCTGAACGTGGTGAATTCTGAAGGTTTGAGCCTTGGTTCTGTAGTAACCTTATCAAAATCGATCGTATGACTGATCTTCTTTTCCGGGAATGCGCCAAATCTTACCAGTGACAGGTAAGTGCCGCTTGCAGCCATGATGATAATAATTACCAATGACAGACGGCCTAGTGCAACGTGATAATACTGTGCAAAATTTTCCCTGGCAATTTTGGTAAAGAACCGCTTGATACCGCGTTGCCGTTTGATCACCAGTATCATCCCGGTGATAGCGATCAGCAATAACAGGAATGCTGTGATCCCCATAAAGAACCGGCCGGTTTCATGAAGAAAGAGCGAGCGGTGTAGTGAAGTGATCCATTCAATGAATTCACTTTTCTTTTGTGGCGTACCAAGGATGCTGCCGGTGCGTGCATCAACATAAGCAGTTGCATTTTTACCGGCACTGTCAATGCCCTTGACGGTTACAAGCTGGTTATGATCCACACTGATCTCCGACACTTCATCATACACTTTGCTCAATACCGGCAAAGCTTCCGCTACAGTGATCTGATCAAAATCTGCCGTATGGTATGCGGCGCGCTGCTGATCCACCGCATCATAAGCCAGGATGATGCCGGTAAGCGAAGCCAGTGTTATAAAAAGAAATGAAGATACGGCCAGTGCGAGGTGGCTGTATCTCCAGATTGAAATCGTCATGCAAAATTATTAAAAACCTAACCTGTGATTTCAAAGTAAAAATTTAAAAGTAAAAAGTAAAAAAAGTGAACTGCGCAGCAAAATACTGTTCTTGTTGAGGGTTTTTTTACTTTTTACTTTTGAATTTTTACTTTGAAGAATTAGTTGCTTGCGCTGAAGCGAACGTACCGGATATACCCCGTGCCATCTGTTTTTGCAGCAAGACCTTCTGTTGTTAAAGGTACTTCCGCATCTTTTTCATAATAAGGTTTATCTTCTACCGCTGTTTCAAAACGGAGCTTATAACCTGCATTGATCTTTGCATTATCGATCTCTACGACGGTCATGCTGCGATCACCGCCGGTAACAGATGCGCCGGTGATGCCGCTGATATTGTTTGATTTTTTGGCAAATGCTTTATGCCATGACTTGAGATTGGGATACCATTTTTTATCAGAGCCCATTACATACAGCGTCTTTTCATAATTGCCTTTTGCATCTACAAGTGAAACGACGATATAGGCACCTTCTCCCATGTAATTGGTCATCTGGAGCATGCACTTGTATTTTGTAACCTGCGCAGAGGTGATAGCAGGAAGGGCACAGATCATTGCCAGAACGATACTGAGTTTTATTGTGTTCTTCATCTTCTTATTTTAAAAAATCTGGTGCGATGTTGTTTTTTGAAAAGTATTCGTTTTCCCTGGCAAGATCGAAAGCGGTTTCCTGGAATTCTGTAGTGATATCTTTTTTAGCACCGATAGATAACAGGTACTTGAGCACAGCGTCATCTTTTGCAATCATGGCCGCCCTGTGCAATGGTGTAAGACCTTCTTTGTTTTTTGCATTCACGTCGATAGAAAGCTGCGAAATACGTTTGAGTAAAGGAAGATCATTCCTTAATACCGCAAGATGATAAAGCGTGTTCCCATTCTTCTGTGGTGTAGCGAGTGAAAAACCTTTCTCCTGCAGCAGTTTTGCTTTTGCTTCAAACTCCTCTGCGCGTTGCGTGCTGTATGCCTGCACGAGATAGGCAGCAAGATTGTTTCCTTCTGCATCAATGGTATTTACATCGGCGCCTTTTTCAAGCAGGAATTTTACAATTTCGGGACTGTTATTGCGGACAGCCAGCGCAAGTGCAGACACTCCTTTTTTATTTACCTGGTTGATGTTTTTTGCATTGCCAAGCAGGAGCGTGATCGTTGCAGTGTCTTTGTTGTTTGCGGCAGCATTGATGAAGGCGGTGTTGCCATCATTATCAGGCTGCGCAGGATTTACCCCTTTTGAGATAAAATAGCTGATGATCTCTTTCTGATTGGGCTTGCGCGCAAGAATATGCAGCACGTTCTCGCCATTCGCGTTGGTAGCGGTCGGTTTTATTTTGAGGTTTTCGAGGAACTGATATGTTTCGAGCGTGGTTGGTGCGGCTCTTGTACCTTGCGCCGCCATGATCAACGCGTTGTCAGTGTACTTTACGCCTTTGTCAAGCAGACTTTTCAGCAAAACCATATTGCCGGTTCTCGCAGCATAGTTGAATGCTGTGTTGCCTGCGGCATCCTTACTTTGAAGTGAGAGCCCTTTTGAAACAAAATAATTGGTCAGTGTAAAGTCTTTATCGCCGGCAATACCGAGCAACAAAAGATTCGCGCCTTCGCGATTCAGCACCTTGATATCCGCGCCGGCTTTGATGAATGCATCATACACTTTTGTATTCATTTGTCCTGCGCCGACGGCAAAGCCCATGGGTGATGCGCCGTGACTGTCTTCCAGGTTTACTTTGGCACCTTTTGACAGCAGGTATTCCACGATCTCCACGTTTCCGCGGCTGGCAGCCCAGTAAACATAGGTGCGGCTGTCATGCGTGATCTTGTTCACGTCATTGCCTTTTTGTTCGATCATATATTTGATCGATTCGTTTGGCACCTGCGCGTTGATGGCATATACCACACCATCGAAGGCGCTGCCTGTCATGGCGGCGGGATCATTGCCTTTGGCGATCTCGGCCTTGATGGTTTCAACGGTTGGGTTTGTTTTCCAGAATGCCTGGTCGAAGAAGATGTTTTTTTGTTGCGCGCCCGCAGTCAGCGAAGCGAGGGTCAGAACGGCCAGTAATGTTTTTTTCATGTGTTGCGATGGTTTGCTGCGCAGCCTTCCGGGATGCCCGGTCACTCGTTGAGGAGGCTTTTTACTGCGTTGCAAAGGTAGATCAGCGGAAAAGAAAGTCTTTTCTATTTCGGGAAAAATGGATCGTCTGACGGAAAAATGACAATATCCGTGGTTTTGCGGGAATCAATTGAGTGGCAGGTTCTTAAATAATCATGGAAAGCCGGCGGGATGGGAGAGTCGGCGCTTTATTTTCCGGCCAGTCAGTTTCCGTTCAAGTTAGCCGGTTACCAATGAAAGGTTACTGTACACGGTCTTACGGGCCAGCCATGCCGCAGACTCACCGGGATCATTTCACGGAGGATCTTTTATTAAATTTTAACCGGGCTATTTTTATGATCAACTCAACCGGCAACGGTTCTTTGTATAGAAAATGCAATGAATCTTTTGTTCCTTTTCCCCTGTAAGGTTTGATCTGTTCTTCCAATTCCCCTAACGCATAGGCAGCATACATGCCTGTGTGATTTTTGAAAGCCGCAAAATAAATATGTATTCCGTTCACGCAGAACGCGGGCATGTCATACCGGATACTTTCTTCTGCGTCCGGAAATGCTTTGTGTATGGCCTGCCTGATAGTAATGATCCTTTCCTTTGGCTCTCCGTCAAGCGCGGCAATGTATTCATCAATAGAAGCCGGTTTGTTTTTCTTCATATCAATGCGCTTTCAATGACTTTGTTCAATGATCCTAAATATACAGTATAATCTCTGCGCAGGCTTTTGAAAACCGGGAAGAACGGCTTCGCAGACGAAAATGACCAGTTGGCAGATATCGCTTCATGAACCAATGATTCATGAGCAAATTCTCACAGAATTTGATGTGCCTTGCCAGGATCAACTGCATATAATAATAGGGTACGAGTGATGAATAAGAAGCATTTGCTCTTTAGAGATCTTCTTATTGTTCTTTCTGCCTTACTGGTAAAATTAAACCGGTAAGGCGGGAGGGACGGTAAGAAAGTGCAAATGAACCGGCTTAACTAAAAGACATTGTTTTAAATTGTGTAAAATCAACAATCTAAACCATAAAACGTTATCCATGCTTGCAAGAACCTTATTGCTTCGTTTTGCTATCGCAGTATCTATCGGATCATTCTCTATTGCTGCAAATGCCCAGGCTCCCAGTCTCTTCAGTCCGCAATTTTTTACGAATGGAAAAGGAGATACGCTGCATTACCGGCAGTTGGTTCCGGATGCAAATCCGAAGCGTCATTATCCATTGGTGATCTTTCTTCATGGAGCAGGAGAGCGGGGTTCTGATAATATTTCGCAGTTGAAATGGGGTGTGATGAATTTCGCTACAGAACAAAATCTGCTGAAATATCCTGCGGTGATTATCGCACCGCAATGCCCTGCCAATTCGGGCTGGACAAATTTTGGAAGTGACCGTTCTGCCACTACTGCACCCATGACGGCCGAGCCGGCAAAATCAATGGAGCTCTTATTAGCACTGATCAAAAAGATCAAAGCCGAAGGAAGGATCGATACCTCAAGGATCTATATCACGGGGCTGTCGATGGGCGGCTTTGGCACATTCGATGCGATCGAGCGAGAGCCGGGCCTTTTCGCAGCTGCTGTGCCGGTTTGCGGTGGTGGTGATCCTGCGAAAGCAGCTTCGCTCGCGAAACTTCCTATGTGGATCTTCACAGGATCTGAAGATCCTACTGTTAATCCTGAGTATTCGCTTAATATGTTGCAGGCATTATGGAAAGCTGGAGCAAGACCGGGTTTTACCATGCTGCCTGAAGTTGGACATTTCTCCTGGCTGGGAGCGTATACAGATCCGCTGATGATCGAGTGGCTTTTCCGCCAGCATAAGTAAGCAGGAACTCGTTCAGCAGTAATATAAACAGCAAGGGATATGCAGTCGTCTGTATATCCCTTGCTGTTTTTTTGTATCCTGATGCTTCCGTTAATTCAATATTCCGTTCATCTCTGTTAAGATCAGCGGTTCACCATCGGTCACAACGATTGTGTGTTCGTGCTGTGCCATATACCCGCCCTTGTTGCCGACCATTGTCCAACCATCATTCAATTCCATTGCAAACGAGGAAGCTGTTGATATGAAGGTCTCGATCGCCACCACAGCGTTCTTTTTGAACCGTCTTGAATCATACCGGTCTTTATAATTCAGGATATCGTCCGGTTGTTCATGCAGGCTTCTGCCAATGCCATGGCCGCCGAGATTTTTGATCACCATAAAGCCTCGCTTCTTTGCTTCCGTTTCCATGATATGGGCAATATCGGAGATCTTCACGCCACCTTTGATATTGCTGATCGCCTTCCGCAGAATATCTTTTGAGGCATCCACCAGTTGCTGATGCTGATGAATATCGTTTCCGATCACGAAAGATGCACCATTGTCTGCCCAGAAACCATTCAGCTCCGCAGATACATCGATATTGATCAGGTCACCGTCTTTCAGTATTCTTTTTTCAGAAGGAACGCCATGGCAGAATTCCTTATCGACGCTGATGCAGGTATATCCCGGGAATTTATAGGTCAGGAATGGCGCGGATTTCGCCCCGAAATCCGCGAGGATCTTTGCGCCATAATCATCCAGTTTTTTGGTGCTCATGCCGGGCTTTGCATAGCTGATCATTTCTTTCAACGTGCAGGCAACGGCTTCGCTGGCTTTTTGCATGCCGAGTAACTCGGCTTCTTTTGTGATGGACATAATTATTTATCGGTTTCGAAATTTTCGTGAGCGAATGAAATCCAATATAGTCAATTAATCACCGTCGCAGATTACTTTTTTATTTATCAAACTGAAGGCAAGATTGTTCAGACTTTCTCGCCGTCGTTTCTGCCTTGGGTTTAATTTTACCCGTAAGGCGGGGAGACGGTAAGAATGTACAAAGGGAGTGGCTTATAAAATAACATTGAAAATTGAATTGTCAGTTTGAATCATTTTGTGAGGACAATTTCGAACCAATTTCTGGTGGGCTTAAAGAGATCAACATTGTCAAAAGGGATTGATTTTTTGGCAATAAACTATAAGCGTATACTTTGAATGTTTTTATTTTGAATTATGTGTATTCAACGGTACGGTGAACTTTGTCTTTAATAGCCTGCCATACCCTGACTAAAAAAATAAGTCATCTGTTCCAGTCCGTTTTTGGAGAACATTCTTTCCATATTGATCAAAGTCTCCTGTGTGGCTGCTGCACCCCGCAGGATCATATCTTTTTCGAAATGTGCAATCGCTGTTTTTAAATCAGGGAATCTTTCGTTGGTCAGAACTTCTGCCAATTCGAAAGAATCCTGCATCGCCACGTTGGCGCCTTCGCCGGCGAAAGGGGGCATTCGATGAGCAGCATCGCCAATCATGGTCAGGTTTTCCTGGGTTTCCCAACGTTGATCAAAAGGAAAATAATATTGAGGCCGCGGCGTAAAAGTGGTTTCATGGTTGGTAAAAAGTTCATACCATTTTTCGGTCCAACCCACAAATTCTTTTTTAAACCATTCAAGGACCTCCTGTCGGTTATGGAAATCAATGCGGCTTTCTTTCAGCCAGTTTTCGGAGGTTTTGAAAGCCGCTATTCCCATAACCGAGCCGTCTCCTTTTATGCCAAAGCCCAGCATTTGCTCGTTATCGAAGCACATGATTTTGCCGCCTTTTGAAGCCGCCAAAAGTTGCGGTAAATTTTCTGTCGCGTTGTCGACATCAATTTGGATCAACGTAATACCAGAATAGATGGGTTTTATATCACTCAAATACGGACGAATTCTTGAGTTTGCGCCGTCGGCCGCAATCACCAGATCGGCATAAGCCGATGTGCCATTTTTAAAATGCAGGAGCCAGCCATTGTTTTCTTTTTCCATGGAAACAAAATTGCTGTCCCATACAACAGTTGCGGGTTTCAGTGAACCGAGCAAAATATCCCGCAGTGGTGCACGGTCGATTTCAGGGCGTGTCTCTGCCGTGTTTTTTGCAAAGGTTTGCTCGTCAAATTTTATATCCAGGTTTCTATCTGCCAATAACATCATGCTGGCCTCGGGGCGATGATGTTTATAAAATTCGCCAAGTAAGCCTGCGCGATCCATCGCTTCCAAACCTGTTCCTTCATGTAAGTCAAGAGTGGAACCCTGGACGCGGACATTACTGTTAAAGTCCCGTTCATACACTTTCACGCCAGCATCTTTCAATTGCAATAACCTGGCTAAGGTTAGGCCTGCCATGCCGCCGCCGACAATAGCTATTTGTTTATTTTGCAGTAACATGTCCGTTCTTTTAATAGATGCCGCAAAATTATTCCTTGTTGTACATCAGGAATTGTAAAAAACGGTCGTTTTCATTTTTGTGAAGTTCTTTGGGAGAAACTCCCGAAAACTTCCTGATCTCTTTAATGAAATGCGATTGATCGGTAAAGTTGAGTTGCGGGTAAAGTTCACCTTCTTTGATATAAGGAAGCGAAGCCTGAAAGCGAAGAATGTTGCAATAGGTTTTTAAAGAAACGCCAAATTGTTTATTGAAATAACGATTGATCTGCCGGTCACTCCAGGATAGTTGTTCGGAAAGTTCTTTCACGGAAATTTCTCCATTCGCAGCGAAGATCAATTTGAACAACTGACGTTTTCGTTCATCAATTGTTGAAGGTAAAAGTGATTGAATTTTCTGTGAAGCCTTTTTACAACAAGCGTCAAAATCGTTCAAATCATCTGCGCTGAAATCCCAAAAACCAACCGGCAATTCTTTTCCAGTATTCAGTATACCGGCAATATTATCCTGAAAGATGTATTCAATAGCAAGCGGATTGAAATTCACCGAAAATAAAGCCGGGAAATTCATATTGACCACTTTGGGTTTGGTTTCCAACCCTAACAATCCGACACGGAATTGCTGTTTGTCTGTGATCGTAAAAATCAGATCGACTCTGCCATTCGGGATAACGACGCCATCGTTTATAGGTGATACATTCTTTAAGGCTGAAAAACTATAGACAAAATCCGAAAGGACTTCTTCCGGTTTAATAAGGCGGTATACTGTGTCGGCATCAGGCACCATTGAGGTTTTGTAGGGGATACAAACTTAGCGAAAATGTGTGTTAGGGCAACTTCAATTAGCGCTGGTGAACGGATGTTAAATTAACCCGACCTGCCAGTTAAAGTATTATAGTCCTTTGATGACCGATGACCGATGGCTGATGGCCGGCTTAACGCCATAGAAGGGACATCACCCGGTAATAGAGCGATGAATTGGTCGACAAGATGCAGGGGCTTCGGCTAAAAGAGATAAAATCAGCCATCAGCCATCGGTCATCGGCCATCAAACTGCTTTGAGGCTATAACTAGCAAGTTGAGTAAATTAGTCGGATAGGGCGGACAGTTGCCGGGCTCTTCTGTTAACCGGGTATCGGAGCTCCGGTAATGCCTGTTAATTTTCTTTGGATCTTAACGGCGCTTTCTTTTGCCTGCCCCAGGCAATAAATGCCGCAAGAATAGTAATCAAAATATTAACACCAATGTCTTTTGTTTCCCCTCTTGAGATGTGAAAAATGATCGCGGCTATCATCAAAATAGCTGCACCATATGCCGCGTATATTGTTAGTTGAGGTCTGATCCGAAATAGGGCTGGTAATATTATTCCAATGCCTGCCAATAAATCAATTGCCCCGGTGATCAAAGCCAGGTTAGCATTGTCCCTGATCCATGGAAATGGTAAATTGCCGGGTTGAAATATTTTCATAAACCCAGACCAAATAAAAGTGACAGCTAAAAGAGTTTGTACAATCCAAAGACTGATATTTATTGCTTTCGATGCTTTTTGTGCTACTGCCATAACTTGTTTTTCCTGTTGCTGTAAATTTATATACCTTAACTGTCCTAATGATGTTACTTTCCGTTTGGAAAGCGCTATCCAAATGGAAAGTAACGTAGAAATAAAAGTATGTTGTCAAAAGCTGGTTGCCCCAAAACAATGCTTTCCATTAAAGACGCTCTTGAAGCGCTTGAAGGAAGATGGAAATTGCTTATTCTTTTTTCGTTAGCAGAAAGCCCCAAGCGATTTAAGCAGATAGCAAAAGAAGTCACCGGGATTACAGATAAAACTTTATCCAAGGAGTTGAAGAGCCTGGAGGAGAATAAACTCATTAGCAGAACTGTTTATGATACTTTTCCGCCGACTGTTGAATATTCAATAACTCCACATGGATTATCGCTCGAGAAGGTGTTAGATGAACTTCATTTTTGGGGGTTAGCACATCGAAAGAAAGTTATCGGGAAATAATTTGCCCTATATTAAAAGAGCCTCCAAAGTCAACGACCTGAAGGCTCTCATAAATTTGCCGCCCTGTCAGAACAATAAATACCGAGTGATTAAACGGTCTTTTTTCGGGATTTGATTTCTGTTTTATCCTGCCAATTGAAATTGCCTACTCTTTTGGAAATAAACCATTGACTATTCATACGGATGTACTCATCTTCATAAGTGGCACCAATCGTAGTTTTTATTTTTTTACCGTTTTCGTTGCCTATAAGCGTAATAAAACAATAACAGGTTCCGGTTGCGGTATCTCCATTTATCGCAACAGTCTGTTGCCCATTGAAATGGTAAACTGTGTCAAACTCCTGGAGAAGTTTTTCAAATGCCGATACCATTTCTTTTCTGCCTTTCAGTTTTAAAATGGTTTCGACTCCCGATACGGTTTCAGAAATAGCGTTTTCAGAAAATAATTCGGTTTGGTGTACAAAATCTTTTTTATCCCCAAGCAAGGAGACTTTATCAATGAGTTCCCGTAAGGCAATTTTGTCTGCCAATTCATTTTTGTCCATAGTTGTATTTATTAAACGGTCAATGCAATTTTTCCCTGTATGTGTCCTTTTGCGGCTCTTTCGTGTGCTTTACGAGCATCGGCTAAAGGAAAAACACTGTCTATGATCACTTTGATAGTGCCATTATCAATCAGGCTTGCCAGTTCCGACAGTTGTGTGCCATTGGAGCGTACCTGGGTTGCAGATACCGTAACGCCTGACTTTTTAGCCTCTTCCGCACCGGAAAAACCCAATGGAAAAATGGGGAATAAAGCACCTCCTGTTTTAAGTGTTTTCAAAAAACGCCCTGTTGCAGGACCTCCAACACAATCAACAACGAGATCTACATCAGATACGACTTCATCAGCGGTTTCTTTGGTGTAGTCAATAAATTTATCAGCACCCAGTTTACGCAAAATACTTTCCTGTTTTTCTGATGCAACGGCAATCACGTACGCGCCTTTCCATTTTGCCAACTGTAAAACAAAATGTCCCACTCCGCCGGCTGCACCGTTGACCAGCACTTTTTTACCGGCAAGCGGTACAGGTTCGTGCCGGTTGGGTTGCAGGGGATTGGGTTCGTTATGCCCAAGTTCGATCAGGAACTGCCAGGCAGTAAGTAATGACATTGGTGCGGCAGCGGCTTCAACAAAATCCATTTTTTTAGGTTTCAAAGCCAATTCCGAAACATCTACACTTACATATTCCGCGTACGCCCTGCTATCTCCATAACTGGGAAACCTTACCATCGCATACACTTCATCGCCAACAGCAAACTCCTTTATGCCTTCCGGAACTTCAACCACAACGCCCGAAATATCCGTTCCCAGGATGATAGGAAACGGCACTTCAGGCTGCCATTCCGGAGGCAACATTTTGTATCCGTCACGCAAATACCAATCAGGAGGGTTTAACCCGATGGCTTTCACTTTTACCAATACTTCTCCCTTTCTCACTTCAGGCATGGGTGCATCTTCATACATAAGCACCTCTGGTCCGCCAAATTCATGTTGTCTTACTGCTTTCATCACTGCTGGTCTGTTATTTTTCTGTTCTGCACTCATTTCGTATAGTATTTTTTAATTGAGCTGTAAAAATAAAATGACGGTATATTTGTGGCAAGTATGTACTTATTGGTATGCTACCTACCTAAAGGAATGTATTGTTGATAATCAATTGGATAAAAAATGAAAAAGAAAGAAAAAACTTGCCCGGAGGAAACGACTTGTTCTGTTGATTATGCTTTTAAACGTATTGGCGGTAAATATAAAGGCAGGATCTTATGGTATCTTCATGAGCATTCCGTTTTACGTTACGGCGAATTGAGCCGAACGATGCCCGACATCACCACCAAAATGCTGACGCAAACTTTAAGAGAACTGGAAGCGGACAATTTAATTCAGCGGAAAGTATATCTCGAAGTCCCACCCAAAGTGGAATATACATTGACGGAAGTAGGGAAAGAGCTTATTCCGTTTATTCAATATCTGAAAGATTGGGGAGATAAACAGAGTAAAAAGGAGCAAAGCCAGCTTGCTAAAAAACGCACCAGAAAAAAGGAGTTAAGTAAGGCTGAATGAATTAACCAAAGCCGGAAAGACGGTAAGTATTGAAAAGGGATAGACAACCTGATGAACCGGGACTGTGTATGAAGCGGCAGAGCCGGAACTCAAGTGCAGCATACTGAGTTGGATCTTTCTGAAAAATGTATTTTGAAAAACGAGCCGCTTCGAACGCATGAAGGGGAGAAGTTTATTTGGCAGATAGACAACGAAATAAACCTGGATAAAAAAAGGACAGAATGGAAATTCATTCATTCTGTCCAGTTAAGTCGGGATGACTGGATTCGAACCAGCGACCCCGTCGTCCCGAACGACGTGCGCTACCGGGCTGCGCTACATCCCGAATAATGTGGAACACGAAATTAAGAATTCCTGGTAATTTACTGAGCTTACTGTCCTGCTCGCATGATCAGAACAAAACCACCCGTCTTTTCAGATTTAAGGATATAGCTGACACAGGAAATCTTTATGCCGCCTTTTATGTTGATGATGACCTTCTGTATTGTGTCTCTTATGAATCAAATTGATGGGACATAAGAAGAAAAATGACAGGCATTTTTACTAAGCTAAAAAGAAAGGAAGAAAAAATCAGGGTTTGTAAATAAAGTGACGGCCACCAGGGAGGACGTTATTTATTTCGCCCTGGACTTATACCAATCACCTAATTGCAAATAATAGATGCATGCCTCGCGATTTGCTTCCATTGACCATCCTGTTTCATCCAGATGTTTGTAAATCTCCGTCTTACTGTTACACCCGCTTTAGCTTCCGGTAGATCAGATGCGGGTACATACGTCTCGGTGCCCATAATCACTGCGACTTCAGGATGAAGCTGGATGTTTTCAATCACGCGATCAAATGTTTTATAATTAATAAGTCCTGCCTTTTGGTTATTGAAAACCGCCTGCCGGCTGCCTGCAATGCTGTTTCTTGGAGTTGTCACTATAAATTCCGGAGCCCAGATTTCCTTAAGCAAAGCAGTATCCCCGGAAAGGATCCCTTTCACCCCTTTTTCTTCGAGCTTGCGCAAAAGCTCTTTGGTTGTTGCTTCGTCCTGAGAAAAGCAGTTTAATCCAATAAGCAGGACTATTGCAAAAAAGCCGGTTCTTTTCATATGCAATAAATGTTTAGTACTGAAAATAATAAAAATATTGCAGATCCGGCAGGACGCGCCAGTGCTGTGATAGATCCATGAGCAACAACCAAAAATTATTAAATTCCGTAGCATGGCTGATGCTACGGATCGTTTCCATCTACAGGCGAGATACTAAGCTGAAGGGTGCAGTTATTCAATCAACAGACCGGCCGCATTCGTTAACCCCGTAGCTCGCAGTGATTGTGTTTGCAGTCTTCAGATATGCTGAAATCCCGGATCGGGTGATTTGACGAAAAAAGCTAAATTTGATTTTTGCAACCGGTTTTATGGAGCCAACAACACTTGAACAATTTTATAACGAGATTTCTGTTAAATCAGCCAGCGGTGTGTCTCAATTACTGCCGCCGGGTATCAATAAAGACATTGGCCATTTTAATGTATTCAGCATTCCTGATGTGTTGAAAGGTCTGCGCGACAGCAAACAGATGCCTTATAACCGCCGTGCGTATTATAAGATCAGTCTGATCAGCGGGCGCAACCGGGCGGAGTATGCAGATAAAGTGATCGATATAGAAAAGAATGCGTTGCTGTTTGCCACGCCCAAAGTTCCGTATCACTGGTTGCCGCAGGATGATCAGCAGGATGGTTTTTTCTGTGTGTTTACCGATGAATTCCTGGTGCAGTCAAAGACCGGTATCATGCTCGATGAATTGCCGATCTTCCGCTCCGGAGGTCATCCGGTATTTCAACTGACCGATGATTTGAAGGATGAGTTATATGCGATCTTTATGAAGATGCACCGGGAGATCTCTTCCGACTATGCCTTCAAATATGATCTGTTGCGCAATTATGTATTGGAATTGATCCATTATGGACAAAAACTCCAACCGTTATCCGCTCTTCATCCTTCGCACAACGCATCTGCAAGGATCGCCTCATTGTTTGTGGAGTTACTCGAACGGCAATTCCCCATCGAGTCGCCCGGGCAAACGCTTGGCTTGCGCTCCGCAAAGGACTATGCAGACCGGCTGGCTGTTCATGTCAATCATCTCAATAAAGTATTAAAAGAAAACACAGGAAAGACAACGACCGATATCATCAGCAGTCGTGTGTTACAGGAGGCAAAGATCCTCTTGAAACAAACGGACTGGCATGTATCGGAGATCGCCTATTGCCTGGGCTTTGAAGAAGTGGCGCATTTCTCGAATTTCTTCAGGAAGCAGACGTCGTTTTCGCCGATGCGGTTCAGGGGATAGCGGAAATTTTTGACCGCCGACGGCCGACCGCCGACCACGGTATCCTGTTTCAGGGATAAATATCTTGATAAAGATGAACAGACACTGAGGAGCCGTTTCGTTTACAAACAATGGTACTGCGGTCGGCGGTCCTAATTTGATTTTCGCAAATATCGGATTGATCCACGCAACACCCAATCCACCATTCCTCGCCAACTTTGTCCTGTCAATAAAAACGAACACAAATGGCAACAAGTAAAATTGTACTGATTACGGGCGGCAGCCGCGGTTTGGGAAAGAATATGGCGATCGCCGCTGCACGCAAAGGGCTGGATGTGGTGATCACTTATCACACCAATAAAACAGCCGCTGATGAAACAATCGCACTGATCGAAGACGCGGGACAGAGAGCTGCTGCTCTGCAGCTGGATACCGGTAAGGCTTCAGGGTTTGATCATTTCTCCGCAGAATTAAAGAAAACGCTGGCTGATAAATTCGGTGCAGACCGTTTCGATTTCCTGGTAAACAATGCCGGTATCGGGATTCATGTTCCGTTTACCGATACAGCTGAGGAACAGTTTGATGAATTGTTCAATATTCATTATAAAGGTGTTTATTTTCTTACACAAAAAATGCTGCCCTTGATGAATGATGGTGGCGGGATCATCAATATCTCTTCCGGTCTTGCCCGTTTTGCAACGCCAGGTTATTCCGCTTACGGTTCGATGAAAGGTGCGATCGAGACCCTGACACGCTACCAGGCGAAGGAGCTTGGTGCCCGCGGTATCAAGGCCAATGTGGTAGCGCCGGGTGCCATTGAAACGGATTTTGGCGGCGGTCATGTGCGGGATAATGCGCAGATGAACCAGTTCATCGCCGGTGTGACTGCGCTTGGCCGTGTTGGACTTCCCGATGATATCGGCGGAGTGGTGGCATTTCTTTGTACGCCTGATGCGGGATGGATTAATGCGCAGCGGATTGAGGTGTCGGGTGGAATGTTTGTATAGCGCGCTGCGCGCGACGACGGACGGCCGACCGCCGACCGCCGGCAGTCGTCTGTACATGAATACCCTTCATTCGCAATTGTTATAGTACGATAACAACCTGAAAGAAAGTACGGCTGTCGGCGGTCTGCGGTCGGCCGTCCGCTTTACGCGCTGCGCGTAAAGCGAAAATACCCCCCACATGATCCCCCCACCTTTGTTATTTTCGTAACAGGTGATGTGCCGGCTCCGGCGTGAACCATCACCGGGATCTTCATGAAAACGAGATTGTTTCTTGCATTGTGTGTTTTTTGTTGCCTGGGTAAAAGCCATGGACAAAAAAAAGCCGGTAAGCCGGATTCAAAGTTTAATGCTTACCTGTTTGCGTATTTTACCGGCAATTCAAAAGAGGAGGAGTCCATTCATTTTGCGATCAGCAAGGATGGATATAATTTCCGCGCGCTGAATAATGATAAAGCCATTATCTCTTCCGCCGCGATCAGTTCTACCGGCGGCGTCCGCGATCCGCATATCCTGCGCGGCCAGGATGGTAAGACCTTCTATATGGTGGCTACGGATATGGTCTCCGCGAAGGGTTGGAACTCCAACCGCGCAATGGTATTGCTGAAATCAACCGATCTGATCAACTGGACATCCAGCGTGGTAAATATCCAACAACGCTTCAAAGGACAAGACAGCCTCCTGCGCGTATGGGCACCGCAAACGATCTACGATGACAGCGCAAAGAAGTACATGATCTATTTTTCCATGAAGCATGGAAAAGATCCGGATAAGATCTATTATAGCTATGCAAACAACGATTTCACTGATCTGGCGACTGAGCCAAAGCAATTGTTCTTCAGCCCGACCAATGGCGCCTGCATAGACGGTGATATCACAAGGAAAGACGGTAAATATTATCTCTTCTTTAAAACAGAAGGAGAGGGAGCCGGGATTAAAGTGGCTGTATCATCGAAACTGACCCATGGTTATGTGCTGAATGACCGGTATGTGCAGCAAACAAAGGACCCGGTTGAAGGCGCCGGTGTATTCAAACTGAATGGCAGCAATGACTATATCCTGATGTATGATGTTTATACAAAAGGAAAATATCAGTTCACCCGCTCTAAAGACCTCGTGAATTTTTCGGTGATCGACCAGGAAGTGAAAATGAATTTTCATCCGAGACATGGTACCGTCATGCCGATCTCCCAGGCAGAAGCAGAACGGCTTTCTGAAAAATGGCTGACACCAATTGATGTGTTCAGTAATCCCGAATCAGCTTCCATCAGGAAAACAAATATCGTGATCGATACGGTTGCGAAAACTGTTTTCTTGCCGGTATTTCCCGGTACGGATCTGAAGAATTTTGACCCGGCATTTCCCGCAACAGGTAGTTCTGCCAGATCAGCAGCGTATGGTCAAAAAGATTTTACCAAAGGCCCCGTTGATTTTATCATTAAGAAAAAATCTTCACCGCCTGTTCTGTATAAGATCACCGCGGCAGAAGTACACAATCCCGTGCTGGATGGCTTGTACGCAGATCCTGATATCCTTTATTCCGAAAAAACAAAACAGTTCTATATCTATCCGACCTCCGATGGTTTTACAGGATGGTCAGGTAATTACTTCAAGACATTTTCTTCCAAAGATCTTGTTAACTGGAAAGATGAAGGCGTGATACTTGATCTTCCCAAAGATGTAAGCTGGGCAAACCGTAATGCCTGGGCGCCGACGATCGTTGAGAAAAAGATCAACGGCCAGTATAAATATTTTTACTACTTCACCGCTGCGCAAAAGGTCGGTGTTGCAGTGGCGGACAATCCAACAGGCCCATTCAAAGATTCAGGAAAGCCATTGATCGATGCGCTGCCTGCAGGTGTGAAAGGAGGACAACAGATCGATCCGGATGTATTCACTGATCCGGTGTCCGGTAAAAGTTATTTGTATTGGGGGAATGGTTATATGGCGGGAGCGGAGTTGAATGATGATATGATCTCATTGAAACCGGGTACTATGACGGTGCTCACGCCTGATGCAAGCTTCCGCGAAGGAACGCATGTATTCTGGAGAAATGGTAAATACTATTTCATGTGGTCTGAAGATGATACGCGCAGCGTGAATTATAAAGTACGCTATGGCCTTGCTGAATCTCCGCTGGGAAAGATCACGGTGCCTGCTGAAAATCTTGTGATTGAAAAGGATCCGGCTGCGGGGATCTATGCAACCGGTCATAACTCCACGATCCGGTTGCCCGGCACAGATGAATGGTATATCGTGTACCATCGCTTCCAGGTACCGAAAGGTATTACGATGGGCGATGCCGCAGGATATAACCGGGAAGTTTGTATTGATAAGATGAGTTTTGACGAGAAAGGAAATATCATCCGTGTTGTACCGACGATCAAGGGAATTACGCCGGTTACATTGAAATAAAATTTCGTTGGTTTTTACAAACACATATTTTATGTTCAGCCGATCACTCATTATCGCGATTACATTGATCTGTTCATTGCCGTGTCATGCAGGTGATCCCGATTCGGTCTGGTTGTTTTCTTATGCCTCAACGCAAAACGCCGGGAGGGACGGCTTGCACTTCGCCTGGAGCCGTGATGGGAGCGAATGGACCGCTGTAGGTAATGAATATGGTTTTCTTTATTCCGATTATGGCCGTTGGGGCTCGCAAAAGAGAATGATCGATCCGGTATTGTTTCAAACAACGGATGGCATGTGGCATTGCGTATGGACCTTGAATGAAGAAGTCAACCAGTTTGCACATGCATCATCGACCGACCTGGTGAATTGGGGCAGGCAAAGTTACCCGTACCTGCAGCCGGTGACAGCTTTTCTTCATCCTGCAGTTGTATACGATCGGCAGACAAAGGATTACCGGATCATGTTTGACGGAAGCGATAGCAGGCAGTATATGATTTCTACCAATGATTTCAAGATTTATACCTCTCCGAAATTAATTAGCGCTGTTGAGCGGTCTTCCAAAAAATCGATCGTACTAAATGATCGCGAGGTTTCAGGAACAGCACATCGTGTTTCCTGGAAAACAGTAGAGCAATTGTTGGGTGAATATCAGTCGCGCCAATACCAGGGTACACTGGGTGCTGAAGACGCAAGAAAAGATTCCATTCGTTTTGCAGGAATGAAACCGCCGCTGGTTTCTCTCAAGGTGCAGCCTTCATCGGCAAAGCCGATCAGTTCAATGTTAACAGGTGTGTTTTTTGAAGATATCAATTATTCCGCTGATGGAGGATTATATGCGGAACTGATACAGAACCGCGATTTTGAATATGCCCTAACAGATAAAGAGGGCCGTGATAAGAACTGGAACAATTCAACTGCATGGTCCGCCACCGGTGAACTTTCCTTCCTGATCGATAGTGTATCTCC
The DNA here is from genome assembly GCA_003243445.1 of Citrobacter freundii. Classification (GTDB taxonomy): domain Bacteria; phylum Bacteroidota; class Bacteroidia; order Chitinophagales; family Chitinophagaceae; genus Terrimonas_A. The sequence goes on from QFQQ01000051.1 coordinate 35,247, forward strand.
CGCACACACTAATAATCCGCACTATGCTGTTTTAAAAACAACAGGCAAGGGCGCGTTGATAAATACCGGATTTGATGGAATAGCCGTGAAGAAAGGTGAATCGTATCGTTTTAATGTATTGCTGAAAAGGCTGGATAAAACTTCGGGGGCACTAACGGTAAGACTTGTGACGGCCGGGGGAGAAACAATCGCTCAGACATCTGTCAAAAATATCAGTCATAACTGGAAGAAATATCCGGCAACGCTTGTGGCTGCTGCGACTGTTGCTGATTGCCGGCTGGAATTGGAACCACAGTCAGCTTCTTCTTTAGCGGTGGATATGGTTTCTTTATTTCCTGCAAAGACATTCAAAGGAAGGGCAAATGGTTTACGTCCTGATCTTGCGCAGGCGATCGCTGATATACGTCCAAAGTTTGTTCGTTTTCCCGGCGGTTGTGTAGCGCACGGCGATGGTCTTGGCAATATATACAGGTGGAAAAATACGATCGGACCATTGGAAGCACGTGTGCCGCAGCGTAATCTTTGGGGCTATCATCAGACTGCCGGCCTGGGATATTTCGAGTACTTCCAGTATTGTGAAGATATTGGTGCGGAACCGGTGCCGGTTGTTGCAGCCGGCGTTCCCTGTCAGAATTCAGGCGTTGGCGGCGGTGGCCAGCAGGGCGGTATTCCTATGGCACAGATGGATGAATATGTACAGGATGTGCTGGATCTGATCGAGTATGCGAATGGCGACAGTAAAACAAAATGGGGGAAGATCAGGGCAGAGACAGGGCATCCCGCACCCTTCAATCTTAAATATATCGGCATCGGCAATGAAGACCTGATCACGGACGTATTTGAAGAACGTTACCTGATGATCTGCCGGGCTGTAAAAGCAAAGTACCCTGCTATCACGGTGATCGGTACGGTAGGACCATTCTTTGAAGGCACGGATTACCGCGAAGGCTGGGCGATTGCCACCCGCGAGAAAATCGATATGGTGGATGAACACTATTATCAGACACCGGGCTGGTTTATCAATAACCAGGATTTTTATGACAGCTACGACCGGTCAAAGTCGAAAGTATATCTCGGAGAATACGCTTCCCGCGGAACGGCTCTCTACAATGCGCTCGCTGAAGCAGCGTACCTGACAGCGCTTGAGCGCAACGGTGATATTGTGACGATGGCATCCTATGCACCCTTGCTTGCAAAGGAAAATCATACACAATGGAATCCTGATCTTGTATATTTCAATAATACAGAAGTAAAGCCAACGATCGGTTACGAAGTCCAAAAGCTTTACGGAAACAACTCCGGTGATATTTATCTGCCCGCAACAATTACAAATAATGCAAAAGAGGAAGCTGCCCGCAAACGGGTCGCTGCATCAGTAGTGAAGGATACGAAAACTGGTGATCTCATCATTAAGCTGGTAAATCTTTTACCGGTGGAAACCAGTCTCAGCATAGACCTTGCAGGTCTGAACATTTTTTCTCAACAGGCAAAAATAATCCGGTTGAAAGGAAAGCCCGGAGACAAGAAAGCGGAGATTGAAAATACGACAGTCAATATAGAAGCTACTTTTTCTGACTCATTACCTCCTTATTCTTTTTCAGTGCTAAGGATCAAAACGAAATAATATCAGCGGATATATCAACTCCCATTCATTCTTCCCGTACTTCCCGCCTTACCGGTAAAAAATAAACCGGTAAGCCGGTAAGCACGGGAAGAATGACAATGAAAAGAAACACCTTTCCATCTGCCCGATTCTCCGGCAGCTTTCCCATCCACGTTCTCCATTCGTGCGCATCCGTGCTCATTCGCGAACCATTCGCGACCAGGAAAATACCGGTTTTCAAGGATGTTCTCTATATTCATCTATTCGCACTTTCACACCATCAAAATCCCCAAAACGCCCAGACATGAACAAATTTTTTCTTTATACCGCATTGCTATTGCTTTTTGCGGCAACGGCTTCAGCCCAACCAAAAGCAAAGCCCAAAACCACTTCAACTCCAGCAATGAGCAAGCAGGCGGAGAAAATGATGGAAGATGCGATGAAGGCCCAGGGCATGAGCAAACAGGAGATCGAGGACATGAAAAAGCAGCTTGCTGAAGGACAAAAGGCTTTGCAGGAACTGCAGGCGCAGGGAATTGATCCAATGAAAATGGCCGGCTCACAGCCGCAACTGGCGATCCCTGCAAAAAGAACGGCCGTGATCAGCAAGATCCCTGTGCTGGTTGGTGCAGCGCAGTATACTGCCTATGTAAAGCAGTTGCTGGCTGATTGCAAGCTGAAGATCGATAAAAATGTGATCGCTGAAGTGGACAAAGCCTTTGCGCAGCAAACAGGCAGCCTGTCAGGGCAGGCCAACCTGGTGCCGGCATATTTGCTGAAGCAACAGGCCAATGCCGCTGTTTATGCGGCAGCAAAAGCTGCCAATGCTTTTCCGGCCAATAAAAATGTGCAGAATAACCTCGGCGTAACCCTGCATCAGACGGGTTATGCGCAGAAAGCCATCCCTGTATTGCAATACCTGAATACGCAGGAGCCGGATGCAATATTGCAAACCAATCTTGGTCAGTCTTATCTTTCATTGGGAGATACTGCGAAAGCACGCAGCTTTTTTATAGGAGCATTGCGTATGGCTCCCGATAATGTAAGCGCACTTTGTGGTACAGCGCTGATCCTTGATGCGGCCGGTAAAAAATCGGAGGCCGCAGTGTACATAAAAAAAGCAATGAAGAATGGGTATTCAAAAGTTGCAGATGAACTGGCGAAGAAGAACAATATCAAATTCAAATTTGCAGAGATCAGGCAGGATGTTCCCGAATACTTTAATCCGCAGAAATATAAGCCGACAGAATCGGCAACAGACTTTTCAGAAGTAAGACCGCAGATGGCGAAGAGACAGGCGATGAATGATCTGTTTGCGCTGGTGCAGCAGAAGTATGATGCATTTAATGAGGAAAACGAAGAGTTGAAGAAACAGGGCGGTTTAAAAGAAATGGTGCCGAACTATGCTGGTTATATTGGTGCCATAACAGGCACAGGCGGAGTGATGGCCGGCAAAGCAAAGATCATGTATGAAGCGTGTTCCGCGGAGTTTGGTGAATTTCTTGGTGGCCGTTATTACAATGAGATCACGAACACGCAAGCCGCAAACCGCAACGAACATGAACTGTTAACCAAACAGGTGGCGGCTGTGCATCACACAACACTGGTGGAAGATTGTAAAAAGCAAAAGGAGATACTGAATCAATATCTGAAGAAAACAGCTTATGCGCGTGATCAGGCCATACGCAACACCTTGTATCAGCAGTATGATTATGTAAACCAAACGCTTTACTGGCTGAGTTTTCTCGTTCATGGAAATGACTATAAAGGTGTGTATATGTACACAAAAGCAAAGTTGCTTGAAAGAATTGTCAAGTATGATGATCTGCAGCTTTTATATCCGGAGCCGGAGAGTGTGGTATATTTCTGTGAAGGCGTTGAAGCCGCGCAAAAAAAGAAGCCGGTGGAAGATTCAACTGCGGCTCCTGAAAGTGATTGCCCGGTTCAATTGGAAATTCCTTTTGGTGCCGGAAAAATGAAACTGGGCTGTGAGTCATTTTCAATAGAAGGCGGAGAGTTGCTGCAGGGATCTTTCGAAAGAAAATATGCTACTGGTGAGATGACGATCTTTGTTGGCGTGGGTGTTGGCTTTTACGAAAAAGGCGGCGTGATCGGAGGAGTAGGCGGAGGCGTTGAAGCCGGGGCAAAAGCCGGCGTGTTTGTAACGGTCGACGGAAGCGGCAACGTCATTGATTGCGGCGATAAGGCGGAAGTAAGTATAGAAGGCGGTGTCGGACCATTGACGACAGAGGCGAAGATCACAGGTGTACTGGGTATGCAAAGCGGGGCCAGGCTGGAGGGTAGTGTAGGGGGGAATGATTCGGTGATATGGAAAATGGAGTAGCGGGTATGAAACAATGGGGAATGCCGTAAAGTAAGTGGGTTTTTTGGGCGGCATAATTGAGAGCGGATCGTTAACACAAGGATGTTTAACGATCCGCTCTGGTTTTTATCCACTATGTAAGTAATTGATATATGCAAGAATAAATATTATGCTTAAATAAGTTCTTACAAGTTATTGTGCAATACGGTTGCTGGTACGGTATTAGACCTTCATTAATGTATATGTGTGGTTGGGAACCGTGATCGGATCAATTAAAATTTATCGAATGTCAAACAATAATCGAAGTGGAAAAAATGATGTTGCCATGAGGCAACAGGTGGAGAAAGCTGCCAATGAATCTGCACAGTTGAAGAAATCTGGTCAAAAGAACCTGAAATCATCAAAGCCTTCAATTGTGAAATCTCCGGATCAGGATGAAGCTTATCAGAAAGCTGAAAGCAAACGGCGGATCCGGGCGATCAATCCGACGAATGAAACATGGTAAGCTCGCTAAAAGGTTAAAATAGTCTCCAGACGAGGTCATTGCAGAAATGTAATGACCTTTTTTATTTTACGTAGCGGTTAATGCGCCGAAGTGATTATATCAATAATCAATGACATGTAATCTACACTTACACAATCAGCAATTTTTTATTGACGAAGTTTTAGCGTAGTGAAACGCTTGGTAGTTGGGTGTTTTAAGTGACAACTTTAAAACAATCAACGATGCCATAATGATCAAACCAACCTGTTTTAACTACAACGTTTTCGTAGCCTCAGTGGAATTCAATGCAAACTCACCGCCTCTTAAGAGTTTATTCTTAATCCACCTTTTTTATATCAGGCCATCTTCATTTATTTTCTAAATACAAAAGATCTTATCATGAAGAAAACGTTTTCCATAACCATACTTGCTATAGTAATCTTATTGAATGTTGTATTTACTTCCTGCCGCAAGGAAGGTGCTGAAAGTTTTATCAGCGAACCGGCAAAGGAAGAAACTCCGGCTACACCAGCTTCTCTTACATCAAGAGCGATCTACAGTACGCGTTCTGTTAACTGGGAGAACAGAACCAATCAAACAACTTATACAAGCGCGCAGGCAGAAGAGGATTTCGGAAATGTCTCCAGTTGGATTGACAGCCGTGCATTTATTTCCAATGGCAATGGCGGCGGTAAAAGTGCCCGCGTGACATTGTTGCCTAATGCGCTTTCCGGTGCGGGCGGATTGATCACGGATATAGATGTATCCGATGGCTCCGCTTATGAACTCGATTATGATGTAAAATTTCATAGCCAGTTCAACTGGGGACGTGGCGGAAAAGTCGGATTTGGTTTCCGTGTTGGTGATGGCAACACAGGTGGTGATCCCGGCACGGATGGCAATGGCGGAAGTCTTCGGCTGATGTGGTATTCGCCCAATTCCAATCCAAACCGTGTTTACTTCCAGCCTTATGTTTATTACCGTGATCAGCCCGGTCAGTATGGTGATTCATTCGGCAGGAGCTATCCTTCATCCGGCGCATTGGTCAAAGGAGCATGGTATCATGTGCACATGTACATCAAGAGCAATACCGGCAGCAGTACCAATGGCCGGGTGCAGATCATCATCAATGGCACTACTGTGCTTGATCAGAATATCCGCTGGACGACCAACGATGCCAAACGCCTGATCCGCCAGGTCAGTTTCCACACCTTCCGTGGCGGCAGTACGTCCGACTGGCAGGTGTCTTCGACGGATTATATTTATTATGATAATCTTGTTATCAACAAAATTAGTTAGGCCGTGGGGGAGGGATATTCGATGATCGATGTTGGATGGTCGATGATCGGATCTTCATAAGAAAAGTGAGTATACAAAGGAGCCCTCCAATTTTGGAGGGCTCCTCTATTCTTATTTTGTTTCAAGTTGAAGTCGACCATCGACCATCCAACATCGATCATCCTTTGCTCGCTGGTTTATCCCCCATATAAAACACCATCACTCCGCCTCCCATAATCTCCCCATGCGTGATCGAAAGTTTGTTATATGGTTTACCATTGAATTCGATCTTTTGGATGTAGACATTCTTGTCGCTTTGGTTTACGGTTTTGATCTGGAATGTCTTGCCGTTTTCGAGGTTCAGGGTTGCACTGTTGATGGCGGGGCTGGTGAGCTGGTATTCGACGGAACCGGGGGCTACGGGATAGAAGCCCAGGGTGCTGAAGATGTACCAGGCGCTCATCTGACCACAATCGTCGTTTCCTCCCAATCCGTCCGGACCGTTGTGGTATTGACGTTTCAGGATCATGCGCGTAGTGGCTTGTGTTTTCCATGGTGCATTCGTCCAGTTGTAGAGATAAGCGGCGTGGTGTGCAGGTTCATTGCCATGAACGTAATTACCAATAATCCCGTCACGTGTGATGTCTTCCGTTTCCTCAAAGAATTTGTCAGGCAGCTCCATGGTGAATAATGAATCAAGATGAAGCGCGAATTTTTCTTTGCCGCCTGACATTTCCACAAGCGCGGCCGGGTCATGCGGAACATACAGGCTGTAATTCCAGCTATTGCCTTCAATGAATCCCTGGCCATGCGTGCTCAGTACGTCAAAGTCTTTTTTGAATGTACCATCGTTGAGTTTAGCACGCATAAAGCCGGTTGACGGATCAAATACATTCACATAGTTCTTTGAACGTTTGATGAATTCATTGTAGATATCCATCCGGTTCAGTTTTTTCGCAAGTTGTGCAATACACCAGTCGTCATAGGAATACTCCAGTGTAGTTGACACACCTGTTCCGTTCCTGTCAACAGGAATATATCCTTTATCAATGTAGTAATCAAGGCCATCAAATTTGCGGTTGCGCGCAGTGGTCACGCAAGCTTCCAGTGCTTTTTTTGCATCGATGGAGGTATTGCCTTTCATGATCGCGTCTGTGAGCACGGACACACTGTGGTAGCCGGTCATACACCAGTTCTCATTTGCATGATGACTCCAGATCGGCAGCATGTGCAGGACGCTTTGGTCATAATGCGCCAGCATGGATTTTGCCATGTCACCATTTCTTTTTGGCTGAAGGATGTTGAACAGCGGATGTAACGCACGATAGGTATCCCATAACGAGAATGTAGTGTAATTGGTAAAGCCGGTTGCTTTGTGTGCCAGCTGGTCAAGACCTTTGTAAGAACCGTCAACATCCATGTATACGGTCGGGCTGATGAACGCGTGATACATGCTTGTATAGAAATTCACTTTCTCTTCTTCGTCTGCTTCAACGGCAACTTTATTCAGTTCTTTATTCCAAAGATCCTGTCCCTGTTTTTTCACCTGTTCAAAATTCCACCCCGGTGTCTCGGTGCGAAGGTTGAGCAAGGCGCCAGCAGTGCTTACAGAGGATAAGGCAAATTTTATTTTGATCTTTTCACCTTCAGTGGTTTTAAAATCAAAATAAGTGCGGAGTTGTTTGCCTGCCAGATCCGGGAAGTTCTTGCTTTGATCAAACTTTCCCCAGAAGCCGCGGTATACCTGGCGTGGAGAATAGTTTTTGCTGCCATATTGATAAAATGGTTTGGAGAATGTCATTGCAAAATACACGGTGCGTGTCCTTCCCCAGCCATTTGTCTGACGGTAGCCTGTGATCAGCGTATCATTTTCCACGCGGACAAATGTCCATACGTTCTTATCATCATAATTATAGATCCCGCTCATCAGATCAAGAATAATGTGCGCGCTGTCTGATTTTGGAAAAGTGTACTGGTGAAAGCCTACACGACTGGTTGCGGTCAGCTCTGCGGTGATATTATAATCGTCCAGTTTTACTTTGTAATAATCAGCTTCCGCCGTTTCATTGCTGTGGGAAAATTTTGAGCGGAACCCGCTGCGCGGGATGCTGTCAACTCCAGGGTTTAATTTCAGCGGACCAACGGTGGGCATGATCAGGAAATCCCCAAGATCGGAGTGGCCGGTGCCGCTGAAGTGTGTATGGCTGAATCCAACGATCGTCTGATCATCGTATTGATAACCTGCGCAATATTTATATACGTCAGGGTTGTAGCGGCCATTCATTTCATAAGGGATCGTATCAGTATCCGGGCTGAGTTGCACCATGCCGAATGGTACGGTAGCACCGGGATAAGTATGTCCCATCCGCTGGGTACCAATGATAGGTTTTACATACTGAACATAATTCCCGGCCGGTTTTTTCTGTGCGTCAGCACTGGTATGTATCAATGCTGTTGCAAAAAGGAGGGGATAGATAACGGAATGTCTTTTCATGTGTGTTTTTTTGACGGCCTCAGGGCCGGTCTTATAAAGCGAACGGTCTTATTTATTATAAAGCAGGATTTGCAGCATAGGCTGCCCATAATTCATCCACTGTTTTTCCGGTCAGTTCTTTCCACATGCCGGAGTTATAAGTTCCTTCACGGCTGGCTTTATCGAGTTTATCGACGATCTTTTTATCGACATTTTTTTCAAGCCACGCGAGGAAGCGCGCGGTGATGCGGTATGCATTGGTATAGCTTTGCCCTGCTTTGAATACAGGCAATGACCAGTTGCCTTTTTTATTATTCACGCCATATTTATAGCGTACATAATCCGCAATCCCTTCTGTCAGCCATCCTTCACCTTTGCCGCCATAATCCTGTACAATGTGCATGGCTTCATGTGTAACCACATCAATATCCTGCGGATGTTTGGTCAGCCAATCCGGGCTGTAGCGCACTATTCCATTGGATGTAGCTGCCACACCCTTATAACCGGGATCGATAATGAAGGTCACTTTTTTCAACGCATTTTTATTGAAGCGCTTCACCTCTTGCGGGTAAGCGGTGAAGAAGGCATCTATCAGTTGCTGCGCCGTCTCCTTACTGAACGCCGAATCCTTATTGATAAAAACCAGCGTGAATTTTTTCTTGCTGATCGTTTGAACGGAATGATATCCTGTCGTATCGATATCCTCCCATCTTTGTTGCGCCTGGGCCGCTGTCGTTTGAAAAACTGCTGCCATTCCGGCGGCAATGAGTACAGTGTTGATTTTTTTGTAAATGGCCATTTGTGTTCATTAATTGGATGAAGAGTCTGCGTTTTGCAGGTTTTATTTCAGAGGGCAAGGCCGTTGGGCGGCAAAGTTAAGGGATGGGGGGAAATGGGGGCTGGGAAGGTGTTGGCGGGCTTTAAAATAATGTGAGTAGGGCGTAGGGAGGGTGTAACGGAAGAGGCGGCTGGAGATTGGTCACAATTTTAATTTGGGGAGGAGGGGCGCGGCCGGCGGTATTTTAATAAAAGATACACCCGTCATTGAGACGGTTTGCTGGCGAATCTCTAGGAATGCCTTCATTCGCAATGCCCTCCACCCACAATTGAAATTGTGGGCTACGGAGGTCGTTGAGGTTCGACGAATTATTCGAATAGCTGGCGGTTGCGATAAATATTGCGAATAACGGGCAGCGCGATTA
>QFQQ01000146.1 GCA_003243445.1 Citrobacter freundii
GCTGCATCCTTCTGATATCTCCAGAAGTACTATTTGTCGATACTGTTGACCCTCTACCATGCAGCAGCCGCATCCGTATCGAAGGGAAATGGGTGGAATACCTGACCGGGAGGCCAAACCAGCCGAAACTTGTCGAAAGCGAACCCTACATTGGACAGAAACCTGTTCCGTCAGCCGGGATACCGAAGGAAGTCGATCCCTCAGTTTTACAGGGTGGGACAATCATTGATGAAGAACAGGAATCGCCACTGGCGAGTATTTTTGGAAACCGACAGGTTACGCCGGAAAACGCCCACGAACTGTTGCATAAGCTCAATTTGCTTTCTGATGAAGACTACAATCGTGTTAAGGAAAGACATACCAGTCCCAAAAATCCAAATGACTGTCAGGATGGCGCTAATTCACCAACAACTGAGCCGGTGGTCAGCGGTGAGCCAAATGAGCTCAAAGCTAATGAACCAAAGCCAGTACCGGAGAGTAATGAACCCAAACGCCGACTTTCGCTCAAAGAAACCCTGGCATCAGCACAAACAGAAATTGAGTTCTCTGCACCCGGTTCATTTACAAAAGAACCAAACCATAAAACTCTGAACGAAACTCTTGAGTTTCATTCAATCATCAACACGTATAATAGCAACGAACCAACTTCAGGCGATGAAATCGATCAGCCCACGCGCTCACCTACCCGGCAGGCAATAAAGGAAATTCAGCTGCACCAGGATGCTGCCGACACCGGCATACAGTCTGGTGAGGTAATAGATGATTATTCAATATACCAAGATTATGATTCCATGTGGCAGGATGACGTGAAAGCTGATAACGATTATGGTTACTCGGCTCATGCGGATACATCAGACAACGTACCGGCTAATGTTAAATTTTACGATAAATTCAGCCAGCTATACGTATCTGGTCTTGAAGCTGCAAAAGAATTTCTCGTTAAATATGTTGCCGACCACGCAAACGACCTATTTATTGAATCAGGCCACTTAATCATTACTGTTGATAAAGATTTTGACGAACGTAATTTTTCGCTACTTCAGGACTCGAACTGGTTATGGCAAAGGTTTATGGAAGCTCCAGCCCAGTATTATTTTCACCGTACTCAGAAGTGCTTTTATCTCAGAAAAGAACTTAATAATGATATCGACTTGCTGATGGACGGGAAGTTTAACCATCTGCTTTACTCTGCTTTAACTGATGTTTCAGATAAAGATTACGACATTACAGATTTATGTAATGAGATGATTTCAAAAGGTATGTTGAAGCGAACCTATTCTGGAGAGCCTGTTATTGCCATAAGCGTTGCCTTAAAGCGACGTATTGCAGATGAACTCGGCATTGATATTACTCAATTGCAAAAAATTATGCTTATGCACTTTGATTTCTATTCAAAGACCGGTGTTGACTACATTCTTCCTAATAGTGAAAGAATGCATAATCAAATGGTGGATAAAGATGAGTGAGTGGAAATATAACTTACGTTGGCGCACCAATTTTGAAGGTCTTGAGCTTCTTGGCTGGACAGCTGGCATAGCCGCCACTATCGGGGTTAATACACTTTTTAATATGCCATCACTGCCCTGCTATCTTTCTGTTGCCGTACAAGCCGCGTATGGCATACGTAGTCTCCCTGCGGCATGGGATATATACACTCATAAGCGTCGACTCAAACGCAAACCTAAACCGCTCGTCATGGACATGAAATCATTTATAAAACAGATGATTCGTGAGCCTGAAAGTTATCTAATCGGCAAGGGCTTTGAGTGGGGGCAAAATGAAGGGCAACTGGCTTCAGAGCTGATAAAACGTGATATCAAGAAATTTATAGCTAAGCCGCCAAAAAATTTCATGGGTCTCGGTTGGATACATGCGCTTGGTAAGAAAACCGAATGGGTCGGTATTTCGGAAGAGCTTTTAACATTGCATACTCTGGTAACTGGTACAACCGGTTCAGGTAAAACAACATATTTCAAACTGCTTATTCTTCAAGCTGCACTAAAAAAACAACCGCTTATTCTCATAGATCCAAAAAATGACGAAGAGCTCGCAGAATGGATGAAGTTTTGTCTCGAATTGGTAGATCGGTCGTCAAAATATAATTATGTTTCTTTAGCTCATCCTGAGAAGTCAGCTCGAATTTCTCCTATTACTAACTACACGCAGGCCGGTGAAGTTGCCAACAGGATCACATCGGTTATTCAACGAGCAGACAGTACGAGTGACCCGTTTGTATCGTTTGGTATTATGTCATTGACTACTGTTGTTGAGTTGATGAAGATTTGTGAAATCAAACCAACACTCCGTAATATCAAATCACAACTAAGCGCTGATATCTCTTCGTTAGCATCGCTATTGATTCTGGCAATCACTAAGTTCGGGCACAAGACATTAGGTGAATCGGATTTTGACATCATCTTGCAGGCGAAGATTGAACGATACTCATCTAAAATTAAAGGCCCGAAAGAAATTGCTGAGATTTGTGCTGATATTTATCGTAATGATATTAAGGGTAATAAAGGGAAAGGTGATACTTCTATTGAGGCGGGGATTGATATGTTCGGCCATCAGCGCGAACACTTCCAGAAAATGATTTTGAACGTAATGCCTATACTCAGCCAGTTAACCCAGGGCTTTATGTCAGAACTATTATCCCCTGACAGTAATGATGAAGACGAACTGAATGACATGCGTCCAATTTCTAACATTCAGGATATCATCACTACCGGGGGTATGTTGTATTTAGGGTTGAATTCACTTGCAGATGCAGAAACGGGTTCAGCTGTGGGTTCGATTTTCCTTTCCGATATCACATCGGTCAGTTCTACGGTATACAACTTTTTGAAACCTGGTGGCCAGGACTTGGCTTCAGTTATGGTACTGATAGATGAAGCAGCAGAGGTAATCAACGACCAGGTCATTAAAATGTTGAATAAAACCCGTGGTGCTGGTTTCCGGTTATTTATTTCATCGCAATCAACATCTGACTTCGAAGCCCGCCTCGGTTCAGAAGCCAAAATGAAGCAGGTTGTTACCAATACCAACCACTTTACGGCGCTGCGTACACCAGACCCTGATGCCCAAGAAGCAATTATGAAGCGCGTCCCCCCGACTAAATTTAAATACATTATGCGTGGTCATGGTTCTAGCGCGGGCGCTGATCCTGAGCAGATTACCGGTAGTGTCGGGGAGCGTTTGATGGAGGAAGAAGGCGAGCTATTCCAGTCCCAATTGCTAGGTTGGCTACCAAACCTAGAATTTATGGCTATTAATCAAGCAAACAAAATTGTTAAAGGTAAAGTACCTATCATTTTAATGCCAAAGAACGATTCAGAGCTAATTAGTATCAGGAAATTGGCTAAAAAGTTCCTTTCTATCTACGAACGAAAACAGAAAGTTCGTGGTGAAACATCACGTATTAGCGCATAGGGGTCTTTATGATTAAAACCAAAAATCTATTAAAGCGTAAAGATGATCTCGCCTCATATGACGGGCTAACCATGATCTGGCCATGTGTTGATGGCATCACTGCGCGAATGTTGGCTCTGTTGAAAACGCTAGCGCATGAAGAGCGTGTTGGTGCAGCCGTGAGCTCAGCCATCAAGGCTTATCATCAGGACATCGATGAGGAGCTAAATGACTGGGAACGTCTTGCTATCTATATCATTGAGCTCGGCTTATTCGTCAGCCGTGAACTTCAATTTGCTTTAAATCTGCACGAAATTACTTCACGGATAAACCTACCGAGGAAGCTTACTCACGAACTAATGATCCAGGCAGGGAGGAAGGCCAGGATTGGGGAGGTCGAATGTCTGACAAGCTGAATGAAGAGAAGTGGCCAAAGACTATAAAGACGCTGATCATCTGGAGCTCGGCGATACTGCTCTTTATCTCTGTCTTCTTCCCTGTTGAGTATTTCAAGTCTAATGCACTTAAGGAAATAGCCTGGGGCCACAAGATGATCGGCGAAAAGGATTTCATTATGGTTTTGCAAAAGGCGCGGGACAATTATACGGAATCATTTGTAAATACGGGGATTGACAAAGCTCTAAAGGATTTTTACCAGCTTCCCCCAAGCGACATGGCTAACCACGGCGGGCCTCTGAAGTACTTTATTGGCCTTTTCCAGAATATTGCCGAAAACCTGAATTATTGGCTTTACATGATTATGTATCGTTTAACACTGGACATGTACTGGTTGCCGTACATGACCGTTGTTATCATGCCATCTTTGTTCGCAGGCATAATGCGGTGGATGGCAAAAAGATATAACTTTGGATATGCCAGCCCGTTTCTTAACCGTCGTAGCATGGTATTGATTGGCTGGGGTGTTTATAGCGTTCTTTTATCGCTTTTTATACCGTTACCTGTGCCTCCAATGATCGGAGCACTCATAATGATTGTGATGATTCCGATTGGTTCATCTCTACTTATTTCAAACCTACCAAAACGCATTTAACCTTCAGAAAAGCACCTCAATTTGCGGTGCTTTTCTTTATCCTCAATATTTCTTGTTTGTTAAATTAGCTGTGCGAGGTGACGCATGACTAATTCAAAACCATTTATTCTTTCTGCCCTGCTCTGCCTGACGTTTACCGTAGGGATGATTAGCTATTTACTAATTTCTGATGTCCCAGAAAAAATCCGTATCCTCAATCAGAAGATAACGGTTGCTACCTACCCCCAGTCACGGGATGTCCTGAACAAAGACATGGCTGAAATCATACTGCCATATCTTAAAAAGCAGAAAGCAGCTGAGGCGTCTCAGGTCGAAGTCAAAAAGCCAAACGAAATCTATACGCCGGAACAATTGCAGCAATCAAGAGGCTACAAATGAAAAAGAACATTTTTAACTCTCTTATATTTGGTCTTCCGCTCATTATTATGGCAACCACTGCGGCGTACTTTACCTACCAAATTAACCAACAGTCACAACTCCTGAATGATCTGGCGATTGTTGCAGAGACCCACCAACCCGTAGTCAACAACAAAAGCGAGCTACTGGATGCATTTGCAAAATACATGAATGCGGCAGGACTTAAGCCTGAATCCCAGAAACAAGCTAATGTTGGTTACCGGACTGGCAATAAACCCGATACCGCCTATGCACCCTCAACAGACAATGAACGTATTTACGGAAACCCGGATGCTCAGTTCTATATCATTGAGTATTCCGACTTTGAATGTCCCTACTGCAAACAACATTTCCCTATCGTTATGGATCTCGTGGATTCATCGCAAGGGAATATTGCGATGGTCTTCAAACATGTTCCTGTTCACGGGCAGGCTTCCCGAACTGAGGCTTTAGCTGCGGAGTGCGCTGTTGAGCAAGGTGGAAATCCATCTTTCTTCCAGTTATCAAAAGCATTGTTCCGCTACAGCCAATCTGACGGCCACGGTCTTAGCGCACCTCTTGACCAAATCGCCCGCGAAGCTGGTTTAGATGCGAACCGCTTACTTGAATGTATCAATGCTGCCAGGCCGTCGAGCAAGATAGCCGACGACGTTCATGAAGCCGGTCAGCTTGGTATCCAAAAGACCCCTACAAACATTGTTGTATATGGAGATAAATCGGCCATTGTTCAGGGCGCAGTTGATGGCGCTGGTCTTATGCAGATGATGGCTCAGCTTGCTGGCTCTGGTCAGAAATAGCCGCATTTTGTCGTCAATTAATCTGAAAAAATTCATATGAGAGGTCATCATGGAACCAGTTTATATTTCTCACTCGATTGACGAACCACCAAAGTTATTTTTCTGGTCTGTCGATGAAGCTATGCCATTTTTCGTAGCACTCGCGGTTGGAATTATCACTGGACGATTATTACCGATGATAATTCTGGGTGTAGTTGTTTCACGTGTATACGGTGGTTTTCTGTCGCGAGCCTCTGAGAAATATTTTATGCACCTATGTTACTGGAAATTCGGAGTCACATTCGGTGGTGGCACTTTTGTACCTGAATCCTTCGACCGGGAGTTTATTGTATGAA
>QFQQ01000147.1 GCA_003243445.1 Citrobacter freundii
GCTGCATCCTTCTGATATCTCCAGAAGTACTATTTGTCGATACTGTTGACCCTCTACCATGCAGCAGCCGCATCCGTATTGAAGGTAAATGGGTGGAATACCTGACCGGGAGGCCAAACCAGCCAAAACTCGTCGAAAGCGAACCCTACATTGGTCAGAAGCCGGTTCCGTCAACCGGAATACCGAATGAGGTCGACCGCTCAGTTTTACAGGGCGGAACAATCATTGCTGATGAACAGGAATCTCCACTGGAGAGTATTTTTGGAAACCGACAGGTTACGCCGGAAAACGCCCACGAACTGCTGCATAAGCTCAATCTGCTTTCTGATGAGGACTACAATCGTGTAAAGGAAAGAAATACCAGTACCAAAAATCAAAAAGATTGTCTGGATGACACTAATTCACCAACAACTGAGCTGGCGGGCAGCGGGGAATCAAAAGGGCTCAAAGATAATCAACCAAAGCCAGTGTCGGAGAATAATGAACCCAAGCGCCGTCTTTCCCTCAAAGAAACCCTGGCATCGGCACAAACAGAGATTGAGTTCTCTGTACCCAGTTCACTTATAAAAGAACCAAACCATAAAACTCTGAACGAAACCCTTGAGTTTCATTCAATCATCAACTCGTATAATAGCAACGAACCAACTTCAAGCGATGCATTGGATCAGACCCAGCCCTCACCTACCCGTCAGGCATTAAAGGAAATTCAGCTGCACCAGGATGCTGTCGATACCGGCATTCAGTCTGGTGAGGTAATTGATGATTATTCAATTTACGAAGATTATGATTCCATGTGGCAGGATGACGTGAAAGCTGATAACGATTTTGGTTACTCGGCTCATGCGGATACTTCGGCCAACATACCGGCTAACGTAAAATTTTACGATAAATTTAGTCAGCTATACGTATCTGGTCTTGAAGCGGCCAAAGAATTTCTCGTTAAATATGTTACCGACCACTCAGACGATCTTTTCATTGAATCAGGCCACTTAATCATTGCTATTGATAAAGATTTTGATGAGCGTAATTATGCTCTGCTTCAGGACTCCAACTGGTTATGGCAAAGGTTTATGGAAGCCCCAGCCCAGTATTATTTCCATCGTACTCAGAAGTGCTTATATCTCAGAAAAGAACTTAATAATGATATCGACTTGCTGATGGATGGGAAGTTTAACGATCTGCTTTACTCTGCTTTAACTGATGTTTCTGATAAAGATTACAACATTACAGATTTATGCAATGAAATGATTTCAAAAGGTATGCTGAAGCGAACCTATTCTGGAGAGCCTGTCATTGCCGTAAGCGTTGCCTTAAAGCGACGTATTGCGGATGAACTCGGCATTGATATTACTCAATTGCAGAAGATTATGCTGATGCACTTTGATTTCTATTCAAAGACCGGTGTTGACTACATTCTTCCTAATAGTGAACGAATGCATAATCAAATGGTGGATAAAGATGAGTGAGTGGAAATATAACTTACGTTGGCGCACAAATTTTGAAGGCCTTGAGACTCTTGGTTGGACAGCAGGTATAGCCGCAACTATCGGGGTTAATACACTGTTTAACATGCCATCTCTACCCTGTTACCTCTCAGTTGCAGTCCAGGCTGCTTATGGTATTCGTAGTCTCCCGGCAGCATGGGATATTTATACGCACAAACGCCGCCTGAAGCGAAAACCAAAACCACTCGTAATGGACATGAAATCATTTATCGAACAGATGATTCGTGAGCCTGACAGCTATCTTATTTGCAGAGGCTTTGAGTGGGGCCAGAATGAGGGTCAACTGGCATCTGAGTTGATAAAGCGTGACATAAAGAAATTTGTAGCCAAACCATCCAAAAATTTTATGGGCCTCGGCTGGATTCATGCGCTAGGTAAAAAAAACGAATGGATCGGAATTTCTGAAGAACTTTTATCGTTGCATACGCTTATAACTGGCACAACCGGCTCAGGCAAAACAACATATTTTAAACTACTTATTCTTCAAGCCGCACTAAAAAAACAACCACTAATCCTCATTGACCCCAAAAATGATGAAGAACTGGCTGAATGGATGAAGTTCTGTCTGGAATTGGTGGATCGCTCAACGAAATATAATTACGTTTCATTGGCGCATCCTGAAAAATCAGCTCGAATATCTCCAATTACTAACTACACTCAGGCTGGCGAGGTAGCTAACAGAATTACATCGGTTATTCAACGTGCTGATAGTACGAGCGATCCGTTTGTTTCATTTGGTATTATGTCATTAACTACGGTTGTTGAGCTGATGAAAATCTGTGAAATCAAACCGACTTTACGCAATATTAAATCACAACTGAGTGCTGACATCTCTTCATTAGCATCTCTATTGATTATGGCCATCACTAAATTCGGCCACAAGACTTTAGGAGAGTCCGATTTCGACATTATTTTACAGGCGAAAATTGACCGTTACTCGTCTAAAATTAAAGGCCCAAAAGAAATAGCAGAAATATGTGCAGACATTTACCGAAATGACATTAAAGGTAATAAAGGGAAAGGCGATACTTCAATTGAAGCCGGTATTGATATGTTCGGTCATCAGCGCGAACACTTCCAGAAAATGATTCTGAACGTGATGCCAATTCTTAGTCAACTAACTCAAGGGTTTATGTCAGAGTTGTTATCCCCTGACAGTGCTGATGAAGATGAACTGAATGATACTCGTCCAATTTCGAATATTCAGGATATCATCACTACCGGGGGAATGTTGTATTTGGGGTTAAATTCCCTTGCAGATGCTGAGACTGGATCTGCGGTCGGTTCTATTTTCCTGTCTGATATAACATCTGTTAGCTCGACTGTGTACAATTTTTTAAAACCTGGTGGTCAGGACTTGGCTTCTGTAATGGTGTTAATCGATGAAGCAGCTGAAGTTATTAATGACCAAGTTATTAAAATGTTGAATAAAACCCGTGGTGCTGGGTTCCGCTTATTTATTTCGTCGCAATCGACTTCCGACTTCGAAGCCCGTCTCGGTTCAGAAGCCAAAATGAAGCAGGTTATAACCAATACGAACCACTTTACGGCGCTACGCACACCAGATCCTGATGCCCAGGAAGCAGTCATGAAACGAGTACCACCGACAAAGTTCAAATATATTATGCGTGGTCATGGCTCCAGCGCAGGTGCAGATCCTGAACAAATCACCGGCAGTGTCGGGGAACGATTGATGGAGGAAGAAGGCGAGTTATTTCAATCTCAACTGCTAGGTTGGTTACCCAACCTCGAATGCATGGCCATAAATCAGGCTAATAAAATAGTAAAAGGTAAAGTCCCCGTCATATTAATGCCGAGGAATGAGTCCGAGTTAAGCGATGTCCGAACTATCGCTAAAAAGTACCTTTCAATCTACGAACGTCAACAAAAGGTTCGTGGTGAAAAATCACGTATCAGCGCCGAGGGGTAAATATGATTAAAACCAAAACTCTATTAAAGCGTAAAGATGATCAAGCCTCATATGACGGTTTGACCATGATCTGGCCATGTGTTGATGGCATCACTGGGCAAATGTTAGCTCTACTGAAAACCCTTACTCCTGATGAACGCGTTGGTGCAGCAGTGAGCTCCGCTATCAAAGCTTATCATCAGGACAACGAGCAGGAGCTGAATGACTGGGAGCGGCTTGCGATCTATATCATTGAGCTTGGCTTGTTCGTTTGCCGGGAACTTCAACACACGTTGAATTTCTGTGAAATTACTTCACGGATAAATCTCCCGAGAAAGCTAACCAACGAACTGATTATCCAGGCTGGGAGGAAGGCGAAGATTGGGGATATCGAATGTCTGATAAGTTGAATGAGGAAAAGTGGCCTAAGACGATAAAGACACTGATCATCTGGAGTTCGACGATTCTCCTTTTTATCTCTGTCTTCTTTCCGGTTGAGTATTTTAAGTCTAATGCTCTGAAAGAAATCGCATGGGGTCATAAAATGATAGGCGAAAAAGATTTCGTCATGGTATTGCAAAAGGCTCGCGACAATTATACTGAAGCATTTGTAAATACGGGGATTGATAAGGCGTTAAAGGATTTTTACCAGCTTCCTCCCAGCGACATGGCCAACCACGGCGGGCCACTGAAATACTTTGTTGGGCTTTTCCAGAACATTGCCGAGAACCTGAATTATTGGCTCTACATGATTATGTATCGTTTAACACTTGATATGTATTGGTTACCGTACATGGCCGTGGTCATCATCCCGTCTCTGTTTGCAGGGGTAATGCGGTGGATGGCAAAAAGATATAACTTTGGATATGCCAGTCCGTTTCTTAACCGTCGTAGCATGGTATTGATTGGCTGGGGTGTATATAGCGTTCTCCTGTCGCTTTTTATACCGTTACCTGTGCCTCCAATGATCGGGGCACTCATAATGATAGTAATGATTCCTATTGGTTCATCTCTACTTATTTCAAACCTACCAAAACGTATTTAACCTTAAGAAAAGCACCTCAATTTGCGGTGCTTTTCTTTTTCCTCAATATTTCATGTTTGTTAAATTAGCTGTGCGAGGTGATGCATGACTAATTCGAAACCATTTATTCTTTCTGCCCTGCTCTGCCTGACGTTTACCGTAGGGATGATTAGCTATTTGCTAATTTCTGATGTCCCAGAAAAAATCCGTATCCTCAATCAGAAGATCACGGCATCAACTTACCCTCAGTCACGGGATGTCCTGAACAAAGACATGGCTGAAATCATACTGCCCTATCTTAAAAAGCAAAAAGCTGCTGAGGCGTCTCAGGTCAAAGTCCAAAAGCCAAACGAAATCTATACGCCGGAACAATTGCAGCAATCAAGAGGCTACAAATGAAAAAGAACATTTTGAACTCTCTTATATTTGGAATTCCGCTCATGGTTATGGTAAGCACGGCTGCATTTTTTACTTACCAAATCGATAGACAGTCCCAACTTCTTAATGACCTAGCGATCGTTGCTGAGACTCACAAGCCCGTAGTAAACAACAAAAGCGAACTACTGGACGCATTTGCAAAATACATTAATGCAGCGGGCCTAAAACCTGAATCGCAGAAACAATCCAATGTCGGTTACCGGACTGGAAACAAACCCGATACCGCCTATGCGCCTTCTACGGACAACGAACGTATTTATGGGAACCCGGATGCTCAGTTCTATATCATTGAGTATTCCGATTTTGAATGTCAGTACTGCAAACAACATTTCCCAATCGTTATGGATCTCGTGGATTCATCACAAGGGAATATTGCGATGGTTTTCAAACATGTTCCTGTTCACGGGCAGGCTTCCCGTACTGAAGCTTTAGCAGCGGAGTGTGCTGTTGAGCAGGGAGGAAATCCATCTTTCTTCCAGTTATCTAAAGCGTTATTCCGCTACAGCCAATCTGACGGGCACGGTCTTAGCGCACCGCTAGACCAAATCGCCCGCGAAACTGGTTTAGACCCGAACCGCTTACTTGAATGTATCAATGCGGCCAGGCCGTCCAGCAAGATAGCCGACGACGTTCGTGAAGCAGGTCAGCTTGGTATCCAAAAGACCCCTACAAACATTGTTGTCTACGGTGATAAGTCAGCCATTGTTCAGGGCGCAGTAGATGGAGCAGGCCTTATGCAAATGATGGCTCAGCTTGCAGGCTCTGGTCAGAAATAGGCGCATTTTGTCGTCAATAAATCTGAAAAAATTCATATGAGAGGTCATCATGGAACCTGTTTATATTTCTCACTCGATTGACGAACCACCAAAGTTATTTTTTTGGTCGATTGATGAAGCCATGCCATTTTTCGTTGCTCTCGCGGTTGGGATTATCACTGGACGATTATTACCGATGATAATTCTGGGTGTTGTAGTTTCACGTGTTTATGGCGGTTTTCTGGCGCGAGCTTCTGAGAAATATTTTATGCACCTCTGTTACTGGAAATTCGGAGTCACATTCGGTGGTGGCACTTTTGTACCTGAATCCTTCGACCGGGAGTTTATTGTATGAA
>QFQQ01000148.1 GCA_003243445.1 Citrobacter freundii
TTCTTTAGTCACCGTCATCTTAAGGACTGGTGGAGGAGGTCAGTCCTTAAGGGGCGGTGCCTTTTTTTATTATTTGTTGAAAAGAAAAAAATAAAGAAAATGGAAACAGAATGGATGAAATACCGAAATAAAATAGAAGTTGAAAGTAAAACGTTGATAAAGGCGGATGATCTGCTATGCCTGTTATCATCATGGGAAGTTGAGAATACGGGAACCTCAGATGAAAGCTTTCTTAGGTTTACACAGCGATCGCAAAAGCGTCGCAATTCATGCGATTCGATGCGTGATAATTTTTTACGATGCGCAATGTTAATGCGCAACCGAAACTACGAACGTCAATAATAAACACAGCGTCGCTAAGCGTCGCACATCGTGCGATTCGATGCGCGTTTTTTTTGCGTACGCAATTTATGCGCAGTCGAAAACTGCGACCGGCAGCCGTGCCGGCTGGCGGTATTTGCGACTTATCCATCTTTTCAATAAAATCACTCACTCTTCCAACACCACCCTGTTCTTCGTAATCTTCAACTTATACCCCACACCCACCTTCAACGCATAATTTTCCTTCCCATGACTCACCGGAAACCCATAACACACCGGATAATCATATTCCTTCACCACATCCCTAATGATCTCATACACCGTTTTCCCAAATGGTCTTTCCGTATCCTTCATATCCGTAAAACCGCCAATGATCAATCCCGCAAGATTTTTCAACTTCCCCGACCGCTTCAATTGATACATCATCCGGTCTATATTATAACTGTACTCACCCACATCCTCTAAAAAAAGAATACGGCCTTTTGTTTTGATATCATCATCCGAGCCTACCAAATGAGCAATAAGTGAAAGATTGCCACCTACCAATTCCCCTATCGCCTCACCCGTTTTATTGAATGGATGAGATTCGCAGGTATACTTTGCCCACACGCCTTGTAACGCCGAACGCAGGGATTGCACATACCGGTTAATATAACCGGCTTCATTGAACGCACCGGCCATCGGTGCATGCAGCGATGAAATGTAATAGTTGTTATACAAATGCGCATGCAACACCGTAATATCACTGAACCCAATGATCCATTTTGGATTCTTTTTAAATTTCTTGAAGTTGATCTGCTCAATGATCCTGCCCATGCCATAACCACCCCGGCCACATAATACCGCTTGCACCTCATCATCATCCATCATCGACTGAAAATCCGCCAGCCGCTCTTCATCCGTTCCGGAAAAATAAGTAGCGGAATTACTTCCAAGTGTCTTACCCAGCTTTACGTTGTATCCCCACTCTTCTTTCAATACACGGATACACTCAGCCGCTTTGTCTAGACTCATATAACCCGCCGGGCAAACAATCCCGATCGTATCACCAGGCTGCAGGTATGGAGGCGTTTTTATCATACAATATCTGTTAGGGTGCAGGCACCCGTTTGTACAATTAATTTATGCGGCACCCCGCATTTCAATGCAAAGTTGTCCCGCTGATGTCCTACAGGAAAATCAAAACAAACCGGATAACTATATTTCTTCACTTTTTCCAGCACAATCTGCTGAAGGTTTTTACCAAACTCTTCACCCGGATCATCCTGTTTCACTTTAAATCCGCCAATGATCAATCCCGCAAGCCGGTCCAGCTTTCCGGTACGTTCGAGATTCCAGAACATCCGGTCGATACTGTAAAGATATTCACCGGTATCTTCAACGAACAGGATTTTATTATTCGTATGTATATCGGAAACTGAACCAGCAAGCGTTTCAATTGTTTTTAAATTACCACCCGTCAAAATGCCGGTTGCTATACCATTCCGGTTATTCGGGTTTGCAGCGATGGAATATTGCAGCCGCTCACCGGACAAAGCTCGGCGAATCGACTCGATCGTATCTTTTTGCGTAGCATCTGCCTTATCCCAGTTATCCGGAAAGCTGTTACACATTTTCGAATGAATGGAGGCGAGCCCGAGATTGCGCAGGATATGCGAATGCAATACAGTGATGTCACTAAAGCCAATGATCCATTTCGGATGTTCACGCAGGATGTTCCATTGCAGACCGTCAACGATTCTTACGGATCCGTATCCGCCACGCGCGCACATAACTGCCCTGATCTCCCGGTCATTCAGCATCTGCTGCAGGTCAGCACGGCGCTCTTCGTCCGTACCGCCAAATGTAGCATCTCGGTGGCCGATCGTCTTGCCAAGCCGGATCCTGTATCCCCAGCTTTCCATCACCCGCACAGCCGGAAGTATTTCCTCATGTGTGATATAACCTGCCGGGGAAGTGATGCCGATCAGATCACCTTTCCTGAGATAAGGTGGAATGACCGGCGCCGGATTGTTGGCTTCCGACGCCTTTGCCGCTAAAGGAATTGCCGATGCCGCGATCAAACCAGCAGAAGAGGCAAGGAACTTTTTACGATTCATTCATTAAAACTAAGCCAGATGAACGAAGTTTCCACCCGTATTCTCCTTTGTACCACTTTTATATGCAAGCGAAGGCCTGCAGGACAAAAATGCTCCTTCGATCAATATCTGGTAGCCCAGCCGCACCGGCCAGACAGCTATCTTCATCCCCGATTCCTTCCCTTTGCCTCCCCCGGTTCCGGGGACCGACAAAGGAGGTTTCGAGGAGGCAAAGAGGAGGATCCGAGGAGGCAAAGAGGAGAATCCGGGGAGAAATTACCGAACTCCATGCGGTTTTGAGGAGCTCACCAGCCATTTGGAGGAAGCCCACACAGTTTTGATTGCAAACCGGGTGCAAAGCTCATAGATTTGTATTGCAACAATATCGGGGCTGACCTCACCGAGCCTTCACACTTAGGCAATCACACCGATTTCCGGTATTTTTGCAGGCCCAATAACAAGCCTGAAAGGCTACAATTTGAAATATGACGAATCCGAAACGATATCTTATTACCTCTGCCCTCCCTTATGCAAATGGTTTGAAGCATGTGGGACACCTCGCCGGTGCCTACATCCCGGCTGATATATATGTCCGTTACCTCCGCGCACAGCAAAGAGACGTGGTTTTTGTTTGCGGCAGCGATGAGCATGGCACTGCCATCCCCATCCAGGCCATGAAGGAAGGAACAACACCACAGGCCATCATCGATAAATATCATGAAGCAATGAAACAGGATTTTGAAGACCTGTCCGTGTCATTTGATATCTATCATCGCACCAGCTCACCGATCCATCATGAAACAGCACAGGAATTCTTTACTTACCTGAACGACCGCGGCGAACTGGAAACAAAAGAGTCCGAACAATATTACGACGAAGAAGCAAAGACATTCCTCGCCGACCGTTATATCAAAGGCACCTGCCCGAACTGCGGGTATGAAAATGCGTATGGTGATCAGTGCGAACGTTGCGGTACTTCATTAAGCCCTGATGAACTGATCAACCCGGTTAGCACATTAAGCGGCAGCAAACCTGTAAAAAGAAAAACAACACACTGGTACCTGCCATTAGGCAAGCATGAAGATTTTCTTCGTCAGTGGATCCTTGAAGATCATAAAGACGATTGGCGGTCCACCGTTGTCGGCCAGTGCAAAAGCTGGATCGATGGCGGCCTGCAGCCCCGCGCCGTTACCCGTGATCTTGATTGGGGCGTAAAGGTTCCTTTGGCAGACGCTGCCGGAAAAGTATTGTATGTATGGTTCGATGCGCCGATCGGTTATATCAGCGCCACCAAACAATGGGCGATCGATCATAACAAAGACTGGAAACCTTACTGGCAGGATAAAGACACCAAACTGGTGCATTTTATCGGTAAGGATAATATCGTGTTCCACTGTATCATTTTCCCGGTAATGCTGAAACTGCACGGGGATATCGTGCCAACCAACGTTCCGGCGAATGAATTCCTGAACCTTGAAGGTGAGAAAATGAGTACCAGCCGCAACTGGAAACTCGATATGCGCGACTATATCGACGACTTTGTGAAGAAAGAAAATGGCGGCGGTCAGATGGTGGATGCATTGCGCTACTATCTCACACAGATCGCTCCGGAAACAAAGGACAGCGATTTTACCTGGAAAGGTTTTCAACTCGCTTATAAAAGCGAACTCACTGACATCTTCGGCAACTTTGTGAATCGCACGTTCGTGC
This sequence comes from Citrobacter freundii, assembly GCA_003243445.1. Lineage (GTDB taxonomy): Bacteria > Bacteroidota > Bacteroidia > Chitinophagales > Chitinophagaceae > Terrimonas_A. The sequence continues at coordinate 4,110 of QFQQ01000148.1, forward strand.
TGATGCACAAACTTTGCGGAGGTAAAGTGCCGGCTTTCCATAATGATCTGATCGATGACCAGGACAAACAACTGATCACCGATATCAGCGACAGCAAACAAAAAGTAGAATCGCTGCTGGAAGAATACCGCTTCCGCGAAGCAATGTATGAAGTGATCGACCTTGCAAGAAAGGGTAATCAGTACATGCAGAAAAAAGAACCCTGGATCGTTGCAAAAGGCCTCGCTGAAAATCCGGAGTTGCAAAAACAGATCGATAACTGCCTGCATATCTGTTTGCAATTGACTGCCAATCTTGCGGTATTGATCAATCCATTCTTGCCCAATACCGCGAAGACCATGCTTCACATGATGAAAGTGGTTGATAAGATGCTTGAATGGAAAAACGCCGGCAATATGAAATTACTCAGCGTTGGCTACAGCCTGAGAGAGCCGCAGCTATTATTCAGAAAGATCGAGGAAGTTGAGATCACTGAACAGATCGAAAAACTCAAAGCCCGTCTGAAAGAAGCAGAAGCTGCATTAAAAGCTACCGCGAAAGAACAACCCAAAGAAGAACCTGCTTCAAAAGCAGAAATTCAATACGATGATTTTGCAAAACTGGATCTGAAAGTCGGCACTATCACCGCCGCCGAAAAAGTTCCCAAAGCAGACAAACTCCTGAAACTGGAAGTTGATCTCGGCTTTGAAAAAAGAACGATCGTATCAGGCATCGCCCTCCACTTCGAACCCGCTGCCATCATCGGCAAACAGGTCGTTGTGGTCGCCAATCTTGCCCCCCGCAAAATGCGCGGCATTGAAAGCAACGGCATGATCCTGATGGCGGAAGATAACGGCAAGCTGAAGTTTGTCAATCCGGATGAGGAGACAGCGAACGGGTCAGGTGTAAGCTAGCAGGGAGAAAAGGTTCCAGGAGTTCCAGAAGTTTCAGAGGTTCCAGAGGTTGTTCAGGTCGAAACCTCCGAACAACATCAGCGGTCGCGCTCTGCGGCAGCAACCTCTGGAACCTCTGAAACTTCTGAAACCTCTGGAACCTTCTTTTAGCCTTTCTATAACACCCGTAGGAAAATAATCCCCTCCTCCCCACGGTTAATGGAAACCCAACCTCACCATATGTCATCCGTTGATCTTGTAAAAGGCTATATCCGGCAACTGTGTGCCGATCTCGGTGTGGATGCCAACAGCATCTACAATGAAAAAACCGGGGCATGGTATTTCGTTCAGGGCAGTTCAACCATCGAGGTTTTCCTGACCGCACAAAAAAATCCGCAACAGGAACAACAGGTCTTTATCCGCTGCATGGCGCCCCTTTGCGCCATTCCCCGCGATTTTCCCAAACAATTCCTCCTGTATAAAACAGCGCTCGCCATCAATGCCACTTATCTCGGCTACAAACTAAGTGCAGACGAAACAAGAGGCATCGTCTGCGCCATCTCCGAACGGAACATCGAAGGAATGGACTACGCAGAAATGATCACACTGATCAGCGATCTGGGATTCTGGGCGGATAAGCTGGATGCTTTTCTGAAGAAAGAGATTTTGGGTTGAAGTGGGCGTGAATGTTCCAGAAGTTTCAAAAGTTCCAGAGGTTTCAGAGGTTGGGTGTCCGCGGCGAGAAACAGATTTCTTTGCCCAGGAATCGCGAAAGCTACGACATACAAAGGTTATGTGGTCTTCCGGATATTGTTGTCCGGCAAAACAGTTATTAAAATTCAATTTCGTTTGGTTAACAAACCCTGGCGTAGGGCCCCTCTAAATCTCCCTTCAGGCTAATCGTTACCCAAATCTATGAATGCGTAAGGTTCCCGCAGATTTACGCAGATATAAAACACGCAGATGCGCAGATGGTCTGTTAAACAAGGGAGTCATCTGC
>QFQQ01000149.1 GCA_003243445.1 Citrobacter freundii
AAATCTGCGAAATCCGCGGGAACCTTACGCCATTCATAGATTTGGGTAACGATTAGCCTGAAGGGGGAGATTTAGAGGGGGCCCTACGCCAGGCCAGCAAATAGCTTTCCCTTAACTAAACGACATTGAATTTAATTGTGGGTGAGGGGTGCCTAATAGACTGCCGTCATGAATTCACCACACATAATGCGCATCCTGATTTGCAAAAGAGTTCAATTCCTTTTAAAACAGATCGATAATTAGTCCATCGCCTTTTACCCGACAGCAGTAATCAGCAAACAAACGAAACCCTATCCAATCTTATACTGCTCCACAAAGCAATGCGGTACAAACTTCTTCGGCTGCGTTTTCTCTTCCTGTTTTTTCAGCCAGGCCATATTGCGGAAATAAGTAGGAGGAAACCCGATCTGTCTTTTGAATAAGGCGCTGAATGAACCCACACTTTCAAATCCTACTTCATTACAAACATCTGCTACCTGTCTGTTTTCTGCAAGCAGATCCTTTGCTTTATCAATACGTTTGCGCGTGAGATACTGATGTGGGGTGTGTAAATAGATCTTACGGAAAATGCGATGAAAGTGAAAAGGTGAAAGACAGGCCTGCTGCGAGATATGATCCAGATCTATCGGCGCCGCATAATTTTCATCTATATACACTTTGGCGGCAGCAATGCGTTCGTAAATATCTTCACTCAGTTTCATGGAATAAATTTAAGGAAAAGCTTCACCAGTTAGTGAAGGTTCGATGCTCAGTGTTTTTATAAATCGCGTGCCTGAAAGCCGACCATCGGACATCCAACATCGGCCTACTTACTTCGCCGTCGGATTCTTAAGATTCTTCGCAAGTTTGTCAATTGTTCCCGCTATGCGTTCCTTTCGTGTTTCCTCCCGTTTCGCAGTCACTATCCATTCAATATATTCTTTTTTATTACTGAATGAAAGTGTTTCAAAAAACTCAGCCTGCGTCTTATTCTTTTTGAATGCAGCGAACAGGTCATCTGGAAGCTTTACTTGTTTTGTTGCAGGATTGACCCAATTAAAGATCTCGCGCTGCGCGGGTTTCGCTTCAGCTTTCTTTCTATCTGCGTCCGTTTTTGCTCTGAACCCAAAAACTGACCAGGTATCATCAAATGATATCAGGCTTATCCAGGTGAGCTTGTCATCTTCTTTGAGAAGACAATCCCATCCTTTGTCGCGGGTCAGGTCGGTCTGTATACCCGAACTGCCTTTGGGATAATAGACCCATACGGTAACATTGCCGGTCAACAGCTTCATAACCCTGCTCATTTCCTTTTCTACCTGCGCTTGATTCTTTACGAACCAATGCACCTGGTCATATTTTTTGGCAGTGGAACTGATGGTCACGCCTTCCGGCAGATCATTCAATGTGTTTTTGAAATCAGCAGGCGCATTGATCGTCAGGAGGATTGCGTTTTGCTGTATGCGTAGTTTTTTTGAAAGTGGGGTTGGCATGGATGTGTCGGGGTTTGAAAGGTTTGGGAGGTTTGAGAAAGTTCCAGAGGTTTGAGAGGTTCCAGAAGTTCCAGAGGTTTCAGGGGTTTCAGAGGTTTCAGAGGTTGCTACCGCGTTTTGCGGCTTTCTATGGTGAAGAAAGATCTCTGCTTTGAGGAACCTATGAAACCTATGAAACCTCTGGAACTTCTCAAACCCTTCTCTTTTATCTCCATTCCGAAGATAAGCTCTTCGCTTAAAACACTCTTCTCGATATTTGCTGTTCTTCCGGTCTGTCAGATGCTATGTATAATATAATACAGCATAAAAAAGCAAACGACGAGCTTGAGAAACGAGCCCAGTAAGAAGCCAACAAATGAACCCATGGCAGCACGGAACGATCTCCTGGAATCCTGACCCGCGATCGTTTCGCCGATAAATGCGCCGAGAAAGGGACCAATGATCACACCCCAGGGACCCATCCAGAAAGCCAGCAGAAATCCGAGCGTACAACCCCAGGCTCCATATTTGGTACCCCCAAACCGCTTGGTTCCCCAAATGGGAATGAGATAATCCAGCACCAGTGAAGCGATAACAATGCCCGCCCAGATCCAAAGGAATTTGGAGGTGAACGGATCCGGTTCGCGTAATTGTTGTATCAACAGCCCGATATAAGCAACGGGCGGCCCGGGCAATAACGGCAGGATGCTGCCCGCAATGGCGATAAGACATAGAATGATACCGAGCGTGATCCAGACGTATTCCATGGTTTAAAAGTAAAGCATTTATATTGCTGCGTGCATTCATGGAGAAAGCGATCTGCATCATCCGGGGTGCGACTGGTGGAGTCGCCCGTAAGGAAGACCACTTCGAACATAATCAGCCTGAGATCTGCGGAATCTGCGGGCTACTTACGTCAATCGATCAAAGAGGCGTCCAACAGCACTCAGAAGGTCGGAGACCCGGGTTCACCTGTCAGCTTTTCCGCGCTGGTTTCGCCGTTCTGCCACTTAGCACTCTGTAAAATCTCATCTTCAGCAGCCATGGCACTGAATTTCAGGCCTAAATTGTATCAGCCTATCATTCAAAGCCTTATTTATATTTTTTGACCTGACATTTTTGCACATTTCGCTGCCACGGCATAATGATTGAGAATCATTAGCAGCCTGATCAGCCCAAAGGTGGTCGGCAACTTAAAAGGAGAAAATTTAATTATGGGAAAAATAATCGGAATCGACTTAGGTACCACCAACAGCTGCGTAGCAGTAATGGAAGGCAATGAGCCGGTGGTAATCGCCAACGATGAGGGACGCCGTACGACCCCGTCTGTAGTGGCTTTTCTGAAAAACGGGGAAAGAAAGGTAGGTGACCCGGCAAAACGCCAGGCTATTACTAACCCTCAGAATACGATCACGTCAGTGAAAAGATTCATGGGCCGCCGTTTTGACGAGGTGACAGAAGAGATCAGTCACTGGAGCTATAAAGTAGCAAAAGGTGACAATAATACCGTACGGATCGACATTGACGGCAGACTGTACACCCCGCAGGAAATTTCTGCAATGGTCCTTCAGAAAATGAAAAAAACAGCTGAAGACTATCTCGGGCAGGAAGTGACCGAAGCCGTTATCACCGTTCCCGCATATTTTAATGATGCACAACGCCAGGCTACCAAAGAAGCCGGTGAGATCGCCGGTCTGACCGTTCGCCGTATCGTGAACGAGCCAACCGCAGCTGCTCTGGCTTATGGTCTGGACAAAGGCAAGCATGATCAGAAGATCGCGGTGTTTGACCTTGGCGGTGGTACATTCGATATCTCCGTACTCGAACTCGGGGACGGTGTATTCGAAGTAAAATCTACCAATGGTGATACCCACCTCGGTGGTGATGACTTTGATAAAGTGATCATGGACTGGCTGGCCGACGAATTCAAAAAAGAAGAATCGATCGATCTCCGCAAAGACCCAATGGCTTTGCAACGCCTGAAAGAAGCTTCAGAGAAAGCGAAAGTTGAACTGTCTTCTTCCAGCGAAACAGAGATCAATCTGCCTTATATCACCGCTGTTGACGGCGTGCCTAAACACCTGGTGAAAAAACTGACACGTGCTAAATTCGAGCAACTGGCGGACACATTGTTCTCCCGTTGTCTTAAACCATGCGAAGCTGCATTGAAAGATGCAGGCCTGAGCACTTCACAGATCGATGAAGTGATCCTCGTAGGTGGTTCTACACGTATTCCTAAAGTACAGGAGATCGTTGAGAAGTTCTTTGGTAAAAAACCAAACCGTGGTGTAAACCCTGATGAAGTAGTGGCAATTGGTGCAGCGATCCAGGGTGCGGTATTGACCGGTGAAGTGAAAGATGTACTGTTACTTGACGTAACACCTCTTTCTCTCGGTATCGAAACAATGGGTGGTGTAATGACCCGTCTGATCGACAGCAACACAACGATCCCTACCAAGAAGTCTGAAACATTCTCTACTGCAAGCGATAACCAGCCTGGCGTACAGATCCATGTACTGCAGGGTGAGCGCTCCATGGCAAAAGATAACAAGAGCCTTGGTATCTTCAACCTGGATGGCATTCCGCCAGCACCAAGAGGAGTTCCTCAGATCGAAGTGACTTTTGATATCGATGCAAATGGTATCCTTCACGTAACCGCGAAAGATAAAGGCACTGGTAAAGAACAAAAGATCCATATCGAAGCTGGTAGTGGTCTGAGCAAAGATGAAGTGGAAAAAATGAAGGCCGAAGCCCGTGCAAACGAAGCTTCTGATAAAGCTGAAAAAGAAAAGATCGAAAAGCTGAACCAGGCTGATAGTCTCGTATTCCAGACTGAAAAACAAGTGAAAGAATACGGCGACAAGATCCCTGCAGATAAAAAGGCAACGATCGAAGCTGCGGTTGAAAAACTGAAAACAGCTCATAAAGCACAGGATATTCCGGCAATTGATACTTCAATGGCGGAATTGAATGCGGCATGGACTGCAGCAAGCGAAGACATCTATAAATCACAGGAAGCCGCTGGTGGTGCACAACCAGGCGCAGATGCGGGTCAGCAGAATGCTGGCGCGGGAAAAGCGGATGATGTGACGGATGTTCCTTATGAAGAAGTGAAATAAGAGATAAGGGATAAGTAAAAAGTCAAAAGTAAAAAGTAAAAAAGCCCCGTTGTTCGGGGCTTTTTTACTTTTATTGATTATTGATGAGAGCAAATGAGTTAAAAGTAAAAGAGTCCTGAGGTGTTTTTTTATTTAATAGGATTTCTTACTCTTCAAATACCTTTAGAACATCAGCAATAACAGAGACCCTATTTTTTACTTTTGAATTTTTACTTTTTACTTTATTTTAGGTAATGATCCTTCCGATTCTTTCTTACGGCCACGAAATGCTGAGACGTAAATGTGACGATATTGTTCCGGGTCATCCGGTGGACCAGTTGATCGCAGATATGTGGGAGACCTTGTATAACGCAGCGGGATGCGGCCTGGCAGCGCCACAGATAGGAGAGCCGCTGAATCTTTTTCTTGTTGACAGCAAACTGATCTTTCAGCAAATGAATCCTGAAAGCCGGTTGGTTTATTTTGACGATAATAATGGGGTCAAAGAAGTGTTCATCAACGCCCGCATCATTGCCAAGTCTGAACGTAAATGGGAGAGTGCCGAAGCCTGTCTTAGCATACCCGGTCTGCAACATGATGCCGAGCGTTCATGGAGCATAACCATCGAATACCAGGATGAATATTTCAAACCGCATAAACGGACGATCAGCGGCATCACTGCAAGAATGATACTGCATGAATACGAGCATACGCAAGGAATCCTGTATCTCGACCATTTACCACTGAGAAGACAGCGAAGACTGGGTGGTAAACTGGATAAGATCAGCAAGGGAAAAGTGAATGTTCCTTACCCCATGGATTTTGCAAAAAAATAGATCCCTGCATTACATAAAGAATTGCTCGGAAATGATCTTGCCGTCTCTTACCACATAAACGCAAAGTTCTCCCATAGACATTCTTTTCTGTCCTTTCATCGTGATGTCCATGGTAAGGATAAAAGCGATCACATTTCCGTCGACAAGCGGGTTGGAAATAGTGACGTTATGCAGTTCCTCGGTCATGTGTTCAAACTTTTCCCCTTTTTTGAGAATAGCGGGTAACCCTTTTGTTTCTTTTGCAAATTCAGGTGTTGCCTCAGGTTCAATGCTGATCGCATCCTCTGCAAACAATTCTTTCTGTGCGGTTTCGAAGTCACCTTTGCCGCAAAGTTCTACGAGTCTGGCTGCTATTTCCTGTGTTGTCATGTTGTTGATTTTTGAAATAGGGGCAAATGGTCTGCCAGAGATGGACGGGGATTTATTGGATTATTGGGATCAGGAGGATCTCACCCTGCTCATTGAAGAAAGACAAGTTGCTATTATCGATGTTTATCCCATTTATCCTCTTTTCAATCATATGAAATTGGGATGGCCGGGAATAAGCACCCAGTGGAGTCGCAACATTTTTTCATACACTCAGCTTATTACACCC
>QFQQ01000150.1 GCA_003243445.1 Citrobacter freundii
GCGACAGAGTGGAGACGGAGGCGCGGAGAGCTATAAGTCCCGAAGGGTGCAAGCGCAGCGCAGCATTATGCGCTCGTAGTAACGAAGGCGTAACTATCTTAGCTGCCTTTTTACCCGTTTCGTTGGAAAATGCAATAGTAGGCTGGATGGCAGTCTCAACCATATGGCGTTGATACAAGCTTAAACCATGAAGCATGAGGGGGATGTAAGGCGGCGAGGAACGAGCCGGTCACGATAAAAGAGTGACGGAAGTGAAACGTACCCTGGAAATACCCCGACCCGAAGGGACATGCCCTAACGGACACCTTTCTAAGATCATAATGGATAGATCCGAACATTGTAAACCGTCCTTTATTGATGCAGTAGTCAAATAATCTAAATCTGTAAAAGATTGGAAAAATTTGTTAGTTCCAAACCTAATCGTAATATTGCGATATAATTTACAGACATGGGAGCAACAAAGTCGGCAGAGTTTTCAGTAAAAGACAATACCATAGCAAAGATTGCTAAAGCATTATCGCATCCGGCACGGGTAGCCATTCTCAAAATACTTATAAAAAGGCAGGCTTGTATTTGCGGCGATATAGTGGATGAACTGCCATTATCACAAAGCACCATCTCACAGCACCTAAAAGAACTGAAAGAGGCAGGATTGATTAAAGGGGAAATAGAAGGCGTAACCATCTGCTATTGCATTGATGAAAAGCAATGGAAAGCAGGACAGATGTTGTTGAACGATGTATTCAGCAGCTATAAAAAAGTTGGCAGCAATTGTTGCTGATTTTTTTTTGATATATCTATCGTAATATTTCGATTGAGCAAGACTTAAAAATTCATATTATGCAAACAGAACAAGAGTTAAAAGACATCGTAAGGCAGAAATACAGTGAGATAGCCTTACAGGACAAAGAAACCAACGAAGTATCCTGCTGCGGTTCCACCTGTTGCAGTACCGAAGTGTACAACATCATGAGCGATGATTATACAGAGCTGAACGGTTATAACCCCGATGCAGATTTAGGCTTAGGCTGCGGCTTGCCTACACAATTTGCCAAAATTAAAAAAGGTGATACTGTAATAGACTTAGGCAGCGGAGCAGGTAACGACTGTTTTATAGCCAGGGCAGAAGTAGGCGAAGAAGGTAAAATCATTGGGATAGACTTTACACCTGCCATGATTGACAAAGCAAGAGCCAATGCAGAAAAATTAGGCTTTACAAATGTAGAGTTCAGGCAGGGCGATATAGAAAACATGCCCGTTGATAACAACACAGCCGATGTAATCGTAAGCAACTGCGTACTGAACCTTGTGCCCAATAAAGATGCAGTAATAAAAGACATCTTCAGAGTATTAAAACCCGGCGGACACTTTAGCATTTCCGATGTAGTACTGAAAGGCAAACTACCCAAAGCCTTACGGGAAGCAGCAGAAATGTATGCAGGTTGCGTAGCAGGAGCCATACAGAAAGACGTTTACCTTGAACTGTTACAAACAAATGGCTTTACCAACATCACCCTGCAAAAAGAAAAAGCGATTGTAATACCAGATGATATTTTAAGTAACTACCTCAATGCTCAAGAACTGCAACAATTTAAAGCGGGAAATACAGGCATATTCAGCGTAACCATGTACGCAGAAAAACCGGCAGAGGCAAAGAAAACCTGTTGCGGCCCTGTATGCTGCAATCAATAAAATCACAAAACAAAAAAATGTCTGCAATCAATTGTGCCCCGGCACACGAAAGAAAAAAACTAAGTTTCCTTGACCGGTATCTTACCGTTTGGATATTTGCTGCAATGGTGTTGGGAGTGGCAATAGGGTATTTCATACCCGCCGCCACGAGCTTCATTAATTCTTATTCCAGTGGCACAACCAACATTCCTTTAGCTGTCGGGCTAATACTCATGATGTACCCGCCTTTAGCCAAAGTGCGTTATGAGAAGATCGGCGAAGTATTTAAAAACGCAAAAGTATTGGGAGCATCACTGTTGCTCAATTGGGTAATTGGTCCAGTTCTTATGTTCATACTGGCAATTGTGTTCCTGCATGGCTATCCTGAATACATGATAGGCTTGATACTGATAGGTATTGCCCGTTGTATTGCAATGGTAATAGTATGGAACGAACTGGCAGAAGGTAACAGAGAGTATGCAGCAGGATTAGTAGCACTTAATAGCATATTCCAGGTGTTATTATACAGTGTATATGCGTACCTATTCATTACAGTATTGCCGCCGTTGTTCGGGCTGAAAGGTTTTGATGTAAACATAACCATAGCACAAATAGCCGAGAGCGTAGCCATCTACTTAGGTATTCCCTTTGCCGCAGGCGTATTGAGCCGCTTTGTACTGGTAAAGTACAAAGGAGAAGATTGGTACAGCAAAAAATTTATACCGCTTATATCACCTGTTACACTCATTGCACTGTTATTTACAATCGTAGTCATGTTCAGCCTAAAAGGCAACCTGATTGTACAGATACCTTTGGATGTTGTACGCATAGCCATACCATTAGCCGTTTACTTCGTAATCATGTTTTTAACCAGCTTCTTTTTAGGCAAAGCATTGGGGGCAGACTATTCAAAAAATGCTTCCATCGCATTCACCGCAGCAGGCAACAATTTTGAACTGGCAATAGCAGTAGCCATTGGCGTATTTGGCATCAATAGCGGACAGGCATTTGCTGGTGTTATAGGTCCATTGGTAGAAGTGCCAGCACTCATAGGATTGGTAAACGTAGCCTTTTGGCTTCGCAGGAAATATTATTTAAAAATAGTAACACAATAAAAAATGAAGATTGCATTATTCAGCGACATTCACGCCAACCTTCCTGCATTGGAAGCGTTCTTTAAAGACCTTGACAGCCGGAAGCCCGATACTGTCTATTGTTTAGGCGATTTGGTAGGCTACAACATTTGGGCAAACGAAGTAGTGAACGAAATAAAAAAACGGGGCATACCCACTATAGCAGGCAACTACGATTTTGGCATAGGGCGTATGAGCAACGAATGCGGATGTGCCTACAAAACAGACCATGAAAAAGCCAACGGCAACATTTCTATTTCTTATACCAACGAGATAATGAAGCCCGAGGAAAGGGCATACCTACGCGCCTTACCGGCACACATCAAAGTAGAGTACCAGCTAAACGAAGACAAGCTGAACCTGCTTTTGGTACATGGCAGCCCACGTAAAATAAACGAATACCTGTTTGAAGACAGGGAAGAAAAAAGCCTGCTACGCATTATGCACGATGCAGATGCAGACATCATGTGTTTTGGGCATACACACAAACCTTACCACCGCACATTACCGGAAACAACAGAAGACAAAACGAAATACCGCCATGCCATCAATATAGGTTCGGTAGGAAAGCCCAAAGATGGAAACCCACAGGGCAGTTATGTATTACTGCACATCAATAATAGCAGTAATGTGTTGGATAAAGACAGCATACAGGTAGAATTTATCCGCTTTGATTACGACATAGAAAAAGCAGCCAAAGCAGTAGAAGATAGCCCGTTACCAGATGAATATGCAGATATGCTAAGGAAAGGGTATTAAACTATCATAAAAAAATAAATATGAACTTACCTGAAGATTTGAAATATCACAAAGAGCATACATGGTTAAGGGTAGAAGGCAATAGAGGTACAATAGGCATTACGAATTTGCACAAAGCGAATTGGGCGAAATTGTGTACATTGACCTGCCCAATATAGGCAACAGTTACAAACAGGATGAAGTCTTTGGAACAGTAGAAGCCCTGAAAACAGTAAGCGATTTGTTTATGCCGGTTAGCGGCAAAGTAACAGCTATCAATCCCCCTTTAAAGGAAGAACCAACATTGGTAAACAGCGACCCCTTTGGCAAGGGATGGATAATACAAGTAGCCTTGACCAACAATAACGAAGTGGAAAAGCTGTTAGATGCAGCAGTATATCAACATTAACTCAATAACAACTTACAATAATATAAATAGGCTATAGCTATAGTTTCATCCTTTCTTAACAACCAGGTGGGCCAACCCTGGATCATTCAAAAGCCGCTCCATTTCTGACTGAATGATATCCTGTATATCCTGCTTTATTTGAAAGTAGTTACGCTGCACCATACTGGTATCGAGCTTACGAATAACTTCTATATCCTTATAGCCTTCTTCCTCTTTTTTCAGCGCCTCATGATCGTTGATAACTTCACAATGGAAGGCTTTCAATTCAATTTTGTTGTCCGGGTCGTCAGCTACCATTCCCACAAATTCACCTGAACTCAAAGCTGATATTTTGGAGGGCGGTATAGCGGTTTCCAGTTGCTTTGAACGACTGATGGACGTATCACCACTATTGATTGAATAGCTTTCCCTGTCCTGCATGATTTTGCCGAAGCGTTCTGAAAGCTGTTTTGCTGTATCTCCTGTTACTTGTCCAGCTACAATATTGCCTGTAATATTCATAATCACATCGGCCTGTTCTCTGCCATAATCCTTACGGAGCTGGCTGAAATCCTGAATGCCCAAGCACGTAGAAACTTTATTACTTCTCGCCGTGGCGATCAGGCTATCCATATTGTTCAGATAGATTGTAGGGAACTCGTCAAACACCAAACTACTTTTCAGTTTTCCTTTTTTATTGACCTGTTTTACCAATCGGGTTACGTACAGGGAAAGCACCGCTCCGTAGATCTGTATTTTCTGTGGATTATTACCCATGCACACGATTTTGGGATCATCGGGATTGTTTACATCGAGGTTGAAATCGTTGCCTGATAAAACATAGTATAGTTGAGGTGAAGAAAGCCTTGCCATAGCCACTTTAGCGGATGCTATCTGGCCTTCAAGCTGTTCCATTACATCGTTCAGATAGGCATTCAAAAACGGGTTAATTAATACCTCGCATTCTTTGGCGGCTTCTGTTCTGAACAGGGTAAAAAGGCTGTCATAATCAGCTTGCATAAGCTCGATGACGTGAGGCAACGTGCAAAATTCACCGTCCTTGTATTTCTTCAGATACCATATTACGGCAGTCAGGAAATTGATTGGTGATTCCACGAAAAAATCGCCCTGGCGTTTTATCCACTCTCTATTTAAGCCCATTAAAATAGTACGTGCGGATTCTGCGGCATCGGTAATATCCGTCATGGCAGACGGCTCTAAAGGATTGCAGCGATGGCTCCTTGTGAGGTCATCAAAATTGATAACAAAAAACCTCGGTGGTTTAGGATACCTATGTTTGTTTTTTAGCCATGAATTGTATGCGATCCTGGAAAGGTCGTCAAACTTGAAATCGTACACGAACATCGTAAATCCTTTGCGGATATGTTGGGTTATGACATGCCTGATGACAAAGTAAGATTTACCTGCTCCTGGTGTGCCCAATACCATAATCGCCCTGAAGGGATTGATGATATTTATCCAGCTATTGCGTACCTTATTTTTCAGCCTGTAACGTGCCGGAAGATTGATTGAAAACCCATTCTCCAGGAGGCGTTCTTCCTGTGGGAACGTCTCGTTTTCCTTGTTGAAAATGTCCTTATTGTTAAACTTGCTTTTGATGATACGGGAAAGCAAGGTGCCGCCAGAAAGCATCAGCAAAAAGCCTATTGAAGTTATGCCTGCATAAACGATTGCCTTCTCCTGTGCCCGTAACTGAAGCAGCAGGGAAAGATAGCTGGCAAAGTATAGCAATAGCCCGGTAATGAGATAGGCAAATGCTGTTTTATAGCTTAATTTTTCATCTTTGCGTCCCTTTGCTCCGAGCAGGGAGATAGCCAAAAAGCCTAAAGAAATCAGCTTGCTTTTAACGAAGTTGCTGAATATACCTGTACGGTAAATATTACCTAAAATCCGGTCGCTGAAACTGCTGGTCAATCCCCATTCATGGAATGCAGCATAACAATAATAATAGAAGTGTATCACTAAAATAACGATACTGATCAACCTGGTCATGTCCAGAATTTTCCTCAGCGCCTGTTCGTT
>QFQQ01000151.1 GCA_003243445.1 Citrobacter freundii
ATTTTCTGGCCCAACGCATTATGCTGGATAAAGCCAGCCGCTTTACTGATATGGCTAGGTTGGTTACTTCTACCGACCCGCTTATAGATGAAAGCAGCCGGAGATCTACGTCTACATTCGGTGCTATGGATCAATCTAATGCTGCCGCAGATAAGTCTTCATTAGTGGTAAAAGATATAGCCACAAAGGCTGGGATCTTCTTCTTTTTCCGAGGTGAAGATTGTTCTAGTTGCTCAAAACAAGCATCTGTAATGACCGCTTTTAATTACATGACAGGTATTAAAATTATCCCTATCTCTATTGATGGGAAACCATTACCTGGGAACATGATGCCTGACTGGAAACGTGATACCGGGCAAGCAGCTAAACTCCAGATTTCTAATGTTCCTGCTCTTGCTTTGGCTATTCCTCCGTCAACAACTAAAATTGTCTCCTTCGGCCCTATTGCAGCTGACCAGCTTGTTTCAAGAACCATTTTAATCGCTCATGATTCTGGACTTATTACAGACCAGCAGTATAAAAGTACCTTGCCATACAATGATACGGGTTATATCGATTCCAATATTCTGAAGGAAATGCCTAAAGAATTTACCGAAAACCCTGATGAGTTCATCAAGTACATTCAAGCAAAAGCCGGATATTCAACCGCTGACGCTCAGAACGGTACGTCCCAGGAGGAAAAATGATTATTTCACCTCGTACACCAAAATGTGGTTTTCGTAAATCATTAATGGCCTTATCTATCGGGTTTTCTATTTTATTTTCAGCAAACAGTTTCGCCACCAGCATTAACTCTCAGCTAGATAATATGTTTGGTTCAATGTCCAATGTCACTGCGCCAGGGGATTATCAAAGTGTCACACGGGATGGTTATACAGGCGGTGGATTCGTTTTAAGAAACAAACTTCGCACATTAACACCTGTTACGATTAGCCTACCAACAGCAGCCGGAGGTTGTGGCGGTATTGATTTATTCGGCGGTTCATTCTCATTCATCAATGCCGAACAATTTGTTCAGATGCTACGAAATATTGCATCCAATGCAGCCGGTCTCGCTTTCCAGTTGGCACTAAATGCAATGGATGCCGTACTCGATAATGCTATATCGAAAATGCAGGCGATCATACAACAAATGAATGACTTAACGGCGAACTCTTGCCAGCTTGCCAAAGGACTTCTGGTCGATACCGCTGCTGCATTCGGTGATGGCGCAAAAGCTGCTGTTTCATCCCAGCTGTCAACTACAGGTCTATCTGATCAATTTGGGGCGATGTGGGGAAACTTTGCTGGTGGCAAAGCTCCTGAAATTCAGAAGCAGCAGGCTGGCAAACGTAAACCATGCAATGATTACGGTAATATCATGTGGTGTTTGCTTCAGAATGGTGATTTTAATGATCAGTTCACCGGTTCTGAAGATGAACAAAAAGAACTTATTATGAGCATGACTGGCACTATTATTGTGGGAAGCGAGGTTGGTACTGCTGAGGATGGTTCCGCGAAACAAAGCGTTGTTAATCTGGCTCCATTGGCTACAGGCAACGTTCTGGACTCTTTCATTAATGGTGACGATAGTTTTGACTTTTGGTCTTGCTCAGGACAAACAGCCACTTGTGAGAATCCAAAAAAACAGACAAAAGCCCTTAAAGGTATTGCAGCCAATATAACCTTATTCTTCATTGATAATGGATATTTAAGCGCCGCGAAAGATGGTATTAATCCTGGTGATGCCAGATTGCGCCAGGCAAACTATTACAACGTTACAGGAGCGTCAAGCAAAGCAACGCAAATAGCCAGGCATGATTTAAGCGCATCGTATTCGTATGTCCGTGAGCTATCACCAATAATTGCTTATTCAGCGGCTTACAACTATTTAAGCGACATGCTTACAGCAGCTGCCACTGGTGCTAGATTTATGCAGCAGAATGATAAATCCGCATCCATTTATTATAAAGATGCTGCTGAATTAATTGAGAAGGCACGGCAAAACCTTTACGTTTCGTATAGTGCGATGATCGCCCGATACGGTGGGGAAGCCCGTATACCCGAGTCATTCAATAGTTATATGAAAACCCTTCCCCAGACTCATTATGAGTCTGAAGCCTCTTTTAACGGCTCGCTCTAAGAGGGCATTTAAACATGAGTGAATGGAACGTATATACCGTAGGTAACATTGAATTTATCTACAATATTTTTAATGCGGTTGCTATGTTGTTTAATGACGGTACTTACGCCTCATTATTCAAAATAGCTGCGTTAATTGGCGTCATCGGAGTGGTTATCGCAGCCGCAATCACGGCAGGTAAAACATTATCACTTGGGCAAATGGGTATCGCTATAGTGATGTATTTTATCTTTTTCAGTGTCTCAATGCGCGTCAATATCGAGGACGTAACTACTGGCCGTTTCAAAGCCGTAGACAACGTACCTGCTGGCCTTGCAGCTGCGGCTTCCCTTATTTCGACAGTTGGATATGCCACTACTGAAAAAATGGAACAAGCCTTCTCTGTTCCTTCAATGACGGAATACGGGTCACTTGATCCCCTTTTCACTCTCGCCACACTGTACGACACCATGAAATCGCCCATGCGCTGGACTGGTGAAACAGAAGGTTATGGTGATCTGGATGGTAGCATTTCTAACTATGTTAAGAATTGTGTAGGTAACGACATAATTCGTGGTTCAAAAACGTTTGCTTCAATGTACCGCTCCAATCAAGGGGTATCCGGGCTAGCTTCAAATGACTCATTTCAACGCGTAGTTATCTATGACAACGTCCGTAGTGGTTGGTCGACAGCAACTGATGAATCTGCAAAAGGTGGTTCCTTATACACATGTGCTGATGCTTATACGAAGCTCAAAGGCCTGGCTACTCTGAACTCAGCGGCTCTCGATGCATCTTTTGCCCGTTCCTATGCCGCAGCTGGGCGCACGTGTGGTGGCGCTACATGCTCAGGGTCTGGAAAAACTCAAGAGGTTTTAAATTTCTTCAATATCATGGGAACGGATATACGTGACTTCCAACTCATGATGGTCATGTATCCGTCATTCAGAGAAATGCCGATGTATGGCCTTGAAAGTTCCTTTCGTGGTACTGCTGCGGTCACACGTGCGCAGACAATGACCCAGCAAGCATTCCAGTGGTCATCTTCCGGCTCATCCTTTTTAAGCTGGATGGGGTCATTCATGCCCATTTTTCAGGGGATTATTTACGCCCTTGCCCCTTTCATGGCCTTCCTTTTCGGCCTGGGTATTATGGGGATCAGGTTGGTGATGAAGTATTTTCTCGTCATCTTCTGGACGTGGACATGGTTACCATTGGCAGCTGTAGTAAACATGTATGTGTTGAATAGCATCCGTGATGCATCAAGCCAAATACTTGTCAGTTCGGGTTCCGGTGGTCTTAGTTTTGCCCAGCTATACCAGCTGTTATTCGAGACTCAAAAAAGCATCGGCCTGGCTGGTAATTTATATGGAATGATACCGGCATTAGGTGGGTTCATTGTATGGGGCAGTTCCGTAGCGTTTAACTCGCTGGCCAATTCTGCTGCCGCTCCTTCAGCAGCTGATACCAAAACCCTATCGCCGGATGTTACAAACGCTCCACCAATCAATACCCGTGGCTCTGAAGCCGAATTTAACCCAACGCAAGGGACGATCATGGGTGGGTCTTCTGGCACTCTCCCAAACATTGATATGAAACAGGTCGCTACTCACAACCTGTCCAGTGCTAAGCAGGAACTTGATGCAGCCTCTAGCTCGTTGACTGCTCAATCCGGCGCAATGATTAGCCAGGTGGCCAGCAACATGAACTCTGGGGGGCATTCGCAGGTTTACAGTGATGCTTCAAACGCAGCATTTGCAAGCTTGAGCAGCTCTGACCGCGCCTATGTTAGTTCTGTAGCTAAAGAACAAGGAATTTCTGATATGCAGGCGCTTGTATCAATAGCCAAAAGCGATGCGAGCGTCGGTGGGGGATTTGGAAGCCCAAGCGGTGGTGTAGGCGTTAAGGGTGGTATGTCTCGTTCAGAGGCAGAAAGCAGTGGGCTGAGTAATGACAACAGCGCTAAGTACGGTTCTACGGACAGTGCCACATCGCATAAAGTCGACAGCGCTACCCAGTCACGCATCGTCAACACGGCAGCAAGTGCGATGTACCAGTCCTTATCGCAAGAAGGAGAAAGTTCTCAGTCGACTCGTTCTTTTGCTGAGGCAAATCAAAGAATGCAGTCCGCACAAAAGAATTTCCAGGAAGCAAACTTGTTTGCTTCAAGTACCTCAATGGGCCAGACAATGAACGCAGCGCAACTTGCTACGGCTATTGGTCGTAACCATGATGCACAAGCAACATTGACTCAAACCCTCGCGGCGCACCCTGAACTATCCAGCAAAATCGCCGGTGATGCAGCGAGCCTGACCTCTTTAGGTATGACTCACGAAGATGCACATACCTTTGCGCAATTCAAAGCAGCCAGTGAACTTGGTTTAGCAGGTGCAGTAGCAGCCAAAGCCGGGTTCATTAACGCTGACTCCAGCCCAGCGTTGACCACAACCGCATCTGAGCAATACCGTGGAGTGAGTGGCGGAGCTGAAAGTGCAGGTGGCCGGGCAGTTGCTGGTGCAGCGGACGTTAGTAACTCGGTAAATGCTGTAACTGGCCGTTCTTACGGTGCGTTGGGTGATGCACATGCTTCATCGTCAGATGGTTATGGGCAAGGCCAGGTTAATACTGTCGGTGGACAGAATAGCGGTGCAGTTGATCAAATTCATAAAGGAAATCAAGGTGAAGTCATGACTAAAGCGGGTAACACCGCCGCGAATGACTTCGAAAACAACCACTATAATCTCGGCGGTATCACTGGAGACTTTAACAAGCTCGTTTCTCATGTCAGCAATGCGTTCAAGGAAAGCCCGGTTTATGAGCAGGTGCATAACCAGGCCAAATCAATCGCCGGAGAAATTCCGTTGGGTGGTGATGCAAACCGCGAAGCAGCGCGAGATTCCATTGTGAATTACTACGCGATGACCAAAGCTGGTGCATCTGAACAACAACTTACCCAGGCCCGCAGTGACATGATGGCTCGTATTCAACTTGCGACAGGTGGGGAAAATAACAATGGAACCGTTTCTGGCGGGAATACATCCCTTGCCCGTGGTATTGCTGCCCGTATTGATAATGCCGGTTTAGACCGTTCAGCAAATGATGGATCCATTATTCAGCAGGCTACAACTGCTTTGAATACAGATCGTCAGACGCATGAATATAACACCGGAGGTATGGCCAATAACCTTGGAGGAATGCATCAGGCATCTAATGGAGGTTCTTCTGTAGGCGATGGTGTTCCCTATGCGATGGGAACCCACAACCAGGGATATGGCGAAGCTGAAACTATGACCGTTAATGCCCACGGTGCTGGTGGCCATAGCGATTCAAATAACGGAGGTACAATGTTCAGTGATCCGCCACCTGCACGAACTACTCAATCGCATCAGGAGTATGTCCCGGTTCATCCGCGACATAAGGAAGGTAAAGGTGGCCATAGCGGCGGAAACGATGACATGATTATTTCATCGAAAAAGTGATTCGTAATAAAGCCCTGCCAGCCTGGCGGGGCTTTTACGTAGTGGCAAACATATAAACAACAGGAAGGCTCAATAAAGAATAGAACAGAATATAAAACTCCCACATTCGCTCACATTTACTTTTGGCCGTCCGCCCTTTTCTTCCACGGCCTCTTCGACCATTTCCACCGCCATAATCTGAATCGCTTGGCCCCGATAATGGGATAAGGCCCGTTATACCAAACATGTCCATAAGCACCTCCAGTCGGTAATAATCAGAACGCAGAAAACACCCTCGTTTTGCCGTCCTTCTTTATTGTCTGAAACCAGTCTGTTTAATACGCTGCCTGCTTAATCCTTCATT
>QFQQ01000052.1 GCA_003243445.1 Citrobacter freundii
CTTTTTACTTTTTACTTTTTACTTTTTACTTTTTACTTTTTACTTTTTACTTTTTACTTTTTACTTTTTACTTCTAAAACTTCATTCCACATCGAGCTATTTTGTTCCCCATTCCCATAAACCGAACAGAATCTTCTTATCCAACTGGTGACTATTTTGCTTTAGTGACAAAACGATCTGCCCGCGGTGATGCGCTTCATGCGCGATCAGGTATCCAAGAAATGCCTGCGGATGTGGTTTAAACCCTTTTATTTTACCCGTAGCCAATCCTTTCTCCAGCAGCTGACTGATAGCCGCAGCACTCTTTTTGAACTGCTCAATAAGCTTCTTTTTTGAGATAGCGTCTTTTTCGACCTTGGTAACAGAGCTCATCAGCTCCGGCATGGACGCCTGCAGCCACATGAGCCTGACGTTGTGAATATGCGCCAGCTGCTCACCAACGGTACGTCCTTTGGAAGCAGACTGATCGATGAAGTTTTCTTCCGGGATGGCGTCAATCAGGTAGAGATTAATCCGGTTGCTGATCTCCCAGGTGTCGATGGCTTCGTTCATGAAAGAAATGTTTTAGAGTTTAATAATTTGAAGGTTCGAAAGTTCAAAAAGGATGTTTTAAACTACCCCTCCAAACTACAAAAATTTATTTTTCAAACCTTTAAACTTTTAAACTCCGGTCTTCTTTATAAAAACATAACCCCTTCATAAGAAGGGGCTATGTTATGGTAGTTCTCAGAGTAGTATGACCGGCTATTCGGTCATCAATTTTTTCCGGAGAAGGCCCGGAGAAGAGCTGTAGTGTTTTTTAAACACCCTGATAAAATTGCTTGGCTTTTCATAACCAAGACGGAATGCGATCTCTTTTACGGAAGTGTTTTGCTCCGACAGCAACTGTCTTGCCTGCTCCATTTTCTTTTGCAGATAAAAATGATAAATGCTGGTGCCAAACACTTTTTTGAAATTGCGCTTCAGTGTTGATTCACTTAGAGCAAGGTCTTTTGCAATTGTTCTGATCGAGGGCAGATCTTTTTCAAGATACACATTCAGCATTTGCTCTACAGATAGCATCTTTGAATGCACCTGGTTTCTTGACTCTTTGAGTTGAATTGATTTTAACATACAGATCCGGTTTATGATTAATGGAAAGAGAGACTTTTACAGGGAGGGATAGTTGTGGTTCTCAGATAAAAGGATTTTCCAGTAATTGCATATTTCCGGCAGGAAGAACGAGGAGACTGCGGATTACAGTCAGAGATGCTATGACGTATCGTAAATTCCAAAGGAAAGGTTGCAGTTAATAAGGTTACACTAAAGTTAAGACTTCTTCTGATTACTGCCAATAAGTGTTACATCTTATAATTGAGCCGTTTGGGGTATTCTTTGACAGACAGAAATTATGGATTGGTCAGAAATAATGGTAACTTGACCGTACCGCTCTCAACAGTAGCACCGGAAGTGAATCCGGATCTCCCCAGCACTGATTATATCGTAGCATTATTTATGGGATCAGAACTAACAGCGTTGTTGCTGAACAGAATTGTATTACCTGGACGGTAGTTACATATTGTGAAGAATGGTCTGTTGCGAAAACAAAAGGGATATCGCGGGTGGGCGATGTCCCTTTTAAGTTCGATGGCAGATGGTCGATGCCATCAAACACTCAAAGCGATATAACTGACAAATAGCATCACTTGCTTTTCTTCTTGATCCCGGCTGATTCTTTTATCCCGGTAAACAACGATTTCCAGGAAAGGTGAAAGATCGAGCGGTGTGTGTCCCGCTGAAAATTTACATGCGCCACGCGCGGTGGATCTTTTTTACTGGGATTGGAGTTCTTGATCATGATATTTGCCGCAAAACTTGCCAGTTTTTTCTTCTCCAGCTTATTTGATTCATCATCTTTTTGCAGCAGCGAAACCTTAAGGTCGTCGTACAGCATCTTCACATCACCGGTCATGTTCGCATTATTTCCCTGTAGATTGAATGAAAGCGAATTGATCTGTCCCTTCTCTATCCGCGCGGGGCCCATTGGAACAGATAACGCATTCACTGCTGTTGCAGGCATTGCGCCGAGATTTCCCACGATGTCGAATCTTCCATTTGGATTGAACAGATAGAACTTCCAGGTCACGCGCAGTGGCGCTTTATTAAGAAACCTCGTGCTGATATCGATCGTCAGCATATTATTTTCCGCAGCTGCATCCTGGCGGTTCGTCAGGTTTGTGATCGTTGCATAAGAATTATAGAATTGCACTTTACCAGCCTGCCTAGAGACGACCGCCCTTTCTTTGTATTCTATAAATGTATTGGCCAGAATGATCCTTTTCACCCGGAAAGGAATGGGTGCTTTCACCATTGACTGGTGAGGGAATAACTTTACCGGCCCCCTCATTCCACCCTTATATCCAAGATCACGGTAGATTTTGAATGAAGCGCTTTCCACCTTGATCGTATCAGCAAAGATCTCCTCCGTGAACAATGCGGGAAAATTCATTCCCACGATCTTTATTCCTTTGACCGAAAAATCAAACCGGTCATCCTGCTTTGGCAGACTGTGAACGAATTTGTCTTCGGGCAATAAAGGATCCACATGAAATCGGCCTACACTGATCTGTCCCGTTCCGGAATTAAGCTGAACGCTGTCCAGCCCAAATGAGTATGGTCTCTCTTTCGACTTCCAGGTGATGTTACCTGCATTGATATCAACCTGACGGGAGAACAGCAATCTCGTTGTATCCTTCCATGCTGCACTATCAACAGCCACATCCAGCAAACGCACTGTTGTATTCATCAGCCCCACTTTGGTTTCGCCGGTTTTTATATCCCGTGTAAAGATCTTTGCATTGTTGATCGTAAGTGTATCGATCTTTATCAGGTTGAGATTACCCAGTATCTGTTCGTAGACTTCCTTGGTAGGTGTATTACGCAATGAGTCACGGCCCGCGTAAGTATATATGATATTGATGACGGGATCATTGATCTGCAAGTTTTTCCCCACTATTTCCTTGTCGATCAGTGCCC
Organism: Citrobacter freundii; assembly: GCA_003243445.1. Lineage (GTDB taxonomy): Bacteria > Bacteroidota > Bacteroidia > Chitinophagales > Chitinophagaceae > Terrimonas_A. Next base: position 3,016 of record QFQQ01000052.1, read on the forward strand.
GGGGCGTTTTCACCCCTGAGACGATTATCGAAGGAATATGAATGTCAAGCAACGTGGGCGGCGCATCATCGACCTGTTTCAGTGACAGATATCTTGTACTGTCATACTTTATGGTAAAATTGGTAACGGCAAGATCGCCGGCCACTTCATCCAGATCGAGTTTGTCATATTTCACCTGATACAAACCTTTGCTCTTCTCTCTGATCGTAGCTTCCAGTTGCTCACGGATGATCTGCTTGCGGTAGAAACCCCAGTACACTACGGCAGCGGCAACAAGGCCAAGTATCCCAACGATGATTCCAAAGAAGATGATCTTCCCCTTTGGTGTAGACGTGGCTTTTTTTATTTTGTGTCGGATGGTTCGCATGTGTCTGGTAAGACAATTTCTATTCCAACAAAAAAAACCTCTGGTAAAAAAGTGTCGCACAGTCTTTTAAACATTTGTCATCCGGTTTCCGGATGCAAATCATTTTTGCATCCTTTTTGACTATTCAATTCTATACCTTAGCATAACTATGCCTACATTCAACGACCGGATCAAACAGGTACTGCTTCTCATCATTATTATTCTGCTCGCGTATTTGGTGGTTATGGAGCTGACAGTCTTTCTTCCGGGCCTGCTCGGAGCACTGACGCTTTATATTCTTAGCCGCGCGAGTTATTTTCAACTTATCTATAACCGTAAATGGAAAAAAGGATGGGCCGCCGGCTTGTTCATCATCTATTATCTTTTTCTTCTTGGTCTGCCCATATATCTCGCGATTACGCTGATCAGTCCCAAGATCAACGCCTTCCTGGCAGACCCGAATACGATGATCAATTCAGCAAAGCATTCACTGGATACAGTGCAGCAAAAGATCGGTTTTACCATTGTATCAGAGTCAACGCTGACAAATTCATTGAGCAAGCTCACCGCTTTCATCCCAAGCGTCCTGAATAGTACTGCTAACCTGATCAGTAATCTTGCGATCATGTTATTCGTTCTCTACTATATGCTTACTAATGGACGTGAATTAGAACGCATGCTCAACCGGATCATCCCTCTTAAGCAGGAGAACATCAACATGCTGGCTGCCGAAACCAAAAAAATGGTGCGCGCAAACGCATTGGGGATCCCCCTGATCTCGATCATACAGGGATTGGTCGCGACCCTGGGTTATTTCATTTTTGGCGTGAAGGAGTGGGGCCTCTGGGGTTTCCTGACCGGCGCCTTTGCGTTCTTCCCCGTCGTAGGTACTATGGTGATCTGGGTACCGCTGGTATTGTACATGTTCGCTGTCGGCGACACCTGGAATGCTACCTGGATCACGCTTTACAGCATCATCGTTACGGGCAACGTCGATTATGTGGCGCGTATCACGATCATGAAGCGGATGGGCGATGTTCACCCTGTGATCACCATCCTCGGAGTGATCGTCGGTCTCGGTCTCTTTGGCTTCATTGGACTCGTATTCGGACCATTGCTGATCAGCTACATCATCGTGCTCTTCCAGATCTATATGAATGAATTTGTAGATAAGAACATTCCGCAGATCGCAGAAGAAGTGAAAGACACCGAGGAAGCAAAGCTTCCTAATAAATAAGCCGGAAAAACCGGCAGGCGTGGTGATGAATAAGGAGTGAAAACAAGAACTCTCTGTTCAGCGAGATATAATTCAATAAGAAAGCCCTCCGTTTTGGAGGGCTTTCTTATTGATGATTATTAATTTACTCAGTTCCGGATCGTTTCAACTTACCGGGATCTCTCAATGTTGTTATGATAAATTATAACATTCTTTATCTTAGTCTCTGAGTTTTGCGAGCAGTCGCAGGATCTCCAGGTACAGCCATACCAGGGTTACCAGCAGACCAAATGCGCTATACCATTCCATGTATTTCGAAGCACCCATTTCCGCACCTTTTTCAATGGTGTCAAAATTGAGCAGAAGGTTGAATGACGCAAGGCCCACAACCAGTACAGAGAAACCGATACCGAGCGGAGTGGACGCGTTCGTGAATGAACCGATAGGTGAGCCCATGATCAGGAAAGTGATCCACTGAACAAGATAGAACAACGCCAGCGAAATGGTGGCAATTGTGATCACCATACGAAGACGGCCTGTCACGCGGATAATTCTGAACCGATAGATCAGGAACATCACCAGCGCCACGATCAGCGTAAGTGCCACCGCTTGCATTGGCAAACCAGGAGCAGCAGCGTCATAAAACGCACTGATCGCACCAACGAACAGACCTTCCATCAACGCATATACAGGAGCCAGGAAAGGAGACCATTGTTTTTTGAACATCATAATAATGGCAAGCACGAAACCGCCGGAAACACCTGCAATGATCAAAGGCATCACATTCGCGCCTTTCTCAAACTGCTGCCATGAATAAACAGTCGTTACAGCCATCGCCAGCAACAGGAATCCAAGCTTATTCACCGTACCTTTCACGGTCATCGCCTCATCTCCGGCCATGCCCTGAAAAATGGTGCCTTCATACGACTTCTCCTGCAACGTAGGATTACTAGATTTGAATAGTGACATAGAGGTTTATTTTGGGCCAAAATAGGGCTTTTTTTCTAGTGTGCAAAGCCAGGGAAAGCGATGTTCGATGCGCGATGATCGATGGTCGATTTTTACACTGCGTTCCAGTCACAAATAAAGCCCTCCAATGCAGAGGGCTTCATTCATATAAACAATTTACATATCTGAATTCGACCATCGACCATCGAACATCAAACAATATGTATAAATTAACAACTGAGATCAATACTGCCATCTCACAAACGCTTCCATTGCCGCATAATGCGTCAGTCCAAGATCCGCATACAGGCGGGCCGTGGCTGCATTGCGCGCCTCAGCACGCTGCCAGAATTCGCGGGAATCAGAACCCTGGAATGGCACCATGTCTTTCTGTGACTGGTGAATGAATATGCCAAAGCGCTTTTTTACAACCTGGTCAGGGCTCATCGGGATGGCCATTTCGATCTCTTCAATATTCCATTCCTGCCATGCGCCTTTATACAGCCAGAGCCAGCAGTCGTTGATCCATTCGTCGCCTGAGGCTTTAATGCGCCTTAATGCTTCCAGCACCACGTTGAAACAGACAAGGTGTGTTCCGTGCGGATCGGCAAAATCACCGGCACAATAAACCTGGTGCGGTTTTATTTTACGAAGCAATTCGATGGTGATCTCCACATCTTTCTCGCCCATGGGATTTTTCTCGATCGTTCCCGTTTCATAAAAAGGAAGATTCTGAAAATGGATGTTCTCGTCCGGTATACCAACATAACGGCAGGTTGCCTTTGCTTCGCAACGGCGGATCAACCCTTTGATATTGCGGATCGTTGGCGTATCGACCTGGTTTGATTTTTTTGTTGCGATGAACTTACGTGCTTCATCCAGTATCTGTCCGGATGTCTTTGTATCGATGCCGACGATCTCTTCAAAACCAACGGCAAAATCAAGAAAGCGCGTAACGAATTCATCCGTCACGGCAATATTACCGGAAGTCTGATAGCCAACATGCACATCATGTCCCTGGTCATGCAAACGCTGGAATGTTCCACCCATGCTGATGATATCGTCATCCGGGTGAGGGGAGAAGATGATCACACGCTTGGGGTAAGGGATGGAACGTTCGGGGTGATTCGGCATTACCGCATCAGGTTTTCCGCCCGGCCATCCGGTGATCGAATCACGCAACAGGTAGTATACCTGCAGGTTGATCTCGTAAGCATCTCCTTTTTCTACAAGAAGATCGCTTAAACCAAATTCATTGTAATCACTATTGGTAAGACTAAGAACGGGCTTCTTTAATTTCAATGCCATGTTCACCACTGCTTTCTTGATCATCAATGGAGTCCATTCACAATCACCGGTAAGCCACGGTGTCTTATTGCGTGTTAATTCTCCTGCGGCCGCATCATCCACATAAAAAGTCACATCATCATGATTCTGGAGCAATGAAGCCGGCACATGTTCGGTATCATCCTCTTCAACGGCTTGTTTGATCACCGGTGCCTTTGAAGCACCCCATGCCATCAGTACGATCTTCTTTGCTTTAAGAATAGTACCGATACCCATGGTGATCGCAAGCCTTGGCACCTGTGAGATATTGGCAAATTCGTAGGCATTGGCAATACGCGTTGAGTTATCAAGCGTGATCAATCTTGTTCTTGAATAGATGCCGGAGCCTGGCTCATTAAAACCAATATGCCCGTTCACACCTATGCCAAGTACCTGCAGATCGATCCCGCCTGCGGCTTCAATTTTCTTTTCGTATTGAAGACAATGTGATTTGATGTCTTCTTTTTTTACTTCACCGTTTGGGATATGAATATTCTCAGGAAGAATATCTACATGATCAAACAGATTTGTTTGCATAAAGCGGTTATAGCTTTGCAACGCATCTGTTTCGATGGGATAATATTCATCGAGATTGAATGTGATCACATGTTTAAAACTCAATCCTTCTTCTTTATGCATTCTTACCAGTTCTGCATAAAGTGATTTCGGAGTGGACCCTGTTGCCAGACCAAGTACACAAGGCTTGTTTTGTTTTTCTTTTGACCTGATCAGATCTGCGATTTCCCGGGCTACGGCAACGGAGCCTTTTTTAGGATCGGGAAATACTTTAACGGGAATTTTTTCAAAGCTGTCGGAAAGATCGATTGCAGCTGCTTTCTTTGCCATAATGGTTATTTTCCTATCTGTATGAGTGCACAAAGATATTAAAATGTAACCATTCAACCGGGCAGGAGCGGGAGTGATTCCAAAGAATTAACCTGCAAAAAAACGCAACGCATGTCTGCGTTTTAGAGGAGAAAAAACGTTCAAAGGTTCCATAGGTTTCAGAGGTTCCATAGGTTTCAGAGGTTGCTACCGCACTCTGTAAAGTCATAACTGTCCGGTAAATATTGTTTTTACAAAATGCGGTAACAACCTCTGAAACCTATGGAACCTCTGAAGCCTATGGAACCTCTGAAACCTTTCTTCGTTAGAGCAACCACCCCACCAACATCACCAACGACTTCTTCAGTGCCTTTATCGCCTGGCTCATCAGGTTTCGTGCAACCTGATAATTGATGCTCATGATATCGCTGATCTCCTCATAGCTTAGTTCCTGGTAGATCTTTAAATAAATGATCTCGCGCTGGCGGTTGGTGAGTGTTTTCAATGCATCGATGATGCGCTGCTTTTTTTGCTGATCTTCCTGTTTTTCGATCATGAAATTATCATGACTTACTTCAAACAACATCTCGGTGGGATCGCCTTCATCGATAGACTTCGCCAGGGGCTGACGATGTTTTTTATACAGCTTATATTTTAATGCTTTTAAAAGATACGCCTGAACGGACTGAACTTCTGTTTTGGATTTGCTTTGCCAGATCTCGGCGAACAGGTCCTGCACACAATCTTCCAGCAGGCTTTTATCAGCGCATATCTTACTGCCATATTTAATAAGCAGTGGATAGTAAGCTGTAAAAAGCTGGCCCAGGGCGTCCTGATCCCCATTCTTCAGCTTTTGCCAAAGTATGATATGAGGGTGCTCGCTTCGCAAACGTTATCGGCAGATTTTCTGCAAAATAGGGTTTAATATCAACTTTCAGATCGAAAGTTCGTCAGTAGCTTGATGTTTGATGTCCGATATCCGATGGTCGACTTTCCCGGAAGAAGTACTCATCTCATAAGCACCATCCATTAATGGTCAGGCACCATTGCTCTTGACCGGCCCGCCTTGAACCCGATCATCGGCCATCGGACATCGAGCATCGCTCAACTGATGCCGGACGGTTGCAATGACTCCGTGAAAACCCCTATAATTTTTTTTTATAAAAAGGCATTACAAAACAAATCCGCACGGCACCCGGTATATTTATAACAAAAAAGATATGATCAGGAGTTTTCAACGGGTGGAAGATGTAATCGAAAACGAGGATTTCCAGGCCTGGTTTGCAGGGAAGCAGGTGAGTGGCTGGGAAGAGTGGCTGGCGGCCAACCCCACGCAGGCGGAACTGGTGGAAGAAGCCGTTGAATTCATGAAGAATATCAAGGTCAATGAAATGCCGGTACCGGCGGAACAGATCGCGGAAGCGCATGCAAGGCTGAAACAAAGACTGGAACGTGATGCACAGGAAACACCGGTCATTCCGATCAAACACAACCGGTTTAAACGCTGGATCGCCGCAGCGGCCGCGGTGCTTATACTTGCAACCGGCGCGTATTTCTTTAAATTCTCCCAACGTGAACCTTCCGTGTCTACAGCTTACGGACAGATTGCAAGCCATCAGCTGCCAGATGGTTCTGTAATGATGCTGAATGCAAACAGCAGCGCCAAACTTGGTAAGGACTGGAAAGATTGCGACAGGGAAGTATGGTTGAATGGTGAAGCTTTCTTTCACGTAAAAAAGACCCCGCAGAAAAACCGGTTTGTAGTGCACACAAATGATCTTGATGTGATCGTAACCGGCACAAAGTTCAACGTATGGACAAGGGATAACAAAACGAGCGTGTTACTGACAGAAGGAAGCGTTACCGTCCGTACGCTTGCAGGCGACGAGATCAAAATGCAGCCGGGAGATTTTGTACAGATCGATAATAAAACACTTGAAAAGAAAAAAGCCAACGAGGAAAGTATACTGGCCTGGAAAGACAACCGCATACAATTCGAGAACACACCTGTCAGGGAAGCAGCGAAGATGATCACAGAGCATTATGGGGTTAAAGTGACAGTTGATGATTCCTTACCACAAGCAATGACATTGAGCGGAATGATGCCGAACAACAATCTGGACATATTACTGCGTTCAATAGAAGCAACCAATGAGTACAGGATCATCCGCAAGGACACGGAGATTCTGATCTCAAAGCCTTGATACTGGCTGCACAGTTACCGTAGTGGCGCGGATTACGTAATTGTACATACAGAAAGGCGATGGGGAACAATCGCTAACAAATAAAACTGCAACAATGAGACATTCAAAGCCCTTTTACCGACTGCTGGGGTGTTTGATGAGTGCCCAGTTATTGGTAAGCCTGGACGGTTCTGCGCAAAACAACGGAATCATCTATGCTTCCAATACACAGAAAAACCTCCCGAGATACCCGCAACAGCAACAGCCTTCACAGGAATCAAATGAAAAGAAAACGCTATTCAATGTTCTGAAAGAACTGAATAAAAAGAAAGGAACCTATTTCCTTTTTTCAGAACAAAGTCTTGGCAACAGGATGGTCACCCCAGTAAAAGATGTAAGCATATCCGTTGAAAAAATACTGGATGAGATCCTGAAGAATACAGGTTTGAAATACACAAAAGTCTCCGACAACACTTTTGTTATTCTTAAAGACAAGGAAAAAGTATCGGACGAAAAACTGCAGCAGCTCAACCTCAACGCAGAGATCTCTTCCGCTACCGGATCCTCAAAATTTGACCCGGTCACAGGACGCATCACCGATGATAAAGGAAGTCCTCTATCCGGTGTAAGCATCGCACTAAAGGGAACAAACAAAGGAACGACCACCAATGCCAATGGCGAATTCAGTATCGACGCAAAAAGAGGTGATATCCTTATCATCTCGTATGTAGGATTTGCAGAGCAGGCGGTCACCATTGGAGCTGATACAAGACTCAGCATCGCAATGAGCCCCGGTGCTACACAAATGACCGAGGTGGTAGTGACAGCGCTTGGTATCAAAAAAGAAAGAAAAGCACTTGGATATTCTGTTACCGAAGTAAAAGGAAGCGAACTGACACAGGCGAGAGAAACCAACGTAGCCAACTCGCTCGTTGGTAAGATCGCTGGTGTGAACGTGAACGCCGTATCAGGCGGGCCGGGCTCATCTACCAGCGTGGTGATCCGCGGTGTGTCCGGCTTCAGGAATATACAACCACTGTATGTGGTGAACGGTGTTCCTATGTCAAACGCATTGGCCGATGGAAATGATCAGACAACTTCAGGAAGTCAGTGGTATAACTCATCAGATTACGGTGACGGTATTCAGAACATCAACCCTGATGATATTGAAACGATCTCTGTACTGAAAGGCGCTGCAGCATCTGCGCTTTATGGCTCAAGAGCAAAAGCCGGTGTGATCCTGATCACTACAAAAAATGGCAGCGGGAAAGGTACACTTGAATTCAACTCAAACACAACTGTAGACCAGGTGATCGACCTTACCGACTGGCAATACGAATACGGTAACGGCGCCAACGGCATCAAACCAACTACAGCTGCGGCTGCATTTGATGCAGGTAACTCAAGCTGGGGTGCAAGACTTGATGGCACTAACGTAATACAGTTTGATGGCGTTTCCCGTCCTTACAGCGCACAAAAAGGAAATCTTGGCCGTTTCTACCGTAATGGAACAACACTCACCAATACCGTGTCATTCGGAAAAGCATTTGATGGCGGATCAATCCGTTTCTCTGCAAGTAATTTGCATAATACAGCCGCGGTTCCGAATTCAGGTCTGAACAGAAATACATTCAACCTGTCCACTGTCTTCAATGTTACAAAGAACCTGACTGTTGATGTAAAGGCTAACTACATCATGGACAAAGCGAAGAACAGGCCGATCCTTGGTGATGGAGCGGGTAACGCCAACTTCCAGGCAATGTTCCTTCCGACAAGCCTGAATATTACCACACTTTCACCTGCAACAAAACCTAACGGTGATGAGTTGCTGTTCACTAATAACAACTATGCTACAAACCCGTATTTTGCCGCATACAATTTCGTCAACAACACATCCCGCAACCGCCTGATAGGAACCGCAAGCGCAAGATACACGTTCGACAACGGGTTGTTCATACAAGCGAGAGCAGGAAGAGACTTTTATTATGACCGTTACACAGGAGTGGTTCCAAACGGCGCCGGTTACTACGCGCAGGCAAACAGGAACATCACTGAACTGTACGCCCGCGTGTCTGAGCTGAATACCGACGTACTCGCAGGAAAAACATTCAAGGCGAGCAATGATCTGAGCATTACCGTAAATGCCGGAGCCAACCTGATGAAATTCAGAAATGAAAATACAACTGAGGGTGGAACAACTTTCGCTGTGCCGTATGTTTACACGATCCTCAATGCAAAGAACAAAACGATCGAATATAAGGACAGACGAAGCGAAGTGCATTCCGTTTATGGAACGATCGACCTGGATTATAAAGGATTTCTTTTCCTGAATGCATCCGGAAGAAATGACTGGTTCTCTACACTGGCTCCTTCCAACGATCTCGATGTATTCTATCCATCCGTTAACGCATCCTTTGTGTTCTCACAATTTGTAAAACCATCATGGCTGAACTATGGTAAGATCCGTGCCGGTTGGGCCAACGTTGGTGCGGGTACAGATCCTTATCTGACTTTGCTGAACTATAACCTGATGGGCAGTCAGCTGAACGGTTTGCCACTTGGTACGATCAGCAACAACTCGATCCCGAATAAAAACCTCAGACCTTCACAGGCAAGTGAGATCGAGATCGGTGCTGAACTGACCATGCTCAACAGCAGACTGTCTGTAGATGTGGCCTGGTACAACAAGAAATCAAAAGATGAGATCCTTGAAGCTCCGGCGTCTATCACATCGGGCTACAATGCCGTTGTATTGAACATCGGTGAATTGAGAAACACAGGCGTTGAGTTGTTGCTGACAGGAAAGATCCTTCCGAAAACTTCACCGCTATCATGGACAAGCTCATTCAATGGTTCGATCAATAACAACGAAGTGATCAGCCTGAGTGAAGGACAAGCTTACCTGCCCGTGGGAACTTCCCGTACAGGTGTGGGCTTTGTCCGCCAGATCGTCGGTTTACCGGCTTACCAGGTGATGGCTTTCGATTATCAGTATGATGCAAGCGGAAAGATCGTTCTTGGTCCAAATGGCATCCCTGCACAGGGTGATCTCAAACCATGGGGAACTGCTTTCCAGAAATACACTGCGGGCTGGAATAACGAATTCTCCTGGGGAAATTTCAACCTGGGCTTCCTGATCGATGGTAAATTTGGTGGTAAGATCTTTTCTGCGACCGACTACTACGGTTACTTCTTTGGTTTGCATAAAAACACATTGGAAGGCCGCGATAAGAACTTCAACCCCGATCCAAACGGTCAGCCTACGAATGCACAGGCTTATTACACACAACTTGCGGTTAATGCATCAAGGTTGTTCGTATACGATGCGAGCTTTATCAAGTTCCGTCAGTTCACTCTGGGTTATACGATGCCTGCAAAATGGTTCAACAATAAGATCAAAGGCGCAAGCATCAGCCTCGTTGGCCGCAACCTGTTTATCCTGATGAAGAAAACAGACAATATCGATCCGGAGTCAAGCTATTCAGGATATACACAAGGCCTGGAACTTGGAGGTGTACCACCGGTAAGAAGTTATGGTGTGAATCTGAATGTAAAATTCTAAGGACTTAACGATTTCTGCGCTGCAAAGCAGCTCAACCAATAAAAAATTATACGGATGAAAAACAAATTTGTAAAACTGCTGGGTTTGTTTTCCGCCACAACGATTTTGTATACGAGTTGTACAAAAGACTTTGACGAAATAAATACAGACCCGACTGCATACAGCCCATCAAACTTTGATCCTAATTACCTGCTTTCATCTGCACAGCTTGGATACACAGGTAGCTTTGATTTCAGTTATGAAACATGGAGAGCAAACCTGATCTATGCATCCACGATGATGCAGCAACTATCAACTGTTGTCGGCTACTGGGCCGGTGATAAATACCTGCTGAATGCAGATTACACCGCGGCATACTGGGAAAAAGCATATCCTGATCAGGCGAAATATGCTGCTGACCTTGTAGAACTGACAAGAGACAAAGCAAACTATAAAAACCTCCATCAGATCGGCCGTATCGTAAAGGCGATGATCCTCCAGCGCATCTCGGATCTTTATGGAGACATCCCTTATTTTAACGCCGGCAAAGGTTATTACAGTGGTGTATATTTTCCTGTATATGACAAACAGCAGGCGATCTATGATGACGTCATTAAAGAATACGAAGAAGCAGCCATTGCGCTCGATCCTGCGGCGGACAAACCTGTCGGTGATGCTTTCTACGGTGGAAAACCTGATCAGATCGAAAAATGGAAAAAGCTTGCTTATTCATTGATGCTTCGTGCCGGCGTGCGTCTTTCCAAGATCGATCCCGCAAAAGCACAGACTGTGATCGCAAAAACGATCAGCAAGACAATGCAAAGCAACGACGATAACGCCTATCTTATTCATGATGAGACTGGTGGCCGTCCAACCGTGAACCGCAACTTCCAGGTATTACAGGGACAGCCCGAAGCGGACTATGTAAAATGGTCACAGAAGCTGATCGATTTCCTGAAAACAAACAATGACCCAAGACTTGGCGTAATTGCTGAAGTGAATGGCGGAGACCGTACACCGGCCAATCAGAAAGGCATGCCAAATGGCTTTGACCTGAGTGGCGTTGCCGGTCGTGATATCTCGTCTGCCCCTGGTTATACAACAATGGCTGCGTACTCAAAACCCAGCGCATTGCTGAATAAACTGAAGGCGCCAACCTTCATCTTCACCTATGGCGAATCTGAATTGCTGCTGGCTGATGCGGCGGTAAGATTCCCGGGCATCACCGGCATCGGCGCCCCGGCTACATATTATAACAACGGCGTAAAAGCATCCATCACCTACATGGCGCCTTATGACGCTGCCGCAGCGATCTCAGGCACCGCAGCTGACAACTATCTGACCGCACATCCATACAGTCCTGCAACCGGGCTTGAAATGATCAATACGCAGTACTACGCTCTTACTGCCACTATGTTTGATTTCTATGAAGGATGGAGCAACTGGAGAAGAACCGGCTTTCCTCAACTGACACCGGTTGTATATCCGGGTAACGTAACCAACGGAACGATCCCACGCCGTTTCCCTTATCCGCTTTCAGAAGCGAATAATAACCCGGAGAACTACAAAACTGCTCACGATGCAGTGCCGGGAGGAGACCTGCTGACCGGACGTGTTTGGTGGGACAAACAATAACACGAACGCGAATGAGCCACGAACGGGCGCGGATGTTCGCGAATAGAACCCGGAAGAGGGAAGAGAAATAAGTCACACAGGGGTTTGAATAATAACTAGCAGTTAGCAGAAAGGAGCCATGCGTTTATCGCGTGGCTTCTTCATTTTTGGGACGCGAATGGTGTGCGAATGAGCGCGGATGTTCGCGAATGGGATTCTGATTGCGGGATGATGCTCAGAGGTTGTCCCGGCACCGCCTGCGCCGAGCTTCAGCGGGCAGGTCGGCCAATGTCCTTAAGTTAACAAGTGTCATTTTCCAGTAATGGCGTAAGATTCCCGCAGATTTCGCAGATTTATCCACCTGATTATTGCTTCTTTATTCTATAATAAAACTGGCTTCAGTTTGTATCCGCAGATTACGCAGATATCTTCAAGTTATCAGAAAATTATCTGCGAGATCTGCGGACGCTGATAAAATACAGTCGTTTATGGGTGATCATTTCATTTGTCGGACTGATAAATCTGCGAAATCTGCGGGAATCTTACGCCATTACTGGAAGAACAAGCTTCTTAACTTAAGGAAATTGCCCGACCCGAAATCAACGTAGCACTTAAAAATACGCGTGAACCATACACTAACCTAAACAAACACACAAAAAGAGCCATGTGATAATCACACAGCTCTTTATAAAAACTTCAACCCCCAACATCCTCCATTCCGCCGGACACCATTCGCGCCCATTCGTGTTCATTCGTGATCCATTAGCGCACCTCCAGCTCATCCACAAAAAGCCATGCTCTATGATCAGCACCCGGCAGGCCAGTCGGAATAACCCCTCTGTTCTTCACCCACACTCTTACAAACCGCGCCTTGACGGGCGAGTTGAATTTAAGGTTCAATGTCTTGTCCGCTGTTATTTTTGACGCCATTCCCACAGGCTGAAACTGCTTTCCATCAGTTGACACAAATACTTCCATTCCCGATGGATAATAGATCCAGCTGCCTCTTTGTTCCAGCGTATGCGCAATCACTTCACTGATCGTGGTGAGTTTGCCGAGATCGATCGTAGCATCGCAATCTGTTCCTTCAAAGCCTAGGAACTCGCGGGAACGCGCCATACCTCTGTCATTCTGAACACCATTCACCAGCGTAAAAGCGCCATCGCTGATATATTTGTTCGCCGGAGCTGTTGCCAGCGTGATCTTCTTGCCGGTGGCAAGATTGAAATGAAAATCCTGCGTGATCACAATGCTGCTGGTACCTTTTGAAGAGGGACTCCAGCCGGCAATGGACGTGGAAGAAGTGATAGGGATCGGTTTGCTATAGATCAGTCCGGTATTACCGCCCATCTGTATCCGCACATTCGGACCATACTTCTGATAACGGATCACGGCACCGGGCTGTTTCGATTCCAGCTTCCATAAAAGGCCCTTGTTTCCCGGAGCAGGAATGATAGAAGATTTCAGATCAAAGAATGCCCGGCTGTAATTGGCATTCCACAGCTGATATCGTTCAAATTGCTTCATCAGCCGCTTTTCAAAATCATTCCAGTTCTTATTTGCAGGTTGTGTCCACAATACCTCGCTCAATGCCGTCATCCGCGGAAAGATCATGTACTCAACCTTGCGCGGGTTTTTCACATACTCAGACCAAAGATTTGCCTGCGCCCCAAACACATATTTCGCTTCTGCGGAATCGAGAGCGGGAGGGATCGGGTTATATCCATATACTTTTTCAAGATTGATATAACCGCCGATCGTCACGGAATCTTCATTGGTTGTTTGCGAATAATCAAAATATACATAATCGGTTGGTGTCATCACTACTTCATGATGTTGTTTCGCCGCTTCAATGCCACCTGCTTCACCACGCCAGCTCATCACAGCCGCATTAGGCGCAAGGCCGCCTTCAAGTATCTCATCCCAACCGATCAGTTTGCGGTCTTTGCTGTTCAGGTATTTTTCCATCCGCTGGATAAAATAACTCTGCAGCTCATGCTCATCCTTCAACCCGTTTTCTTTCATGCGTTGCTGACAAAGCGGACATCTCTTCCAGTTTGCCTTCGGGCATTCATCACCGCCCACATGCACCATTTTCGATGGGAACAACGGCAACACTTCATCCAGCACATCCTTCAGAAAATTGAATGTATTCTCTTTACCCGCGCAGAACACATCATCAAATACACCCCAGGTCTGTTGCACCTGTTTACCGGTGCTGTCACCAGCCCATACGCAATCTTTTGGATAGAACTTTTTTGTTGGCTCATCCGGAAAACAACTCAGTTCCGGATAGGCAGCGATCGCAGCAGAAGCATGTCCGGGCATTTCAATTTCCGGAACCACGGTGATATGCCGGGCAGCGGCATAAGCCACCACTTCCTTCACTTCATCCTGCGTATAAAAACCGCCGTAACGCAAGCCGTCATTACCCGTTCCCGGATAGCGGCCAATGATCGTTCCATTCCTCCATCCGCCAACAGAAGTAAGTTTCGGATATTTTTTGATCTCGATCCGCCAGCCCTGATCATCTGTCAGGTGCCAATGGAAATAATTCATCTTATGCAAAGCGATGTAATCGATATACTTCTTTACAAACGCCAATGGGAAGAAGTTGCGGCATACATCCAGGTGCATCCCTCTGTATGTAAACCGCGGTGCATCCTGCACGCTTACTGCAGGCACTTTTAACAGCGCTGATTTTGATACGGGCAATAACTGCAATAAAGTCTGCATACCATAAAAGGTCCCCGCGTAAGTATCACCACTCACCTCTATGCCGGCAGCGGTTGAATTAAATGAATAACCATCTTTATCCGGCGCTTTGATAAACTTCTTTGTATAAAAACGAATGGAGTTTTTCACCGGTGTTTTGCTTACCGCCAGTTTAAAACCATACACCTCCCCAAGATAAGAGTTCAGAAAATCAGCTGCCGGAAGATCCCCATCATCCTGGACCACGATCTGTGTGGTTTTGGAAAGATTAAAGTAACCGGTTCCCTTTTTCAATGAAACGGGTTTGGGAATGATCGATATTTCCTGCGCTTGCACCAATGCAGGCAGCAATAACAATAAACCCAGGTAAATGAATGATCTCATAATGTCCTTTTATAGAATAGTGTCTTTTTGCGCATTACTGTAACACCGGAAGCATGACATTGCTGCTGTTCCTGCCGTCATGATAGATCCGGATCGTAGCCTTCTGAAAATCTTTCTCGTCCATACCCGGAATGTATCCAAACTTCTGCGGGTTTCTGTCCACCAGCGGGAACCAGCTGCTTTGCACCTGCACCATAATGCGGTGACCTTTTTTAAAGGTATGTGCCACTTCATTCAACTTGAATGACACTTTCTCGATCTTATCTTTTACAAATGGTTCCGGTTTGGAAAAACTATTCCGGAATTTACCGCGGAACACTTCCGCTCTTACCATTTGCTGATAACCGCCCATCGGGGTCGGCCGCTGCTGCGGCGCATCTTTTGCGGCCGGAATAACTTCGTTATCACCCCACACATCAATCAGCTTTACCACGAAATCCGCATCCGAACCGGTCATGGACACTACGAGATTGGCAACCACTTCACCTGTAAGTGTAAGATCCTGCGTCAATGAATCTGTTTCAAAACTGATCACGTCCGGACGCTGGGAAGCAAAACGCTGGTCTTCCACCAGGTATTCATTATTCCTGCGGGAACCGATCACGCTGGTGTAAGGGACCGGTTTATTCGGATCACTTATATAATCAGTAAAACTGTTTGTGCCCGAAGGTTTGGCAGTAGACAGCTTTCCTTCTGTTTGAAAGTAGTAGGGGGTAGGATGACTGTTTGCAGGCGGCCATACATCGTAGGTCTTCCATTTGTTGGAGCCTGTTTCAAATAAAGTGACCTCCGCCTGATCAAAACTTCCCTGATCTTTCAGGTAGAACGCAAAGAATTTTGTTTCGATCTCATCCTGGTAATATTTATTCAGATCGCTGCCGAAATGATACTGACCAAAGCTAGTCCAGGATGGAGACGCCCATCCGCCATGCGTCCATGGCCCCATCACAAGCCGTGCTTTATTATCACGGGATTGTTTATCGATCGCAGCATAGGTCTTTAATGCTCCATACATGTCCTCCGCATCAAACCATCCGCCCACGACAAGCACAGCCGGTTTGATATGCCATAAAGATGTCCGGATATTACGTGATTGCCAGAATTCATCATAAGTATCATGTTTGATCACCTGGCGCCAGACACTGTTGCTGTCATAGAAATATTTTTCCGTATTCGCATTCTTCAACGGGCCGAGTTTCAGAAAGAATTTATATGCATCCGTATAACGTACGCGGAAAAACGGTGCATAGCTTTCACCATTCTCTGCTTTCGGGCCATCAAAACCACTGTAGAAACCAAAATTATCCATCAGGAAAAATGCACCATTGTGATTGCAATCATCACCCAAAAACTCATCAGACATTGGTGCCTGCGGCGAAACCGCTTTCAATGCAGGATGTGCATCCGGCAAGGCTGCTGACGAATAGAATCCCGGGAAGGAGATACCATAGATCCCGACACGGCCATTGCTGTTGGTATTTTTCAACAACCATTCAATTGAATCGAACGTATCGCTGGATTCATCCACATCCTGTTTGGACGTCTTGTTTTTT
Organism: Citrobacter freundii; assembly: GCA_003243445.1. Taxonomy (GTDB): domain Bacteria; phylum Bacteroidota; class Bacteroidia; order Chitinophagales; family Chitinophagaceae; genus Terrimonas_A. The sequence continues at coordinate 19,667 of QFQQ01000052.1, forward strand.
ACAGCAGGTGTCATCTCCCTGAACTTTCCTTCACTTTTATAGCGGCCACGCGCATCCTGGTATACAAAAATGTACTTATCCTTCATCAGGTTTGTATTCGGACCAAGTCTTGAACGATAATTGGCCTCACCGTAAGGAAAACAGGAATATGGTGTCCGCTGCATCAATATCGGATACTTCGTTGCACTATCCTTCGGCGTATAAACGGCTGTGTATAATTTGATGCCATCACGCATGGTGATGTAATATTCTTTCTTCACGAAATTCTCCTTCACCCAGTTCGCATCAGGATTCGGATTCTGTGCCGATGCGATAGAAGGAAAGAAAATGCACAGATAAAACACGATTCTTTTCATAAGTTATTTTTATGCACTGACGTTTGGTTAAGCTACTGTTTTTATTCTTTCTTACCGTCTTCCCGCCTTACCCGTAAAAATTAAACCGGAAAGGCGGAAAGACGGTAAGAGAGAATGAGGCAACGAATTATTTAAAAGATCTTGTACAGATGTTAGATACCGGCTTATTGCAAAACAGGAAGTGTGATGCTGCTGCTGTTTGCATTATCATGATAAATGCTGATAGTAGCCGCTTTGAAATCCTCCGGTTTTGCTTTGTAAATATCCATGAACACCTGCGGATTACGGTCCGCCAGCGGGAACCAGCTGCTCTGGATCTGTATCATCAGGCGATGGCCTTTCTTAAATGTATGCGCTACATCCGGCAATGTAAACTTCACCGTTTCCACTTTACCGGGTTTGAATGGAGCAGGCGTTTCAAAACTGTTACGGAATTTACCCCGCATGATCTCGCCACGCACCAGCATCTGGTAAGCATTCATCGGATAAGGGCCACCCGCAGTACGGCCTGCTTGTAGCACTGTGCCGGAATAATTGAAGTCATCAGGGAATACATCAATGATCTTCACTACAAAGTCCGCGTCTGTACCGGTGATGCTCGTTTTGAGATTGGCGATAACCGCACCGGCTAAGGTCAGATCGTTTTCCAGTACTTCGGTTTGAAAGGTAAGCACATCCGTGCGTCTTGAAGCAAAACGCTGGTCATCCGTCATGTACTCACGTGTGCGGCTGAAATGCACATCTTCCGTATATGGCACGGGATGCGCAGGATCGCTGACATAGGAATAAGGAGCAGCTTTGCCCGCGGGCTTTTGCCATGAAAGCGTATTGTTATCGTTTATATAGATCTCTTTGTCTACAGATGCTGCAGGCGGCCATTTATCAAACTTCTTCCATGCATTTTCACCAGAGAAGAAAATGGTTGCTTCAGGTAATGCGGGATCAGAACCTTTTCCTTTCAGGTAAAAATTGAAGAACGGGATCTCGATATTATTCTGATACCATAGCGCTGTATTGCTTCCGAATTTTACATTACCCAGGAAACTGCCATCTCGGCTGGCCCACTGACCATGATACCATGGCCCCATTACGATCTTATTGTTGGTAGACGGGCTTTGCTTTTCGATCGCTTTATAGAGATTCCAGGCGCCATAGCAATCTTCTGCATCAAACAAACCTCCAACAACCAGTGTGGCGGGTTTGATATCGTACATCGCATTACGGGCATTGCGGGCCTGCCACCATGCATCGTAGTTTGGATGGGCATACATGTCCTTCCAGAATTTGATACTATCGCCCATATAATTTTCCAGCTTCACCAGTGAGCCTGCATCAAGATAGAATTTGTATGCATCACGCACCGGGAAATCAAAACCTTTCGGCCCGACCGTGGTTGGTTTGGGACGTGGTTTTCCAAAACCGGTGTAAAACGCAAATCCATCCATCTGAAAGAAAGCGCCGTTATGATGGAAATCATCGCCCATGAACCAATCGGTAACGGGTGCCTGCGGAGAAACTGCCTTCAATGCAGGGTGAGCGGAAGCAGCGGCCATCGTAGAGTAGAAACCCGGATAGGAAATGCCGAATACGCCTACATTGCCATTATTACCCGGGATATTTTTTACCAGCCAGTCGATCGCATCATAGGTATCACTGGCTTCATCAATATCGGTGTTTGACTTTTTGTCTTTGATGAAAGGACGCACATCCACGAACTCACCTTCACTCATCCAGCGGCCACGCACATCCTGCCTTACAATGATATATCCTTCCCGCAGATAATAACGCAGGTGCTGCAGCCAGAGGTTGGATGGATAAAGCGTATCGCCATACGGCGCACAGGAATAAGGCGTACGCGTCATGAGGATCGGATGCTTCTCCGCATTGTCCTTGGGCGCATAGATCGCTGTGAATAACTTCACGCCATCGCGCATGGGGATATACACTTCTTTTTTCGTGTAATTTTCCCTGGTCCAGGCAGAATCCTGCTCATGCTGAGCAAGGGCTGCGAAAGGGAACAGGATCACCAGAAAGTAAAACAGGGATCTTCTCATGTTATGTGTAGTTTTGAAGCGATAAATTTACCCAATCTGTCTTGCCACAACCAATAATAGTTATGAACAATAATAAACAGGTTATCGAGCGGTTTTATACGGCTTTTCAACAACTGGATTACAGGACCATGCAGGACTGCTATAGCGACGATATCATATTCAGCGACCCCGTATTCGGCTTATTAAAAGGAGAGGAGGCAAAGGCCATGTGGGAAATGTTATGCAAAAATGCGAAAGACTTCCGCCTGAGCTTTGGCGAGATCGAATTGCTTGACGAGGAATACGCCACCTGCCGCTGGACGGCCAACTACACCTTCTCAAAAACCGGCCGGCATGTGGAAAACAAGATCAAGGCCTATATGAAACTGGCTGACGGAAAGATCATCGAACACAGCGATGCCTTCCGGCTGAGCACCTGGCTGGCCCAGGCATTGGGCTTAAAGGGCGTGTTATTCGGCTGGACGGGATTCATGAAGCGGGCAGTGCAAAAGAACGCGAGGAAGAACCTGGATGGGTTTATGGAGAGAAGAACGGTGGGGTGAAGGGTGGTATAGAGGTTTGACACGTTTGAGAGGTTTAATAGGTTTAATAGGTTTAATAAGTTTCATAGGTTATCGTAACGGAAAGGTGATGTTACCGTGTTTCGGAATACAATAAGAATAAGAATAACAACAACTAACTTCATCGAATTCAAAACGCAACTCCTTCCAATTACGATAACCTATGAAACTTATTAAACCTATGAAACCTTTCCTCAATCTCCAGCACCAGGTAAGAGGTCAGATGGAGATCCGTTCCGGCAGCAGTTTTTCAGAAAGCCAGACAAACTCAGACATAAAATTGTGTACATTATTCGCAAATCCTTCATCCGCCAGCGTTCCATCCGCATTGAATTTCTTCTCCACAAATGGTACGATCAGCATATAAGGCGAAGCCAGCCCGAACAAAGCCGGGATCAGCAGTAACAATTGTTGCGATGCTCTCAGACCGCCGTGCGAACCCGGTGAAGCCGTCACAATACCAAACGGTTTATGATGCTGCTTGGGATAGTGATCCAGCAGATTCTTCATCACCGGCGAATAACTTCCGTTATACTCCGGCGTCAAAAGGATAAAACCATCCGCACCAAAGATCCGCTCGCTGAGCGGCTTGAATTCCTCAGGCGTTTTATCCACGCTTACAAAAACAGTCTGCACCGGGGGAAGGCTCCAGTCTTTCATGTCGATAATGCCTGCCTCATGTGGCGTGTTTGCCTCGATCCAGCGCTGCAGATGCAGGGCAACCCTGCGGGTGATACTATTCGGACGGGGACTTCCCGATATGATCTCTATTCTCATCTTCCAGAATTACAATACAAATATAAAGATTAATGTTTAAACATTAAGTTAAGGAGCGATTCCGCTTTCCATTTAAACTTTTTGCCTCGATTATTACAGGATGATCCTGAAAACCCTAATTTCGGCAGCTTAAAGATATACAATGATCAACCGCAGAAAGTTTATATTCTCTTCCGTTTTCAGCTCGGCCGCAATTTTCGCGGGCAAGCTTGCCTCAGGTCAATCCGTTCGTGCTGTACAGGGTAATCCTGTAGTGATCTCCACCTGGGACGCCGGTCTGTCGGCTAACCGTGCTGCCTGGGAGGTTTTGGGGACCGGAGGCCGTGCACTGGATGCGGTGGAAAAGGGGGTGATGGATACAGAGTCAGCACAAAGCTGTTGCGTGGGATTGGGAGCGAATCCCGACCGCGATGGATTCGTTACGCTGGACGCTTGCATTATGGATGAATTTGCCAACTGCGGCAGCGTTGCCTTCCTCGAACGCATCAAACATCCGATCTCTGTCGCACGCCGCGTAATGGAAAAGACCCCGCACGTGATGCTTGTTGGCGCCGGTGCGCAGCAGTTCGCGATCGCTGAAGGTTTTCCGCTGGAAGAACAAAAGCTTTCGGATGATGCGCAGAAAGCTTATACAGAATGGCTAAAGAAATCTGAATACAAACCGGTGATCAATATTGAGAACAAAGGTCATGGACCATTTCCGCCAGCAAAGTTTGAAAACGGCGAATGGAATCATGATACGATCGGCATGGTCGCAATGGATGCAAAGGGAAACCTCAGCGGCAGTTGTACCACGAGTGGTATGGGTTTTAAAATGAGGGGACGTGTTGGAGACTCACCGATCATCGGTGCGGGATTGTTTGTCGACAATGAAGTGGGCGCCTGCACAGCCACTGGTCAGGGCGAAGATGTGATCCGCGTAACGGGATCTCACACTGTAGTGGAACTGATGCGCCAGGGTCTTTCACCTGAAGCCGCCTGCAAGAGCGTGATCAACCGGATCATTAAGATCAAAGGCAGCAAGGCAAAAGATATCCAGGTCGCCTTTCTCGCCCTCAACAAAAAGGGACAGGCCGGAGCCTTCGCTATACAAAAAGGATTCAGCTACGCCATCAGGACCAACGCAGGCGAGAAACTGATCGCTGCGAAGAGTTATTTTGTTTGACGCGGGTTCGATGGTCGATGTTCGATGATCGATGATCGATTATCGATGTTCGATGGTCGATGGTCGATAGCCTGGTAAGAACGCAATTTTTGACTTTTTACTTTTGGCTTTTTACTTCGATCAAGATCGGCTATCGGCCATCAAAATAGCCTCCGCAAAGCACGCCCATTTTTACTTTTTACTTTTTAATTTTTAATTATCCCGATGAGTTATCTCATAGAAATCGCCACATCCGATTTTATCACCACCCGGTCTGCGGTTGAGGGAGGAGCAGACCGGATTGAACTTTGCGCGAATCTTGCTGAAGGCGGAACAACTCCTTCAGCAGGTATGATCCGTCAGTGCAGGGAATCGTTTGATGTGTTGTTATACCCGATCATCCGCCCGCGTGGTGGTGATTTTCTTTATACAGAGGAAGAGTTCCAGATCATGTTGCACGATGTAAAACTATGCCGTGAGCTCGGCTGTGATGGTGTAGTCATCGGCATGCTGCTGGCTGACGGCCGCATCGATCTTCCACGCACAACCCAGCTGGTGCAAGCCGCCTATCCGCTTGGCGTGACTTTTCACCGTGCATTCGACCGTTGCGTTGATCCCTTTGCCGCGCTGGAGCAACTGATCGAGGCAGGCTGCGAACGCATTCTTACGTCAGGACAAAAGCCTGCCGCCCCGGACGGCGTGGAAATGATCGCACAGTTGAACAAAACAGCTGACCACCGGATTATTATCATGCCCGGCAGCGGTGTGCGTGTAGATAATGTTCGTCAACTGGCAGATCAGACCGGTTGTACAGAATTGCATTCTTCCCTGCGCCGCAAAGCAAAAAGCAGGATGGATTTTATCCACCCCGGTTTTGCATCTTCGGAAGAAAGTTATATGAATAATTCAATTGATCCGGAAGAAGTGGCGCAATTAAAGAAAGCCTTGCTTGGTCAATAAACTTTTTAACCGTGCGCACGGAACCAAACGACCGTCTGCGGTCTGCGGTCCGTCGTGCGCGTACGTTTCACCCGTTAACCCATGTTCGTATTCCGAATGACGCTACGGAACCAACCGACCGTCTGCCGTCTGCGGTCCGTCGTCCGTGGTCTCTCTCCCCCGCAATGTTTTGTTAATCCGGAAACACTCATATCCCGGCCAACCTGTTTTGTAAATTTGTCGTCTATCTTTACATTATGAAAAAAATCTCTATCCTGCTGACCATCCTTTTCTGTAGCATATTTGCGTTTGCACAGGAAGCACCCGAAGGTCTTTTTCTTAATTCAAAAGCTCCTGATTTCAAAGGCAAAGATCAAAATGGCGCCGATGTGCGATTAAAAGATCTTTTGAAAAAAGGTAAAGTGGTACTGATCTTTTATCGCGGTGAATGGACGCCTTATTGCATGACCTTTCTCCAGAAAGTACAGGATTCACTTTCTTCTATCAAAGAAAAAGGAGCATCAGTTGTGGCAGTGACACCGGAACTGCCTGAAAACATTGCTAAAACAGTTGAAAAAACAAGGGCTGAATTCCCGATTCTTCATGATGTGGATCTGAAGATCATGAAAGCATATGATGTGGAATTTGAAGTGCCTGAGAATACACTCACACGCTATCGCAACACAGGCATCAAACTCGACGAGATCAACGGCAAGAATGGAAATTTCCTTCCCGTGCCGGCTGTTTACATCATCGACAAGGAAAGCGCCGTGGTTTACCGCTTCTTCAACCAGGATTATAAGAAACGGCCAACGATAAAGGAGTTGCTGGATTTTCTGCAGAAAACGCTGTAAGGCGATGTTCGATGCGCGATGATCGATGATCGGTCTTCAAGCTTGATACCTAATTCCAATAAAAGAAGCCGTTCAGTATTGAGCGGCTTCTTTATTAATGTCATTTCAAATTGAAATCGACCATCGATCATCGCGCATCGAACATCCCTCTCTACTCTTCTCCAAAATGCACCTTCGCCACTCTTCCCTTATTCCCCGCCAGGTAAACGGAGCGGCCCACACGGGAGATCTTTACCACATGGAAGCCTTCTTCGCTGATGAGGCGCCAGGTTTTGCCGCCATCACTGGAAAAATCGACGCCATTAAGGCCACAGGCGAGGAGCGCCTTTTCTGAGAGATATTCAACACAACTGCGGTATCCATGCGGAGGAATGGTTGGTTTGTTCCACGTTTTGCCCCCGTCTTTTGTATAGACACAATTCTGTACTGCCAATGAGTCTGCCGCAAAATCTCCACCAACGATCACCATACGCTTACCAGCTTTGATCGGTATACCTGCATCATAGATATCTATTGCATTGGCGCCGGTCGATTCTTTGCCCTGCAGCAGCGGTAAACTCACAGTGCCGGAAGGTGTTGTTAATCTTGATTTGATCCCGCCGCTTACCAGGTAATAATGACCATTCTCAAACAGCCTTACATTACTGCCGCTGGCCGCGAAAAACGCTTCACCACTATCAAGTGCTACGCGATTGTCTTCATGCTTCAGCACTTCCCAGCTATTGCCGCTATCATGTGTGAACGCGATAAATGCTTTGCCGTCGATGGGATCGCCGATCACCATTCCATCGCGCGGAGTGGAAAAGTCCATGGCATCAAGGAACATGCCTTTGCGTTTATCTTCATACACCACTTTCCAGGTTTCGCCGCCATCATTCGTCTTCAGGATATATGCAGGATCTCCAATACCCATGACCAGTGCCACGTTGGCATCAAAGGCTTCAATATCCCGGAATTCAATTTTCTCAAATCCCGGAACGGTGATCCACTTCCAGGTCTTGCCACCGTTTGCGCTCTTGCCCACAATGCCGCCACTGCCACTTACCCAGATGATATTATCGTTCACCACGCTTAACCCGCGCAGGCTCGACCTGGTTCCGGAAGTAAGTATTTCAATGTTGGGATATTGGGCAAAAGAGGACAATGCCGTTAAGGCAAGACAAAGAAAAAACAACGATCGCGGGAGAGATCTCATAGATATGGAATTTATCAGGTTGATTTCAGAAATAACAAGATAGCCAAAAAATCGGAACGTCTAAAGAAGCTGCTTTTTCAGTTCTGCAGTGCTGATCACGCCCTCGCCACGCCACACTTCCTTTCCGTTTTTATAGATGATAAACACGGGAATTGCTTTTGTATTCAACTGCTGCTGAATGGCTGTTTGCACACCGGCATCAATATTCACCAGTTCAAAGTGCAGGGAAGTATCTTTTTTCAGTCCTTCGATCACGGGTTGCATCTTTCTGCAGGGAGGGCACCAATCCGCACCAATATCCACCAGCGTTGTTTGGTTCTTTGGAATCATCGCCTCCAGCTCAGCTTTGCTGATCTGTTTCACTACAGCGGCATTCTCCAATCCCTTGCCGGCCGCTTTCCAGGCATTGATGCCGCCTTCCAGCTCGATCACGTTTACAAAACCATGGCTTCGCATCCAACGGGCAGCAGATGCGCTGCGTGCGCCGGCGAGACAATACACGTAAATCGGCTGTTTGGGATCGATATGCTGAATACGCTGCCTGAATTCAGCCGTGTCATTCCAGTTAGCCTGCATGGCACCGGCGAGATGTCCCGAACGGAATTCCTTTTCGGTGCGAACATCCAGCAACAGTTGTTTACCGGAACTGACAGACTTCTCAAAATCATCCGGTTTTTCCGCGGTTGAAGGTGACTGTGCCGATACCGCGGCTGACGTGAACAGGCTGAGGGTTAGGATCATCAAACGCATTGGGAGATAATTGTTTTACACAAAAATAAAGCGAAGGCAACACCGGAAGCACTTACACCGTTTATTTATTGGATACGAAGCCCCGGCACGCAAAAAACTCTTATTTTTAAGCATCCTAATTATACCTTTTATGAAGAAACTATGCGGGTTACTGCTAACCGCCCTTATAATGCTTTATGCCTGTCAGAAAGAGGTAAGCTTTGAGAATGGAAGCGGACTTTCTGCCGAAGGCTCTCTTCAAAGTGAAGTTACAGGCGACTGTCTTCCCAAAGAAGTGGCAGGTACTTATGAAGCGGGCGTTGAGCTGGTATCTACCGACAACGCGATCGAAGTAACGGTAAATGTAACAAAAACAGGGCCTTACCTGATCTACACAGATACCGTAAATGGCTATTATTTCCGGGCCAGTGGCAATTTCACAGCAACAGGACTAACTACTGTCACTCTTCCGGGCAAAGGAAAACCGGAAATCGACGGGATAGATAATTTCAGGGTGATCTTTGACACTTCGGAATGCATTCTTCCAGTAACCGTTCTCCCGGCCGGGGGAGGCGTACCAGCAGAATTCACCTTTGCAGGGAGCCCTAATGCGTGCATGGATTTTTCTGTGAACGGAAATTATGTTATCGATGTGGCCCTTACAGCAGCCAATACGGTAGATATCAAAGTCAATGTCACAACAGCGGGAACTTACACGCTCACCACTGCTGCGAGCAACGGTATTAGTTTTACAGGGACCGGAACCGTGCTGACCGGGGAACAGATCATTACACTCAAAGGATCGGGCACGCCGGTCAGTGAAGGCACAACAACACTTCCAGTCACTTATAACGGCAACGGATGTAGCTTTACGGTCGAAGTATTGGCAACTGCTCCGGTTGACCGCAATTATTTTCCATATACGGGAACAAGCAACTGGAGCTATGACAGGGATAATAATCCAAACGATTCGGTTATCTACCGCTCCAAAACACCTCAGGTTACCTTTAACGGTAATAACTACAACATGTTCGAGGCAAAAGATGCGCTTCTTACCAATTACGTGAATGTGGCGGCTTACCGCAAGGCATCCGGCACTTACTACGTTTACACAGACCTTGCATACTGGCTGAGCTTTGAAGCTTCGCAAGAAGCTGAGTTCATGTTTCTGAAAGACAATGCCGGCGTCGGTGATACCTGGACTACCGCCACTTACAGCGGCACAAGAGGAGGTGACCCGATAAAGGTCAGGATCAAGTTTACGGTTGTTGAGAAAGACATATCTATGTCTGTAACGTCATCAACGGGGACAAAAACCTATAACAATGTGATAGTGGTGGAAGAACGGTACGAGATCGAACAGCCTGACGGAAGTTTCCAGGAGGATGTGATCTTCTATAAACATCATTATGCAGATGGTGTGGGACTGATCCTGGATGAAATCCATGAGACGGACAATCCGATCAATATCATTTACCGAGAAACGTTAAGACGCTACCAGGTTGCCCCATAGCAAAAAGTAAAAAGAGGCTGCCTCAAGTTTTGAGACAGCCTCTTTTTCATTCATCCCCGTTACATTAAAAGCCTTTTTTTGCTGCGGATTTCAGCGGTGCAAGTTTGAAATCATCCAATGCGCTCTTCTGGGCGATCATCTTTTCAATTGCTTCAATAGAACGTGGGGCAAAAGAAGACAACAGCTCATAACCATTCTGCGTGATCAATGCATCATCTTCAATGCGTACAGCAATGCTCCACCACTTTTTATCGCAATCACTTCCTTCAGGAATATAAATACCCGGCTCGATGGTGATCACCATATCCTTTTTCAGCGTAGCCGAGTTACCACGATCGTGTACATCGAGACCGATATGATGTGATAAGCCATGCGGATAGTAGCGGCCGACCTCATTCTTATTTTTGATGATGCCGTTTTTCAGCAAGCCTTCCGCGATCACATCGCGCGCAGCCTGGCTGGCGTCAGCCCATTTCGCTCCATCTTTTAATAATTTGAACGCCGCTTCCTGCGCATCATACACAAGCTGGTAAATGATCTTCTCCTCAGCGGAGAATTTGCCGCCTGCGGGAATCGTTCGTGTGACGTCGGCCGTATAGCCATGATATTCGGCGCCCACATCCATGAGAAGGAGGGAAGTCCCAACTTTCGTTTTGGTATTTTCCATATAGTGCAGCACACAACCATTCTCACCGGCGCCAACAATAGATCCATAGCCTACGCCTTCGGCGCCATATTTTTTGTGAACGAACTCGTGTAAACCCTGGATCTCCAATTCACTCATATCTGGTCTTACCGCTTTCATCACTTCGTTCTGACCTTCGCAGGAGATCTCTACTGCCTTGCGCAGCAGCGACAGCTCTTCCGGCGTTTTTATTTCACGTAGTGTGCCGGTCAGCTGACGGAAGGCGCGGTTATCGAACCTTGCATCCTTTGAGTAATCATCAGGCAATGCAGCTTTCTTTTTGAACTGTGCAACGAGATCGAAAAGATCTGCACGGTCTCTTGGATTATCGGCCAGGTCATCGGGCAAACGGTCGAAAATGATCTTATCGAACTTTGAGAAATCAATATTGAATGATTTGAAATCATCCCCGTTAAAAGACATGCGGATCCCGAGCTTTGACTGTGCGCCTTCAACGCCGAGACGGCGTCCGGTCCATTGTTCAGCCTGCGCATTTCTTTTCTGTACAAAAAGTACCTCTGAATATTTTTGACCAGCGGAATCTGTCTGCTCATCTTTGAATACAAGCAGCATGGACGCCGGCTCTTTATAGCCACTAAAATAATACAGGTCAGGATTTTGGTGATAAAGGTAATCTACGTCATTGGAGAAATTGCGGGTTGGATAAGCGAACACGATGGCCACGGAATTGGCGGGCATCAATTGTCGCAGGGCGGCGCGGCGACCTGCATGGAATTCCTTTGGTAAATAGTCTGTTGGCAGATCATCCTGCGCTGTGGCAGCAAGTGTAGCGCAAACCAGCGCCACAGGAAGCAGCTTTTTTCTCATGAATGTGGTAAGCATAAAAAACGGTAATTAGTTTGACTAAAAATAGTCTTTTCTAATTACCGTTATTCATTAAATACATGAATGGCTTAAGTATGATCATTCATCATCTTCTTCTTCGTAATAAGCGTCCTCACTGGTATAATGTTCTTCCCAGGCTTTCACCGCTTCATCACTCAGACATTCAATGATGTCAAAAAGTGAATCCTTTTTTAGTTTCCACTCTGTTTGTGTAGGATCATCGAACCGTTGAATAAACAGGCAGTGATCCGTTTCAACCGCCACCTTTATCAACGAAATGGCCGACTCATCCGTTTCCTTTACCAGGTAATAACATCCGTTTTCCAGCAAATCATAAGTGTACATACATCATCCTCCCTTTATTTTTTTGTTGTTCGTTGTCTTTCTCGCTACCATCGTCTGGTACTTCTTCTCTTGGACCCGCAGGGTTAGTCAGGCAGTTTTGAACGGGAGAACTTAATCGGGTTAGTGGGGTAGTGATCCAAAATTAGTGATTTGCCCTGTTTCCACAGTAAAATCAAAAAAAGAAGATGTGAATTTTTATAAACAAGTCATAACTAACTGAATTATAAATAATTAATCATTATTTCATGTATAAATCCACATGTTAATATCTTTTTACAAAAGGGTTTGGGCCGTATGTTTTTTGGCAAAACGGAGCTCCGCCTGATTCAGCGGATCGGTAAGCATTATAGGACATCAGAAGACAAACCGGAACATTTTTAAGATATCTTCCTTCTTAATAATGATCCACTGCACCGGCAACATAAAACATCTCAATCATCGGACATCCATTCGCGAAATTCGCGCAAACAAATATCCGGTACTTCTATACTAAATTCATCTTCACACCAGAAGAAAACAAGTCCGCGTATCAGCACGAATGCCATTCAACATTTAAGTGAATGGCATCCGTATACAATGGAAACGAACTCCCGTTTTTAATTCTTAGGCTGCAATTGAATTTCGCCAACATCCGTAGATTGACCATCTGTTACGACTACATCTTTTTTACGTGTATTGGCAAATGGTTCCTGTGCTTCGATGATCACATTATAGGTACCGGGCTTTGCATCTTTGATCTCGAATGTACCGTTTTGAACATCCGCACGAAGTGTATCAGTCGTTGAGATCGCCCATGCGCGGATAGCTTTATCCGCCGGCGTCACAGTACCTTTTACAGAACCACCTTCAAGTGCTTTAAAAGAAAATAATGATGCGGCAGAAATCGCGATCGCCGCCAATGTTAATCTGGCCTTTTTCATGGTTGGTAATTTTTGAACGCACACAGCCTTTGCAATGCACAACATCATACAGCATATCATTAAGCTATCAATATCACTACATCACTAATGTAACTGCTGCCTGCGTCTACTTTGTGATTTGAAAATTTGTTAGCGACTAACACTTTGCAAGGACTATGCCATAGCGGAAAATGACAATATATACATGAAGTAAAAATTCAAAAGTAAAAAGTAAAAAAAAGAGTCGTTTATGAAAGAATAACAAAATTTTTAAAAAAATTACTTTTTACTTTTTACACTAATTGTTTTTCCAGCAATCCAAATTCTTCAATAGGATTTGCATGTTTATGAAGTATACGATAAACGCAGTTGATCACCGGCATTTTCATGGGAATATCTTTCAGGATCGGCATAAGTTCTTTTGAAGCCTGGAAGCCTTCTGCTACTGCGGCCATTGATTGCAGGGCTTTGCTTACCTGTATGCCGCGGCCGATCAGTGTGCCGAGTATTCGATTGCGGCTTTGTTCCGAATAAGCAGTGATCAGCAGATCACCGGCATAGGCTGAATCATAGAAATATCTTTTTGCCGGTAAGATCTTATTGATAAAATCTCCGATCTCGCGCAATGCATTTGATACAAGTACAGATTGAAAATTCTCTCCGTATTGCAGGCCATTTGCAATACCAGATGCGATACCGATAACATTTTTCAGAATGGCAGCGTATTCCACGCCAATAGGATCCATGTTCTTTATCACCCGCAGATAAGATGCCTTTAAAGAAGAACTGATCTTTTCAACCCAATCCTTATCTGCACCACAGATCGTCAGGAAAGATTTTTTCTCTGAAGCCACTTCCTCAGCGATACATGGACCGGCGATCACAGAGATCGAAGATTCTTCACGACTGAGTTTTCTGCTCAGGTACTGACTTGGCGTACATCCGCTGCCCGGAATAAAACCTTTGATGGATACAGCCAGATGTTTGGATTCAAGCCATTCCTTGTCAAAACGCTGCAGGCTATGCTCGAGATAAGCAGACGGTACAGCAAAGATGACAAGATCAGCACCTTTAATTGCGAGTAACGGATCAGCTGTTGGCAATATTTTTTGCATCTGCAGTGATGCAAAGCTCAGGTGCCGCGGGTTATAACCGCTCGTTTGAATAAAGGACTGTTGTTCTGAATTTCTGACCAGCCATGACACAGCCACGCCACTATCTGAAAATACTTTCACCAGTGCCGTAGCCCAACTGCCGCTTCCTATGATTGAGATACGTTTTAGCATTTGTAAAATAAATTGGAATGAAGAAAGGCCGCGGAACAGACCGCAGACCACAGACGGGTACAAAGATTGAATATGCATTTGACCACAGACGACAGGCCACCGGCAGCAAACCATAACTGATCGTTCTATTATGCTTTATATCCGACAGGTTATAAATCATCGATCAATTATCAGCGTGCTGCAACAGGCCGCGATCTGTGGTCAATTGCTATTTACCAGTCTTAAGACTCTTCTCCAGCATACTGATGTATTTCTGCGCCGTCTCATTCGCAGGATCAACAGTCAGTATCTTTTTGAAATATTCGATGGCAGCACTATAATCTTTCTTCGTATTTGTTTCATAGGCGGCCATGTAGTTGTAGGCCTCTATCATCCATTTCTTATCTGTAGCACCAGGATTCGTTGAGTCGATCGATTGTACCAGTTGCTGGTAATAAGGGATTGCGCGGCCTTCTGTCATTGCCGTATCTATCGCTGCATTGCTTCTTGCCTGCCAATAATAGCCATATGTTTTTTGCTCAGGATATTTTTGTGCATACATTCCAAAGATGGAATCTGCTGCCACATAATCGGCAGCTTTGTAAGCAGCAAGTCCCCAGTTGAACAGATGAACATTTGTTGCTTTTTCATTACCGGAATAGAACATGCCGAGCCATTTTGCTTCGGCAGCGCTGTTGTTCACTTGTTTGGCTAATCTTGCGAGTGTTTGGTAATGTGCACGGACCGCCTCTTCATCCTTTACCAGGGTGAGACCTTTCTCGAGATAAGACATGGCTGAATCTGCTTTGCCGTTTGCAATAAACAAGGCTGCCATGTTCTCGTAATCTTTCAATATGATATTGCTGTCAGCTTCATGGCCAAAATATTGTTGCATGAAATTGATCGCTATTGTGGAATCCTTCATTTCTTCATAAGAATAAGCGATCAGTTTATACAGGCGAGCCGGCGCTTTTTCGCCATCGCGCTGGATCAGCCGTGTTGCCTGATCAATTGCCGGTTGATATTGTTTGGTGAGATATAAAAGATCGGTCTGATCATAATCATGCTGAGGTGTTTTATCAGAATAAGATCTATACTGATCAAAATACTCTTTTGCTTTTGACGGATCAGTGTAGAGATAGTGATTGTACAACGCATAATAAGCAGGCGCAAACGATTTATCTGCTGCAATGGATTTATTAAAGTAGTCAACATACATCTCTGCATTTTTCTGGGTCAGGAAAATACGGCCTAACTGGAAGTAAGCGTTTGGTGAGTTTTTATCCAGACCGATGGCATCCTGATAAGCCTGGTAAGCTTCAGATCCTTTATGCAGGCGACGATACGCATTCCCCTGCAATACCAGAAGAGCCGCATTTTTCTTATCGCGTTTCAGCGCTTTATCCAGTAGCTGCAAAGCATAATCAAGATTTCCCTTTTCGGATTCAATGTGCGCTTCAGCGACAGCGGCTAAAATGCCGGCGTCTTTTGATTTGGTGAGATTGATGGCTTGTTCAAAATAGTAATTGGCGCTATCTGGTTTGTCTGTATTCAGTAACAGGCCTCCATAAGCAACGAGGTAATATGGATCTTCATGAACTGACGCGGGAGCAAGCGCTAATGTGTCAGCGGCTTCATCGGTCAATTCCTGTTTGAAATAAGTGCTGGTCAATAAATACCATGCTTCAGCATTTGCCGGTTGCTGGTTGAGCACGGCGTGAAATGTATTTTCAGCGCTGGCATAACGTTCATTTTCAAGAAAACTTTTTCCATCTTCGATGGACTGCGCGGATAGCGCAAGAGAAACATTTACAAAGCCAAAAATCAGAGCGGTCTTTTTCATCATGGTAGTTTGTATTTCAGGTTAACAAATCAGGCTGGTTGTATTGCCAGGATCTGAGTACGGGAGTCAGGTGGCAGCAGGTCAGCAATGTGACGCGCTGGAAATAAACCGGTGTTGGTTTCCACACCGGGATAAACGATCAGCATGTCAGCATTGACTTTATTACAGTATTTGAGCAGTGCCCGTGCCTGGTTATTGCCACGGACAACATCATATTCAACCGGGCCGGGCCAGGTTGTTTTAAGCATGCGAAAGGTATTGAGCAACGCATCTTTTGAATAGGCATCCTCTTTATCATGACCAAGACATGATACCAATCGGATCGCGAAACCAGGCTTGCTTTTCCAGGCATCAAGCAGTTCAAGCTTTTTCTTGGGAAATTTTGGGCCGACAGGTATTACTACTGTCCTGATCGGGTTCTTCAGAGAGCCGGGCTTCACCGTTAACACCGGAATACCCGTTGCGGAGGCGACATGCGCGGAGATCACATTCCTGTTGAATGGCCACATAAAGCGCGATGAATGTTTACCAATGACAACCAGGTCAGCTGAAAGATCTCTTGCCTTTTCGATGACAGCCTGTTCAATGGTCATCGAATCTTCGATCAGGTTTGAAACCCGTAATCCCGGCCGTACGCTATTCATCCGCAAGGCAAGATGAGCGAGCTTTTGCCGGATATCCTTTTTACGACTCTGTGTATCGCCAGTCAGATCCTGCATCAGTCGCGCAAACACACCCTGTTTATGCACATGCAAAAGATGGATCGTGGCGTCCGCTCCCTCAAGAAGACCGATCGCTTTGGCAATGGCCACTTCGGTGTTTAGCGTGAAATCCACCGGAATAAGTATTGTATTGAACCTGGCTGACATCGCGTTAAATGTAGATTTCCGCGCTTAGTGGCTGATTAGCTGTGAATTAGAATACTATTAGAACTATGAAAATCCTCTGATTGCCGTTGAGGATCATAGCATATACCTTATGCCATAAGGCCATGAAGTTGTACCTTGCGCCAGAACAAAACAAACGATAATGGAGGATCTACGAATATTGCTGGTGGAAGATGAAGTGCGTATTGCAGATACGTTAAGGCTGGGTTTGTCTGAAAATGGATATGAAGTGGAGGTGGCGTATGACGGACAGATCGGCTGGAGAATGTTCCAAAGCAAGCGGTTCAATCTGCTGATCGTTGACATCAATCTGCCGAGCATCACCGGTTATGAACTGACAAAAATGGTCAGGGCGCAGAATGAGAACATTCCCGTGATCATGCTTACCGCATTAAGTTCACTGGATGATAAGATCGAAGGATATGATGCAGGGGCGGATGATTATATCATCAAGCCATTTGAGTTCAAGGAGCTGCTGATGAAGATCCGTGTGCTGATGCGCCGTACGGCGGATGTGCAGGCTCCTGTAGGTAATATGCTGCGTGCAGATGACCTGCAGATGAATCTAGATACAAAAGAAGTAAAACGTGACGACACGGTCGTTCATCTTACGGCAAAAGAATTTCAGTTGCTGGAATACCTGCTCCGCAACAAAAACAGGGTTGTATCCCGCGCTGATATCGCTATCAATGTCTGGGACATCGACTTTGACACCAACACCAATATTATCGATGTATATATCAATTACGTCCGTAATAAAATTGATAAGCCATTCCCCCGGAAACTCATACAGACACAGGTTGGCATGGGTTACATGTTAAAAGAAAGCTGATATGCCAATCAGGTACCGCATCATTTTACTGTTCACACTGGTTGTATTCTTTATCCTGGGGATAGTGTGCGGATCCATTTATTATTTCTCTTCAACAGCGCGTACGAAAATGACAAAGACCCGATTGACAAACCGGGCCATGACAACTGTACGATTACTCCGACAGCCTGAAGTATTCAACCGGGAACTTGTACGAAGGATCGACTCATCCATGTCAATGTCGTTCAAACATAAATCTGTACAGGTTTATAACGAAGAGAATAAGCGGGTGTACATGTTCATGGACTCATCTGCAGATACGATCCAAAGCTCTGCGGCATTGCTGAATGAGGCGAGAACAAAAGGGAGTATATATTTTAAAAGAGGCAACAGGGAAGCCGTGGTAGTACACGCGCCATCTCCCGGAAATGATTTTGTTATTATCTCTACTGCAATTGACGAAACAGGTCTTCAGAATCTTGCATCGTTGCAAAAATTACTGCTGATAAGTTTTATACTTGGCATATTGATCTCATTTGCGGGCGGCTATATCTTTTCCGCCAGGGTATTGCGGCCGGTAAAAGAAATAACGGAAGAAGTGACGGATATCTATGCCTACAATCTTGCGCGGCGTATTCGAACAGGCAGCACAAAAGATGAATGGTATAAATTATCGATCACGTTAAATGATCTGCTTGACCGCCTGAATCAGAGTTTTGAAATGCAGCGCCGGTTTATTTCCAATGCATCGCACGAACTCTCAACCCCGCTTACGCTGATCTCCAGCCAGCTTGAAGTATCATTGCAGCGTCAGCGCAGCGAAGAGGAATACAGGAAAGTAATGCAGGAGGTGGTGAAAGATGTTCATCATATGAACAATCTTGTGCAAACGCTGCTCAAATTCGCAACTGCCTCCGGAAATCCTGGCGGACTCAATATTGATCTTGTAAGAATAGACGAAGTGCTCATGAGGATCCCCGGGTCTATTCAAAAACAGGATGCAAGTTTTTCCGTTTCCCTTCAGTTCAATAATTTCCCGGAAGAGGAGGACATGCTATTGGTATTTGGTAATGAGGAATTGCTGTTTACTGCCTTCCGCAACATCGCAGTCAACGCATGTAAATATTCACCCGATCATCGGGCTGAGCTGATCCTGATGGTAACACCGGATCACTTTATCGTTCACATTATTGATAATGGACCGGGTATTCCTGAAAGTGAAGTTGAAAATATCTTCCAGCCATTTTACAGGATGGAAGAAACAAGATCTATTGGTGGGTTTGGCCTGGGTCTTTCACTTGCCAGCCGGATCATTAAACTACATAAGGGCGATATCAAAGTTGACTCGGATGCAAATAAAGGAACCACTTTTATTTTGCAGCTTCCTGTTGCCAGTAAGTTATAAATAAAAGTGATTCACTTTAATCAACCTCAGATTATCACACACCTGCTTTCACTGCTTTATCAGCGACCTTGCTGATGCCTGCTCTGTGCAGGATCAACCTGGATTTGTTCGTATCCATGGACACTTCCACCCAGCCGTAATACCATTGAGCGTTCCGCTGAACACGTATGGCGAGAAATTTATGGCTGGCATCCTTCCATGATTTTTCCCAATATGGCTGACCAACAAAGCCAATGTTCTTTTTAGCCATTTCGGCCTGGGATACTATATACCATTCATAGCCCGCAGTTGGTTCCGGTGCGATCACATCGTTTTTACTGAAGCGCGGTGAATCATTTTCACCACCCATCATCAATGCAGACTCGGTACCGGAAGCCGCAAAATACAGCAGCTCATCTTCGTGTTCGTTAGGATTTCCGATATACCATACAGCGAATGTGATATCGAATACGCCGTCATGATCAAGATCCACCCGTTGAGATTTGTTGTGTTCAACTTCAAGATCATTCAATTCCGTCACGATCATCTGAGGATAATCGTTAACGGGAGGTTTAACAGGAATAGCCGGCACATCCCGCTTGCTGCATGAGGCCAGCGTGACAAGTGTGAAAGAAAAGATAAAGAGAATTTTCATGGTAAATGTTTGTAACGCTTACAAAGAAAACGAAGCAAACGTTGCATAAAAAGCGAAGAGATGTATGAAGTGCAGGAATGTGCGTATGAATTGCAGGGTGATTTTAAGATCCGATGATTCAAGGTTTAGAAGTTGCCACGGGTCTGCGTCGTTCAGGTTTGTTATGCTCCAGAGGTCAGCAGTTTATCACGGATATTGATCCGGGACGCGGGATGACAGGGAAGTTTTCCTCGGCATTCGAAGAAAGACCAGAAATTTCCCTCTGATCATTAAGTTAATAACCATTTTTACCAAACAGCAATATGTTGAACTGAACAGTCGGACCTCAAACTCATAAACTCCGGGTTATATCTGTTCAAGCTTTTTTATCGCGCTGGACATATTGATTCCTTTTCCCAATACCGGCTTAAACAGATCACCCCGTTCTTGTAACAAACCAGGAACGTTTTTAATGGTGAAGTCCTGGATTGAAAGACCTTTCTTTACTTCATCCCAACGCAATGGCATGGAAACGGTGGCGCCAGGTTTTGGTCTTGCGGAATAGGGGGCGGCAAGTGTGGCCTGCGGGCGGTTCTGCAAAAAGTCAAGGTACATCTTTCCTTTTCTCGCGGATACGGTCCGCTCTATGCTGGTGAATTCGGGAATCTGGTGATGAACGATCGTAACGATCAATCTTGCAAATTCCTTCGAATGCTCATAGGTATACAATCCACCAAGCGGAATATAAATATGCATACCGGTTGAACCGGAAGTCTTGGGATAGGAGGGAATGCCTGCAGTGTCCAGCACTTCGTATGTTACGCGGGCAGCATCGATCACCTCTTCAAAAGCGGTTTTCTTTCCGGGATCAAGATCGATGATGCACCAATCGGGATTTTCGGGATTGTCGACCTTGCTGCTCCAGGGGTTGATCTCTATGCAACCCAGATTGGCCATATAAAGTAATGCAGCTTCATCATTACAGATCATGTAATTTTTCTGCTGATCTTCGTCCTGGCTTTTATAGGGAAATGTATCGATCCAGTCGGCGATCTTTCCTGTCACATCTTTCTGGTAAAAGCTTTTACCATTGATGCCATTGGGAAAACGGTTTAATGATTCAGGTCTTCCTTTCAGGTAGGGAAGTATAAACGGTGCGATCTGATAATAGTAATTGATAAGATCGCGTTTGGTAAGTTTTTCTTTTGGCCAATAGATCTTGTCGAGATTAGAAAATTGCAATTCCTGTCCGTTGACCTTTCTGGCCTGTGATTTGTCCGTTGGATTCAATAAGGTTTTACGTCCTGCTTTGCCTGGTTTAGCTGCAAGGTTATGATCAGTTGTTTTTACAGTTGCACGGGGTTTTGTTTTCTTTGCAATGTTTTCCCTGGTAATGGGCGTTTCTCTCTTCACATCTTTAGCTTTTTTATCTTCACGCATTCCTTCGAATGAAGGGTGCCGCATCACGCCATCGCTGGTTATTTCGCGATAGCTTACTTCGCAAACCAGTTTCGGTTTCAGCCAGGTAGCCCTCGCCTTCGGCGGATCGGGTCTGAAGCGGGAAGGCTTGTTGATGTCAGGTTCTGTATTAAATGGAGACTTTGAGGTGATCAGCGGCTTGAATGATTGCATCATTTCTTTTTGTTGCTCGTCATTGAACCCTGTGCCGATCTTCCCGGTATATTGAAGTTTCCCATTTTCAAAAACACCGACCAGCAGCGAACTGAATTGCTTGCCTGACCCTTCATTTTTTGTAAAACCTCCTATCACTACTTCGTGCCGGAGGCTGGTTTTTATTTTTAGCCATTCACGCGTACGGATGCCGGGAGTATATAAACTATCGGAGCGTTTTGCCATGATGCCTTCGAGGCCCATTTTGCTTGCGGCGGTAAGCAATTCAGTAGCGGACGTATCGAAGGTCTCGCTCATCCGGATGTTGCCCTCCGGCGGAAGATTTGCGCGGAGTATTTCTCTGCGTTCCTGTAGCTCAAGGCCGGTGAGATCGTATCCGTTAAGCCATAGAATATCGAATACATAATAGAATAATGATCCATCAGCTTCGCTCCGCCAGTTTTGCAGACTGTTGAAATCAGATTGCCCCTTATCATTGATGACGACGATCTCTCCATCAACCACGGCGCGAATGCCCCAGGCTTTCACTGCATCATATATGGGGTAAAATTTCTCATTGAATGATTTATCGTTGCGGGATAGCAGGCTTGTTGTTTTACCATTCATCAAGGCGACCGCGCGGTATCCATCCCATTTGATCTCATATTGCCAGCCAGGCTCATCAAACACTTTATCAACCAAGGTGGCAAGCATGGGAGAGAAGTGGCGCGGGAAGGCAGCCTTTTTACCTGCCTGTTTCCTTTTTAATGGCGCTGCTTTCTTCACCGCTTTTTTTGCCGGTTTATCCGTTTTGCGGGGAGCTTTCGCCTTACCGTATACTCTTTCAGGGTTCTTTTCCATTTCATCAATTGTTTTGCCGGACAGTACAGACCGGCCTTTCTTAGTAACATCGGTCGGTCTTGCATATTTATCCTTTGCTTTCATCAACAGCCATGAGTTTTCACCCTGGTAAGATGATTTTACGAGGACGTACTCGCCTTTTAGTTTTTGACCATGCAGTTGAATGACGATCTTTCCTTTTTTCAATTGTTGTAAAAGGCTTTTCTCTTTTGCAGCTTTGCTATTGAACTCGCCTTCTGCCGGTTCGTAGGTCCCTTCGTCCCAAACGATGACCGTACCGCCGCCGTATTGTCCTTTTGGTATAGTGCCTTCGAAATTCCTGTAGTCATACGGATGATCTTCCACCATCATTGCGAGCCGCTTATTTGATGGATCTGTCGACGGGCCTTTGGGAACGGCCCAGCTTTTCAATACACCATCCATTTCCAGGCGGAAATCATAGTGTAAATGCGAGGCATCGTGTTTTTGGATCACGAACCTGAGGCTTTTTGCGTCTGCCTTCCCGCCCTGGGGTTCCGGGGTATTGGCAAAGCTTCGTTTCTTTCGGTAGGTAGTTAATGCCATATAATGACTCTATCAAATCAGGGGCCGGAGTAGAGTGAGCGTATCGATCACATGTAAAGGGAAGCTGATGCGGTAAAGGAAGGACACTGGTGGCAGATATATGGCAGGTTGCTGCTGGACCGACGTTTATTGGAGTATGGGTGTTAAGTGGCTGTTGTGGCGAAAGGGGACAACTGGTCCGATAACTTTCGAACGACTTTTCTTTGATGGTAAGATGAACACAGCTTCATGTCTTCTTGCAAAGAGTTCTATGCCATGAAGAATTGTAATGGTTTCCATTTAAAAAATAGAGACAGCGGTCCATCGACTTTAAACTTTTTTGAAAAATTCCGTGTCCGTACCCGAATAACGGGCTATGCAAACGTTTGATTTATGCGGATCGTATTTTTACAGGCGATAACGGGTATTTTTTCTCTTGGTAATCAATGTGAAAGGCTTTATGTTTGTATCAGAAGTTGATTGATAGCACATATCAATCTATCCAATATCAACCGAAAAGCCTGTTCCAATTAAATCCTAAAAAACCAAATCCAATATCGGTCAACTTCTTCTTTTTACCGTCCAGAAAAAGATTTCAGAAGGTCATTGCGAAAGCAGTGGCCTTTTGCTTTTGGGGATTTGATCATATGGGAGTTGGTCGGATGGAACGGAGGGATGGGGTAGGAGTTGAATATTATTGAGAGTTTAGTCTCAACTGCGCAAACACCGCTAGCCGGCACGACTGCCGGTCGCAGTTTCACTGCGCATTAAAACTGCGCACGCAAAAATCAGATTGCGAATCGCAGGATTTGCGACGCAAATTGCGATCGAACGACAATCAGCACGATACTGCGATCGCAAATTTCTTTCCTTTCTTTTTTCCGAAATCCGTTGCACGACAAACCATCCGCCATTTTCAACGTTTCGTTTTCAGCTTCTCTTTTATTTCTATTTTTCATCCATTCTGTTTCCATTTTCTTCATTTTTTTAATTTCCAACAAATAATAAAAAAAGGCACCGCCCCTTAAGGACTGACCTCCTCCACCAGTCCTTAAGATGACGGTGACTAAAGAA
>QFQQ01000053.1 GCA_003243445.1 Citrobacter freundii
TTTTTACTTTTTACTTTTTACTTTTTACTTTTTACTTTTTACTTTTTACTTTTTACTTTTTACTTTTTACTTACCAAAAGCAAGGCCCTTACGCCGGAACGTAAGGGCCTTTTATAAAAAGATCAGATCTATTACCAGAAGATCGTATACAACGCTGTAAGGATACCACAAACGATCAATGAACCGGCAAGGAAACCCGGAGACATTTTGAACATTTTGGAATCCACTTCCAGGCCTTTGGTCTGTACACCTCTTTTATTTTCAATAAGGCTGATAATGACCATGCAGATAACGCTGATAACAAATACAAAGCCCATACGGTCAAGGAACGGAATTTCATAAACCTGTGTGCCGTCTTTCAACGTAACCAGTTTGGAGAAGCCAAGCGGACTTAAAAATTCCAGGTTCATCCATGTTGGCAATACCTTAAGGATAACCGACATGATGAAACCGCCGATCGTTGCGAACAAGGCAGCATTCGAAGTAGTTTTCTTCCAGAAGAAACCAAGGATGAACATGGCGAAGATACCCGGAGATACAAATCCTGTATATTCCTGGATAAATTCGAAACCACCTTTTTTATCAATACCGAGGAATGGAGAAATAATGATGGCGAGCAGCATGGCAACGACCACTGTTGTGCGGCCAACCCAAACCATTTTCTTTTCATCCGCATTCACATTGATCTTCTTTTTATAGATATCGAGCGTGAAGATGGTGGCGATACTATTCGCTTTACCAGCAAGTGATGCAACCACCGCAGCCGTCAGTGCTGCAAAGGCAAGACCTTTCAGACCGGAAGGCAGGAGGTTGAGCAATACGGGGTAAGCTTTATCCTGCGTAAGTTCACCATTCACCAGCATTTCCTGCTGGAAGTAACCATTCTGGTACAACACATACGCTGCGATTCCAGGCAATACCACGATCACCGGCATCAGCAATTTCAGGAACGCGGCAAACAGGATACCTGAACGTGCAGTCTTCAGATCTGCTCCCAGTGCACGTTGTGTGATGTACTGGTTACAACCCCAATAGTTCAGGTTCACGATCCACATACCGCCAACCAACACAGTGAGACCCGGCAGGCTCATATAGTTCGGGTTATCTTTTTTGAAGATCATGTGGAAATGTTCATCCGCATTTTTCGTCATCATTTTAAAACCTTCGACTACACCGCTGCCTCCATAGTGTTTTGCAACAAGATCCAATGCGAGGTAAGTTGTCACCAGACCACCGAGGATCAGGAAGAACACCTGGATCACATCCGTATAACCGATCACCTTCATACCACCGAGGGTGATGATGATGGCGAAGACGGCAAGGAAGATCATACAGGCAGTGAAGCTGATCCCGGAAATACTGCTGATCGCAAGAGCACCGAGGAACAGGATAGAAGTCAGGTTTACGACCACATATAATAATAACCAGAACACCGCCATGATCATTGCCACGGTGCTGTTATAGCGCTGGGAAAGGAACTGTGGCATCGTGTATATCTTATTCTTCAGATATACCGGGATGAAGAAGATCGCAACGATCACGAGGGTTGCTGCGGCCATCCACTCATAAGTGGAGATGGCGAGACCCATGGTGAAACCATTACCACTCATACCAATGAACTGCTCCGCCGAGATATTTGACGCGATCAATGATGCACCGATCGCCCACCAGGTCAGTGAACCCTCAGCAAGAAAGTAATCGTGGGATGCTGACACACTGGCTTTTTTCTTCTTACGATAGATCCAGTATCCATAGCCGGCAACGATAATAAAGTAGATCAGGAAAACCAGGTAGTCCTTCGTGGAGAGGGCATTCATACAGCAAGCTGTTTAATTTTTAAAAGTTGTTTTTCGGTATTGAGCAATGTCGTTTGCGGTCTTCAGGAACACAGTAAAATTACGTGTCATATAAACACTTATTGCATAGGTACGGAATTTCTGGTAAAAGACCTAATTGGGACAAGATACGTAAAATAGATTCGCGGATGTTGAGACACGGATTTCGCGAATTGGCGTACTACAGGGGGTAAATTCATCTGACCTTTGCTGCAGGTCCTGACAAACCCACCTCAATTGATAACCCGTACGCCTGGTTAGTACACTTTGCACCAAATAAGTCGCGGATGTTGAGACACGGATTTCGCGAATTGGCATGCTACAGGGGGCAAATTCATCTGACCTTTGCTGCAGGTCCTGACAAACCCACCTCAATTGATAACCTGTATGCCTGGTTAGTACACTTTGCACCAAATAAGTCGCGGATGTTGAGACACGGATTTCGCGAATTGGCGTACTACAGGGGGTAAATTCATCTGACTTTTGCTGCAGGTCCTGACAAACCCACCTCAATTGATAACCTGTATGCCTGGTTAGTACACTTTGCACCAAATAATTCGCGAAATCCGCGTCCTAAAATCCGTGTATCAGATGAACCTGTTAACAAGGTTTTCGAGGTACTCTTGCTTACCGCTTACTACCTTTGGTTCTCCGTTTTTTATTGCATAGTCCCGGAGATCTTCGAGAGACAGCTTGCCTGCTTCAAACTCCGCTCCCTTACCACTGTCATAGCTTGCATAACGGTCAGCCCGGATCTTTTTGTAATCGGATTTTTCCAGGATGGCTTCCGCTGTTATCAATGCTCTCGCGAAAGTGTCCATTCCTCCGATATGCGCGTAGAACAGATCTTCCGCATCGGTGCTGTTACGGCGGATCTTTGCATCGAAGTTGATGCCACCACCTTTGAAACCTCCGGCCTGAAGGATGATCAGCATGGCTTCGGTCAGTTCATTGATATCGTTGGGAAATTGATCGGTATCCCAGCCATTCTGATAATCGCCGCGGTTGGCATCGATGCTGCCGAGAAGTCCTGTATCAGCTGCAACCTGCAATTCGTGGGTGAAGGTATGACCAGCAAGTGTGGCATGGTTTACTTCGATATTCAGGCTGAAATCTTCGAGCAGATCATGTTGTCTCAGGAAGCCGATCACCGTTTCCGAATCATAGTCGTATTGATGCTTGCTTGGCTCGCAGGGTTTTGGTTCGATAAAGAATTTTCCTTTAAATCCGTTTTTCCTGGCATAATCACGGGCGGTCTGGAGAAAACGCGCGAGATGATCTTTCTCCCGTTTCATATCTGTATTCAGCAAACTCATGTACCCTTCGCGTCCGCCCCAGAATACGTAATTCTCACCATCCAGTGCGATCGTTGCGTCAAGCGCAGCTTTTACCTGGGCGGCGCCATGCGCGAGCACATGAAAATCGGGATTGGTGGATGCGCCATTCATGTAACGTTTATGGCTGAAGAGATTGGCTGTGCCCCAAAGCAATTTTACACCGCTTTCTTTTTGCTTCTGAGCCAGGTAAGCGGTGATCGATTGAAGACGTTTATCGTTCTCCGCAATATCATTTCCATAATCGATCACATCCACATCATGAAAACAATAGTATGGCAAGCCCATTTTGGTGATGAATTCAAACGCAGCATCTGCCTTATCTTTTGCGCGCTGCAATACATCCTTATTTTCGTCCCACGGGAAAATATGGGTACGCTCACCAAAGGGATCAGCGCCGCTGCCGTTGAAGCTATGCCAGTAAGCGCAGGCGAAGCGCAGATATTCTTTCATCGTTTTACCAGCCACTGATCTGTTCTCATCATACCAGCGGAATGCCAGCGGGTTGTCTGTATCACGGCCTTCATACCTGATCTGTCCGATTCCTTTAAAGTATTCCTTACTTCCTTTTATCACATTCATCTTGATAGTTTATTGTTGATTAAGTTGATTGATCAAAATTGTTTTCCATCCTGCATATAACCCGTCATAAGTTTGCGTCAGCCGGGGGGATGGTTCAGCAGTATATAATGGTTTAAAATGATCGAATGCTTCTTTGGGAGTTTTATAGATACCGGCGCCTAAACCTGCGCCGATCGCAGCACCTGTGCTTCCATCACCATGATATAATTCCACTGTCAACCCCGTTGCATTTACAAATGCCTGCGCAAATACTTCGCTCAGGAACATATTTGTTTTTGACGCACGCACCACGCCGGGATTGATGCCATTGCTCCGCATGATATCCAATCCATAGCGGAAAGCAAATGCGATCCCCTCCTGTGCGGCGCGATACAAATGAGCCGTATGATGAATATTGAAGTTAACGTTGTTGATATGGGCTTCCACCGTTCTGTTATTCAGCATACGCTCGGCACCGTTGCCAAACGGAAGAATGAATATGCCTTCGCTGCCAGGGGCAATAGCTGCAGCGGCTTCATTCATCTGGCGATAATCAGCTCTGTCTCCGGTAATATTTTTGATCCAGCGGTTAAGAATCCCGGTACCGTTAATGTTCAGTAAAACGCCCAGCCGCTTTTGCGAAGAAGTATAGTTGACGTGCGCAAATGTATTTACGCGTGATTCATTATCATAGGTAAGCTGATCGCTCACTGCATAGATCACACCGCTGGTTCCTGCCGTAGCCGCTACCTCACCGGGATTAAGCACATTCAATGACAATGCATTGTTTGGCTGATCACCTGCTTTGTACGTAACCGGAATGCCGGGCGTAAGTGAAAGTGCAGTGGCAACAGCCTGCGTCAGTTTTCCATGATCAGTAAATACATCTTTTATCGGAGGTATAAAAGATGTATCGATACCATAATAATTGAAAACGTCTTTGGACAGTTCATGTTCCTGGAAATCCCAGAACACGCCTTCCGACAATGCAGAGATACTGGTGGTGATATCACCGGTAAGTTTCATCGCGATGAAATCACCGGGCAGCATGATATGATCGATCTTTTCATACAGGGCCGGTTCGTTTTGTTTTACCCAGGCCAGCTTGCTGGCGGTAAAGTTGCCGGGCGAATTCAGCAGGTGCAGCAATGCTCTTTCTTTACCGATCGAGTCAAATGCTTTATTGCCGAGTTCTACTGCGCGGCTATCGCACCAGATAATGCTGTCGCGAAGAACGTTTTGCTCTTTATCCACGCATACCAGTCCATGCATCTGGTAGGCAATACCAATGGCTTTGATGTCCTTCGGGTCATACTGACGTTGTGCATGTAACTTGAGGATCGCGAGTTGCACGTGCTCCCACCACATTTCAGGCGACTGTTCAGCCCAGCCGGGTTGCAGCGAGCTGATCCCGGATTCCGTTTCCGGATATTGAGCGGACGCCAGCAACTGACGGGTGGCGGCATCCACCACTGAGGCTTTTATCGAAGAAGTACCTATGTCAAGGCCAAGCAACAGCATAATTAGTCGGTTTTTTCGCCTATGCAACTTTTGTTCAGGGTTGAAGCGGATAATGTCCGCCAAAGTGGAGCGTAGGAGGACCGAACTTACGGCATATCATTTAATGAAAAATGAAACCGATTGCATTTTTTTCAAAGGACCGGCAAACCGGGACTCAATAAATAATATATTTATATGATTATCAGAATATTAAAACCTAAACAGTTCTTAAAATTTCTTTCCCTCCTCAAAGCCGGCCAAGTGGGTAATACAGGCCACAGAAACGCCAGTTGACGGCATGGTGCCTGGCACATGGTGGAAATTTATCCTGGCAATTGCGGCCACATGAGATCAAATTCGGGTTTATGAAATCCGGGTGACTAAACTGAAAGTTCTTTCTGTAAGCCGACAAGTACTCAACGGCTTCCTGAGCCAGCTAATGAAATGCTTTACTGATCGCCTTGAGATCACAGCTAACATCTATGGTAGGCATGTCACCATCAGTGAGATCTCTAATTTTCTTTTGCAAAAACACCATACGCCTTCCTGCGCATCCATTGCGGTTACTTCATCCGGTTACTGGTTTTATTTGACCGGTAAGATGGGAGAGCGGTAAGAAAGTATGACAGACAGTACAGCTATTTTTATACGGGCCTGCAGATCCGGTCCAATGCACCCGGATTGGCGTTGTTGCTCTTTATTTCATTGTCTTCAGGATCGTCCACATTTCTTTTGCTACAAAGAGATTGCCTGCATCATTCAAATGCACGCGGTCCGTTGTAAGAATTCCTTTTTCCTGGTTTGCCGGGTTATTCGCTTTCTCATACTCAACAAACGCTTTACGAAGATCACAAAGCGGGAGATTTTGTTCTTTCGCAATATTGCGGATGATATTGCTGTAATAATTGAGATCACCATCCTGTTCATTTGAATAATCGTTACGCTCACCGATCACAGACGGAGTGCACACCACTACTTTGATATTCTTGCTCTGCAGTTTTTTTATGATCGCTTTATAAAAGCCGATGAACTTTGGCGCGTCAGTACCTGTACCGGAAGAGCTTTTATGCCAAACATCATTAATGCCTACATAAATAAATACAATGTCAGGATTTTTCGCCAGCACATCCTCTTCCATTCTGAGGTAAAGATCGTATACCTTATTTCCTCCGATGCCTGCTCCCGCCAGTTCGAATGATTCGCCCAGACCTTCCTTGCGGATAATGCTATCCATCTTCACAATATATCCGCCGGGATTTGCACCAGCCTGCGTAATAGAATCGCCAAAGAAAATCACCTTATTCTTTTTTACCGGCTTTGTAAATGACAGTACTGATAAGGCTGCAAAGAGCATGAGGTATTTCATTGTTTATCGTTTTTACTTAGTGTTTTCGGAAGGTTCCAGGGGTTTCAGAGGTTCAAGAAGTTTTCGGCTGTCGGAACCTCTGGAACCTCTGGGACCTATGAAACCTATGAAACCTCTGAAACCCCTGGAACCTTTTCTACGCATTCGCAAGCGCCCGGTCAAGGTGCACGTATCCTCCATCTACATAGATCAGTTGCCCGGTTGTATGACTTGATTTTTCAGATAACAGAAAGGCAACGGTATTGGCCAGTTCTTCCGGCGTGGTCATCCGGTTGCCCAAGGGTATTTTTGATTCGATTTCTTTTAATTTGGTGGCTGGATCCGGTAAAGTTCTGATCCATTTTTCATAGGCAGGTGTATAGGACTCAGACACCACAACCGCATTCACACGGATGCCATATTTCAGCAACTCAACAGCCCATTCTCTTGTCAGCGCATTGCGGCCACCATTGGCGGCAGCATAAGCCGAAGTATTTCCCTGACCGGTGATCCCCGTTTTGGATGTGATATTTACAATACTCCCCTTGTTCTTTTTTAACTCGGGTAACGCATAATGAGCCATCAGATAATAATGCACGAGATTTCTATGAATGCTCGCCATGAACTTTTCATAATCACCATTCTCCAAGCCCACGCCATCATTCACACCGGCGTTGTTGACCAATCCATCAATACGGCCAAGCTGTTGTAAGATCTGCTCCACGGCTTTACCGCATTCAGCCGGTTCCGATAACTCGGCAACGACCTGCATACCTTTACCCCCGGCTTTTTCTATTTCTGCAAGCAGTGCTTTATTATCTTCTTCATTTCTTCCGACGATCGCCGGAATGGCACCTTCACCAGCCAGCACTTTTACGATCGCTTCGCCGATCCCTTTTGCTCCCCCTGTTACGATCACCACTTTATCTTTTAATTGCAGGTCCATTTTCTTTTATTGAATGTTATAAAATGTGCAGGCATTCCCTCCAAAAAAATCCGCCTGTTCGTCTGATGAAAATTTCGAAAAATAGTCTTTTACAATATCAAGCATGTCAGTATACGAAGCGGCTACTTTACAAACCGGCCAGTCGCTTCCGTACATGATCCGTTTTGTGCCGAATGCTTCCACGACGGTATCGATATATGGATGAAAATCTTCTTTCTTCCAGTTATTCCAATCTGCTTCTGTGACCATCCCGGAAATCTTGCAATAAACATTCTCCTGTTTTGCGATTGTGCGGATGTCTTCATGCCAGCTTCCGTCTTCTTTTGTTTTGATCAATGGTTTGGCAATATGATCGATCACAAATTTCTGATAGGGAAATGCGGCCGCCAGTTCCTGCGCATATTTCAGTTGATCAGGAAAGATCAGGATATCATAGGTGAATCCGTATTTTCTCAACAGACTTATTCCATTCTTGAATGCCGGGCGTAACATCAGCGAACGGTCCTGTTCCCCTTGCAAAACGTGACGGAAACCTTTCAGTAAAGAAAAAGACTGATAATATTCCAATCTTTTTTCGATCGCATTATCACGCAGGTCGATCCAGCCAACAACTGCTTTTATGAATGGATTGGCAACGGCATTGTTCAACTGAAATTCATTTTCCAGCTCCGATTGATCGCTTTGTACGACCACACAGCCATCAAATCCATGCGCTTTCAACACCGGATAAAAATCTTCCGGAAGGAAATCACGCTGAATGATCTTCATTTCGTCATTGATCCAGCTATCTCTTACCGGATCAAATTTCCAGAAGTGATTATGTGCATCAATTTTTAGCATACGCCACGCAGGTTTGCTTTGATTCACCCAAACCATCGATTCCTAATTCAATTACATCACCGGGCTTCAGGTATACCGGAGGATTAAAACCAAGACCGACACCAGCTGGTGTTCCGGTTGAGATAATATCGCCAGGCAGCAGGGTCATGAAACGGCTTACATAAGCGATCACGTGTGGGATATTGAATATGAAATTGGATGTGTTCCCATCCTGCATCATCTTCCCGTTTACTTTCAGCCAGAGACGTAGATTGTTTATGTCTTTCACTTCGTCGGCCGTCACCAGCCAGGGGCCTACCGGTGCGAACGTGTCGCAGCCTTTTCCTTTATCCCATGTACCGCCTCTCTCCAGTTGAAACTCCCGTTCGCTTACATCATTGTGCAGGCAATAACCGGCAACGTAATTCAGTGCTTCGCTTTCTTCCACATAGCTCGCTTCTTTGCCGATCACTACGGCCAGTTCCACTTCCCAGTCGGTTTTCACCGAATCACGCGGAATAACAATGTTGTCAAACGGACCAACCATCGCCGTACTTGATTTCAGAAAGATCACCGGCTCTGCCGGTGGCGTTGCTCCGGTTTCTCTCGCATGATCAGCATAGTTCAACCCGATACAAACAATCTTCGAGGGACGGGCAATGGGCGCGCCCAATCTTGTTCCAACCGGCACTTTCGGAAACCCGCTCACATTTCCATCCACCGTTTTGACTAATGTAGCCAGTCCATCATTTGCAAAAAAATGCTCATCAAAATCCTTTGCTACCGAGGACAGATCATACATTTCATCATTGATAACAATACCTGGTTTTTCTTTTCCTTTTTCACCGAAACGAATCAGTTTCATTGTCTACTATTTAAATTGTTAGCTTACTTACTTTGTTCGATGGCTGATGGCCGAATGGCCGTTGGCGGAGTCATCATTCTTTTGAAATCATGCGAACTTTATATTCGGCCAACCGCCATTCGGCCATCAGCCATCGATCTGGTGTCGGACTAGTTATTTAATTTAATAAATCCCCCATCAATCGGATAATCACACCCAGTAATGAACGACGCTTCATCACTGCAGAGATACAGCACAAGATGTGCGATCTCATGTGGCTCTGCCATGCGGCCGATCGGTTGGGTTTTGGATAATTTCTCGAACATTTCTTTTTCCCTGCCGGGATAGGTTTTGGAAATAAACCCATCCACGAACGGCGTATGCACGCGGGCCGGGGAAATGCAATTGCAACGGATGCCCTGCGAAATATAATCGCGTGCGATGGAAAGGGTCATGCCGACAACAGCCCCCTTCGTCATTGAATAGGCGAACCGGTCGGGCAGGCCAACGGAAGAAGCGATCGATGCCATGTTAAGGATCGCACCACCGGATTTCATGTAAGGAATGATCGCATGAAGACAATTATATACGCCGCGGACGTTCACTGACAGCAGGCGGTTGAAATCATCTTCCGTAGTGGTCTCTACCGTGCCCACATGTGCAATACCTGCATTATTCACCAGCAATTGCACACTTCCTGCCGTGGCAACAATAGAAGCAACCACTTCCTTTACCTGTTGCTGATTGCTTACATCACACGCAACAGCAGTGGCGAGTCCACCCGCTTTCACCGCTTCGGCCGCAACATCTGCTGCAGCTTTTTTGTCATAATCAAGGATAAATGTATTAGCACCCTGTTTGGCGAATAACAAGGAGATTGCCCTGCCGATGCCACTGCCGCCGCCGGTTATGATGGCGGTCTTATTACTGAGATCAAACATGTTTTTATTTTATAAAACTAAGATGATAGAAAATGAACGGCTTTATTCACTTTACCATCTTATTCAAATTAAATATCTCTTTCATCAGCACCCATTTTTCTCCCGGCTTGCTGCCGGGTATGGCTTGCTGGTAATCCCACATCAGTTGCTCCCACTCCTGCACTTTTGCATTTGCGGAATCAGCAGCTGCTTTTTTCTCAAAGGTAAATGCATCTGCCGAATCGATGATCATGAACAATCTGTTGCCAAACCGGTGGATCTCCATCTGTTCTATACCGGAATCCCTGATGCTTTGGATGATCTCCGGCCAGACCTGCAGGTGATACGCGTCATATTGCGCAATCTTTTCGGCATCGTCCACCAGATCCAGCGCAAGGCAGTATCGTTTCATCTCAATGTGCGTTTTGTACGTTGGCTGAAAGATTTCTGAACCTGTATCCGAATAAAGCGATCACGACAAAACAAACAGCCGGCACAACATAAGCCAGTTGAATGTTACCACCAGTCGCATCGGATACCTGCCCCATGACCGGCGGGATGATGGCCCCGCCAACAATTGACATCACGATAAATGAAGAGCCGATCTTCGATTCTTCCCCAAGACCGGTAATGCCCATGGAGAAGATCGTTGGGAACATAATGGACATAAAGAACGGAACAGCCATCAGGGTATAAACCGCGACAGTGCCCTTTGCCGTGATCGCGATGGAAAGCAACAGAATATTGATCACCGCATAGATCAGCAACAATCTTGCAGGTTTGATAAACTTCATAAAGAAAGTGCCGGAAAATCTTCCCAGCATAAAACCAACCATGGCGATCGTACCATACATAACGGCCGCTCTTTTTTCAGGAATATCATTTACATATTTTGAAAACCGGATAAAGAAACTGCCAACGCATGTCTGCGCTGCCACATAAAAGAACTGCGCAATCACCGACCATGTAAGATGAATATGTCTGAAAACACGGAATGGCGATCTGCTGTTGGAGGAAGACACCGGCTGGTTTGTTTTGCCATCTTCGAAAGAAAAATCCTCCGAAGATCCTTTTTCTTTTATCTCGGGCAGTTTTGTAAAAACAAAGATCAGCAGCAATACGAATACCAGCACACCGATCACCAGATAAGGCGCCTTTACAGTGGAAGCCTCACTATCAAGATAGGCACTGAGCTCCGCAGGGCTCATCGATGCCAACTGTTCTTTTGTGTATTCAACACCGGAGAGGATCACCTGTGAACCTACCAGCGGGGCAAGCACAGCACCGAGACCATTGAATGATTGTGCAAAATTCAGACGCTGGGTGGCAGTATCAGGATCACCGAGTTTTGTGATATACGGATTAGCAACGGTCTCCAGGAAAGTGGCGCCCGAAGCAGACACAAAAAGCGCGATCAGGAAGAAAACATATTCCCTCGAAGATGCTGCCGGAATAAAAAGCAACGCGCCCGCTCCATACAAAAACAGTCCGCAGAGAATTCCTTTTTTATACCCATACTTATGCATAAACCATCCTGCCGGAAGGGCAATGAGGAAGTAAGCGAGATAAACCGCGGTATCGATAAATGCGGATTGTGTATCTGTAAGACTGCAGGCTTTTTTCAGGTGAGGGATCAGGACCGGATTAATGTTGTGAAGAAAAGCCCAGAGAAAGAATAAACTCGTGACGAGTATAAAGGGCAGCAAAAACTGAGAACGTTGTTTCATCGGCATTCGTATATCTGAATCCGAAAGATAGAGATTAGTGGGGAAAGAACAACTTAGAATTCCTGAGGACTGTCTGTACTGCATATTTTTCAGGAGGTCGGCGTAAGATCCGGCTGACACGTCTGCGGGATCCTACGCTTATCCGATTCTAATCCAGCAGCACCGCCGTTGCCGGCGCGCCCTCTGTCACTACGATCCGTTCTGAACCTTTTGTGATCCCCATATGACTCATATCGATATCCTTTGAACGTTCACCGCTCACTTTCAACAGCACTTTTGCCGCGCTTGGAAAGATCAATCCGCCGAAACGCACATTCATTCCGTTAGTTATGGATATCACCGGATCAACTTTTGATGGATTCAGCTCAACCATATCGATAGAAACCCTGTCAACATCCACCAGTTCCGCGCCCAGTTCCGACGTAAGTATACAATCGATCAGGCGGATATTCTGTATTGGCATTTCAGGAAGGCCGCGGATAAAGATGCCTTTTTGTGCGCCATTACAAACGATCTTATCGAATTGCATATCGCGGAAAATCGGTGTGCCTTCATTCACAACCGGGCTTTCATTGCGTTCGCTGTCTGTTGCAAATTTTTCCTGGTAATACATATCAAAGAAGATCGCTTCCTGCGTAATATCTTTCATATAGATATTACGTGCATAGATCTTCTCCACAATCCCGCCGCGGCCACGTGTCGATTTGAAGCGAAGTCCTTTCTCTGTACCAATGAAATTACAATCATACACAAAGATATTATTGGCGCCTCCACTCATTTCACTGCCCACTACAAATCCACCATGCGCTTTGTATACAAGATTATTTCTCACCACTCCGTACTGGGTTGGCATGCCGCGTTTGCGGCCTTCTTCGTCTTTACCCGATTTGATACAGATAGCATCATCGCCCACATCAAAGGTGCAACCTTCCACTACAAAAAGTTTGCAGGATTCCATATCCACACCATCTCCGTTCTGTGCATATTCCGGGTTCTTAACAAGCAGATCACGAAGCGTGAGATTATCGCACATTAACGGGTGAATACACCAGGCAGGTGAATGCTGAAACGTCACTCCTTCCAGCAACACTTTACTACATTGAGTTAATACGACCAGGTTCGGCCGGAGAAAATCTTTCATATCCGCAAAGTCGGACGGTTGCTTACCATCTGTCAGCAACATGCTTTTATTTTGCAGCTTAGCCTGTTTGAATTGTTCACTTGGATACCATTCCGTGCTATCGTCGTTTAATACACCGCCGGATCTTATTTTTTCATTCCATTGGTTTCCGGTAAGCTGGCTTTTTGCCACGGCCCGCCATGCGTCGCCGTTCCCATCGATCACGCCTTTACCGGTGATAGCGATATTGGTAAGCCCGGTGCCGGAAATGGGTGATTGATTTCTTGCCGCCCGTTTTCCTTCATATACGCCTTCCACCAGGGGATATTGCGATTTATCCGTGGTAAATACCAGGATCGCAGCGCTGGCGAGGTGAAGGTTTACATTGCTGCGCAATTGGATCGGGCCGCTCATCCATAAGCCTGCGGGGATCAGTACCACGCCACCACCCTGTCGGCTGCAATCAAGAATGGCTGCATTGATATTTCTTGTGTTGAGTGAATACCCGTCGGATTTTGCACCGTAATTCAATATGGAAAATGTATCGGTCCTGAAAACGGGTTCTTCTGCCTTCGGCAAATTATTCCAGGAATACTGTGCATTGGCAGATAAAACACCACTTAAAAGAACAATGCCAAGCCAATTTCTTTTCATGCTATTTTATTTGGGGCCGAAATTATTTTCTTTTCTGTTAATGCCCGATAAAAAAGTAAACTGTTGTCAGGATAATGCCGCGGACGTTTTTTGCTGTCATGTAATTAACCCAACTTGCTGGTTATAACCCCAGGCAGTTTGATGACCGATGACCGAGGGCTGATGACTGGTGGCCGGTTTCCTCCCTTTTGGCTGAAGGTCATTCATCTTGTCGACCATTTCATCGCTCTATTTTCGTTTAGTTAAGCTCCGTCATGTATTGACATTTTTACACATTAACTGAAGATGAGGTTGCTTTCTTCAGACTTCCTTACCGTCTTACCGGTTTAATTTTTACCGGTAAGGTGGAAAGACGATAAGAACGAACAAAACAGCAGCTTACTAACCCAACTTGCTGGTTATAACGCCAAGCAGTTCGATGGCCGATGACCGATCAGTGTCAACTTCATTTACTTCCGTCAGGCGTATGTCCCAATGCGTTCCATCCAGAATTGCCATCGCTCCCGGATAAAATGATCTACCTTTAAAACTCTTCCGGTAACTACGGAAACCTGCTGAAACCAATTACCATGCGATTCGAAGCTGTCACGATTAAAGATATTGCAAAGGCCCTCGGCTTGTCTACCTCGACTGTGTCAAGGGCTTTGCGCGACAGCTATGAGATCAGCCCGGAAACTAAGAAGCTGGTACTCGATTATGCGGAGAAGATCAACTACCAGCCAAACCCGATCGCGCTAAGCTTGAAGGAGCGGAGAACGAACTCCATCGGTGTGATCGTGGCGGAGATAGCCAACAGCTTTTTTTCCCAGGCCATTGATGGCATTGAATCCGTTGCTTACCGCAATGGCTATAATGTGATCATTTCCCAGACCCGGGAATCTTATGAACGGGAGCTGATCAACCTTAATTATCTCACCTCCCGTTCAATTGACGGGTTGATCGTATCAGTTTCTGCTGAAACAAGTGATTTCAGCAACTTCAGGGAATTGTATGAACGAGGGCTGCCGATCGTTTTCTTTGACCGGATTGACCCGGAACTGAATACGCATAAGATCACGGTTGACAATTACCGTGGTGCGTATGATGCCACGGCCCACCTGATACAGAATGGTTATAAGCAGATCGCCGCCGTGGCGAATAATGCAGTTCTGTCTATCACGAAAGATCGTCTTGCAGGTTATCGCGCCGCACTGGCGGATCACGGTTTGACGGAGAAAGATGAGTTTATCAAATACTGCGAACACGGCGGATTGCTGGTATCTGAAGTGGAAAACGTCATGGCAGAAATGCTGGAAGCGGCTGTTCGTCCCGATGCGATCCTCGCTTTATCTGACAGGCTCACCACCGGGTGTTTGCGAATACTGAAGGCCGGGAAGATCAGGGTGCCGGAGGATATTGCGCTGATCGGTTTTT
This sequence comes from Citrobacter freundii, assembly GCA_003243445.1. Taxonomy (GTDB): domain Bacteria; phylum Bacteroidota; class Bacteroidia; order Chitinophagales; family Chitinophagaceae; genus Terrimonas_A. The sequence goes on from QFQQ01000053.1 coordinate 15,019, forward strand.
CCAATTCGGATCTTACTGAACTGACCGGCCCGTCTCTGTCTATTATTAAACAGCCTGCGTTTGAGATGGGCGAGTTGGCTACCGATTCCCTGCTCCAACTGATCGGCAGTAAAAATCCGGTTACGGATTTCAATACTACCATCCTTGCCCCCCAGCTGATCATACGGGATTCTTCAAAATCCATCCGTTGAAAAAAGCCGGTTAGGCATCCAAAATCGCAGTTTATCTTCATAAACATCAATCTATCCCCCGGCATGGTGGCCGGAACCGCAGAAACAATATCTTAGAGTTGGTTATGGGCAAGGACGGTCTGCCTTCGCTAAAGCTCTGGCAGATAACCCACAATTAGTACAACATGACGATATTGAATTACAGCAGCAAGGAACGGCTTATCGGCGCCATCATCATTCCACCCGTGGCGCTCGCACTCAACTGCATGCTCTTTGGCTCTGCTTATTTCACCAGCTGGCAACATTTCCTATGGCCCACACTGATCTCCATGGCCATGGTATTGGTACTTTACACGCTTTGCAGCATGGTGACGGTTATTCTTACCAATCATTTTCCTTTATACAGTCAGACCTTCAAACGCATTGGTATTGCAATCCTTTGCTATGTTGTGATCACGATCATCGGCATTACTATTTTATTTTTTGGATACGATTATATCAGGATAATGGGACTGCAAGTGAAAATGGGTAATTATCCCTGGATGCTGGTGATCGCGATCGTTACCAACCTGCTTGCGACCAGCTTTAATGAAGGCGCGTCTTTTTATGAAAAATGGAGAAAGCTGGTGGACGAAGCGGATCAGCTGAAAAAAGAAAACCTGCAAAGCCAGCTGGAAGGTTTAAAGGGACAGGTAAATCCGCATTTTTTATTCAATAGTCTTAACTCCCTTTCATCGCTGATCAGTGATGAACCACAGAAAGCAGAAAAATTTCTGGATGAACTGAGCAAAGTATATCGCTACCTGCTCAGGACCAATGAAGATGGGTTGACCACACTCGATACGGAAATGCAATTCATTTACTCTTATTTCCATTTATTAAAAACGCGTTATGGCGATGGCCTTGAAATGGAAGTACGCATCAACGACCGGTTTTTAGTGTATATGTTACCGCCACTCACCTTACAGATCCTGGTGGAGAATGCTGTAAAGCACAATATGATCTTAAAGGATCAGCCGTTGAAGATCCTGATCATGACGACGAATAGCGGGAAGCTGCTGGTGAGCAATAACCTGCAGCGGAAGGAAAGGATGGTATCATCCAATCGTGTCGGGCTGATCAATATCGTAAATAAATACCGCCTGATGAAGCAGGAAGAGATCACGGTGCGGGATGATGGGAAGGAGTTTGCGGTGGCGGTGCCTCTCATCCAATAATCGCGAATCGGGTGCGAATGAGCGCGGATGATCACTAATGCCGCCTGTAAAAACCAGAGGGCCCTGAAATTGGATCCTGGAGTCCCTTCTTTTATCCTTCATTAATTGCTCCCCTTCTATAGAACACTATTCGCTGTCATTCGCGACCATTCGTGTTCATTCGCGTTTAAGTACAGTTCATGCACACCTTCCGGCAGGCCAACTGGATGCCATTCCTTTCCGCATATATCAGGGCTATCTTGGAGTCATCAAAACCAAAAACCATCATTTATGAAAGTATTGATCATCGAGGACGAAGAACTGGCGGCGAAAAAGCTCCAGAAAACCCTCTCCACCGTAGAACCAGCCGCCGAAGTGGTTGGCGTAACAGACAGCATCCGCTCATCCGTCAACTGGCTTGAAAGCAATGACAGCCCTGATGTGATCCTTATGGACATCGAGCTGGCCGACGGGCAAAGCTTTGAAATATTTGACCGCACCGCTATCAAAAGCACGGTGATCTTCACCACTTCTTATGATGAATATGCACTGAAGGCGTTCAAGGTAAGCAGTGTCGATTATCTGCTGAAACCGATCCAGAAAGAAGATCTGCGCGGTGCACTGGAAAAATACCGCGGCATGAAAAGCCTTTATGGAAATATCGCTGACCGCGATCCACTGAATGTGGAAGGCCTGGTAAAACAACTGCAGGAAAAACTCCAGCCGAAAGAATACCGCAAACGCTTCCTGGTAAAACATGCTCAGAAGCTCGTAAGCGTGGAAGTAAGTGATATCGCGTATTTCTACAGCGATGGCCGTCTTAACTTCTTTAAAACAACCGACAATAAGAAATTTGTTGTGGACTATATCATGGATGAACTGGAAGAAATGCTGGACCCCGAAAAATATTTCCGGATCAGCCGTTCATTCTATGTTTCGGTAAACAGCATTGACCAGATACACGACTACTTCGGCAACCGTCTGATACTGCATTTAAATCCGCCGGTAGATAAGGAAGCGATCGTGAGCAGGGAGAAGGTGACGGAATTTAAAAAGTGGATGGGCAAGTAACGCGAATGTGGCGCGAATGAGCGCGGATGATCACGAATAATGTTTTATAAAAGCAAAGAGCTGGGATATTGATTTGCCCGGTTCTTTGCTTTTTGTTATTGCGGGGGAAGGTGCCCGCAGATCACGCAGATTTTATGAGTTTGATTATGGGAAATAGACATCATTTGGCAGATCTTGTGGCTTGTTGTCGCAGATGACGCAGATATGCCTCTGTCACCAGAAGTTTATCTGCGTGATCTGCGCTTGCTGATAAGGGATTATAACCATAAATAAGCTCTTTTCAATTATCAAGCTGATAAGATCTGCGTGATCCGCGGGACACTACGCCATTCTGAGTTTGAGTAACGATTAGTGGGAGATTCAGAGCAGGCTTTCGCATCAGCGATGTGCAGGAACTTCCATCTTTACAATGGTGCCGGTATTGATCTCTGACTCGATGTAAAATGTGGCATTGATCGCTGAAGCTCTTCTTCTCATATCGCTAAGGCCACGGCCCAGCATGATCACATTTTCCATTGAGAAGCCTTTGCCATCATCAACGATCATCATCAGCAGCTTTGATTTGCGGTAGCGGAAACTTACTTCCACCAGTTTGCCGCAGGAATGTTTGCCTGCATTGGTGACGGCTTCCTTGAATACAGATAATAATTCGTAGCGGTGTTCCATATTTAAACGCAGGCCTTTTACCGCGGGATCAACATCAAAGCCGATATTGATCTGGTATAAACTTTCGATTTCGCCCGCAAAAACTTTCATGCGCTCGATGGTATCGGCTATCGTATCTGTGTTGGGATTGATACTCCAGACCATGTCATACATCGCCTGCACCATACGGCTGCTCGTCTCGCTGATCTGTCCGATGTATTCCTTTGTACGCTGCGTATCGGTATCAACTTTGGCTTTTGCGAGTTCGCTGGAGATATTGATATTACTCAGGGAGTTGCTCATATCTTCCGTAAGACTTGTAGCGATACGAGTGCGGATGCTTTCGGTCGCGCGGATCTTTTGCATACGGATCTTATCAAACCAATATAATACACAAATACCAGCGAGCGCCAGTAGTCCGAGGAACCACCAGGTTTTCCAGAAGGGCGGTTTGATATGTATTTTGAACTCCAGCACATTTCTCGACGGGATGCCGTCAGCATTTGTACAATAAGCGCTGAATGTGTAATCACCGGGAGGAAGATAATTGTACACCGCCTGATGGAACTGACGGGATAACTGCCAGTCGTCATCCAACCCTTCGAGTTTATAAAACACACCATAACTGCTCTGGAAGGTAAGCGTCGAAAATTCAAGTGTCACAGAGTTCTGATCATAGGTAAGATCGAGCGCAGGCAAGCGCCGGAGCGAATCGAGGTTCATCCATTTTCCCAAAACGCCAATGCGCGTGAGATTGATAACGGGCGGAAGATGAAGATTATTTTTGGCGATCACCGCGGGATCAAATAAAAGCCAGTCGTGAGACGTGCCAAAGCCAATGCGCCCATCATTCAATAAAATAGAAGTGGCGGGGATAAAAGAATTGGTATGTACACCATCGCGTTCATTATAATTGGTGACTACGTGCGTGCTCATATTCACACTGCAAAGACCGCTTTGGGTGGTCACCCATAAGTAGCCCAACCTGTCTTTTATAATATTGCAAACGATGTTTGAAGGAAGCTCCGATGTGGAAGGAAGTTTTGAGATCGTATTGGTATAAATATTCAACAGGTTCAATCCGCCGCCGGCAATGATATAAAGACTATCGCTGTAGCGAAGCATATCAAACACATCATTGGATATGAGTTTTCGCTGAGCAGGACCTTCTGTCGTATAATTTTCAGCGATGGTACCGTCTTTTATATTCAACCTGTATACACCGTTCTGGAGCACGCATACCCAAAGATTTCCGCGGTTATCACCCATCATCCTCGTGATACGGTTTTTGAAGCGTGTTATTGGTACGAGCTTTTTTGTTGCCGGATCCCATTTCGCCAGTCGCCCGCTGTGTGACCCCATCCAGATATTACCATCTTTATCTTCCGCGATCTGGCGGATCACGGTTGCCTGGGATAAAGGCGTGATGTTGTCAATTGTTCCGGACCGGTGGATCAGTTTTATATTCGCATCCTCACTTGCTTTCCAGATATCACCGTTTGACTGCTGGAACAAACAGGAAATGTTCTCATCATTTTTTGCCGATCGCGTAATATAATTCGCAGGAAGAGGCGTGATATTGTTATCATAACGAAACATTCCGTTACCGGCTGTGCCAACGATCACCTGGCCGTCGGCAGCCTGCAAAATCCCTGACACAGCCTGCGGATATGGTAATTTGCCTTCGCCGGGTCTTGAGTTGATCGCTGCATGAAAAAACTGGTGTGATGGATTCACCCTGAATACACCCTTGTTGGTGCAAACCCACAAATTATGTTCGCGATCTTCATAAATACTCCTTACCGCATCATAGCGGATGGAAAAGGGGCCGGGAAGATTTGATTCGATCAGTTCAAAGTGGGAAGCTCCTTGGCTGAGACCTGCAAACATATTCAATCCCATCACCCAGATCGTTCCATCTGCCTGTTCCACGACATTTAATACACGATGATTGGGATTGCAGTTGATCGATGCGATCTCACTGCTCCAGTCTTTCAATTCTTTGGTGCGGGTATCATAGCCCAGTAAAAGACTTTGCACACCGGAAGCGGAGTGAGCCATCAGCCAGATCCGTCCTGAATGATCTGGCATAAGATAGGTGACAAACCGGAGTTCGCCTGCGGCAGTGATCAGCGGATCGTTGACCGCGTTGTTGCCGCGGTAGGACATGATATTTTTCCGGGCATCATATTTCACAAGACCCGAATCACAGGTGACCCAGTAGATACCAGGAATGCTGTCACTGGCGATATAGATCGGGCTCCAGCCCTTTGGAGATTGAATAGGCAGCTTCTCCTGGTTGAATTCTTTTTTTGCTTCGTCATAGATAAACACGCCGACTTTATAAAGCAGGAGCATCACTTTACCATCGTCATGAACGATCAATTGGCTGATCGCGGTATTGCGGACATCTTTTGGTGCGCGTACAGTTACTTCATGATAGGAAAGATCGACCGGGTTCATATAACCGATCTTGTTCTCGTTGAACAGTAACCAGAGCCGGTTCTGTCTATCGAGTTTCATTTCTTCGATATTATCGTTGGGAATGGATGCCGTATCATTTTCATCGTGGCGAAAAGTGAGTAAGCGGCGGCCTTCATATCGCTGAAGTCCGTCAACAGTGGCGATCCAGATAAAGCCGGCATTATCTTGTTGCACGGCGACAGTTTCTTCGGAAACGAGTCCGCTGCGGCTGCTAAGGTTGGAGAAAAGAAAATCTTTGCGCAGTTGCGCTCCGGCACTCAAGACGAGAAAAAGCGATATAGAAAGGAAAATGAAGCGCATGTGTGTGGTTCAGCTGACCAAATATAGCCATTGACCCGGCAAGGCCGGGGAACGCTGAGATGAACTGTTCCTATCTCAGATGGACTGTCAAAATCAGGTGATGACGTGCAGATGTAGGACTGAGCGACGCACTACCGCAGATTCTGCAGGTTTCATTTCTCCACTGCTAAATTCAATCTAAAAACCAATCCAGGATAAAAAATCAGCTTGATTACTTCCTTACCGCCCTTATCGCCTCACCGGTACAAAATAAACCGGTAAGACAGGAAGAACGGTAAGAAAGTCTTTCGTCAGCAACCCTGTTTGACATTGACGAACGGCTTGCAATCCATGGGAGCTTCACGCCACCCATGTCAGGTATAAACTAGTTTTCCCATATTCAGATTTCCGGTCCTAACAATCGACCCGGCCGATATCACCTAACTTTGCGCCCAGATTATGACTACACCCGCGAATACCTCAGCACCACGGCCCCTTCATCACTCTATCAGTTCCTCCCTCACCATGCTGATGGCTGTGACCTGCGGCCTTGTCGTAGCAAATATTTATTACAACCAACCTCTTCTCGCCGAGATCGGCCGCACATTCAATGTGCCGGACAATACCGTCAGCCTCCTGGCTACTTTCACACAAGTCGGCTATACGATCGGGCTGCTTTTTGCCGTGCCGCTTGGAGATAAAGTAGAAAGAAAAAAACTGATCCTTGTAATGCTGAGCATTGCCTTCCTTGCCATGCTGGGATCAGCGCTGGCACCCAGATTTGAATGGATGCTGGCGGCAGGTTTACTCACCGGCGTTTTCTCCGCGGTACCGCAGGTATTGCTGCCGATGGCGGCACAACTGGCCGGCGATCATGAGCGCGGTAAAGTTGTTGGCAAAGTGATGAGCGGTTTACTGATCGGCATTCTGTTATCACGTACGATCAGCGGGTATGTGGGCGCACATTTCGGCTGGCGGATCATGTTTGGCACCGGTGCCGGAATTATGGTGATGCTTTCATTGGCACTGGCGAAATTTCTACCGGCCAGCAAACCAACTTACCAGGGAAGCTATGCAAGCCTGATGCGTTCACTTGTTACGCTGGCAAGTTCATTAAGGCCACTGCAGAAATCAGCGCTCACCGGTTGTTTTATGTTCGCGGCATTCAGTGTATTCTGGACCACGCTGGTCTTCTTTCTTGAAGGTGCTCCTTATTTTTACGGCAGCGATATGGTTGGTTTATTCGGACTGATCGGCGCATGTGGCGCACTGGCTGCGCCGATTGCGGGTAAGAGTGCAGATAAACGCGGCCCGCAATTCACCATCAATCTCGGCATCCTGGCCGTGTTCATTTCCTATATTCTGCTGGCGGCAGGTGCCACACAGTTATGGATCCTGGTGATCAGCGTGATCATCCTTGATATCGGCATGCAGGTCACACATATTTCCAATCAATCCAGGATCTTTGCCCTGTTACCCGAAGCAAGAAGCCGGATCAACACCGTTTATATGACTTCTGCCTTTATCGGTGGATCGATCGGATCCGTGGCCGGAAGCATGGCCTGGACAGCCGGCGGGTGGATGGCGGTTTGCGGCACAGCACTCGTTTTCGTGGCGCTGGGTTTTCTTTCACAACGAATCAGGTAAACATTCACCTAATCAATTTTGCAACATGCCTCAAACAAACAGCGGATCCGGAAAAAGAGTGCTCATCCTCGGCGCAAATTCTGATGTAGCCAAAGAAGCGATCCGTCTTTATACAGAAAAAGATTATCATGTGATCGCTGCTTCACGCAGCACAGGTACGCTTGAAGAATACATTGCGCAGCATCATATCGAACCAACAAAGGTAACCATCCTCTATTTCGATGCAGAAGCATTTGATACGCATGCGGCGTTTTATGCAAGTCTTCCGGTCAAACCGCATATCGTTGTATATGCCGCAGGGTATTTAAAACACAACGAAGAAGCACTGCTCGATTTTGAAGGCAGTTTCCGGATGATGAAAGTCCATTATGCCGGAGCTGTATCCATCCTGAATATCGTTGCGATGGACAAAAACAATCCACATCTCGAACGGATCATCGGCCTCTCTTCTTTATCTGGCGTGCGCGGCAGAAAAAGCAATTTCATTTATGGCAGCACCAAATCTGCTTTTACACAATATCTCGCAGGCATGCGTCAGTACCTGTTTCCCCGACGCATTATTGTCAACGTGATCGTCGCCGGTTATATCCGAAGCAAAATGACCAAAGGCCTCGATCTGCCGGAATCGTTAATGCTTGAACCTTCATTTATCGCGAAGGCAGTTGTGAATGCAGGCAGGACCTTCATCATTGTGCCGGGTTATAAATGGAAACTGATCTACCAGGTGTTGAAAGCAATGCCTGAAAAGCTGGTGGCCAAACTCCCCTGATTCGCGAATAATCCCGAACACAACCCTACAGCATAGCAGCGGGCCCCGGATCTGGATCCGGAGCCCGCTTTGTTTTATCCTTCGACGTCACAAATTTCGTATCCTGTCGGACACTATTCGTGATCATCCGCGCTAATTCGTGCCGGATTCGTGACCCGCGCTCATTCGTGACCTATTCGCGTTATCGAAGAAGTCGCGCCTTGCATCAATCACCTCACGGTCCCTCTCATTCTTCAGCTCCCGGATCTTTGCACGGCGTTCTTTACGGGGAACACTTTTATCATGCCGTGTTTCTTTGATCTGTTGTTTATAATCATCCTTGATCGCGTCGATCTTCATCTCCAGCCTTGCAGGATAACGATAACCGGGAGTACTATAATAAGGATAATAATAAGGACTATAGAACGGGTTGTAACCGTAAGAATAAAAAGGCGCATATGCCCTCACCGCCACCACCGGGCGGTATACCGGTCTTACTGCATGATATCCGCCGCCGCCTTTGAAACGTTGGGCAGAAGCAGTAAAAGATAAAAGAATTAAAGTTGATATGATTGCCAGATTTTTCATAATTCCTGTTTTTGTTTCATCTATATGACTGCAAAAAAAGGAAAAAGCATAAAGACCAACCGTCAATAACCGTGCGTTTACAATGGTTAAAACAATGTTTCCGTTTTGTTAGGATATTGCAAACGAAACGTGGTGACTACCGCTAAAAAACAAAGCCTTCCTGAGCGTTTTCACCGTCCTTTCTTCTCCGGGTAAAAATAACCGGCAAAACGGTGAGGACGGTAAGGAGGAAGAGGTGCCTGGCGAAACATCATTGCCTCCCCGCCCTCAGGCATTATTTGCGATCATCCGCGCTCATTCGCGCATCGTTCGCGCCTGTTTGTAGAAGAGTTCTTCTATCAGACAATTCCCTTTGAACGTCCTTCTCGCGCCGCCATCTGCATCGTTCGGCTGTGTATTTCCAAGAGAAATATTTCCGCCCCGCTTCCAGATCTTTAATTCTTCGGAAAACAAATAACCGCCGGCCTCATCCTTTACTTCTATCAGGTAGGTATCCGATGGGAGATCCAGCTTTAATGCGCCAAGCTTCGATCCGGCATCGTCACAATCAGGCGCTTTATCCAGATAAGGTAATTCACCTTTCTTTTGGCCTTCTATATACAGATACATTTTTATACCCTTTGTGCTGGTCCAGAAATAGGCATCGAAATTTTCCGCTGCAAACCGTTTGCAGCTACTTAGTCCCAGTAAACACAAACCGGCGAATAATACAATTTTCATATGCCTGCTTTACTTTTTATCATTCTTCTTTACAAAAAAGTAATACGCGAGATAGCCAAAGGCAATGCTGAAGCAAAGGATCGCGACCGAATGAATACCCAGCGGCGGTTGTGTTGCATTCACGAACATCAATCCTATTCCGATACTCATAAAGATGATGAACCATTTCATCGTCTGAGATTTTACATCCCTCGAATCGGCGCGGAGGAAGTTACGGGCAATATCATCTGATACCCCTTTATCCAGCATGCGCTGCTTCAACTTGTGATCCAGGATCGTTCTGAAAAAAATAAGTATGAACGACCCAATCAGGTACATACCCGTGAAAATAATGACTGCACGTATTACTTCTTCAGAAACAGGTGGCCAGTAAAAAGTATTGCCATCCGGCTGCGCCTGCACCGCAACCGCACTCAATAACAACATTCCAAATAATGATAGCTTTTTCATTTTTCTATATTTAATGATTTATACAATCTGACTTGATTTCTTGCTAAATGTTTCAATTATTCAAAACTCAATTCGCGCATTTGCCGGCGATACCGCGCAATCATTTCAGAAAGGCTGGCACCAACCAGTGTAACTGCCACAATAGACGCCATACTGATCAGCCATGGTGAGATCGTTTGCCAGAAACCGCCAATATTATAATCAGACAGAAGGAAAGGCAAACCAGCGAGACCCGCCGCCATCATTATTCCGGCGATGATCAACGGCATGCGAATCGTCGATCTCTTTTTCTCCGGCAATACAGGCATCACCAGTTCCACCACATCAAAATCAAACGAAGGTTTTGGCATTGCGTAGATACTGCTGAACAATAGCTCGTATTCCCTCACCCTCGCCCGGCAAACGGCACACTGTTCCAGGTGCAGCTTTGAAGAAGCCGGTAACAACGAATTATCCAGTATGGATAATTGTATTTCCTGTTCGGAAATGTGTTTATCCTTCATAACTCTTCTCTTTTATAGTTGAGCAATAAATTTTCCTTTAACGATCTTCTTGCACGGAACAAATAGCTTTTTACAGTTCCTTCCGGAAGATCTGTGATCACACTTATTTCCTGGTAGCTCATTTCTTCCTGGTGATAAAGTGTGATCAGCGTACGGTGAACAGGTGAAAGTTTTTCCATTGCCTGTTGTATCAGTTGCAACCGTTGTTTCTGAAACAGCGGCATATCCGCTTCTTCCATAGCGGCAGGCTCGGCAACCGGTATTGAATCCTCATCGTCGTCCCCGCCATAACCGGGCAGCAGCAGCTTTTTACTGCGGAGATAACTGATACAGGTATTATAGGTGATCTGGCCGATCCAGGTGGAAAGTTTCGCCTGGTAACGAAAGCCTGAAAGGTTCTTGTAGACTTTGATATAGATCTCCTGGACCAGGTCTTTCCGGTCTTCCTCGCGCGGGATCATTTTGAAGACCATCTGCGCAACCAATGCCTCGGTGCGATGAATGATCACGGCAAAAGCCTGCTTGTCGCCGTTCAACACTCTGTCGACCAGTTGTTTATCAGCACTTGTATTTGCAAAGGAAGTATTCACTGCGCCATTGGACGTGGAGGTGATCAGATTGTTGCAGAATTGGGGGAATTATTTGAAAAGAATTTAAGATGGTTTGGGAGGTTCCAGGGGTTCCAGAAGTTCCAGACGTTTCAAAGGTTTCTTACGCACAGAGATCTCATACAATACTACTTTAAATCTGCGGCCCGCGGCAACAACCTCTGGAACCTCTGGAACTTCTGGAACCTCTGAAACCTCTGAAACTTTTTCAGCTCCCCGCCAACGCAGGCACCAGTTCCCTATTGTACTTATTCCTGTATTGCACCGGCGAAAGCCCGGTAATTTTTTTGAAGGTGATCCGGAAAGCCTTTGGATCGGTGTAGCCGACGTTGTACATTACTTCAGACACATTATGCCTGGATTTTTCCAGGCTTAGTTTTGCAGCTTCGATCTTCACCCGTTGTATGTACTCTACTACGGTATTGGCTGTTGCTTTCTTGAATCTTCTTTCCAGGTTTCGTCTGCCAAGTGCAAACATTCCGGCCAACTGATCAACGGTGATCCGTTCCTGGAAATTCTTTTCAATAAACTCCTGTGCCTGCCTGATCGGTTCGTCTTCGTGTTCTTTTTGTCCCCTGAAAATGGTGAATGGAGACTGACTGTCGCGTTCGATATCTATCTGAAAAACTTTTGAAACAAACACAGCAATTTCACGTCCCGCATATTTTTCCACCAGATACAGGATCAGGTTCAGATAGGAATACGCACCGCCGCTGGAATATATTCCATATTCATCAGTTAGTATCTTATCCGCTACGAGATTCACATCGGGGAACATCTTTCTGAAATCATTTGCCGCCAGCCAATGCGTGGCACAGTTACGCCCCTTCAGCAAGCCTGTCGACGCCAGGAGAAAAGCTCCGAGACAAAGGCTCGCAATTTCTGCGCCCTGCCTATACTGTTTTTGTATCCAGGGAATAAATGCATCATTGTCTTTGATCGCCTGCTGCAGATCGCCATGCACAGCGGGAATGATGATCAGGTCTGTATGATCCGTATTCTCCACAGTCCACTCCGTTGTTACGGTAAACAGACCGCCATTCAACGGTGTCTGTTTATCTATGCCGACCAGGTTCACTTCGAACAGGGCTGGTCTTCCCATGGAAGCAGCCAGGTCATTCACTTCCGTAAACAACTTATGCGGACCTTCAATGCTACCCATGATGGCGCCTTTCGGAACAAGGATTGATACATTTTTCATAAAACTAAGTTACGGACTTCCGGTAGAGATTGATGCTCGTTGGCGATGCCCGATGTCGATGGTCTACTTGGGTTGTACGCTGTTATAAAAACAGAAACCCTCCGGTAAAGGAAGGTTTCTGTTTTTATATATTTTTCCTGCGTCATCAGGTGCGGTCATCCGATATCTAACCGACCCAAAGACGCTTAAGCTTAACATATCTCTTCTGCTGTAAACCCAGCCATCGCACCTCCAACATCGACTGTGTCCGTCGTAACAAAGTGAAGGAGTAACATCGATTTTAATAAAGGATCGCCGCTTCTCTCTTTTTCTTATTCCACTTATACTGATGCGTCCAATAGGAAGCTTTCATGGATAAGATACCGATGCCGGCACCGAGAAGTACATCGCTGATATAGTGGCGGTTGTTGGCCATGCGCATTACGCCGACGGTGGAGGCCAGGCCGTAAGCGGCATAGGGCATCCAGGGAAGGCGGTCTTTGTATTCCTGGGCAAGAAAGGTAGCGGTGGCAAAAGCCTGGGCGGTATGACCGGAAGGGAATGACTGATGATCGCTGCCATCGGGGCGGAGCTGACCCGCCTTGTCTTTGATCAGCGTCACCGTCGCCAGCATCATCAGCTCACCTTTTACCAGCATCGCCGTGCGGTTGGCAAAATCATTCTTTGCTTTGATACCCAGGGCATCAAGACCATATACCACCGCAATAGGCGAATATTGAAGATAGTTATCGATATGCGTTCTGAAATTCGGCAGGTGTTCGTTACGCTCGCGCTTGATAAAGTTCTTGATCGACTTGTCAGCGTTGCCACTTACCGAAATGCCCATTGCCATAAGGCCGATGGGAATTTGCAGCTGACGCACGGAAAATTTATTCCGTGGAAGCTCCGGAAGTTTAACCAGGCTATCCGCTTGTTGCTGACAATAGGTTTTTTGACCCAGAACGATAAGAATAGTGGAAAATAACGCCAGTTTTTTCATGTGAACGAAGCCGGGGATGGTGCGCCGGAATGCCGAATAACGCAACAAAACCGGGTTTAAGTATATAAAAAAATGGTTAAATCCGTCTTGCTATTCAAATATATGAGCTTTAGCGGGTTAAAAAACAGCAGATTCTTTTATATCAATAAATCCTCCGGTAGAAATAAGACGGCCGGGCGATTTCTGGATTCCAGGGGTTCCAAAAGTTCCAGAGGTTCCAGGAGTTCCAGGGGTTGCTACCGCTGGCTGTAGATTTAAATCATTATTGTAAAATTTCTGACTGTGAAAACCCCTGGAACCTATGGAACTCCTGGAACCTATGGAACCATCCGGACCTCTGAGCTCAAAGAAATATGTACTCGATACACATTAATACTAATTTCTTACATTTGCCCGGTTGACGGATCGTCCGTCATCTTCTTATCTCATCATCAAACTAACGATATGCGCCAGACAATTACGTTGATTGTTGTTCTTTTCCTCTGCTCTTTTATAAACGCCCAGGATCTCGAATCTCCGGACAAGCAACTGAAGCTTCATTTTGCATTGGCTGACCAGGGCGTTCCTACTTATACACTCGTTTATAAAAATAAAGATGTGATCCGCCCGAGTAAACTGGGCTTGTATCTTGTGAATGACACATCACTGGTACAGGGCTTTACCATTTCAGATAGTGCCCATAGTTCGTTTGACGAAACCTGGCAACCGGTATGGGGTGAAGTGAAAAATATCCGCAATCATTATAATGAACTGGCGGTTACACTTACGCAATCGTCAACAAACCGGATCATCGTCATCCGCTTCCGTCTGTTCAATGATGGATTGGGGTTCCGTTATGAGTTTCCATCACAGAAAAATCTCGCCTACTTTATCATTAAAGAAGAACGCACACAATTTGCGCTCGCCGGCGATCATAAAGCGTTCTGGCTTCCCGGTGATTATGATACACAGGAGTACAGCACCGTTACTTCGAATCTCTCCGAAGTAAGAGGAAAGATGAAAGAAGCGATCACGCCAAACGCATCGCAGACTCCGTTCTCTCCAACCGGCGTTCAGACACCGCTGATGATGAAAAGCAAAGACGGTCTTTATATAAACATCCATGAAGCCGCGCTGGTGAACTATTCCTGCCTTTCATTGAATCTTGACGATAAAAATTTCATTCTTGAATCATTTCTTACACCCGATGCGGTGGGCAATAAAGGTTTTATGCAGGCACCTACACAATCACCCTGGAGAACGGTGATCGTAAGCGATAAAGCGGGAGATATTCTTGAATCGAAACTTGTACTGAATCTGAATGAGCCGACGAAATACACCAATACTTCCTGGATCAAACCGGTGAAATACGTTGGTGTGTGGTGGGAAATGATCACGGGTAAAAGCACCTGGTCTTACACCAACCTGGAAAACATTCAGCTTGATAAAGTGGATTATACAAAAACCCCACCTAATGGCACACACGGCGCAAACACCAAACACGTAAAAGAATACATCGACTTTGCCGCACAACACGGATTTGATGCCGTACTGGTTGAAGGCTGGAATACCGGTTGGGAAGACTGGTTTGGTAAAACAAAGGATTATGTATTCGATTTTGTTACGCCCTACCCGGACTTTGATGTAAAAGAACTTCACCGTTATGCAGCGAGTAAGAACGTAAAGATCATCATGCATCATGAAACTTCTTCTTCCGTCCGCAACTATGAGCGCCACATGGATACAGCTTACAAATTCATGGTGGAAAACGGATACAATGCCGTGAAGAGCGGTTATGTCGGAAACATCCTGCCGATCGGAGAACATCATTATGGTCAATGGCTGGTCAATCACTATCTGTACGCCATTCAGAAAGCTGCTGATTATAAGATCATGGTGAATGCACATGAGGCGATCCGTCCAACCGGTCTGCACAGAACATATCCCAACCTGCTGGCGAATGAAGCAGCACGCGGGACAGAATATGAATCATTCGGTGGCAATAATCCTGATCATACAACCATACTTCCTTTTACAAGGTTGATCGGCGGGCCGATGGATTATACGCCGGGCATTTTTGAGACAAAGATCGTGAAGTATAATCCGAAGAACACTTCATGGGTCCGCAGTACACTTGCGCGTCAGCTTGCGTTATATGTAACAATGTACAGTCCATTGCAAATGGCAGCAGATCTCCCGGAGACATATAATAAATTCCTCGACGCATTCAAATTCATTGAAGACGTAGCTGTTGATTGGGACGATACAAAAGTGCTGGAAGCAGAACCGGGTGATTATATAACGATCGCCAGGAAAGCAAAGGGGAAAAGCAGCTGGTTCATCGGCAGCACCTGTGATGAACAAGGCAGAACCTCCAGTATAAAATTTGATTTTCTTGATCCCGGTCAGAAGTATATCGCCACTATTTATGCTGATAAACCTGATGCACATTATGACACCAACCCTCAGGCTTATCAGATCCGTTCAGTGATCGTCACAAACAAATCAAAACTCGCACAGTTTTGTGCACCGGGAGGCGGTTACGCGATCAGCGTGGTGATGGCGGATAATCCGGATCAGTTAAAAGGTTTGAAAGCGTTGAAATAGGTTTCAGAAGTTCCAGGAGTTCCAGGGGTTTCAGCGGTTGCTGCCGCTGGCTGTAGATTCAAAATATTGTTGTGGGAATGCTACCACTAACGTGATCCCTAAACGACATTGGTTTTAATACGTTTAACCGGCATTATTCATTGTAAGGCACTCCGAAGGTTCCACCCTTGCCTGGTTCATAAAAAAGAGTAATTTAGAGAAAGCTCATTCCGAATGAAAGTATCCCACCAGGTAAGACTTCCGGTAAAAGCACTTCAACCATTCATCAGGTGCTACCTGGATATTACTATGGGGGAAGATGACCTGACCTTCCATTGTTCATTGCCGGCCAAACTGGAGCAATGTATTTTCTTTTCAACAGGTGATATACCAGTGATCAGGGATGATGCGAAAAAGGAAAATAATATTCTTTCAGCGGATAACTGCTGTCATGTCCGCGGCGGAATGAATACGACGAATCTTAAATTACAGATAGACGGTGTGCTGGATATGTTTGTCGTGATCTTTCAACCTTCCGGCTTCTTCCGGTTTTTCAATATACCAGCCGATCATTTTTCGGATACTTTCACCGCCTCGGCTATTTCATTGGGAAAGGACTGGGAATACCTGGGACACAAAGTGCGGGAAGCAAGAACGACAGATCAGCGAAAAGATCTGATCGAGATGCATTTGTTACGGATGTTGTACCAGCAACGGATCAATCATGATGCGATAGATCAAACGATTCTCCAGGTAACCGCTGATCCATCGATCAGTGTAAATACAATGGCCAAACTCAGCTATCTGAGCGAGCGGCAATTCAGAAGAAAATTTATTGAAAGAACAGGATTGTCTCCACAGGCGTTCAGCCGTATCAGTCGTATCGGGCTTGCGCTGAAAATAAAACGGTATAACCCGGCCCGCTCCTGGCGTTCAGTCGCGTTTGAGTCGGGCTATACCGATCAGTCACACTTCAGAAAGGAAATGAAAATGTTGATGGGCATCGATCATCCTTCGAATGAAACGGATGATCAGTTTGTCAATGTTGAAGGAACAAACTTCAAATTACTTAAGCCGCAAAACGTATAGCTGCTCATTTCTTAGGTTGAAGGTAGGGAACCTGCACCAACATTACCGGTTCTCTGCTTGCACGAATGCCTGCGTTCATTTTTTCAAATTCGGCATTGGTCATCAGGTTCACCTGGTGTGTATAGGATCTCCCTTCTTTTGCCTTGCCATACAGTTTGCTGATCGTTACATAGCTGAAATCAGTGTTGCTGTAACGGCTCAATTGACTATTGCTGATCTTCTTCTTATCTACCCATACTCCATATTTACCGGCATCAAGAAACGCTTCCATCTGGTCAGCCCCTGGCACAGTCTTCTTAAAAGGCTTCATCGGTTCAAAAAAAACCACTTCCTGTTTTACTTGCTGCTCTTTCGACATCTGGGAAAAGATCGTCTTCATACGCGCCAGTTCTTCCGGTGTAAATGCGCGATAAGTTCCCCTGCCCTTTCCATCGAGAAGCTTCCTGCTTTCGGCCAGATCCCTGTATTCTTTCAGCAGGTCCTGCGACACCCCATTAGTTGTTCCTCCATACAGTGGAAGTGAGACCGCCGGAGTCTTATTTGTTTTTTTCGTTGTGTCGCCCTGGTTGAACGTCACTACAGGCAGTTTAACCGTATCTGCAGTTTTGCTGTTTACGCGCGCTGGCGTGGTGACCTGGGCTAGTGTTTTTTCACTGAACAGCACTATAGCCAATGCTGTTGCGGGAATCAGAGCCAGCGCCCTGGCAAGGTTTGCTTTTTTGTTGAATGGATTTGTTATCATGACTAATCGTTTTTTGGTGATCTTATAACTGAATGGACTTGTTACTTCAAAGAAACGACCTGCTGCACCGATTCGACTCACCAGTAACAGCTGATAAGAAACAGGATCATTGAACCTTAAAACAACTGCATCATCTGCGAGAAATTCATGATTCAGTTGAATAGCTTTTCTATAAAGGATCAGCAGTGGATTGAACCAGGCAATGGCCTTCAGCAGTTCAATACAAATGATATCAACCGTATGAAATTGCCTGCCATGTTCCATCTCATGACACATTACCTCCGGTTCGATCCGGCCAAACGCATATTCCTCTTCATTTATAAAAACATAGTTGAAAAAACTGAATGGCACCACACGCTCTCTTAATAGTATTATCCTGGAAGAATTAATAAGAATGGAAGAGTTGTTTTCAATCAGTATGATCAACCTGGTAATATTTCCTATAAACCTTGCCAGCAATAAAATGGTGATCAACGAATAAATGGCCGGTATAATGAAGGGAATGATATTGAACCGGGTTGGTTCCTGATTTACATTTATCAAAGGAGTTTGCTGTATCGGTGATCCGGCAAATTCAATTTCCCCCACCGGAAAAACAGTGATCTCCGTTGTAAATGTGACCAACGGAATACTGAAAGACGCGACCAGTGCCAAAAGAAGATAAGCACGGTTGAACCGCGGCATCTTCGCCCTTTCCAGCAACAGGTAATAAATGCCGAGAAAGAAAGCCGAGCAGAGGATCGTTTTCAGTATATACGCTGTCATTTCTTTTTCTTTTTGATTTCCTGGTTGATGATCCTTTTAAGGTCTTCCAGTTCATCCGCAGTAAGATCTGTGTTGGTCGTAAAGAACGAAGCGAACTGCAGTGCAGAATCACCAAAATAATCCTTTACCATTTCCCTGATATGTCTGGAGAAATAATCTTCTTTCTTAATGATCGGAAAGTACTGACGGGAATTGCCGAAAACATCATATCCTACAAATCCTTTATCCTGCATACGCTTTAATAAAGTTGCGACTGTTGTCGCTGCAGGTTTTGGATCCGGATGCGCTTCGATCAGGTCTTTTAAAAAGACCTTTCCCTGTTGCCAGATCAGTTCCATCAATTGCTCCTCAGCTTTTGCGAGCTTGATCATTCTACATTTGTTTTATTTGTTCTACAAACATAGAATAAAAAATAAGATTTACAAATTTTTTTGAAACACTGGACCGGATCAACCTTTTACTCGTTTCTTCTTCCCGTGCTTCCCGTCTTACCCGTAAGACGGGAAGCACGGGAAGGGAGAATAAGTATCGTTTGCGTGATACATAAGATTGACATACCCGGAATTCAACTTTCAATGGAGTGCAAAAAAAGAGGCCGCTACTTTTGGTAGCGGCCTGGTCTCTTTAACTGGACGGTAAAAAGAGTGAGCGACATTGGATTTTAAACCCGGTTTGGTTAAGACCGGCGGTTTCGTTTGGATTTGGATCTTTTGGTCTTCTTCTGGATATTGGATGGACTGATATTTAACTATCACTCAACTGCTGATACAAAAGTAATATCATCAGCAACCCTGCGCAAGAGGAAATCTACCTTTTACGGCTATGATTTTTACGATACCGGGTACCTACCCGCAGACTCAAAAGCGGTCCGGAAACGTGTACGTAGCCGAATTTTGAAACCATCGAACTCCTCTGTACATTCATGGTTATCAATACAGTTATATGAGCCGGTCTTCCCGAAGGGATTTCATCAGAACCTCTGCATTCAGTGCAGTTGCCATTTCCGGCAACTCCTTATTCGGCAATTTTTTTTCCGCCCCCGGCTCTGATCCTTTACAATCAACCGCGCTTTCACTGGCTACACAATGGGCACAAACACTTGTAAGGTTGCAGATCACAGATAAAGCTGATGTTAACTATGGTACACTGATCTATCCGCCGGAAAACAAAGTGCATGGAAGACTGGGCGATACCTTCTATCCGTTTCTTTATTTCGCCAAAACAACAAATGATCAGCGTTATCTTGATGCAGCAGTGCTTCTATACCGCTGGATGGAAAAGACCGTCAGCCAGGATGATGGCTCATGGTTAAATGAACCTGTCAAGAATTCATGGAAAGGAACAACTGTATTTACATCCATTGCGCTGGCAGAAGCATTGACACTGCATGGAGCTTTACTCGATAATAACTTCAGGAAGCAGATCATGGATCGCCTTCGCAGAAGTGGCGATTATATCTTTAAGAACTTCACTATCGATTATGGCAATGTAAATTATCCCATTGCCGGATCATATTGTCTTAGCCTGCTCGGAGAACTGTTGGACGATAAAAATTACAAGACAAAGGGAAAGGAGCTGGCTCATACGGCGTTAAAATTCTTTACCAAAACAAATCATTTTCTTCACGGAGAAGGTACTCCTTATTACACGCCAAGTGCCAAAGGTTGTTATTCGGTTGATCTCGGATACAACGTCGAAGAGTCGCTGCCATCGCTTGTTCTTTATGCAAGACTTACAGGAGATAAGGAAGTGGAAGAAGCCGCTTTTAAAAGTTTGCAGACGCATCTCGAATTCATGCTTCCCGACGGCGGCTGGGACAATAGCTGGGGCACCCGCAATTATAAATGGACCTGGTGGGGCAGCCGCACATCGGACGGAAGCCAGCCTGCCTATGCATTAATGTCGCATCGCGATCCATCATTCTATACCGCTGCCTTACAGAATACGCGCTTGCTGGAAGCATGTACAAAAGATGGTATTCTTTATGGCGGCCCGCATTACAGATCGCATAAAGTGCCCGCAAGCCTGCACCACACGTTTTGTCATTTGAAAGCCCTGGTCACTATTCTTGATAACAAATATCCATTACCTGTTAACAAAGAGGTTTTATTGCCAAGACAAAAAGAATACGGCCATAAATTCTTTGCAGACATACAAACCAGCCTGGTCTCCATAGGAAAATTCAGAGCAACAATAACGGCGTATGACCGCAATTACAAAGATTTCAAAGGCGGACATGCATCCGGCGGGACGCTCAGCCTCCTCTGGCATGAAAACATGGGCATCATTTTCTCTGCAAGCATGAACGAGTATCAATTGTATGAGTCAGGGAATATGCAAAAAGATACAGACCCATTGTCCATGCCATTGACGCCAAGGATCGAATACAGGAAGGATGGCATTGCTTACATGAACATCAACGATTTTACCGCAACAATCAACACATCAAAGCAGGGAAATGATCTGATTATAGAAACAGCTTCAAAGCTGGTGGATAAAGACCAGCGTTCACCTTCTTCCGGCGAAATAAAATGTATGATCAGCTACCACTTCACTGCTGACAAAGTACTGATCCATTTCAAACACGATCATGTGAATGATCTGCAGCCAGTGCAGATCATTTTGCCCGTTATTTCTCCCTCAACAGAAAAAACGGATAAGCGTGGACGACGGGTTACTGTTCAACGGAATGGCCGGAAGCTGATCATCGGTTCAGATAAGAATCTCATTACACTCCCAACGGGACCAACCGGAAGAATTTTCAATTTCGTTCCCGGGCTCGAGGCATTGCCGCTGTGTGTGGAAGAGAGTGATGAGGTGGTGGTGAGTATTGAGGTCGCAAACTTTAATTGACATGATACAAATAAAAAAACCGCTACATACCTGTAGCGGTTAATTTTTTGATTATGGACGGTGAGAAGAGTAGAAGTTGACTGATATTGGATTTTTAACTGGTGGTTGCCAGCAAGGCTTCCTTAGGATCTGGATTGGTTTTCGCGGTTTGGATTCTTCTGGTTTTTTTCTGGATCTGGATCAGGTTTTTCAGGATTTGAACGATTGGTTTTTTCTGGATCTGGATTCGGTTTTTCAATTAGTTTGTTGGATTCAAACGGTTTTTTACAAGGTCTGGATTGGTTGGTTTTTCAGGCTGGATCCTTATTGGTTTTTCAGGATCTGGAGTTGTGGTTTTCCTGGATTGGATCTGTTGGTTTCTCTGGATATCGGAGGATTGATATTCGCTATCAATCAACTTCTGATACAAACATAGTGCTGCCGGGATGCCTGCGCAAGAGAAAATCTACCCGCAACGGGTACGAAAACTACGATGGTCATTTCCGTAATGGGAAGGTTTTGCCACATAAACAACTAATAATCAGCGAAAAGAAGCTGCACATCTGTTTACGCAAAAGAAGGAATAAATGTAAAGAATACACGTTTTTCCGGGTACGCAACTCACCGTTTCATGGTCGCTGCACCTTTGCCTTACCGGTTTTGTTCAGCGATGGTCATGAAGAGGGTTTACTTTATGGAACCTTGTCAGCATAAAAGGAGTTCCGCCCGGCATGCTCAGTCGACAATGATATCATATTTATCAAGTAAACCCGCAACTGCCGGCCAGGAGAATTTTGCCTTCTTGATCTTATTCACTTCGGGATTGATGGAATAATTGATCGCTGTCCGTAAGTCCGCTTTTTCCAAAACCGTTCTTTCAAACTTCGCATTCAACAGATCGCAGTTACTTAAAACTGCTTCGGTAAGATCGGCTTCTGTGAAATCAGTTTCCTGGAACACGCAATCAGGCAGCTTTGCCTTCCTGAGATTACATTGAAAGAAGGAGGAATAGTTGAGTATGCACTTTATAAAGACCGGCTTGAATAAGGACTTGCTGCAGGTCTCAAAATTGATCCCAAGCATCTTGCACCCTTCAAACAACACACCATTCAATGAAGTGCCGCTGACTTTGATCATACTAAGATTGCAGTTCCTGAACTCACAATCGACAAATTGTATCTCCGAAAGAACCGCGTCGGCAAAATTACAATTGCTGAAGATGCACCCTTCATATATACCAACACTCAACTCCTTTGAAGTATAGTCAATGGAATCATAGCGTTGATCTTCATAATAATTGCCTGCCATGGTTTTTGCACAAAATTAAGTGGGCGAGAGAAGAGTTCCAGAGGTTCCAGAGGTTTCAGAAGTTCCATAGGTTGAACTCCTCAGGATCTACTCTACTGTTCTCAGATCAAAACGACCCAACCTATGGAACTTCTGAAACCTCTGAAACTTCTGGAACCTCTGAAACCTTCCTCACTTTTCCATACCCGGGAAACTCATTTCCCCTTCCCTGTAACCAATTCGATGATCCCCTTCGTATTCGGCTTATACACGGCAATCAGGTGCGTTCTGATAGAGTCCGGAGTTGGTTTGGTCTGGCCGTTTGTTAAGAGCCTGATAGAACGCGAAGGCAATTCAGGCATATGGCAATCAATACAGTTCTGCTTCAGCGTTTCCGGTGGCACAGAACTCAACGTACAGAAATTATGACCGGCTTCAGTATGGCATGTCATGCAACGTTGTGAAAATACTTTCATGTCCGTGCGTTCAGTTGTGTGAGGATTGTGGCAGGAAGAACAATTCATGTCTTTACTTTGAATAAAGCACTGGCTGCCGGTGAATAATTGATATTGCGTGCCGTGAACATCCAGTTCGGTCACATTTGGACGTCCGAAATCAGGATAGAAATAATCTTTTAGTGAACTGCCCGGACGGAAATTGAAGATCGGCTGCATTGATTGCTTCAAACCGGAGTGACAGACTGCACACATATCCAGTTTCAGTTGATTCTTCAGGGTATCGATCCTTGTGATGAAATGTCCCTGCTTTTCATTGGGGTTATCCTGGTGAAAAGCAACGTGAGCTGCGGCGGGGCCATGGCAGCGTTCACAATCGATACCATATACTACCTGCCCTTTTTCGAAATGTTCCGTAAAACCAGTTCCCTGTTCTTTAATGGATTTGACCACTGCCTTTGAAGTATGGCATCCGAAGCAGGCCGTCGTAACAGGCCGGTCAAACTTTGGATGGTCCGCCGGGAAGCCCGGGCTGTTAGCCCAGCTATGTGCAGACACCAGATACGAAACAGGCAATTGATAATACTGATCTCCTTTGAAGTATACATGTGTCTGTGCCTTTCTGCCGGAACCAATTGCGATCTCAAAACGCTGCGCCTGCTGGAACTGTCCGTTCTGATAAAAAACCTGGAACAGACCGCTATCGCGTTTCTCCATTACCACAGCTGCGCCATCCGCAAAAGCAAAATTATTTTCCGGCGAATGAAAACTGCCTAGTACACTTGAATCTGATGCCGGTCTTGATGTATTGTGATGCGCCGTACTAAGATAGGAATCGTAGATCGCCTTATGACAACTCTGGCAACTCGCAGATCCGATAAAACCGGGGCCGCGAAGATCCGTGCTTTCTTTGCCGCCATTATTACATTGACAAAGAATGAAAATACCAACTGCCATTAAAGACAGCACGTATAGCAAGCGTTTATTCATACGGGAAAATAATTCTAAATATACAAATGTGGTTTGAATGGGCAAGAAGACCGCAGACGACGGACCGCAGACCGCGGTACCAGACCTTTAAAAGTAACGGTTGCGTTTCCCTTGCATTTTCACCAGATGAGGGAACAACTCAATCCAAAACGACCGTCTGCGGTCCGCGGTCTGTCGTCCGCCGTCTCTCTAAAGACAACAATTCCCATTAACCTGTACCAATATCCATTAACCTTAAATAACCTGTGCCTTAACTTTTCCTTATATGCGATCTGGCACGCTGGCATTTGCTTTGAACTGTACTATACATCTTTTAATCTCTAAAATTAAATTGTATGAAAAAGATCTTTACCCTCGTTGTTGCCAGCTTTATGACTGTAGCTTTATTTGCCGCTGACCGCAAACCTTCTGTCACACTCACCGCTGACAAAAAATATGAAGTGGTGATCGATGGCCGCAGCTATGCCAGTGCACTCGGAAATACAATGGATATTTCCCTGTTCAACAACAATGGCCGTCACACCGTCAAAGTATATCAATTGAAAAATGGCTTGTTCAGCAAACAGAAAAAACTCGTCAGCAGCACAACATTTGAGCTGAACCGTAAAAGTCTGGATATCGCGGTCGATCGTAACGGACATATCAGCATCCGCGAGGAAAGAAACATCCGATATGATGTAAAACCCGACACAAGAAGAAAAAGGTTTTAATAAAGAAGGTCGCCAATCGCGACCTTTTATTTTTTTAGAAGATCCAGTTTATGCCGTAACAGCTTTTTAGCTGCTCCGGCATCCACCAGGGCGATCGCTTTCTCAAAGAAGCTGATCGCTTTTCTGTCTTCAATTCCGCTATACAATTCTCCCATCAGTGCCAGCCAGAATGGATTGGTGTGCATGGCAAGTGGCAGTGCCTCATCGATTGCCACCAGCTTTCCTTTTACTTTTGCCAATGCGTAGATGCGGTTCATTGCCGCGACCGGCGAATACTTTATCGCCAGCAACTGATCATATAACTGCAGCACAGCCACCCATTTTTCCGGTTTGTCCTCCCTGATCGTGTGCCAATATGCGATCGCGGCTTCAAGATGATATGGAGAAAGCGTATTTCCGACAGATGCCTCGTGCAGATACCGGCTACCTTTCGAGATCAGCTCGGTATTCCATAAAGAAGTATCCTGATCTTCATACAGGATCAGTTCCCCATGAAGGCCTTTTCGGGCTGCAAGACGGGAGGCGTGAAAACACATCAGCGCGAGCAGCGCTTTTGCGGATGGTGTAGCTGTCGCCGGATTTTCCAGCAGTAAATAATTCAGGCGGATCGCTTCAAGACAAAGTTCTTCACGGATCACCTCATTTTTAGTTTCGGAATAATAACCTTCGTTAAAAAGAAGATACAAAGTGGCTAAAACATTCTCCAGCCGTTGTTCGATAGCCGGGGCTGCCGGCAATTCGATCATTACATTCGCTTCGCGCAATTTCTCCTTGGCACGGAAAAGGCGTTTATTGATCGTATCCTTTCCCGTTAAAAAAGCATTGGCGATCTCATCAATTCCAAATCCACAGAGAATGCGAAGAGCGAGCCCGATCTGAGCCTCCGCAGCGATCACAGGATTGCAGATCGCAAACAACATTTGCAACTGGCTGTCGGTGATATTTGATTCGGAAAGATCGATCTTTGTTTCATCTTCTTCGCTGTTCATTTGTAGCAAACTCTTCGCGATCTTTTGTTCAAAAACCTGGTTACGTTTCAAAAAAGTAATCGCTTTATTTTTCGCCACAGCATATAACCAGGCCACCGGGTTGGGCGGGATACCCTTGTAAGTCCAGCTTTCTATCGCAGCCAAAAATGTTTCACTTGCAATATCTTCGGCCGCTTCGATATGTTTTATACCAAAGGTTTTGCAAAGTACAGCGGTGATCTTACTGAACTCTGTACGGAATAAATGAGGTATCAGTTCTTGCTGTTGCATAGAATCCGTGTCTCTAATTGACGTGTTGCTAAATTTTGTCCTGGCGTAGTCTACCGCAGATGCCACAGATTTTTGTTGCTATTATTGAAATGCTATTTAGTCCGTAGATGATCATCCATGGGCATTCGCAGATTACGCAGATAACCTGCCACTGTCAGAAATTGATCTGCGGGTTTCAAACGCCAGGTCCTCATTAATGCACACCATCATTTTTGGCGATCCTTCTAACCTCAACACTATTGCCATCGCCTTGTAAGACAGGGCAGCCTTTTGCGAACGCTACCGCCTCATCCACAGATTCGGCTCTTACCACGATGTATCCGCCGATCGTTTCCTTTATGTCGCCGAAAGGTCCGTTGGTGACAACGTTATTATGCCAGACAACTTTTGCATTGTCAAATGGCAAACCCGTACCACTCACAAATTTGTTTTGGGCTGTTATGCCACCGATCCATTCCATGGTCTGTTTCATCCATTCCTGCATTTGCTCAGGTGAAGCAATTTTACTCCCGTCTTCATGGCGGAAGATCAACATAAATTCATCCATAACATTTTAGTTTTTGATTGAACTCAGCCCTAAGGCCGTTCAAACAAGTTATTGAATATTGATTACTTAACCATATCCAATGAGCGGGTTGGAATTGGACATGCAGGGTAAGATATTTTTTACAAATACGGCTTAATGTTATTCCTGCCGCATTCTGCTCAAAAAAACAACCATTCGCTTGGTTGAATTCCCCTGGTTCTGACCGTTTTATTACTTTGCCCGAAATTTCCGCAAATGAGCTTCCCCGTACGGCTTACCTTTTCTATTGTCCTTTTTATGGTCTTCGTTGTAGTCGGCTTTATGTACCTGCTTCGCGGCTGTCTTTCAAAATATGATGAAAGGTCCATCAGCCCAAAGGTGCTTTATTTTGAAAAAGGAAATAACAAAGTGGTATTTGCCGTTTTGCAATATGATAAAGCCACTTCTTATGAACGAAGCGGAGGTTTTGTCAATAAAACCGTCAGCACTACCTACAGCATTCAGATCAATGATGCAGTGACCGCTGAAAAACTGAATGAGAAAGAAATAAAAGAACATAGTGACATAAAAAATCATCCCGTTGAGATCATGGGTGCTTCCGGCGATCATGCATGGGTGTTCATGAGTGAACCAATGGCATTCGATCCATTCACCCTCAAAACAATTGCCGCTGTTCACGATCTGGAAGAACGGAATCCCGCGTTGAAAGGAAAGTTTCCGGAAGAAAGACGTTATTATCGGTTTGATAATAACGACCACAATTTGTACATCACCGCGAAGGATGGCAGCGCATGGATGATCGATGGGAAAACATTTGTTGCCAGTCAACAGGAATTTGCCGAACAAGGCGTGGATGCGCGGATCAGGGAGTTGGAAAAAATGCTGAAGGAAAACGCCAGGCAACGTGACTCCATGCTTGAGAATAATCTTCGCCGCCCTTCCCGGCAACTGGCCTCGAAGGAGATCGACATGAAAACATTCAAACAGCTGACCGGTATCTTCAACCAGGAAAGAGCCAGGGTGGATGCTCAGCGCGACAGCCTTCAAAAACTTTTAACCGAACTGAACGAAAGCAAACGTGAAAAAGAAGAATTCTCGCGGAGGGCAGAATCGTTACAGGACAAATTTCAATTCAGCCAGGCCCGGTTGAACGGCGATACAACAGATGGCAAATGGATCGGCCTTTACAGCGAAAAGGAAATGGACGAACTCTACGAAAACTTCAGCTATCGCGTTGCCTACGACGAAACCGCACGCAGACGATGGTATACCAGCGCATTAAAGCCGGGCAGAAACAGCGATATGGTCGTCGATAAGGAAAATACACAGGTAAGCACCTGCCTGGAAAAATATCTCGATGGCGGCTTTCTCGTTGACAACACCACCGGCAAACCCCTCCGCCTGCCAGACGGATCCCGCGTCGTTATTTACAAAAACCAGATCGGCAATGAAGGCAAAATACAATTAGGAAAGATCGATAATAAAGGCGTATTAAAATGGTCCATCGATACAGGACTCACCGAATGGGCAGATTATCTATTCAATGGAAAACAACTGATCATCACTGCAAGGGACAATAAAGAGCTAAGCGGGGATGAATGTAATATTTTGCTGCTGGTGAATGTGGAGAATGGGAAGGGGGAAGAGTTTGATTATTTTGAGCAAAGGAAGAAACAGGTTCCATAGGTTTCAGAAGTTTCAGAGGTTTGAGAAGTTTGGGAGGTTGATACAGTTTCTTTGATGCAGCAGTCTTTTATTAGAGGAACGCTGACCGTGCATTCCTCCACCCACAATTAAAATTCAATGTCGTTTAGTTAACCCAACTTGCTAGTTAAAAGAGAAGCAGAGCGAATAGATAATTAATTTTGAGTTACCACACTTAAAATTCCTTAGCTATGCTCTGCCGGGGTAAAATTATATCACTTTTCTGTTTTT
>QFQQ01000152.1 GCA_003243445.1 Citrobacter freundii
GGGGCTTTCCGGTGGCGCCCCAGGTCTGCATCGCCAAGGGCGCAGCCGAGCTGGTGGCCTTCCACCAGCGCATGGGCGCCGAGCGCGCCACGCTGCCCTACGAGATCGACGGCGTGGTCTACAAGGTCAACAGCCTGGCCCAGCAGCGCCAGCTGGGCTTTGTCTCGCGCGAGCCGCGCTGGGCCGTGGCCCACAAGTACCCGGCCGAGGAAATGCCCACGCGCATGGAAGGCATCGACATACAGGTCGGCCGCACGGGCAAGCTCACGCCCGTGGCGCGCCTGGCCCCCGTGGCGGTGGGCGGCGTCATCGTCACGAATGCCACGCTGCACAACCTGTTCGAGATCCGCAAGAAGCGCGTGCGCACGGGCGACACCGTGGTCGTGCGCCGCGCCGGTGACGTGATCCCCGAAGTCGTGGGCCGCGTGCCCGGCGACCGGCCGGCCTATGTGCCCAACTTCCGCATGCCCGCTGCATGCCCCATCTGCGGCAGCGCCGTGGCGCGGCCCAAGGGCGAAGCCAACCACCGCTGCACTGGCGGCCTGTTCTGCCCGGCGCAGCGCAAGGAGGCCATCCTGCACTTTGCCGCGCGGCGCGCCATGGACATCGAGGGCCTGGGCGACAAGCTCGTGGACCAGTTGGTGGACGGCCACGTGGTGCGCACGCTGCCCGATCTCTACCGCCTGGGCCTGGTGGCCCTGGCATCGCTGGACCGCATGGCCGAGAAGTCGGCCCAGAACGTGCTGGACGCGCTGGAAAAATCCAAGAAGACCACGCTGTCGCGGTTCCTCTTCGGCCTGGGAATCCGCCAGGTCGGCGAGTCCACGGCCAAGGATCTGGCCCGCCACTTCGGCCAGCTGGACGCCATCATGGACGCCAGCGTCGAGCAACTGCTGCAGGTGCGCGACGTGGGGCCCATCGTGGCCGAGAGCATCCACACCTTCTTCGCCCAGCCCCACAACCGCGAGGTGGTCGAGCAACTGCGTGCCTGCGGCGTGCACTGGGAAGAGGGCGCGGCGCGCGAGCAGACCGCCCAGCCGCTGGCCGGCATGACCGTGGTGCTCACGGGCACGCTGCCCACGCTGGGCCGCGACCAGGCCAAGGAGATGCTGGAGGCCGCAGGCGCCAAGGTCTCCGGCTCGGTCAGCAAGAAGACCAGCTATGTGGTGGCCGGTGCCGAGGCCGGCAGCAAGCTGGCCAAGGCCGAGGAACTGGGCGTGACCGTGCTGGACGAGGCCGGCATGCTGGCGCTGCTGGCAGGCGGGGACCGCTGATGGCGCTGAGTCCGCGCAAACCCGTGGTCGGCCTGGCGCTGGGCAGCGGGTCGGCGCGTGGCTGGGCGCATTTCGGCGTGCTGCGCGCGCTGGAGGATGCGGGCCTGAGGCCCGACATCATCTGCGGCTCGTCCATCGGCGCCCTGGTCGGTGCCTCCTATGCGGCTGGCGAGATGCAGCGCTTGGAGGAATGGGTGCTGGGACTGGGCATGCGCAAGGTGTTCGGTTTCATGGACTTCAACATCACGGGCGGCATGCTCAAGGGCGAGAAGCTGATCGCGTTCTGGCGCGAGCACTTCGTGGACTCGGCCATCGAGGACCTGAAGATTCCCTTCGGCGCCGTGGCCACAGACCTGCATTCGGGCGCCGAGGTCTGGCTGCGCAAGGGCTCCATCGCCGATGCCGTGCGTGCCTCCATCGCGCTGCCCGGCCTGTTCACGCCCGTGCAGCGCGAGGGGCGGCTGCTGGTCGATGGCGGCATCGTCAACCCCGTGCCCGCCTCGCTGGCGCGTGCCATGGGCGCGGACATCGTGATCGCGGTCGATCTCAATGCCGACATCATGCGGCGCCACATGCGGCCGCTGGTTCCCTCCGCCGCCATGGCTGCCGCGCCGCCGCTGGAGGAAGCCCCGCCCGCCGTGGAGCAGGGCGTGGCGCCCGAAGACCTGGCCGGCCAGGCCAGCGCCGTGGCCGGCACGGCCTGGGTGCGCAGGCTGCAGCGCGGCGTGATGGGGTGGATGCCCGGCCACCACCGCGACGAGGCAGGCCGCGAGACCGAGCCCCCGCCCCGGCCCCCCTCGCTGCTGGACGTGGTGATGACCAGCGTCAACATCATGCAGATGCGCATCACGCGCAGCCGCATGGCGGGCGACCCGCCCGAGCTGGTGATCGCGCCGCGCCTGTCCCACCTGGGCCTGCTGGACTTCCACCGCGCGCGCGAGGCCATCGACGAAGGCTACGAGGCAGCGCAGGCCGCGTTGCCGGGCCTGCGGCACTGGGGCCTTTGAGGCGTTACAGGCGCGGCACACCCGACAGGCCCGGCGCGCCCGACATGCCCATAGGCCCGACAGGCCCGGGCTAGGCCGCCTCTCTTTCCACGCTGACCGCATTGCGGTCGGCATTGGCCGCGGCAACGCGCGAAGGCTGCAGCCTGCGCATCAGCGCGGCGGGGTCCAGGCACTGGATCAGCGGCAGGCCCGAATCGGCATGCACCAGCTTGCGCACCAGGGCCGTCGCGGTGTCGGCCGCGTTCAGCATGGGCGAATCCACCAGCGCGCTGGCTGGCAGCCGGTGCACGCCCTGCAGCGCGCTGACCAGCAGGCCCACGCGCAGGCCGCCATGCTGGACCACGATGACCTGTGACTGCTCGGTGACCACGCCGGGCTGGCCCTGCAGCAGCGCGGCCAGGTCGAACACCCAGACATAGCCGCTGACGCTGCCCTGGCTGCGCCGTGCCAGCGCGCCCACGCAAAACGGCAGGCGTCCTGCCGCCACGGGCGAGATGGCGCTGGCGGGCAGGGCCTCGCAGACATCGCCCGCGCGCAGGGCCAGCAGGCTGGCGCCCACGTAGAAGCTGGCCAGTTCCACAGGCGCGTCGCCGCTGCCATGCGCGGCGCGCCCGTGCCCGTGCGTGGCGGGCCGGGCACCATCGAGGCGGGTGGCGGACGCCAGGCGCAGCGCGCGGTTGCGCGCATCGGCATGCACGGGGCCCAGCCGCTGCAGGCTCAGGCTGACGAGGCCGGCCAGTGTGTCGTCCGTTGCGCTTTCTTTTGCATCGCGTGCCGCGCCCTGGTCCAGCCGGAACTCGCGGTAGCCGCGCCCGGCGGCCATGCCGACGATGCAGTAGTGGCCTTCGATCTCCTCGATGCTGCTGCGCACCTCGCCATCGGCCAGAGATGCCAGGCCGGCCACGTCTGCGATGCAACTGCCCAGCGGGCGCCCGCCATGGCTGGCAGCGACGATGCGCCCGTCACGCGCCACGTAGAACGCTTCCATCGGCAGGCGCGGCAGGCCGCTGTCTTCGGGATCGGTGGCTGCAGAGTGCTCTGCCGTTGCCGCCTGCTCTGGCGCTGCGGCCTGCAGCATGGCCTGCAGCTCGCGCCGCGTGTGGAACAGCAGGGCGATGCCGCCGATGACGGGGCCCTGATCGCCGCCGTGTGCATGTCCGTGCGGCTGTTCACTCCCAGGCGATGGCGCGCGCAGCGCGGCATGGTAGACATGGACGGGCAGGCCTCCATCGTCCATCTCCTGCACGTGGTAGGCCTGGGCATCGCGCAGCAGCACAGTGGCCTGCAGGGCCGATGCCTGCACGCGCGTGCCGGGAGCCAGGGGCAGGCCGGCCTCGTTCTCATGGCTGCAGGCCAGCACCAGGCCCTGGGCGTCGTACAGCGCAATGCGCGCATAGACGGTGTACATCGCATTGAGCTGCTCCAGCAGCCGCTGCGCGCTGTCGTGGGCCTGTACCGAAAGGGCCAGGCAGCCGCTGTTGTCTTCCAGCACCTTTTGCAAGCCCGGCGTCAGGGCCCACCAGCGGCAGTCGTTGGCACGTTCATAGAGATTGCGCTCCAGCAGGTCCATCAGCAGCCGGTTCAGCGTGCTGTGCTCCTGCAGCCGGGTGGACAGC
Organism: Citrobacter freundii; assembly: GCA_003243445.1. Classification (GTDB taxonomy): domain Bacteria; phylum Bacteroidota; class Bacteroidia; order Chitinophagales; family Chitinophagaceae; genus Terrimonas_A. The sequence goes on from QFQQ01000152.1 coordinate 3,898, forward strand.
GCGGTCTCGTGCAGGCCGTGAATGGCGCGTGTGAACACGGCATGGGTCAGGTCGCCGGTCTCGCCCATCTGCTCCAGCACGGCCTGCAGCGGGTCCGGGTGGGCCGTGCCCTGCACGGGGGACTCCGGCGCCTGGCTGGCAGCCAGCACCTGGCCATTCCAGACCACGCGGCGTATGTCGTCGGCCGCGCGGGCCATGGCGTGCAGCGGCGGGCAAAAGCCGCGCGCCTGGGCCATCAGCCCCTCGGCAATGGCCGGCTCCAGCGCCTGCAAGACCTGCGGTCTTTGCTGCGCGGCGAAGGCCAGGTCCAGCGGTGCCATCACCTGGGTCTGCCAGCCCTGCGGCCCCGCGTAGCCTTGGTAGGGCAGGGCGCGCGCCGTGCGCACCAGGTAGGTGCGGCCTGCATGGATCAGCGGCTGCACGGCATCACCATGGTGCATGGGCACGCGGCTGCCGGGGGCTATCCAGTGGGCGTCGCTGCTGGCGATGACCAGTCCGCCCTCGTCCAGCAGCAGCCCCACCTGGGCGCGCGGCCCGCCCGAGGCAAAGATGGCCTGCATCTCGGCGGCGAAGTCGAAGCTCAGGCACAGCACGCCGAGCACCGCCATGGTGCGTGGGTGCAGCAGGCGCTGCGCGTAGATCAGGCGGTCAGCGCCCGGCAGCACGCAACTGGCGCCGAAATGGCTGACATGGCCGGCCTGCTGCAGGGACTGCTGGAACCAGGCCTCGGTACAGGGCGGTAGCGGCTTGCGGCCTGCCTGCGCCTGGGCACGTGCGCAGACCTGGCCTTGCGTGTCCAGCAGCAGGATGTCGTCATACACCGTGTACTTGGCTCGGTAGCTTTGGAGGTGGGCCTGCAAGTGCGCCTGCAGCGGTGCCTGCCATGCGCGCAGACCGCCGGCCGCCATGTCGGGCAGGCCACAGTCATCGCCATCGCCATCGTCAAGCCGGGCCATGGCCTCGCACAGCACGGTATCGGCGGCGAGAAAGCCGACATCGGCCGTGCGCTCGTACAGGCTTCGCACCAGCAGGTCGATGGCATGGGCGGACTGCATGCCCAACTGGGCCATGGCCTCCTGAGCGGACTGCGCCAGCTGCGACTGCAGCAGGCCTTGCTCCAGCTGCTCCAGTCCCTGGCGCGTGTCGGTGAGCATGGACACCAGGGCCTGCCCCTGCTGCGATGCCTGCATGCGGGCCGAGGCTTCGATGAGCCGCCACATGAGCCGTATTTCGCGCAGGTCGGCGGCGTTGCGGTTGAGTTCCCGCAGGTGGGGAAGAATCAGGTCGGTTGGCAGGGATGTGGCCATGGAGCGCTCCGCAGTCAGGTTCAGGCTGGGTGAAACCCGCTTTCCCCGATCAGGGAAAAGCCTGATGCAACGAGCAAGAAGGAGGCCAGCTTGTGACTAAATGTGTCTGCAAGGTGACACAAGGATGACAACCCCCCATCCACAGCCCCCATCCACAGCCGCCATCTACAGCCCCCATCTACAGCCCCATCGGCGCCACGCCGGGGCATGGCCTGGCGTCACCGGGGTGCGTCCGGCACTGCCGTGCAGCACGGTGGTGCCGGGCGGCGGTGCATGCGCCTACAGGCTCAGGTCGATGGAGTGCACGCGGTGCGCGTCAAGCAGGCCCGCCGCACGGTCCTCGAAGTAGCGCTCCAGCGTCACGCGCACGGTGCGAAAGGCCAGTTCCTCCCAGGGAATCTCGGCCTCGGCAAAGAGGCGGGCCTCCATGGTCTCGGGGCCTGGATAGAACTGCTCGCTGCGCAGGCGGGCGCGGTAGAACAGGTGGACCTGGCTGACCTTGGGCACGTCAACGATGGAAAACAGCGGCCCCATCTCGATGTCGGCACCGGCTTCCTCATCGGTCTCGCGCTGGGCGCCGCGCGCCGTGGTCTCGGCCAGTTCCATGAAGCCGGCAGGCAGGGTCCACAG
>QFQQ01000054.1 GCA_003243445.1 Citrobacter freundii
GATCCCGGCTCTGGCAGGCATTAAGTTCGATAGTGTTTGAAATTTGCCCGGCCGGGATGACAAGTCGCGGAAGTCTTAATGAAACGACATTGAATTTCAATTGTGGGTGGAGGGCATCCGGATTAAAGACATCCGTAGAATGATTTGCAAGCAAACCGGCTCTATAACGCGGCGATTTTCTATTAAAGGAGCACTGACCGCGCACTCTCTTCCCACAATTAAAAATTGTGGGCTAACTGAGCCTCAAAATAACAGATCTTTATTTCCATCGTAACATGCTTTGGATAATTTTCCGAATTCAGGATGTTCGTTTAGTTAAGGCTGCGACATTTGTCCCGGCTCCCGGGCTTTGATCCGGAGGCGGAATAACTCTTTGCTCCTAACTAAACAACATCGAGTTTTAATTGCAGGTGAGGATACAGCCCAATCGCACGGTGTATTAACTTAACTCAATGCAATTCTGCAATTATCTTACGCATAGATGCGCTCAATCGCATCCTTGTATTTTTCTGTGATCACTTTTCTTTTCATGGAGAGCTTTGGCGTCATTTCACCGGTATCAATACCCCATTCATTCGGTAACAATTCGAACTTCTTCACCTGCTCAACATGGTTCAGGTATTTGTTGAAGCGCTCAACGATGTCTTTATACAAGTTGATCACCTTTTCATTTTTGATGATCTCTTCGTTTGAGTTTGCCGGAACATTATTCTGTTTGCACCAGTCTTTCAGCGCGGGAAAAGCCGGAACGATCAGGCCGCCGACAAATTTTCTTTCCGGTCCAACCACCATTACCTGTTCGATGAAGGGTGATTCTTTGAGTTTATTTTCAACGGTCAGTGGAGCAACGTATTTGCCACCGCTTGTTTTGAACAGTTCTTTTTTTCTGTCAGTGATCTTCAGGAAACGCCCGTCTACCATGGTGCCTATGTCGCCGGTATGGAACCAGCCGCCGTCTGTTATTTCCTGGGCTGTAAGATCGGGTCGTTTGTAATAGCCAAGCATGATATTCGGGCCTCTGCTAAGCACTTCGCCATCTTCCGCGATCTTTACTTCAACACCATCGATCAATGGTCCGGTTGTACCGAACTTGCGGTCTTTTTCCTGGAAGCGGTTTACAGAGATCACGGGTGAGGTTTCGGTCAGACCATAACCTTCCATCACGATGATCTTTGCCGCAGTGAAGATCCTGATCAGCCTGACCTGGCATGCCGCTCCACCTGTGACGATACATTTCAATTCATTGCCCAATCCCTCGCGCCATTTATTGAAGATGAGTTTATTTGCCAGCTTCAATTGCATGGTATACCAAAAGCCCTGGTTCTGGTTGATCTCAAATTTCTCGGCGAGACCGTGCGCCCAGAAGAATAATTTCTTTTTGATACCGGTAAGCTCCGCGCCTTTTGCCATTATGCGGTCGTACACTTTTTCAAGTAGCCTCGGTACTGTAGTGAACATGTGCGGCTTTACTTCCTTCAGGTTCTCGCCGATCGTATCAAGACTTTCCGCATAGTAAATAGACGTGCCATGGAAAAGATAGATATAGCTCACCATCCTTTCGAAAATATGATTGAGCGGGAGAAAGCTGAGTGCCCGCATGTTTTCTCCCGGGGGAAAACAGGGCAAACAGGCAATGACGTTCGAAATGATATTACGGTGCGTAAGCATCACACCTTTTGGTGTGCCGGTAGTACCGGAAGTATAGAGGATCGTCGCAACGTCTTCATATTCGATCGTCTTTGCGATCTCTTTGACATGTGCTTTTGATTCCGGTGTCGCGTGTGTAACAATATCTTTCCAGTAGGTGGCATTTGCCACGTGTTCGATCGTGAATATTTCCTGGAGTGAGGGAAGTTTGTCTTTGAGGCTAAGTACTTTCAGGTAGAGTTCTTCGTCATTCGCGAAAACGAATTTTACGGCGGCGTCTTTCAGTACAAATTCCAGTTCGCCGATATTGATGGTGGGATAAACGGGGACAAGAATACATCCGATCTGCTGCACAGCCATATCGATCATCAGCCATTCTGGTCTGTTCTTGCAGATGATCGCGATCTTGTCGCGGTTCTCCACTGTCCTGTCATTCGGCCTGGCGCCAAGCGCCAGCAAACCCGCGGCGAGATCACTAACCGTTTTATCAACTTCCTGTGTGCTGTATGTTTTCCAACGCCCGTTTTCTTTTCCGGACAGCATTACCTCCATCGGCGTTCTTTCAAGATGCCATTCGATACAATCAAAAAGTCTGCGTGGCTCTGTCATAATACAATCGTTAAGTTCCCTGACAAATTAGATAAAAATGTTTGAAACTTAGAGGGTTTAACAGTTTAAAAATTGGTTGCCCGTTGTCGGTTGTCTGTTCCCGGATCCCGGGCGAAGATCATTAAAAAACCTCCCGGTGAGGAGAGGTTTTTAGTATAAGGTCGTCTTATTTATTGCCGTGCAACAACCAGCTGATAAATAAAACGCTATTTGCTCGCTACTGCTGCGTAATACTGGCCCACCGGCATCTTGAAAACACGGTTTGCCTGGAATTTCTTGAATGCTTCGTACTGATCTGAGTGATTTTTTGTCCAGGTGTCATAAGCCGCGAGATTGTCTACCGGTCCAAAGAGCCATTGATTATAAGCCTCGAACATACCATTCTGCAGCAACTGTTGCTGGTAGTCGAACAATTTAAAGGGGAATTTGGTAGAATACGTGTTGTACCAATCGAGGATAAACCGTGAGCGGACGGCACCCAGCGATTCAACCGTAATGCCTTTGTTGGTCAGATTGAGTTGTTTGTTCATGGTGGTCAGGAATGCTTTTGCAAAATCATTCTTGCTTTTATCGATGTCTTTTTGCAGGCTTGCCTGGCTGAACAATTTCTCTTTGTACGCTTTCAGCAATAATTCTTTCATGGCTGCACCTCTTGGAGAAAGGCTTTCCATGTTTATAAAGATCTCACCATAAACGATGCTCCATACTTTATCCTCAGTAGAATAATAGAACAGTGCCGCATTGTAGTAATTGCCGCTATAGGCCGGATCGGCCTGGATGCCTTTTTCCCACATATCGATGGCAGTATTGTTATGCGCAGCCAATAACAACTCTCCATATTCAGAGTAAAGTGGTCCGCTCTTTGGGAATTTTTTTAATCCTTTCTTATACACTTTATCACACTCTTTTACTTCTTCCAGTGCTTTGTACACGTTGCCGGCGATCTGAAAGCAGATCACGTCAGCATCTTCACGCTCAACCAGGAGTTTGGCTCCTTCCAATGCTTTTGCATATTCTCTTTTGAGATAGTAAGTCATCACAAGATCTTTCTGCATCTCAAGGTTATTCTTGTCCTGGATCAGCGCACGGTTCAACACAAGAATAGCGTTGTCAAAATCTCCCGAGCGCATATAGCCTTTCGCTGTTTCATGCATGCTTTTGGCATCTTCCTGTGCAAAGATTGCTGCGGCGAACAGAAGAAGGGTGGGAACGAGGAATAGTTTTTTCATAAACACTTTTAAAGTAAAAAAGTAAAAATTCAAAAGTAAAAATCATCTGTGTTCAAAAACGGGAACATGCTGTAGTTAACACATTTTTTAATTTTTAATTTTGACTTTTTGAATTAAATAAGGTGAGTAAGCAATCCATCTCTGAGCTTTGGTTCAAACCAGGTGCTCTTTGGCGGCATTACATTACCACTGTCTGCGATATCGAATAACTGTTGAATCGTTACAGGATAAAGGCTGAATGCAACTTTCATCTCACCACTGTCAACTCTTTTTTCGAGTTCTCCAAGGCCGCGGATCCCGCCAACAAAGTCGATGCGTTTATCTGTGCGCTGGTCTTTGATACCAAGCAGTTTATCAAGAACGTTATTGGACAGGATCGTTACATCCAGCACACCGATCGGATCGGTGGTATAAGTGTCTTTGCGGCAGGTGAGGATGTACCACTGTTTATCCAAATACATGCCGAACTCATGCAGGTGAGCAGGCTTCACCGGTTCAGCGCTGCTGGTGATCATGAAGTCATCCTGCAATGCGCTGATGAAATCATCCGGGTCATGATCGTGCAGGTCTTTTACCACCCGGTTGTAATCCATGATCGCGAGTTCGCTGGCTGGGAAGATCGTGGTGAGGAAATAACCGGCATCGGTACTGTTCTTCAGTTCGCGGCTCACTTTTGCGGCAGAAGCTGCGCGGTGGTGACCGTCGGCGATGTAGGTGGCCGGAACTTTTTCTGAGAAGATACGGGTGATATCAGCGATCGTGCGGTCATCATTCACGACCCAAACAGTATGCTGAATACCGTCTTCTGCGCTGAAATCATAGGCCGGTGCCTGTTGTGTTTTCCAGGTATTAATGATCCTGTCGATTTCACTGACATTATTATAAGCGAGGAAAACATTTCCTGTTTGCGCATGGATCGTTTTCATATGATCGATACGATCTTTTTCTTTTTCAGGGCGCGTGAATTCGTGCTTTTTAATCACATCATCAAAATAATCCTGAACGGAAGATACACATACAAGGCCGGTCTGGCTACGACCATCCATGATGAGGCGATAGATATAATAGCATGGTTTGTCTTCAGTAAAGAGAACGCCTTTTTGCCGGAGATCGGTCAGGTTGAAGCCTGCCTGATCATAAACGAGCTGGCTGTGAGTGTCTGTACCTTCTGGCAGATCGATCTCCGCCTTGGTTATGTGAAGAAAGGAATAAGGATTACCCTTTGCTTCTTCCTTTGCTTCTGCGCTGTTGAGAACATCATAAGGACGCGATGCCACTTTATCGGCCAGTTCCTTTTTTGGACGCAGGGCCTGAAAAGGCTTGATGATTGCCATACTTTTTATCCTTTTTTATTTGCAAAATCTTTCATGACTTCGGTAATTACAACGACGCTTTCGAGCGGCAATGCGTTGTACATGGACACGCGGAATCCACCGACGCTCCGGTGGCCTTTCACGCCATAGAGACCTTCCTGTTTGCAACGGTCGAGAAATTCTTTTTCCAGTTCTTTATCATCCATCACAAATACGGCGTTCATGGTGCTGCGATCCTCCTTTACAACAGTGCCTTTGAAAATAGGCAGGGAGTCGAGTGTATCGTAAAACAATTTTGCTTTTGCATTATTGAGTTTTTCGATTGCGGCAACGCCTCCGTTTTCCTTGAGCCATTTTAAGGTGAGCATACATACGTAGACGGCGAATACAGGAGGAGTATTTGCCATCGATCCATTTTCGATATGGATGCGATAGTCCATCATCGTTGGTAATGCACGATCGACTTTACCAAGAATGTTTTTATTTATGACAACCAGATTCACACCGGCAGCTCCAACATTTTTTTGTGCACCGGCATAGATCAGGTCAAATTTATTGAAATCAAGTGAGCGGCTGAGTACATCGCTGCTCATGTCCGCAACGAGAGGCACGTTGAACTTATCAAACAATGACATGTCCTGCCATTGCGTACCATAAATGGTATTATTGCTGGTGATGTGCAAATATTTCGCGGTGGCAGGTACGTGAAAATCTTTTGGGAGGTAGGTGTAGTTGCGGTCTTTACTGCTGGCTACAACTTCCACATGGCCGAACAGTTTTGCTTCTTTTAGTGCTTTGGACGCAAAAACGCCGGTATCTGTGTAAGCCGCTACTTCTTTATCGTTCAGCAGATTCATGGGTATCTGCATGAATTGGGTGGAGGCACCGCCATGGAGGAAGAGTACTTCATGGTCTCCGTCGAGATCCATCAGTTCGCGGACAAGCGAACGGGCTTCATTCATAACGGATTCAAACGCTGGTGTTCTATGGCCGATCTCAAGAAGGGAAAGGCCGGAATTGTTGAAATCGAGAATAGCGCGGCTGGCCGCTTCAAAAACTTCTTTGGGGAGGGTAGAAGGTCCAGCATTGAAATTGTGCATCACTGGTCGTTGATTTATTGAATATGAGAGCGCAAAGGTACTGGGATTTATGGGATTTTGGGGATTAACGGGCCAGTAGATTGAAGGAGGAAAAGTGTCGTTTAAGCGTGTTTTGCCCGGACAATTGGAATATTTTACTGGCTATGAATAGAAAGAAGTGGTTTCTCTGTCTTTTTCGGTCATTTCCGGCTTGCCGGTTCAAGTATTGCCGATAAACTGTGGAGAGGTGGAAATGACCGGAGCTCAGTGTTGAGTAAATAATAACCGCCGAAAAGCCATCGTCAGCACACTTAAAAGTACGCTTGAATCATGTACTAAGCTTGAATAACCTCACGGCAAACACTTATATCCAACCATGGTTGATTACGATATTGTTTGATCTTATCTGTTTAATTTTCAATTACTATTGAGTAACGATAATTTGATTGAGGTTGCCATTCCCGGAATTTCTAACCGTCCTTTCCGCCTTCACGGTAAAAATCAAACCGTAAGAGGGAAGGGATGGCAAGGAAGAATTCCTGTTGATGTTTAGTGGATGGCTGTGCGGAAACCATTCGTTGGAGAAATGTTATGAGACCGGCGGGTTGTGCCGGGATAAAGTCGTTATCGAGCTAAGATTTTCGTAAGCTAGGAGGGCGTCTGTCGGGAAGTCTCGGAACGGGGCTGCGGGTGCTTAGGGTGAGTGGGCTTGATTGATCTGAAGGGGGTGATAGCGGGAGGGTGGGGTGGCCTTTGATCGGAATATTCCTCCATCCCCGCACCGCCCTTCCGGGCCCTCCCTCCCCCGCCACCACCTCCGGTTTTTGGACATTGTCCTCGATAAGATTTCCGGCTTAGGCAAAGAAATCCCGGCCGGGTGATTAACAGTCCCGGCGTCTTGCCTATAGTTAGTGAGCAATTTCTATCCCAGTTCGAAGCACTTTCAAGCAAAACCCCACATCGCGATTGTATTGCAATCTACATCTGCCAATACTCCAGCCCATGCGAAAAACACACTTTTTAATTGGAAAATGACGCTGCGAACTGGTTGAAAAATGGAATGAATGCCGTTAAAAAACAGAATGTAAAACAGTGCATTAAGATAAGATTACCCTAACGCTGACTTTTTAGCTAATGATCACCCTCTTAAACACCGAATAAAAGTATTGCCCTGAGAATTCAATTTTAATAGTAAAATCAGTTTGATTAAGGTTTAACCAACTTAATGCATCGTTTTTTTACTTTTATCCATTTCAAGCCTGATGCTCTCTGAAGGATTTCTCGCTCTTTCATTTTTATACACTCACCACCCATCGATGCACATCTACCAGGTTTTTCCATCTCCTTGCTTTTTTCAACATCGACTGTTCCTCTGTCATGGTGTTATCTGAAGCGCGAAAATGTACAATGACAGGTTCCTGATTATTTCTTCTGAACAGCAGCAGCTGTATCTCTTTCAGATTTCCCCGGTCATATCTTTCTTCTTTGATCAAACAATCCGTAACCGTTGAAAGCCTGATCCGATGAGTCTCCGGAATTTTGCCATGCTGATCAATCACCACCAGTTCTTTCCAGCATCTGTTCAATGCAATCACCATATCTCCGATCACTTCTGAATGATCGATGATCATTCCTTCACGAAGCACAAATCCGTTGTAAGTGCGCGCAAGCCTGCGTTTTCTCTTGCCTGCATGTTTTCTCCGTACAACGGTCCGGATAACTATAAAAATGAAGTAGCCAACTGGTACAAGCAAGGCAAAAATAATATTCATAGTAAAAGATTAACTCAGCGGATTTTTCACTTCAACTATTCTAAATGTTTTTAGTCCGGCCGGTACACGCCATTGAACTTTTTCACCCTTGGCATAACCAAGCAGAGCGGTTCCCATTGGAGAGAATACGGAGATTTTCATTTTTGCAATGTCAGCCTTTCCCGGAGGTACAATGGTGAAACTGCGTAACTTTTTACTGCTTTCTTCACAGATGGTGACAACCGAATACAGTCTTACTACATCTGCAGGGATCATATCCCGGCTGACGATCGTCGCTTTTTTCAGTTCTTCCTTTAATTCCTCGGCTTCATTGCGACTAAACCAACGTTTATTGGCGGTGTCTTTTAATATTGCATGTATCGTATCAAAATCGCCTGTTGACAGCAACAAGTCTTTTTTTATTTTTTTCATGATCAGTATTTTAATAGCCAGATCAACACAGATAGGAAACGTATTGTCCATCTGCGCCGATCCGATAAGGTGTTGAAAGAAATCGTTCGTATCTACAGTTTGATTGTTCTTTTGCGTGATGCGATGATGAAGATCACCAGTAGCGGAATTCCAACGAAACTGACTTTATACCACTTCGGATCGGTAGTAAAGCCGCTTCTGATCGCTACGGTATTTATCAATACAAGCAATAGAACAAACCGGTCGCGTATAGCGATCTGTTCGTCATTTTTGTACATGACAATTCATTAATCAATAAATAAAATTGAACGGGTAATGCGAAGCCACCCAGGTCGGGGCAATAGACTTAAACCAGGCCTGGGCCCTGATTGGTAAAGGCTTTGAAACTGGAGAAATCATATAAATGCCTGCAGAAAGGTAGAAACTCAGGGAAGGACCAGGTATAGACATCGCTCATATCGCGAACGGGATTCGCGGTAACGGAGATCAGGAGCATATGATGAATTTTGCCTGGCATAGCAGCAATATACGAAAAATAGATAGTTCAATCTGTTAAAAGATGATCGAAGACGGCTATTTAAATGGGTATGAAAATGATGGTTTGCTGGGAAAGGATGCCAGGGTTGTTTCTCCGCGAGGTTGGGATCATGCCTGATCTTTTCATGAATTTGAATGTAATATCACATTTACCGCTCAACGCCCTTCCGGGCCCTCCCTCCCCCGCCACCACCTCCGGTTGCTGGACCATGTCCGTTATGAGTTGTTTTGTACTTTATACAAGACAACCCAGCGCAGATCGGACAACCAATCCCGCATTACACCCGTAGCAAGTCAGCTATTGTTCTAAAATGTTCAACTCATCCAGACCCCTAAACCATTTAAAATCTTCCTGTCGCGATCATACTGCAATCTACTTGCAAAGCCTGCAGCAACCATCGGAAAAACACAATCTTTAAAGTGAAAATAACGCCAAACGCATGGTTAAAAAACAAGTAAATCATGCTCTCGGCACAAAGATGATCACAGATCAAGGTTGTAACGCTCATGCCCTGTACCTTTCATCAAACTGTTTTACTGGTGCTCCTTTTCGCCCGCACGCATCCATGCAGCATTCAACTCTTCAAATTCTTTCAACTCATTCAATGAAAACTCACGGTTGACCAACGCCTTCAGATCTGGTTGGCCTGCATTCACCCAGGCGGTATACCAGAACGAAGCAATTGCGAAAATCGATTGCCGCATCCTTCTCTCTACCATACCATTCATTTTTTTATTATAAAGGCGCGCATACGCCGAAGAGTACTGCCTGATCACCTGTCCATTCCGTTCTTCAAAGGCATAGCGGCGATCATTTCCCACCAGTTGACTGAGTTGCTTTTCCATCTTCAACACAGTATCTGCTGCTGCCGCACTTTCCAACACGCGAGCCCAGATGAATTTTCCGGGATCCGCAATGTATTGCGCCTTCCCGATGAGGAAATCCCATTCTGCATCCGCCAGCAATTCGGGAATCCGGCTCTCCCAGAATCCATGGATACCGCGTTGATCCGTCTTTTGACCATTATGATTACTGCTTGCATGCAATGGCACATGCGCATCACCGATATAATGGCCAAGTTCAGCAGAGTATTTCAGGATCGCTGCCTGATCCTTGTCTCTGAACGCATTTGTAAGGCGTTGCAACATGATTTGTACCCACCAGGGAACAATTCCATGCGCTTGCAGCGAATCTGCAGTATAGCATTCAACGGCCTCTTTCCATGTTCTGGGAAGATCAGGATAGGGATAATCGCCATAATGATCGATATCTATATAATGCCGCGGCCCCTCTGCGGGGATCATATAGCGACGTTTATCCGGATCAACAGCATGTTCTTCAATAAATGAAATATGCTGCTTATAAAGAAGAAGCATTTCCGGGGGAAGAAGAAAGACGGCGTGATAATTAATCTTCTTATGTCCAAAAAATCCCCAGGCATTAATGATCAAAGGGACGAGCACGGGCACGACAAAGAATATCTTTTTCACAAAGAAAATTTAAGATTAGCAGATAGATCAGGAATAAAAAGGGAAAATAAAGACGGTGATCTCCAAGATACGCACAGGCATACGTTCACCTTGTATGGCATTATGTATCGCAGAGATCGCCGCGCTTAAAAATGCGGATGCTACAAACCGTTTTCCGCTTTGTGACGAATATGTTCTTCCTCAAGTTCAACTACACCACCAGTCACCGCATATTTCATCGCATCACCGGAGCTGATCGTATCGATCTTTTTGACGCGCGAGCGCGGGAGGATGTATAATTGACCGGCAAAGTTGTAAGCCTGAGGTACATATACAGCGACTTTATCCGCGCCCATTTCGAACTTAGACATCTCTTCATCCGTAAGAAAACCTACAATCCACACATCCTCTGCGAATACGTTCGCAAGGACTGCACGGCTGAAGCGCTTTTTGTCGCCTGCGAAAGCTTCAAAAAAGTCTTTAGTAGAAGAGTAAATGAATTTTATCACAGGAGTTCTTTCCATCCATTGATCAAAGAAATGAATAAAGCTTCCCATCAGGAAGTTGGAGCTGATCCATCCAACCAACACAATGAATACAACGATGATCACAAATCCGAGACCCGGGATATTCACATACGGCCGCAAAATGCCATCAACCTTATCAAACAGCCACCATACAATATAGGCAGTGATGCTGATAGGGGCTAGAATGATAATTCCCTGAAGCAGATAACGTAAGATCTTCTTTATGTAATACTGGCTCGTATTTTTCGGGCTGTTCGCCATGGCTGTATATGCGTTTGAAAGCTCAAAGTTAATGAAAGCCGGGGTCGGCCAATGGAGGAAAAAGCAGGATGAACGGGGAAAATTAGGGGATGGAAACTTTTGTTACGAAAATAGTTTCCGTAGTTTTGCTGTTCAAAATCCTGTGTGAATGGAGGCAAAAGAGCGCATCTCTACGAAAGCTGAAGAATTATTTATGAGGTTTGGTATCCGGTCCGTTTCAATGGATGATATCGCCAACCACCTGGGCATGTCGAAAAAAACATTGTACCAATACTATGCCGACAAGGACGAGCTGGTACATGCCGTCGTTTCTAATCATATCACCTCACTCGAAACCGATTGTCTCACCATCAGCGGCGATGCAAAAGACGCCATAGATGAGATCTTTATCACTATCGATCAGATCATCGATGAATTTAATAACATGAACCCGATGTTATTACATGACCTGGAAAAGTTCCACTACCGGGCTTATGAAAGGTTCAGGGAACATAAAGACAAGTTCATGATGGAAGTGCTGCGCAAGAACCTTGAATGGGGCATAAAAGATGAACTTTACCGGAGCGATATCAATATCGATATACTCAGCAGGTTCAGGCTTGAGTCAATGATGATACCATTTAACGTGATCGCATTCCCTCCCGGCAAGTACAATATCGCCGAGTTGTCAAAAGAATTCCTGATACATTTTATATATGGTATCGCAACGATCAAAGGACACAAACTGATACAGAAACATATCCAACAAAGACAAAAAAGCCTTACTAATGATGAAAATAAAAAATAGATGGCATACATGGCTTTTGCTGAGCGTGCTTTTTCCGGCAGCTGTGATCGCCCAAACGGGAGATACCGTTAGCACTGTGCGGCACGAGCTATCATTACAACAGGCACTTGATTATGCCAATAAGAATAACCTCGACATCAGGAATGCCGAGATCGATGTATTGCTGCAAAAAGAGACCAACAGGCAGACAACCGCGGCAGCATTACCAAAAATCTCCGTCAACGGAAGTCTTACAAATAATCTGCAACTGCAAAAAACATTGCTGCCCGGAGAATTCTTCGGACAGCCGGGAACATTGATCCCTGTCACATTCGGCACAAAGTTCATTACCAGTGGTACCGCAGAATTGAATCAGATCCTCTTCGATGGACAGGTGTTCGTTGGCCTGCAGGCCCGCCGCACTTCTATCGACTGGGCCAGAAAAAACGTAGAAGTAACACAGCAGCTGGTAAAAACCAATATCAATAAAGTGTATTACCAACTGGTAGCAAGTAAAACACAAATTGATCTTTTAGATAGCAACATAGCCCTCGTCAAAAAACAACAACATGACGCGGATATAATGTATAAGAATGGCTTTGCTGAAAAACTGGATGTTGACAGGGCTACTGTTGCACTTGCAAATCTGGAAACGGAAAGAGCTAAAGCGCTGACCTCGATCAATAATGGTTATTACGGATTAAAACTTCTCCTCGGTATCCCAACCGCAGATCAGTTGGTACTCACCGATACATTGAGTGACGAAATGATCCGCGGAGGAATTCTGGAGAACTCAACCTACCAGTATGCAGACAGAAAGGATTTTCAATACCTGCAACTGACACGCGATTTCAACGCTTATAACATCCGCCGCTATAAATTAAGCAAGATCCCGACGCTTAGTCTTAATGGCTCTTATAACAAACAATTACAACAGGATGATTTCAAGTTCAGTGGAAACTGGTTCACGGCATCATTTGTTGCATTGCGTTTGTCCATCCCGATCTTCAATGGTTTTGCCACCAACTCAAAGATCGCAGAATCAAAGCTGACCGTTCAAAAACTGGATAATCAACTGCAGACAATGAAGATCCAGATCGATAACCAGGTAGTATCTGCAAGAAACACTTTGCAAACCTCGATCGCCGCAATGGACTATCAGCGGAAAAACATGGAACTGGCACAGGAAGTATACAGGCAAAGCAAAAAGAAATACGAAGTGGGTACCGGAAGCAGCATTGAACTGAATACAGCGCAAAAAGATCTGCAGGAGGCACAAACCAATTACATCAATGCACTTTATGATGCGATCGTTGCCAAAGTGGACTTCCTGAATGCAACCGGGAAACTTTAATCATAAACCAAACCATGACTCATAAAACAAGATATATGCAAAAATTATTGACCATAATGTTGTCAGCGTCCCTCGTGCTGCTGATAACTTCCTGCGGTGGTGCAAAAGATAAGAAAGGCGATCTGGGCGATAAGAAAGCGGAATTGGAAAAACTGAAGAAAGAGCAAAAGACAGTAAATGATAAGATCGCGAAGCTGGAAGACGAAATTTCAAAAGTCGATTCTACTGTAGGCGTCAGAGCGAAACTGGTGGCATTGGCCACTGTTGGCACAGATACATTCACGCACTTTATCGATCTGCAGGGAAGAGTTGAATCTCAGAATGTCGCTTTTGCTTCATCCAAAGGCATGGGCGGATTGGTGAGAGCTGTTTATGTAAAACAAGGTGATGTTGTCCGCAAGGGGCAGGTCTTACTCAAACTGGAAGACGCGGCGCAACGCCAGCAACTTGCAGCTGCTGAACAACAGGTTGCGGGTATCAATGCACAACTTGAACAGGCAAAGAGCGTATACCAGCGCCAGCAAAATCTCTGGAAAGAAAATATCGGGACGGAATTGCAGGTACTGAATGCAAAAACAAATGTTGAGGCACAACAAAGCCAGTTGAATGCTGCAAAGGCAAATGCTGAAGCTGCGAGAGACCAACTGAATTACACAAACGTCACTGCAGAGATCAGCGGAACCGTAAATACCGTAAATGTAAGAGTGGGTGAGTTATTCCAATCAGGCGGTCAGCAGATACAGATCGTAAACGCATCAGATCTGAAAGTGTTGGTGCAGGTGCCTGAAAATTATCTCGGAAAAATTGGCGTCGGTTCAAATCTCCGTGTCACGCTTCCTGAAGCAAACAGGGTCATCAATACAAAAATATCCGTTGCAAGTCCGCTTATCGATCCGATCAGCCGCTCGTTTTATATCGAGGGAAAGATGCCTGCTGATAAAACGCTTCGCCCCAATCAGATAGCAGTCGTTCAGATCCAGGATTACAAAGCGCCAAACGCAATCACCATTCCGGTGAACACATTGCAAAATGATGAGAAAGGAAAATTCGTTATGGTAGCTGTAACGGAGAATGGTAAAATGGTCGCGCGCAAAAAGAACATCACTGTTGGTGAATTATATGGAGAGAATCTTGAGGTGAAAAGTGGCTTGCAAGCAGGAGACAAGATCATCGTAGATGGTTTCCAGGGACTTTATGATGGCCAGATCATCACAACGAGTTAAGCGCAGTAAAATATAAAATGCTGCGATCTGTTGAGCTGCATTTTGATTTAACTGTAATAACCAGAATCAATGAAAGGATGATAACACATCCACAACAAATTATACAATGAGTGCTTTAGAAAATTTCACTGGTAAGTTTAAACACTTTAAGCCTACCACCTGGAGCGTTAAAAACAGGACATCGATCTACCTGTTGATGCTGATCGTTACCCTGTGGGGCGTTAACCAGTTTGTGACGTTGCCGAAAGAGCAATTTCCTGATATCGTGATCCCAACCATCTATGTTCAGACCATATATGTTGGTAACTCACCAAAGGATATAGAAAACCTCGTTACCCAACCGATCGAAAAACAGATCAAAGGTATCACGGGCGCGAAGATCACAAAGACAACGAGTACATCTATTCAGGATTATTCAGCGATCACCGTCGAGTTCGGGACCGATGTAAAAGTGGATGTAGCCTTGCAAAAGGTCAAGGATGCGATAGATAAAGCAAAGCAGGACCTGCCAACGGACCTGACCCAGGAACCTACTGCGCTGGAAGTAAGTTTCTCCGATCAGCCGATCATGTATGTGAACGTGAGTGGTGACTATGATGTAGTAAAACTGAAAGAATATGCTGAAGATCTCCAGGACCGGTTGGAAGAACTTCCGCAGATCAACCGTGTCGATCTTGTTGGTGCACCCGAAAGAGAGTTTCAGATCAATGCTGATAACACCCGCATGGAGGCAACAGGCATCACCTTCGATAATATTGAAGCCGCGGTAGCGCGTGAAAACCTTGATATTTCCGGTGGTTTACTTGAAGTGGGAAATATGAAGCGCACATTGCAGGTGAAAGGCCAGATCAAGCAGGCCGATGAACTAAATAAGATCGTGATCCGCAATACAAAGGGAGCTCCGATCTATCTGCGCGATATCGCTACGATCAAAGACACGATCAAAGAAACGGAAAGCTACGCACGCCTGGATGGAAAAAATGTGATCACACTTAATATCATTAAACGTGCTGGTGAAAACCTGATCCAGACTTCCGAGAGTGTAAACAAGATCGTCGCCGAGTTAAAAGCATCTGAGTTTCCTAAAAATCTGGAAGTAGTTATTACCGGTGATCAAAGTAAAAAAACAAAAACGTCTTTTAACGAGCTGGTTAATTCAATCGTAATCGGTTTCGTGCTGGTATTGCTGATCCTGATGTTCTTTATGGGAGTGACGAACGCCTTCTTTGTAGCGCTTTCGGTGCCGTTGAGTATGTTCGTTGCATTCATGTTCCTGCCGGCCGCAGATCTCATTATCGGGTCGCACGTTACGTTGAATTTTATCGTACTCTTCGCTTTGTTGTTTGGCCTTGGTATCATCGTGGATGATGCGATCGTGGTGATCGAGAATACGCACCGGATCTTTATGGATGGCAAAGGCAAGATCAGCTCTGAACAATCTGCAATGATGGCTGCCGGTGAAGTATTCGTGCCGGTTCTGGCCGGTACATTAACCACGCTTGCACCGTTTTTCCCATTGCTGTTCTGGCCGGGTATCATTGGTAAATTCATGGTGTACCTGCCGGCGATGCTGATCTTTACACTGGCCGCGTCATTGATCGTGGCGTTCATTATGAACCCGGTGTTTGCGGTTGACTTTATGAACCACGCCGAAGAAGGACATAAAAAAACCAAATCAGCGATCTTCCGTAAACCCCTGTTCTGGATCTTTATCGTGGTCGGTTTATTACTCGATGTTACAGGTGCACCTTTCTTTGGAAATCTGCTGATCTTCTTTGGACTGCTGATGATATTGAACGTGTATGTCATTGATGGCTTGATCCATCGTTTCCAGAATCGTGTATTGCCATGGATCATGAGCCATTATGAAAACTTGTTGCGTTGGGCGTTGAAGGGGTGGAGACCAGTTCATTTATTATTGGGAGCGGTTGTTCTTTTCTTCCTGACGATATTCTTCTTTGTAGTAAGACAACTACCTGTTGTATTGTTCCCAAGTGCCGACCCGAACCAGGTGTATGTTTATTTAAAATTGCCTGTGGGTACTGATGTTAAATACACTGATTCAGTAACACGTACGCTTGAAGCAAAAGTGTATAAAGTGCTGGATATGGAAAATGGTAAAAAGAATCCGATCGTTGAAAGTGTGATCACGAATATTGCGATTGGAGCAAGTGATCCAACCTCGGGCGATCGAAGTACGAGACCTGAACTCGGACGGATCCAGGTTTCGTTTGTTGAGTTTGAAAAACGTGAAGGTGTTTCTTCTAGACCTTACCTCGATTCGATCCGTGCTGTAGTGAAAGGTATTCCCGGTGCAGAACTGTCGGTTAACCAGGAACAGGGAGGTCCTCCAACAGATCCCCCGGTAAATATTGAAGTAGCGAGTGAAGACTTCGATCAGCTTATCAAAACAGCGGTATCGCTCAAAAACTATCTCGACTCGGTAAATACACCGGGAGTTGAAGAGTTAAAGATGGATGTAGATCTGACAAACCCTGAGATTTCCATGACCATTGACCGTGAACGCGCAATGCGCGAAGGGGTTTCCACTTCACAGATTGGTATGCAGATCAGAACGGCTCTGTTCGGAAGGGAAGTATCAAAGGTGAAAGATGGTGAAGATGAATACAAGATCCAGCTTCGCAATAATGAGTTACAGCGTAAGAATCTGGTGGATCTGCTGAATATGAACATCCGTTTCCAGGATATGTCAGCGGGAGGTGCGGTGAAGAGTATTCCAATTACATCTGTGGTGAAGGTAGATTATACCAGCACGCTTGGTAGTGTAAAAAGAAAGAATCAGAAGCGTGTGATCACCTTACGTTCCAACGTACTGGAATCACAAGGCTATACGCCGGCTGGGGTAAATGAGCAACTGGCATCCGCGATCGCCAGCTTCAAAGGAAAGCCAAATGGAGTGACCATCAGGCAAACGGGTGAGGGAGAACAGATGGCTGAAACTTCTGCCTTCCTTGGTAAAGCACTGATGATCGCACTGCTGATGATCCTGCTGATCCTCGTGATCCAGTTCAATTCCGTGAGCAAATCCGTGATCATCCTGACAGAGATCATATTCAGTGTGATCGGGGTATTGCTCGGGTTCTCTATTACGGGTATGACTTTATCAACGATCATGACGGGTGTGGGGATCCTCGGTCTGGCCGGTATCGTAATCAAGAACGGGATCCTGGTAATTGAGTTTGCGGACGAGCTCAGGGCGAGGGGACTTAAAACCCGGGAGGCAGTGGTGCAGGCAGGTAAAACACGTATCATCCCGGTATTATTGACGGCGCTCGCGGCAATTCTCGCATTGATCCCGCTGGCAGTAGGCTTCAACATCAATTTCGTGACGCTTTTCTCAGAATTGAACCCGCACATTTTCTTTGGTGGTGATAACGTAGCGTTCTGGAAACCATTATCATGGACGATCATCTTTGGTCTGGCATTCGCCTTCTTTATGACCCTGATCATGGTGCCAAGTATGTACCTGATCGCAGAAAGATTGAAACGCCCGATGCGCAGAATGTACGGCGGTAAATGGATCTCCTTTATGGGGATCCCGCCACTGATCTTCCTCTTCATCCCCCTGATGATTGTGACAATGGTATCTCATAACGCAAAAGTCAGACGGAGAAGAAGGCGACTGCAGGCATACAAAGAAGCGAAAGTAAATGAGCAGTTCATCGGCTCCTGGCTATAAGTGAATTAGTTGTTGTTTTTAAATAATATGTAAAGGGTAATTGTTAAACAGATTACCCTTTTTTTAGTTATCTTAAAGTTATTTTAAAAAAATCTGCGGATTTGTGCAGCACAATAGAACGTCTCCTTGTCTCTAATGTATGGTTTCTGAAATCAGCGACCAGGATTAACTGCTTAATAATATTTACCTAGTTGGTTTTGTATCCGCGCCTATCTAACTGCTTAGCGGAAAAAAGCGGCTCCTTTCACCAGGGCCGCTTTTCTTTTTCCATTTTATTCATTTAAACCGGGCGATATTGGAGCCTGCGATTCTGTCGTTTACCAGGATCTTTCACCTTTATACTGAGTCGTCTCCCCGGCTTATTTTACCGGTAAGGAGGAAAAGGCGGTATGGAAGTGCAAAAAGAAACGGCTTAACTGAACGGCATTGGAATCCAACTTATTTAATATTGAACTATCAAAGCGGCAATGGGTAAATAAGGCATAGGCTTGCATCCCCTTGCGGCCTTAAAATGCTAAAGGTTTAGTCCGTCAGATTAAAAGATCCCCGACATTAGCCTTGCCGGCTAACCTGATCCGGATAGCCGGATCTTCGATTCGATCTTATAAAAATCTGACTGACTAAACCTTTAACTATTACTACAAAATCTTCCTAGAAAGCTTTTTTCTCTACTGGCTTACCATCTGAATCCAGCTCGATGATTTCATATCCAAGTTTTTGCAAACCGGGCAGGATCTTCGCCTTATCCCCTACAACAAGAATGTTCATTTTAGTGGGGTCCAGCCATTTTTTCGCCAGCGCATCGATCTCAGCTTTCGTCATATTTGCCACGATCTTGCTTTGCTGATCCACATAATCCGCAGGCAGGTTATTGTCCAGGATGTTTCCGATGAAGCCAGCTTTCTGAAAACCTGTTTCATAGCGGAGCGCGTCACGCTGACCAATCGCACTCTTCATGAAGGAAAGCTCTTCGTCCGTGATACCTTTCTCGTTATACCCTTTGATCTCTTTCATGATCTCGATCAGTGCACTGTCTGTAGCATTAGCACGGATACCAGCACTGAATTCGAAATCACCTGTTTGTTTGCCGCTGGTGAAGCCGCTGCGTGCACCATACGTCCAGCCTTTATCTTCACGAAGATTCAGGTTCAGGCGGCTATTGAATGCGCCACCAAGATTATAATTCATCAACCCTGATTTGTAATACTCACCCGTTGCGTCATATTTCATACCTGTTACATATCCGACACGGAATTCTGTTTGTGCAGCTTTAGGTACGTCAACCAGGTAGACCTTTGTCTTTTCTACAACCGGTACAGCAGCGATGGCAGGGATTTCGACTTTCTTGTTGGGCAGCTTACTCAGGAAAGAAAGTTTCGGCAGGATCTCATTTTCTGTGACGTCACCGACTACAACTACTTCGGTTCCCTGAGAAGTCATATAGTTATCGTAATACGCCTGAATATCAGCCAGGGTAATATTCTTTACAGTCTCTTCATTACCGTCGCCGGAGATACCCAGGATGTGATTCGAACCATAGTTCACTTTTGCAAAAACATTGCTTGCGACAGAAGATGGTTGCGTTTTAGCAACACGGAAGCTTTCCAGGTTCTGTTTTTTGAAACGATCAAAAGCCTCCTGGGTGAATTTCGGACTGAACATTCTTTCCTGCAGCAATGCAAGTGTGGCGTCCAGGTTCTTTTTCTGGGTTTGTACCTGGAAGGTGATGTCTTCGTCTCCGCTGAACACAGAAATCGAGCTTCCCAGTTTTTGCAACTCACGGCTCATGGCTTCCGCAGTCCGGTTTTTTGTGTCATCGCTCATCATATCAGTGAAGAATGAGGCAAGGCCAGCTTTGGACATGTTATTTGCTTCAAGCAAATGTCCGCCCGGGATTTTTACTGATAGCGTAACTGTAGGCAGTTCGGTGTTTTCTGTACCGATCACTTTAATACCGCCATCGAGATCTTTTTTCCAGAACGCAGGAACTTTTACAACCGGGTTTGGTCCGTTACCCGGCATTTTACTGCGGTCGAATTTATCCTTCGCTTTCACATATTTCAGTCCTTCATAGCCATAGTGAGGACGAACATAACCTGTGGTATCGATCGTAAAGTTGTTGTCGGCTACAAGCATTTTCTGATCAGAGCCCTTTGGCAGCACGCTTACCACAACAGGGTGTTTCAGTTTTACGTATTTGTTATAAACACGCATTACGTCTTCTTTTGTCACCGCCTGATAGTTTTTCAGCAGTTTACCGATCATATTGGGGTTACCGGTAAATGTCTGAAACGCGGCCAGCTGTGATACTTTACCTGCAACACTTTGCAGACCGTTGATCAATTGTGATTCATAGCCACCTTTGAATTTTGCAATGTCATCATCTGTAACACCTCTTGCTTCAAAACTGTCAAGCGCATTGTCCAGCAGATAATACATACTTGACAATGGTTTGCCGGGATAAGGAATGATCTGGAAGATGAAAGAGCCAGACAGCTCCTGCAGGCTGCTGAAGCATCCGGCGTTGAGTGCCAGTTGCTTCTTAACCAGTTGTTGATACAGTACTGAATTGTTGCCCTGACCAAGGATCTGTGCGAGACAAGCCAGTGCCGCCTGATCTTCATGATAGCTTGGAACAGTAGGAAAGCTCTCTACCAGCATTGGCAGACGGGCGTAATTATCAGTATAAGATACAAAACGGTGAGTAGGCAGAACCGGAACCATTGGTTTCATGTTCTCTACTTTCGGTCCCCGGGGTATGCCGCCAAAGTATTTGTCGACCAGCTTCAAAACGTCTTTCGGAGCAACATCGCCACCGATGGTCAGGGTCGCATTGTTTGGTCCGTACCAGCGGAGGAAGAAGTTTTTCAGGTCATTTACATCCACTCTGTTCAGGTCCTCAATATAGCCGATGGTCATCCAGGAATAAGGGTGGCCATACGGGTACATATTCTTTGACATCACTTCGCTCAACAAGCCATAAGGAGAGTTGTCAACCCGCTCGCCGCGTTCGTTTTTGACGGTCTCACGCTGGATCTCAAATTTCTTCTGGGTAACGGCATCAAGCAGGAAGCCCATACGATCCGCCTCAAGCCACAGCATTTTTTCAAGCTGGTTTGACGGAACGGTTTCGAAATAGTTCGTTCTGTCCGTATTGGTTGAACCATTCAATGTACCTCCGGCTTCGGTTACGATCTTGAAATGCTGTTCGTCGCCAACGTGATCTGAGCCCTGGAACATCATGTGTTCAAAGAAGTGAGCAAATCCTGATTTGCCGATCTCCTCGCGGGCAGAGCCTACGTGATAAGTTACATCAACGTGTACAACAGGATCGCTATGATCTTCGTGAATGATCACAGTCAGCCCGTTTGGTAATACATATTTCTCGTAAGGAATGACCAGCTCATTACCCTGGCGGGTCACCTTCTCTACTAATTTGGCTTGTGCGTTTGCCGCTGCCGATGTCAGCACGGATAACGCCGTTACCACAAGGAATTTTTGTCTCATAAATGATTGCTTTAAGGAAGAAAGCAATGTAGTGAATAATGAGCGGAATTAGCCGCCGGTAGTCAAAATCTGCCTGTATATCATATCCGTACCCCCCGCACGAATGCAACCCCCAGGTCCATTTTTAATTTTCTTCTAATAAAAGCTCAGGGTATGAACGGTTTATGAACTCAAGCTGCTTACCTGTAAGAAATATATAACCCGCTTCCTGACCGTTATAGACGCATTGATAAAACTTACCTCCGGCCGCACTTTCACTTAGTGCCCTTTGAAATAAGTCAAAAAACTCCGGTTGTAGCCAGTCATCTTCAAATGCAAGCTGGGTCTCGTATTGCTTGCCGTCCATCACAAAACCATACTTGATTTTTTTGGCTTTTTTCCACCCTGTCCTGAATTCGTCCTTTATGCCGGTAACAGTCACCCTGCCCCCGGTTGCCTGGGCAAACTTTTTTGTTAACTCCTCGTACGGGTTCTCGAGATTGCCGGCCTCCCAGTCAAATTGAACAATCGTTCCGGGAAACACGGATAAGAAATCGCTAAGTGTATTTACTGAAGAGCCAAGTGCATTTCTTTTTGCTTTGTCAATTTCATCGCCGGAAAGACCTTTGAAAAAATCATTGGCAGAAAACGAATCGATTAACTGATCAATGTTTTTCCGGCTCAAAACGGTGTTATAGCTTTCACTGCTGATCATCTGTGAATTTTTTGAAACCTGTTCAGCCTCGCCTTCCTTCAATAAAAGCAAGCCGACCTGGTCCGGCGGAAGAAATTCCCGTTTTGAGGAATAATTCTGTGGCGTTATTGTATATAAACGGTAGAGCGATGACTGATCCCGCAACCATTGATTAACGACCTTTTGAAAACCTTCGCCGATCCGTACCGGCGGAACCTCGCGCAATTCGCCTCTCTTCGTTGGTTTCTCAAAGCCATAGAAGCATTTATGTTCGTATCTGACTCCACCTGCTAGGAAATTTAGGTTCAGTTCCAGTTCAGTCAGGGTTGCTGTCTTTTTTTCTATGATTTTCGTCTGCAGGTCTGAGTATTCAAAAGATGGGATCAATCGCCGCACACTGTCAAAAATTATCCTGTATATAATAGCTGGCGAACTGTCTTCTTTTGATAGATCGACAAATACATACAGGTCGCTATAGGCTAATATTTCCGGAATAGTTTTCAGTGATGAGTCACGATACGAGTCTACTAATTGCTGTTGTGCTCGCTGATCAATCAGGCCCAATGTGACCAGTTTATTGACGTATTCAATTTGTTCATTCTTGTGAAAACCATAAAGCCGATGGGCACTAGATTCGGAGGACATTATTTTCAGCAGATCTTTCTCAAAATTGATCGACATTTCATTGATCAGCTTTAAACATCTGTCATATATCTTATCGTCAATCAGACCGATCTCCCTGATATCATTTAATGTTCTTCTTAAGGTCAGGCCTGCTGCACTTCTGTTCCTGTCGATATAATCCTTATCAAGTTCACGGTGTCCGATGAAATCTCCGAATGAAATAGTCATTGCTTTTCTACCCGTCGGCTCAGGCTTGATGTGTCCTTCCGCTTTTTGAAGATTATCTATTCTTCTCAACAATGCGGTCGCAAAAGCCTGGGAGCAAAATTCAAGAATGCTTTCTTTTGCCGGGTCGGTTGAGGTATAGGAATATTCATTTACGGTTGACGCGTAGTCAACTTCTATATCTCTTGCGTTGATCTTTTTTACAAGCATTTCGCCTCCTTCAGGGGTCAGTATCTTTCTTGCAACAAGTTGATCCGCGTAGTATCGAAGCTCCTGTTCGCTGATGATTTGAGCATTGCCATGGATTGCCATAAACAGAGTAAAAGGGAAGAATATGTTGCGGAATCTCTTCACGGTTTTAATGAGGTTTAATCAGTGATTTTCTGTTCTAATGTAATTTATTGATGCCGGATAGTTGTTTCAATAACAAGGTTCACCGGCTGAATTATTCTGCAAATATTCAAAATCTATCAGGATCAAGCCGCGGGAAAAAAACATTATTTAGCCGTTTTTTTCCCAAGGTTTCAGCTACTCAGTGATTGTAGTTTTATCCTGTTAATGATTCACGATCTGCTGGCCACGGCCCGATAAAAGCTGGATAAGCAGGCGATGGTCCCCTGATCTTTTAATCTTTTTAAACAGACGAATATGCGAACACATAATTATCCGGGAAGCGTAGTTCCCAGCTGGGCGGCTTTTTTCTCACATGAGCAATATCAAGGCTTTATGCAGCACGTACTTAATTATTTTTCCGGAAAACAGATTAGCTATCATGTTCACGAGGGAGCTGTCTTGCATACAGATTCTGCGAAGCAGCATTTTGGAAAGATGGGCCTATTAAACCTTGCTCAGCTTTGCCGTTTAAAACCCGAGCATGAATGGCAAAATACGATCCGGCAGCACTTTGACGGTCTGATGAATGCTACAAGTACTGAACGGGCTTTCAGTTCAAAAGCGCATGACTTTTCTTTTGTGAAAGATCATATTGCGGTTCGTGTCTATCCCACAGAATATATCAATGCGATCAAAGACGGTCTGATCATCGGTCGCTCCGTTACGGATGGTTTATATGCGATGCTTGTCTTTGATCTGCCGGATAGTATAGTGGGAGTGAGGCCTGAGCAGACCATTCAATGGAATATGACCAACCAGGAATTATTTGAACTGGGACTCGAGAATATTCGAAATAAATATCGTTTCAGACCAGCGCCACAGTTGCTGGATGGAGTTAGTTTTCATTTGCTGGTGGAAGATCATCACTATACCCCGAACATTTTGTTTGATCTGGAAAAAATGGAGGCATTAAAGACTGATCACGGGATACTTGTGGGTGTGCCTAACCGTCATGCGGTGCTGATCCATCCCATGGCAGATATCAAAGTCATGCAGGCCATTAACCGGATGATACCTGCGATACATGGCATGTATAAAGATGGTCCCGGGTCCATAAGTGAGAAATTGTACTGGTTGATGAACGGGAAATTTATCCCTTTACCGTACGCGATCGATGCAAGGAATATCACGCTCGATCCTCCGGAATCATTCTTAAATATACTGGCGTTTCTTAGCGGAGGCGAGGATAGATCTGTTGCGTGAATGACCGCAGGTGAGATAAACTCATGGAAACAAAAAGCGGTCTTCCGAATGAAGACCGCTAATATGCTGATAATTCTATTTTGTTCATTTCAATGCTTCCCTGATCACTGCTGCTGCTTGTAAAATAGCAGTTTTAACAGCGGGAACGTTTGAGATAGGATTCAACAGACCATAGTCGTGGATCAGACCGCTGTATCTTGTAAGCGTGGTTGGAACACCTGCTTCATCCAGCTTGCGTGCGTATGCTTCGCCTTCATCTCTGAGCACATCGTTTTCAGCTGTTTGAACCAGTGCAGGAGGCAAACCTTTCAGTTGTTCCAATGAAGCCTGAAGTGGAGAAGCATATATTTCTTTGCGTTTATCTTTTTCAGGGAGATAAGCATCCCAGAACCAGATCATCATGTTTTTTGTGAGAAAACGTTCTTCTGCAAATTGATTGTAAGATCCTGTTTCGAAGTTTGCATCAGTTACAGGCCACAGCAGCACTTGCAGTTTGATTTTGGGACCTTTTTTATCCTTTGCCATCAGCGCGGTCACAGCTGTCATGTTACCACCAACGCTGTTACCGACAACAGCGAGATTTTTTCCGTTTACGCCGATTTCATTTCCATGTTCAGCAACCCATTCTGTTGCAGCATAGATCTGGTTAATGGCTTTAGGGTAACGCGCTTCGGGGGAAGGGGAATAATCAGGAAACACAGCTACTGCACCGCTTTCAACCACGAGATCTCTTACGAGTCTTCTGTGTGTGGGATAATCGCCCAGTATCCATCCGCCGCCGTGAATGAAAATAAATACAGGAGAATTCGGTTTTGCGTTCAATGGTTTGGTGATGTGTATCTTAACGGTTTCTCCGTTTTGTGTGATCGTTTTTTCAGTTTCGGTGATGCCGGAATAATCGACTTCTACAGATTTTTGTGCGCCGACCAGCACCTGGCGTGCATCGGCTGGACTAAGCTGTTCAAGAGGTTTGCCGCCACCTGAATTGAGCGCTTTGAGGAATGCTCTTATCTGGGTTAAGATCTGTGGATCATTTTCCGCTTTTACTGTTTGTGCCATGGTTAAAGAGTTTAAAGTCGTAAAGAATATTGTTGCAATTACAATTCTGTATAAAAAATTCGGTTTCATGATAGTTGGTTTGTTTTATGTTTTATTTGATTGTTTGATAACACAAAGCTAGAGCGGGAATAAAGTGGTGTCAATGCATATATTACGGATTATATTGTACTTTTTTCCCGGCCGGCCTGAAATGATGGTTCGGCTATCTTTGCCATTCAAAATAGAACGACATGAAACGTATCACGGTTTTCTGCGGTTCCAGCTTTGGAACGGATAGGATTTTTGAAGAAGTAGCGTATCAGCTGGGGAAATCACTCACTGAAAGAAAGATTGGATTGGTGTATGGTGGGGCAAGTGTAGGATTAATGGGAGCGGTAGCAAATGGTGTGCTGGATAATGGTGGTGAAGTCATTGGCGTCCTGCCGGACTTTCTTCAGAAAAAGGAATTGGCTCATAAGGGATTGACTGAGCTGATCATCGTGGAAACAATGCATGAGCGAAAAAAGAAAATGGACGAACTGTGTGATGGTACGATCACACTGCCCGGAGGATTTGGCACAATGGAAGAGTTTTTTGAAATGTTGACCTGGGCGCAACTTGGCCTTCATAAAAAGCCGGTTGCGCTGTTGAATGTAAATGGATTTTACGATGACTTGCTGGCCCTTACAGCGACAATGGTAAAAAAGGGCTTTCTGAAAGAAATAAACAGGGACATGCTCATTGCAGGTTCAACAATAGAGGAAGTGCTGCTGAAAATGGAAGAATACGAAGCACCGCAGGTCGGTAAATGGATCAGGAAAGATGAGGTTTAGCGGATTATTCAGATCGGAACGGTCTATGGAACGCATATTATAAGAAGTATAAGAACTCAGAACGTAGCAATACGAAAATATTGATTCGCTTATTCGCCATTGAAATTTTTCCTGAAAGCGTTCGGTGTATCTCCCGTTTTCGAAACAAACAGACGGTTGAAGTAAGCCGGATCTTCATATCCTAAGTTATAAGCAATCTCCTTCACGGACATTGCGGAATAGGTTAGCAGTCTCTTTGCTTCAAGAATGATCCTGTCTTTGATGATCTCATTGGGTTGGTTGAGATTCAGCCGGTGAAATTTATTGGAAAGTGTTTTTGGAGCCATAGCCAGCAGATCTGCATAATCAGCCACACTGTGTTTTTCACGAAAGTGAATCTCCACCAGCCTGCTGAAATCTCTGAAAAAATCAACCTCGGTTGCAGGAGCTTTATTTATATCGCCAAGGTTCTGCTGTTTCCAGATGCGTGTGGTTCGAATGATCAGCTGTTTCAGGTAAGTACGGATCATCTCTTCCTGTGAGCTTTCTCTCAGTTCAAGTTCTTCTTCTATATGTTGAAGGTATTGCTCGATCACCGGCTGCTCTTTCGCGGAAATAGGTGTCATCGGCATCGAATAAATATTATTGAACAACAAACCATCGCAGGCAACTTCGTGGTCGTGGATCTGTACGCAATAAAAATCGCGGTTATAATAAATGAAGGAAGCTGTCCCTTGCCCTGCTGCAACTAATTCGGCATATTGATTACTGTTGACAAAGAACAGGCTTGGGCGAGTAGTTTCGAACTGCTTGAAATCCACCTTCAGGATTGATCCGCCCGGCAGGTAGAATATCTTTATGTATGGCTTGTGTTTCTCATCGTTCACTTTATCAATATTTCCAGCGTGAATGGGCATAAATCCGAACTTCTTGTAATTGGATTCAAAGAAACTGTCAGACATACAACGAAGAGTTTGAAACAAAGATACCCGGATATTAATTAACCCAACTTGTCAGTTAAAGGTATTATGGTAATTCGATGGCCGATGACCGATGGCTGATGGCCGACTTAACACCGTTGAAGGGCATAACCCAGCGATAGAGCGATAAAGTGGTCGATAAGATAAATGACCGTCAGTCAAAAGAGAGCAAATCGGCTATCAGTCATCGGTCATCGGCCATCGAACTGCTTTGAGGTATAACTATCAAGTTGGGTTAATTAAGCTTAGTAAGATCTGTCCAGCAGATCGTTTTGAATATAAAGAAAGAATACAATTGTCCGTTTGAAGAAGGAGCCCGGTATGCGCCTTTGGCCTGCATGAGATATGCGGCAATCGCAGTCATTTGCCAGGCATCGGGCTCTTCTGCCTCCCATTGAGGGGTTGTCAAAAGTTCAAAATTGCGTGCTTGTCCAAAATCACGGACCATTGTAATTTCAGATCTTACTTTTTCCTGGACATGGGGATTGTCCCAAGCCCAAAGCCATGTATTTGACTTTAGAGAGAAAGAACCGACATCTTCAAAATCGATACGGAGTTTGTCTGCTTCATTATCGCTGAAAGTTAACACGCCGGTCACCTGATCGTAATACCAGCGTTTGTAATCGCCAAGCTTAAAAACTGATTGACAATTTTGTTGTTTTTCGCGCAGATAATCGTAGGCTTTATCCGAAAGTTCAGCAAATGTGAGGTTTTGCGGCAGTAAAGCTGTGTGGTCTTTTTTTTCGGGTTTATCTCTGCGGTTAAAAAAAGAAAATAGCCCCATGCATTAAAGATAAAAAACAATGTCATTAAATGGAAGTGTTCTTATACTTATTTAAGGTTGTGAATGAAAGAAAGGGAAAAGATATGGTGTTTGATGCTTCGGCGCTTGAATATGGCCTTATTATACAAATCAATGCCGGGTTGTGAAACCGATTACAGGATCTGAAGCCGGATCGCTGTCATTAGGCCCCGACAGCAACCCGGCTTCAAACCAGTTTAAACATCGATCTATCAATTGCTACACTTACCGTCTTTGATATCCTGTACTGTTGGATTGTACGCGTTATTCAGCACTGTATATCCCCCAGTGTTGCCATTTCCGGTAACCATCTTTGTTATGCCGCACAAATTTTTCAGCGATATGTTCTCACTTATATTGATTCCATAGAATTGACCTTCTACATTGGCGAGTCCGTTCACATTTAGAAGCGATTTGTTTTGTGCCAGTGTTACCCCGTTCTTCAGAGATTTGATCTTTTCCAGTCCGTCAACGCTTGTCAACGCATCATTACGGGTTATATACACACTGATTGCCTGGGTCAGTTTTGCAAAACCTTTCAGATCGACAAGTTTCGGGTTTTCCTGAATATTTATCGTCCTGTTCTCAACCAGTCCGCTGCTGGTCAGCCTGGCAAAACCATTTAAATTAACCAGTCCCGTTCTGATGATCCTGAAATCCTGGCCAATTGTTTCAAGATTACTAAAGCCTGATATGTCTGTGAGATTTAATCCGCCGATATAAAAAATGGTACCAACGGACTTCAACTGGCTGAATCCCTTTATTTGCGTCAATGGCCCCTTATAGTCAGCGCCGGCAACCATTTCTATACCGAGGCCAAAGGGTAAACTGGTTAGTTTATTAAATCCGTTGATCGATTGGGTTTTTATTGCGGCACCAGCTAACCCACCATTGCCTATACCCAGATCTCCGTTTACCGATTCAAGGTTATTGAATCCATCGAGGTGAAGAATGTTAGGACAGTAATCGATAGTAAACTGTCCGGAACTTTTCAACGCGGGTAGATCAAACTCTGTCAGCGCCGTCATCGCTTCGTACCCTCCCGTCATAAGAACCCCGTTTGGAGCTTTTTCCAGCAAATTCATGTTGACGGAAGCAAGCTTGGGGTTGTGATCGAAAATGATAGAACCTGCTTCCTTCAATTTCGGATAGCTTACACTTGTCAAGGCAAGATTGTCTTTGATTGACACTGCGCCAGTTGTCATCGAAGGAAAATTTATCGTTTTCAACGCCGGATTCAGGTGAATACTAATTCCGCCGGTTATGAGCAGTTTTTCTGCTAAAGGATTCAGGTCAGTGAGCAATGTATTTCTGGTAATGCCTACACTGCTCATTTCCGTGTTGATATTGATACCGTTCAGACTTGTCAGTTTTCCGCATTGGTCAATATTCAGTTGCCCTGTCGGAATAATATTCTTCAATCCGGCTAGCGTTGTCATCTCTGGATTATCAACCAATACGATCCCCCAGCTTCCCAACGTGCCGCTTGCGTTGGCAAAAGTATTCAGATCAGTCAGCAGTGTATTGGAGATCTCGATAGTGAAGCACTTATTGACCGATTTCAGATTTGGTATGGATAAGGTTTTCAACAATGGATTTCCGGTGATGGAGATCCCGTCGTTGCCCAGGGTGCCGATTTCTTCAACAGTCGGAAGAGTTAAAGATGCCAGCCCGAGATTATTGTTGACATGAATTCCCTGCATGTACTTATTGCTCAATTTAGGAAAAGAGGCAATGGTCAATTGACTGCTGGCCGCAATCGTTAAAGAAGTCAGGCTTTCAAGCTCAGCCAGGCCTCCTAAGGATGTGACCGGTGCTCTGAGATCAAGTCCCCAGATTTTTTTGAGGCTTGTAATTCCACTCAGATCTGACACATTAGCGATATAGAGAATGCCGTTGACAGTGTTATAACCAGAATCGATAAAGGCCTTCAATGTTGCGGCGCTGTTGATAGCATAATTTCCATTGAATACTTTCCCGTCATTCACCGGAGGTGTATTATCCTCGCAAACCTTCACCGGATCCTGGATCATGTATGCAACGGAAGGATTGACTTTCATCGAAAGATCTTTTGTCTTCTTTCCGGTTTGAAGATCATATACTGTTAGTATCACATTGTCAACCCGGTTTGGCAGGGCGTTATAGAACACATATTGCGCAGTAAACCGGCCTTCGGTTCCAAATACCGGTGAAGTGGTTGTTTTTACAATGGTATTACCGCTGCGCATGGACATATATACATAGCCCCGTGTCACCGGCTGATTGTTGCAATTAACAGCTTTACCATTTACATTCACGATAGTTTCCCCGTTTCCACCTCCACCGCCGCCGGTTCTTGGAATGGTGATCGTTACTGTTGTAGGTGGATTTGTCGGTCGTACTTCCACCGTTACACTTTCCTGCTCTGTTGCAAATTGTGGCCCCGGAGGCGGAACATCATCTGCATTCGGTGAATAGTTCGGATTCGTCGGGTAGTCCGGGCCGCCAGGCTGAACGGGTGTGACGGTGATTTCCATTACATCAGAAATACTAGGAAAGGGAAAAGTTACGGTGCTTGTTGACGTCGGTGGATTAGAGTTAGCATTACGCGTTGGAGGTGGAAATGTATTACTGTAAAGTGTATTTCCGGTTGCTTTATCGCGCGCAGTCAGTTGGAAAGTGGGCGGATTCTTCATAATGTCATCAATAGAAACCTGGTCCGTGTTATTTATTTTAGACAAGATCCACTGAAGAATAAAGGGAAGATTCATAAAATCAAAAAAGTGATCATAATTCCACACGGAGAAATGCGAAACCTGGCCTACATACTTCCCGTTCTGATAAGTCCCGGTACCTTCTTCTTTCCACACACCTTTGGTTTCATCAAAATACCACATCGGGATCGTGGAGGAAGCTTTTGCACGCAGATTAGCTGGAACCGGAAGAGAAATGGTGACTTTTTTTCCTGCAGCGATCGTCAATTTTTTACCATTGTTATCAAGCAGATCGATGTGGGACATGCCCATCGATACAAGCGTGCCGCGTTTGTTTGCGGCATTATCCGCAGCCATATCTCCAGGGATGCGCGCGAAGAAATCACCAATGGTGGGGTTGATATAATTTGCCACAACATTTACCTGCCCGGTATAATCTTTAATTGCTCCGGCAGGTAGCTCCACTCTTGTGCCACCTTTTGATTCTACCGCGCCGCCGGTTGCTGCATTGATGGTGCCAATGCTTTTCTGCGCCATCATTTTGATCAATGGAGGTTTGGATAGTCCATTTTTCACAGGTTGAAAGATCCGGGAACCCTGGAAGTAACCTGTTTTTGTCGCAGTGATATAGGCGCGGGCCTGATCAAGCTGTACATCTGTAAGAAAATAAACGCCATTTTCATCGGTGGTAGTGACGGAGCCGCCGCCACTGATGGTTACGCCACTCAGCGGTTTATCAGCTTCGTCAACAATGCGGCCAAATACGCTCGTATTTATTTTTACACCTTCAACGGGCACACCAGGAATCGTCGGAGG
Organism: Citrobacter freundii; assembly: GCA_003243445.1. Taxonomy (GTDB): domain Bacteria; phylum Bacteroidota; class Bacteroidia; order Chitinophagales; family Chitinophagaceae; genus Terrimonas_A. The sequence goes on from QFQQ01000054.1 coordinate 31,665, forward strand.
TATTTCACCACCTGGCACATCATGATTTTTCTTGCAGCTATCATTGAGCAAGAGGATTATTAGAAAGGTGAAGAGAATAGAAAGCTTTTTCATGCTTAAGGCTTTTGGGGTTGTGATTAAATGACGATACAAAAATGTGCGGATTAAAGGGGGAGAGAAATACCGAATTTGTAGTAGCATGATCTCTTGTATAGTTATTTTACGATCTCCGGAATTTCTTTCTGCTGCTGGCTTTTTAAATCGATGAATTTTTTATGAAAGACGCTGATAAAATGAAAGCAACCTAATCTCTTGGGTCTATCTTATCTTTATTACTCTATACCTAATCATCAAACGAGCTTAACGATGCGATTTTCTGCAAAACGTGTTTTGACTTTCTTATCCGTTTGTACTTTTTCCTTATCGGTATTCGGGCAAACAACAGGCAACTTCAATCGTGCCCCTCTTAAGTCAGGGACATATATCCAGCTACCGCTTGGAAGCATTAAGGCAAAAGGATGGTTGCTGAAGCAGCTGGAGTTACAGCGCGACGGCGCAACCGGCCATGCGGAAGAATTATACCCGGGGAAAAACGATCTTGGTAAAGATGCTGATTGGCTTGGTGGTGATGGCAACTCATGGGAGAAAGCACCTTATTATCTGAAAGGCCTTGTTGCACTTGCTTATACGCTGGATGACCAGGCGCTGAAAGTCAGAGCGCAAAAATGGATCGACTATACATTGGACCATCAGCAGGAAAACGGGTTGTTCGGTCCGCCAAAAATGAAAGACTGGTGGCCAAAAATGCCATTCATGTATGCGCTTCAGAGTTATTATGAAGCAACGAACGATAAAAGAGTGATCCCGTTTCTTTCAAAGTATTTCAGATACGAATTGGCAAATCTTGATCAGGATCCTTTACGTGACTGGGGAAAATCCCGTGCTGCTGATAATATCGAAATGGTCTTGTGGGTATATAATCAAACAGGTGAAGCTTTTTTGATAGAGCTGGCGAACAAATTAAAAACGCAGGCTTATCCGTGGGCAGATATTCACAATAAGAACCAGTTCTTTTATAATGGCCGTGATTTTCATACCCGTCACATGGTAAGCGTCGCGCAGGCATTGAAATTTCCCGCCGTCTATTCGCAGATCGACTCTTCCGCATACTATACGGAGGCTATGAGAAATGGAATCGCATTTCTGATGCGTGATCATGGTCAGCCGCAGGGTGTGGCTGCAGGTACGGAAATGGCTGCAGGTAAAAGCTCGATCCAGGGCGTTGAAACCTGCACAGTTGTTGAATGGATGCAAAGCCTCGAAACAGCTTACCGTATTTTGCATGATGCTGAATTGGGTGATCAATTGGAAAAGATCGCATTCAATGCATTGCCTGCACAATTTAGCCGCGACTTTAAAAATCATTCCTATTACACATTACCTAACCAGGTGCAAAGTTTACCCGGTCCCCATGGCTTCAACCAGGACTATGGAAACGGGATTGTACCGAGTGCTTATTCCGGTTATCCCTGCTGTCGTTACAACATGCATATGGGCTGGCCATATCTTGTAAAGAACAGCTGGAGTGCAACACCCGATGGTGGCTTGTCTGCCACTGTGTACGCACCAATGGAAGTATCAGCGGTAGTGGCAAAGAATGTAAAACTTAAGATTGATGTGGTGACGGATTATCCATTTGAAGAACAGATCCGTTTGAAATTATCACTTTCCCGTTCTGCATCCTTCCCTTTGTATTTACGCATCCCGGGCTGGTGTAGTTCTCCATCTATCACGATTAACGGAAAAGCGGTGCCAGATCTGGAAGCCGGGAAGATTGTAAAGCTTAACCGGAAATGGAGTGATAAGGATGAAGTTATATTGAATTTTCCCATGAAAGTCAGCGTACATTCACAAGTGAACAATGGCGTGAGCATAGAACGGGGCCCGCTCGTATACGCTCTGAAAATTAAAGAAGATATAAAGATCGGACGTGAATTTGCAGTCAAGGGATTTTATGAAACAGAGATCACGGCAGGCTCTCCATGGAATTACGGATTGATGCTTTCCTCCCGGGATGGTGCTGGTGTAAAGGTTGAAAAAACATCAATGCCCGTAAATCCCTTTATACAGCAAACAACACCTGTGATATTAAAAGTTCAGGCAAAGAGAATTCCCGGCTGGACGATGGATTATAATAATACGGCAGCGATGGAAGTTCCTTTTAGTCCCGTTACGTCCGGTGAACAAACGGAAGAGATCACTCTTGTTCCTTTCGGATCGGAAAGTCTGCGATTGAGTATTTTCCCTACAATCGGTATTCCTTCATTTGAAAGCAAATTGTACCGGCAAAATTTTGATGGAAATACCAGTGATGGTTGGGTAATGTATGGCGGTGGTTGGTATTGTAAGGATGATAAATTGCATGTTGTGGCGAATGAAGATGGCGGGTCCGGACCAGGCTCCAAGATGATCGCTACAAATACAAAGTTTGCTGACTTCGAATTGACAGCTGATATCAGCGTGAATACGCCTGGCGGTGATGGTGGAATATTGTTCAGGGTATCCGACGCTGCAGTGGGTGCGGATCTGTACAAAGGATATTATATGGGGCTGAATGCTGAAACTGGAACAATACAGATTGGCAAAGTCAGTAACAAGCAATGGATCATGCTTTCTTCGGCGAAGTTTCCGATGGAGTTGGGAAAAGCGTATGGCGTGAAGTTAAAAGCCATTGGAGATAAATTCGAAGTATTCATGAGTGGAACGTCAGAGCCGGTACTGACAGTATCTGACAAACACTATGATTCGGGGAGTATAGGGGTTAGAGCATATAAGGCGCTGATGACGGTGGATAATATTGAAGTGAAAGCGAAATAATTAAACAAAGTTTTTAGTTGCCCGGCTGGTCTTTTCTGATAAAAGAAAGGACCAGCCGCTTTTATTGAGCACATCAAATACTGCCAGCATTATTTTGAAAAATCATCGGTTTGAAAATCAATTGTTTAATAGTATTTTTTAATCAACTCCCTTAAATTTATTTGGCTACTATATTTATAGTACTATTTTTATAGTACGAAAATATTGGTAGATGAGCATGAAAGAATTGACCAAAGGAGAGGAAGCTGTGATGAAGCAGGTCTGGCATCTCCGGAAAGCAACCGTAAAAGATATAACTGCACTAATGCCGGAACCCAGGCCGGCCTATACCACTGTTGCTACTGTTCTGAAAGTGTTAAAGGATAAAGGCTTTATTGATGCTGAAGCTAACGGGAATTCTTACGCCTATTTTCCATTGATCAAAGAAGAGGAATACCGTCGTTTCGCTTTTGATAAAGTATTCAATACCTACTTCAATAGCTCATACGAAAACCTGGTATCATTTCTTGTTGAAGAAAAACAAATCGACGACGCCTCCTATCAGCGCCTGCTCGAAGCAGCCAAAAAACTAAAAAAGAAATAGTATGAAGCTGCTCTGGTATTTGCTTGAAGCAAACATTTATTTTACTGTTGCGTATCTTTTTTATTTGGTGTTTTTAAGGAGATATACTTTTTTTCAGCAGCATCGCTATTATTTGCTGTTCGTTTCTGTATTCAGTTTTATTATCCCGTTGATCAGTGGAAATAGTCAACCCGATACAGCTATTATGACTTTCGCAGATACCAATTCTGCTAACTACCGGGTAATTACTTTGCCGGCTACTCAGTCAACTGCGGAGTCAGTTTTGTACCATCCTTATAACCTGTTGAATGTACCCGTTGTTGTTTATTGGTCTGTTGCGCTGATAAGTATTATCGTACTGATAAGAGGATTGATAAAGATTTACCTGTTATATCATCATTCAGAGAAAAAAAGGCAGCAGGGAATGGTGATTGCACTATTACCTCATCAAAAGACGATCTTTTCATTTTGTGGATGGCTGTTTAGTCACCCGTCTTTTATAAAAAATGAGTTATTGCTGGAGCATGAAAAGGTCCATATCCGGGAAAAGCACAGTCTTGACATTTTATGGTTTGAATTGTTGAAAGCATTCAATTGGTTCAACCCTGTGTCGTGGCATCTTTTGAAAAGCGCAAAGCTTAATCATGAATTTATTGTTGACTCGCAACTGACGGGAAAACATGATCCTTTCCAATATGCCATGTTACTGATCGAGCATGCTCATGATCATTCGTTGCCGGTTGGTCATGCTGCATTTACAAAGACGCAATTGGAAAAAAGGATGTGCAGGATGACAAATGGGAAATCTGTCAGTCGTTCAAAGTTTTTACTGTTCTTATGTGTGCCGTTGATGCTTCCTCTGGTGTATTTATCTGTTTTTTCGATTGACAAAGATTACGCACTACTGAAATTTTCTTTTGTAACGGATGAAATGGAAAAGACACCAATGAAATTAAAAGAGGAAACAAGCGAAGATAAGCTGGCTATAAAGTTGTCTGACCCTGTTCCGGTGGCTGCTACTTCAGGAAAAGAAAATATAAAGAAGAAAGTAATTCCCGAAAAGAGTAGCGATAAGGCTGTTGCGCCAACTAAGATCTTAGAGGACACAATGTCTTTAACAGCCGCCAGTAGTGTCTATCCGTCTTCGGGCGCACCAGAAAAAAAAGAAGCGTATCGGAAAAGCCGATATGTTAACCTCGACGAATGTCTGGAAAATGACAAACCATCTGTTTACAGCAGGTACACTTTCGTGCTGCATTCGGATTTGACCTCGAACTACAAAGGGCTACTAAAACCCGTATCCGTTTATCCTGATCGAAACGAAATTAATTCAGCAATTATTCCAGGTGAAAAGTATTCCGTGAGTTTGTTTGAGTCAACAAAACGGCCGAGTGCTTTTCAATAGACGGACTACAAAAATTTCATCAATATAAAGTAATGACAGGACTTCTTTCAGGCCATCAATATGGCTTGCAGGGAATCTTTTGCAACTCAACGCCAACTTCAAAATAAAATATCAAGCGCTATGTTTTTAACAAAGAAACGCAGGTTCACTGAACCCCGCGAATGGAATCCCTCTGCCTCGAAACAGAAGTGTCGGTCAATCTTTGCCATGGTTCTGTTTATTCAATTGTCTCAGGTGTTATGTGCCCAGAGACTGACAGTTTTACCTTTACAGCCAAAGCCCGGAGATACATTGACGATTGTATATGATCCTGCGGGAGGTGTGCTGGAGAACGATTCGATCATCTCCTGCCAGGTATTTATATACAGAGATTTTGAATTGGTCAGAAGTAAGCAGCCCTTGATTAAAGTGAATGGCCGCTATGAAGGATCAACTCCCACTGATTCGTTGTCTCAATTGATCTTTTTTTCTTTTTCAGCAAATAAAAAAGCGGACAAGCAAAGCAACGGTATTACCCGTTTTTATAGAAAAGGAGTTCCGGTTGAGGGCGCCAATTATCTTTCGGGCGATCTTTATCTCAGTTCTTCGGGAAAGAATCTTTACGGATTCGATAAAGAGCACAGGAAGGCGCTATCTTTTTATGAGCAGGAAATGGCGGGATATCCCGATGGAAGGTTTCGCTTGCTTGTTTTACAGGGTTATCTGAAATCTCTTTTGATTGTAGATTCAGCAAGAGCTATCGCAGAAACGAAAAATCTTCTTGACTCAATTGACAAAAAAGGAAAACTGTCAGACCTGGATCTGCTGGCTAAATTCAGGATCTATGAAGCCATCAATCTTGGTGACTCTGCTCAACAAATGCTGGCAGATATACAAAAGAATTTTCCATCGAGTCCTGTGATCTTTTCAAAACGATATAAGGAAGCCATAAGCCCGCAGGCTGCCGAAGAGATGGAAAAACTTTGTATTGCATTGATCCGGGATTATGATATGGTCGATGGAAAGGAATTCAACAGTCTCCTTCCTTCTGTTTATGCTGCATTATGCCAGCAATATTCCAGGGAAATAAATGCCGCTAAGTTTTATGAGTATGCCGGTAAGTTGACCAGTCCTGCTGCTGTGGCTTATAATTACTACCTGGCGGCAACAGCCTTTTCTGACGCAGGTGCTGAAATCAGAGAAGCAGAAAATCTAAGCAAGAGAAGCATTGATCTGGCGGACTCACTCGGACTGGATAAAAAGAATGCCGCACAGTATGCCGAATATCTGGCAACGCGCGGGAAGATCTTATCCCAACAACACCGGTATAATGAATCGTTAGAGTTTTTGGAAAAAGCATGTTCGCTGGTAAAGGGAAATTCTGCGCATATAAACCTGCAGTATGCACAGTCGTTGGCTAATACGCACCAGTATGAAAAAGCATTACCTCTTTTTCAGCAGGCGCTGGAAGAAGTGAATATAGATTCCACAACAGAACGACTATTCCGTCAATCATGGACTGCGGCCTACGGAAATGTAGAAAAGTTCGGGCCTATGTTGGATACCTTGCTTTTAAAATCATCAGCCAAACGAAGAGAGTTGGTGAAAAAAGAGCTGCTGAATGAAAAGGCTCCACTGTTTCAGTTAAAAGATCTCAATGGAAAAAACGTTGACCTTGCTCAGTTAAGAGGGAAAGTTGTCGTACTCGATTTCTGGGCTGATTGGTGCATTCCCTGTAAACTGGCATTTCCCGGAATGCAGCAGCTGGTTAACTTTTACAGTCCTCAAAAAGATATCGTCTTTCTCTTCATTCATACTCTTGACAATTTTGAATCAGACATAAAATTTAAAGTGAAGAAATATCTTAAGACCCGCAACTTCACATTCCGTGTATTGGTGGATGAGCGCTCCAAAGAAAATGTCAGCTTCTATAAAGTAGCCGGGCCGTATGGTGTAAAGGTTCTTCCTCAAAAGATCATTATCGATAAAAACGGTATCATCCGCTTTCGTTCATCCGGTTATGAAGGCAGTTCTGAAAAACTTTTATCAAAGATGAAAGACCTTATCGACATTACCCGCGCCTTGTAAGTTCATATTCAAAACAAGAAAAGGCTGTACTTCTCAGTACAGCCTTTTCTTATCGAAGACGCTATTCGCGTTCATCCGCGGCCATTTGCGTATCATTCGTGTTTTAGAAGGCGCGTTTTCCCGCTGGTTTTCCATCAGCATCCAACTCTACGATCTTATAACCCATTTTTTGCAGTCCGGGAAGTATTTTTGCTTTGTCTCCCACCAGCAGCATATTGAGTTTATCAGCTGAAATATGCTTTTTGATCAATGCATCCATTTCTTTTTTTGTCATATTCTGGAGGATCTTTGCCTGAGTAGCCGTGTAGTTGGCCGGCAGGTTATAATCCAGGATCATCCGGATAAAGCCGGCTTTCTGGATACTAGTTTCGTATGCTCTCGCATCGCGTTGTCCGATTGCATTTTTCATGAATGCAAGCTCTTCTTCTGTGATACCATTCGCTGCATAATTTCTTATCTCTTTGATCACTTCGCCCAACGCGCTGTCCGTTGCTTCCGCTTTGATGCCTGAACTGAATTTGAAATCGCCATCGTATTCATCACCGCTGAAAGAAGAACGTGCGCCATAGGTCCAGCCCTTGTCTTCGCGAAGATTCAGGTTCAAACGGCTATTGAAATCGCCACCGAGGGCATAGTTCAGCAAGCCCGCGCGATAATATTCCCCGGTTGCATCATACTTCAGCCCGGTGTTATAACCTACACGGAATTCCGTTTGCGCTGCTTTGGGGATATCAACGAGATAGATCTGTGATCCGTTATTGGGCAACGGCGTCGCTTCAACTTTCGGAATAGTCACTGTTTTATTAGGCAACTTGTTGAGGAACGCCAGTTTCGGAAGAACCTCGGCTTCTTTGATATCGCCGACAATTACAACCTTCAGCCCTTTGCTGGTCATATAATTATCGTAGTAATGCTGGATATCATTCAGGCTGATATTGGCCACTGTTTCAGCTGTGCCAGTTTCAGAGATGGCGAGAATATTGTTCGGCCCGAAATTCAATTTAGCGATCACATCAGTTGCAACAGTTGCGGGTTGAGTTTTGCTTTGTTTAAAGCCTTCCTGCAGTTGACGTTTGGTGCGGTCCAGGTCTTCCTGGTTGAATTGCGGACTGAACATCCGTTCCTGCAACAGGGCAAGCGTTTTATCCAGGTTCTTTTTCAGCGTCTGTACGTTGAACGTAATATCATCTTTACCACTGCTTACGCTGATCGAACTTGCCAGTTTTTGCAGTTCAGCTGAGAATTCTTCAGCAGAATGAGTTTTCGTATCCTCATTCATCATACGTGCAAAAAGATTTGCAAGGCCAACTTTCGACAGATCATTTGCCTGCATCAGGTGACCGCCGGGCATCGAGATAGAGATTGTTACGGTTGGGATCTCTGTGTTTTCAGTTCCAATGAACTTAATACCGGTTGGTGTATCCTTGCGCCAGAACGCAGGTACTTTCACCGTTGGATTCGGACCATTGCCCGGCATTTTCTTACGATCGAAGTTGTCTTTTGCTTTCGTATACTTCAAACCGGCATAGCCATAGTTAGGTTTTGAGTAATGCGTCGTATCGATGGTGTAATTATCTGCATGCGCGATCAGGTCTTCCTGGCCTTTTACAAGGGTGCTGACGATCACGTGAGGTTTGCCTTTGATGTATTTTTCGTAAGCACGCATTACATCTTCTTTGGTCAGGGCGCTGTACTGCGTCATCAGCGTTTTGATCATGTTCGGATTGCCTGTGAAAGTCTGGAACGCTGCCAGCTGGCTTACTTTGCCGGATACGCTTGCCAGTCCATTGATCGTGCGGGCTTCGAATTGCGTTTTGAATTGCTCCACATCCTCATCGGTCACACCTCTTTTTTCAAATTCAGCAAACGCTTCTTTCACCAGGGTTTCCATCTCTGCGAGATTTTTTCCGGGATAAGGGGTTACGGAAATAGCGAATTCTCCGGCGAGCTCAGAAGCCTGGTTACTTGCGCTCGCAGATAAAGCTTTCTGTGGTTTGATCAAAGTCTGGTAGAGAACAGAATTCCTGTTGCCGCCACCGCCACCGCGGCCGCCGCGACCACCGCCCCCTCCGCCACCGCCAAGCACTTGCGCCAGGCAGGAAAGAGCAGCTTCGTCCTTATCGTAATCTCTAACGGTAGGATAGATCAGTCGCAGTTGTGCCGCCCTCGCATAATTATCGACGTAGCTTGCATAGCGATCCTGATCCAGCTTCACCGGCTCGAGTTTAACAGGCACTACCTCCGGACCGCGTGGAATAGAACCGAAATATTTCTCCGCCCATTTTACGATCTGTGCTGGCTGCACATCGCCTCCGATAGTCAGTGTTGCATTATTCGGTCCATACCAGCGCAGGAAAAAGTTCTTAAGGTCATTTACATTCACGCGATTCAATTCCTCGATATAACCAATGGTTAGCCATGAGTAGGGATGCCCATATGGATAGAGGTTTTTCGCGGACACTTCGCTTAATAAACCATAAGGACGGTTGTCATAATTCTGCCCGCGTTCATTTTTTACTGTGGCGCGTTGAATTTCGAATTTTTGCTGTGTTACGGCATCGAGCAAAAAGCCCATACGGTCGGCTTCCAGCCATAGCATTTTTTCTACCTGGTTGCTTGGAACTGTTTCGTAATAGTTGGTGCGATCGCGGTTGGTGCTTCCATTCAGCGTACCACCGGCTTCAGACACGATCTTGAAATGTTGTTCGTCACCCACATTGTCCGAACCCTGGAACATCATGTGTTCGAAAAAATGCGCGAAGCCCGATTTACCGATCTCTTCCCGGGCAGAGCCTACGTGATAGGTTACATCCACGTGCACCACGGGATCGGAATGGTCTTCATGAATGATCAGCGTAAGCCCATTGGGCAACTGATACTTTTCATAAGGGATAACAAGTTCATTCCCCTGTTTGGTAACTTTTTCGACGAGCCTGGTTTGGCCTGATGCAAGGCCTGCGACCAGCATCAGCGCAACTGAACTTAGCAGGTTTTTTCTCATTACGTGTTTAGTTTTTAGATAGAAAGTGGAGATTAGAGCGATCTTAATCCGTTACTCCTTCAAGTACAAAGAGAATTTGACGATAAAAATTCAGAAAACCGCCGTTTTAAATACCGAAAAAGACAAGGATTTCTGAGGAAAAACCCAAGGTTACAGCTGCGTTCTGTTTTAGCTTTGGTTTATGGAAAAAGGAGAAATAGCAATTTATCAGACCAGTGATGGGCAGACAAAACTTGAAGTGAAACTGGACAATGAATCAGTTTGGCTGACACAGCGTCAGATTGCCGATTTATTCGGAACTGAGGTTCCTGGAATATCGAAGCATATTGCCAATATTTACCACAGCAAGGAATTGGACCCTGCTTCAACTGTTTCCAAAATGGAAATAGTTCGGAAGGAGGGAAACAGGGAGATACGTCGGCAAATTGAACATTACAACCTTGATATGATCATTTCCATTGGATACAGGGTCAATTCCGTCCGTGGCACGCAGTTTCGAATATGGGCGGGACAGATATTAAAGGATTATTTTATCAGAGGTTATGTTTTAAACGAGAAGCGTCTTCTCGAAGAACGCCGCCAGCATGAGGAATTAAAACAAGCCGTAAGGCTAATGGGAAAGGTTCTTGAGAATCAACCACTGGATTCTGACCAGGCAACCGGTCTGATGAAAGTTGTTACCGATTATTCTTATGCCCTGGACATATTGGACAGATACGACCATCAGGCATTAGAGATAAACGGAACTACCGCTGCTGAACATTTCCGGATTTCTTATGATGCTGCAATTGATGCAATACAGGGATTGAAGGATAAGTTCGGAGGAAGTTCGCTGTTCGGAAATGAAAAAGATGAATCCTTCCGGGGATCTCTTTCTGCAATTTACCAGACATTTGACGGGAAGGATCTGTATCCAAGCGTCGAAGAAAAGGCTGCAAATCTATTGTACTTTGTTGTTAAAAATCACTCCTTCAGTGATGGAAACAAACGGATTGCCGCATTTCTGCTCGTCTGGTTCATGGAGAAGAATGGGATCCTGTACAAAACCGATGGAAGCCGGCGCTTAGTGGATAATGCACTCGTGGCGGTCACACTTATGATCGCTGAAAGCAACCCCAGTGATAAAGACAGTATGGTGAAAATAGTAGTGAACCTGATCAATGCAAAGAACTGATAACAGAACATGGAATTAACCATAATAATTTATCCAATATCGTTTAGTTAAGGAGTTAAAAGTTTGTCATCCCGGCCGGACGACCTAACGTTTGATGCAGATTTAAGCTGCGGAGCCGGGAGCCCCTCGTTTGTGGAGATCCCGGGTCTGGTAGGCATTAAGTTCGATAGTGTTTGAAATTTGCCCTGCCGGGATGACAAGTCGCGGGAGTCTTAACTAAACGACATTGATAATTTATTCAACCCAGTGTGAGAGGATAAACAGAAACAGGGCATACCAGCAACAGGCAAGTTGGGTTAGTGAGCTGCTGCTTTGTTCGTTCTTC
>QFQQ01000055.1 GCA_003243445.1 Citrobacter freundii
GATGAACCACCAGAAAAAGTTTTACTATTCGGGGATGTGACAAGCAAAAGCTGCCTGGTCTCTTAACTAAACGACATTGAATTTTAATTGTGGGTGAGGAATACACGATAGTAGTTTAAGGTAAGCCTGCATCTCAAAGACACAAGCGAAATACCTTAAATACCCTGTATTGATCGTTAAGCGTTAAGTTTTTAACTGAGAGTAATAGTCATTTATCACCGGCCATCTTATAATGATCCCTGAGGATCTTTGTCAGTAACGGGCGATAATATTTCCAAAAGAAACTCTTTCGTTCCATTGGATCTGATTCGTCAAAGAACAGAAATTTGAAGAACGAAATACCTTTGAAATAAGAGGCAAGCATCGAAACCGGATTATCGCAAAAATCCGCGCAGAAATAATAGAACTGGTAATCTGCTGCCTTGTGCTGCAATACTGCAGGGAAGGCAGACGGAATACCATGTTTTGCCAGCAGCCCTGCGCCAGCTTTATTCAGTTCCAGTAAAAAGTTGGCGGAAACGGTATTAACTGTTGTATCCACGGCAATCACATCAAACCAAAAGCTGTATTTTATCCGGGCAGGCAGGCCGTATTCATCCTGTGCAGCGGCACTGGTGACGATATGGGGCAACGGGTTCACCAGGTGTGTGCCTTCTTCCAGGATCACCACTTCATCTTTATTGCTGACGAATGCAACACCCGGTTTGGTGAATGGCCATTTGTTGTTGTTCTGTGCAAGATAATTATTGATCAGCCAGCGCGGTAATTCACGGTTCAGCGTTGTATCAAATGTCTCGAAATATCTGCCGATCCATCCACTCCATTTCATGCCGAACATTTGCTCAAACTGTCCTCTTATTTCCGGTGCGGTGGGCGAACCGATGCTGTTGAATTCCGTAATGATCAGTTTGTGTTTCTCTTTCATTTTCGCCAGCAATTGTATATCCTGCTGGCTCATGCCGCCATATACGATACCCGAGCGTTCCGCTATATTTTTTTGCGCATACCATTCATTACTGAACACACCGTAGGTATCCGTGAAATATGTGGCACTGCAATCTGTACTGAGCTGCTCAAGTTGTTGGGGTGTAAAACGCTCCAAACCTTTTAACCGGAACGCTTCGTTCTGCAACGGAAAGAACCCGAAGTAATCACGTGCTACCCGGTAAGGTTCTTCGCTTGTTTTAGTGAAGCGCTCATGATTCAGCACCCAATTGAGCGACACATGCTCCTGCCCGCTGGTATTGATCTCTGTTTTGTCAATGATAGCCAGCACCATTTTTTTCTTTGGCGTAAGCAACCAGGCCAGCCACATCCAGAGCGGCAGCAGCAATATTAAAATGATCAGCGTAAGAATGATTCTCCTTTTCACGGACTGGGTTTTAAAATCTTCGCTGGTAAAGCACGTTTGCGTTCAACTGGTTGTCCCGCGTTTTCGGCAGGTACTCCACATTCGCGTAACCTATACCAACAGAAAAAATATTGAGTTTTTTGTGACTGAAGCGATAAGCAGCACTTATCCTTCTTGTAGTTAGTTTATAGTTACTGTTCAGCAGATTCGACTGGCTGCGGTCATCCGGGGAAATCCCTGTTGCAATGGATGCAGTCAGATAATCATCGGCTCCGCCAAGATAATACCGCGCCGTAAGCGAATAGGATTGGGAAATGCGATGATCATCCGGCGTGACATAAGCTCTCAGATTGAACCACCAGCTTTTATAATACTTACCGATGGATCCGGTATAGATCCAGGTGTCATTATCAAAGTTGAGGTAACGGAAACCAGCATCAGCTTCGAATGATTTGGGCAGGCTGGCGTACAGGGAAAAGCCGGCCCGGTATTTCGGGAATAAAGGCATATCAGGTGAATAGCCAAGGTTCACATAAGCATAAAGATTCCGGGCGATGGAAGGATAGCCATCTACTTCAAACTGATATCCACCTTCTCCAAAACGGTTGGTATAATTTACGCGGCCGGTAAATGATCCAGCTGCGGTTTGCCTTGTATAGTCAACGCTTACAAGATGCCAGGCCTGATCAAACTGCTTTGAGAAATGTGTATAATCATAAGAGATGCCGATCTTATTCGCTGCGCGAAAATCTTTGATCTTAAATGCAAGATCACGTACGTCTGCATCGCTTTTGTTCCGGCTGATCAGGGTATCTGTTAAAATCACTGCGTCTTTGTAGCGTCGCATCGCCGTAAGGCATTTTGCTTTTTGCAGGAGAAGATCGCGGGATTGCGGATGATGCTGCAATCCGCCATCGCAATATGCAATACAGGCATCATACTGGTCTGTAAAAAAAGCCACGCTTGCCGCTGCTATCGCTGCATCTTCATGTGCGGGATCTTCTTTGACGGCTTTATCCAGTTGAAATTTGGCGCTGTCAGTCTGGTCATTCCAGAAATAGAGCCTGCCAAGGAACACACGGATATCTGTGTAGCCCGGACTTCCTTCCAGCGCCTGCTGGCAAAGCCGGATAGCAGCGGGATAGTTCTTCTCCCCGAATGCCGTTTGCCTTGCCTGCACGAGTAATTCGTCAGCAGAAGGTTTGTTCTGCGCCACCGTGATCAATGGCAACAAGATTGTCAGCAGTAAGATCTTTTTCAATCGCATAAAGCGAACAGTTAAAAATTAAAACAGTAAGTTATTTTCCTTATGGTCGATTCTTCCTGCTGTTACAGTTTTACCGGAAAAATATAAACCGGCAAAACTGTAACAACGGGAAGAGGTTCAAAGGCGATGTTAATGCTCATCCTTACGGATGATACATTTTTATCAATGAATCAGGCACAAGTTTTCCTTCTTTCTGCAACTGATCATTCTTTTGCCTGAAGCGATCGAACGCGGAGATCATCGCTTCTTTTGCCGCCGCATCTTCCACTTTCTCTTCCGTCAACGTTGGGCTGAGCCTGAAAAGATCATTTCCATTCAGGTGATAATTACCCATTACAAAATCGAGCAGATCGGTTTTTGTTTGCATCAGCGGCGTTGCGTGAATATTGCGAAAGCCACGTGCTGTATCAAGACCGCTGCCCAACCAGGTGGAAAGTGTTGGTATATTCAGCCCGTAATTCTTTTTCATAAAACCAAGGATACCTGGTGTGATGTCAAAATGCGTGGACATTGATTGAAACCTTGCCTCGCGCTGCAACAAAGGCGAATAAATGAGCAATGGCACATGAAACCGATCGATCTTCGAAGCCATCGGGATCTCCGGCATTCGGTGATCACCTGTGATGATGAATATCGTATTACTGTAGCGTGGCAGCTTGCTGTATTCCTGCATAAAATTCCGCAACGCATCATCGGCATACATGATCGTGGAATATTGCGCGATGTATTTTTCATGTTCCTGTTTCTGATCATTGCTCAGTTGCAATGTATTCATCCGCTGGCGGGCGAGATCCTGGTAGTGTGGCTGATCGTTGATCATGAACGGACTGTGCGTGGCAACGGTCAGGATCACCTGTAATGAAGGCTTATCATTAACCAAACCCTGTTCAAGAAAATAGCGGTAAAGTTCTTTATCACCATATCCCCAGGAGAAGCCATTGTTGGCCGGCATTTGCGAATAACCGGCCGGAAATGTTTTCCGGTCTTTGATCACATCGATCGCTTGTTTTTGCATAAAGACGTCCATGTTGTCAAATGACGCATCGCCTGCATAAAAGAACGATGTATGATAACCGTTCATCTTCATGATGCTTGCCAGTGAAAGATGCGGCGGCATACTTTCCTTGTTTTCATTGAACCCGTTCTTCTCAAACGGCAATGAACCGAGTATGGTCGGTAATACGGCAAATGTGCGTCCACCGCCGCTCAGGAAATTCTCCCAATACAAACTATGCTGAGATAATGAGTCGAGATACGGCGTAAAACTTCCGAGATAAGCACCTTCATTGCTGAATGCGCGGCCCATTCCTTCAATAACGATCAGCACGATATCCGGTCTTACTGTTGCCTGTTTGAAAAAAGGAGACAGCACATCGATGCTGCTATCCTCGCGAAGAAATGGAAAATCCGCTTCATCAGGATAACTGAAAGCGATAGTCTGACCACCACCTGAATCACCATAGTCGCCAATGTAGGCATCACTGTAAATATCTGTTTCAAAAGGCTTCGGAAAAAAATGCTGCCATGATGCCCGGAGGAAATAGCCCAGTTTGTTTTCCGCCAGATTACTATCGTATTCTTTTTTGAAAGATGGTTTGGGAGTGTTGATGGCATAAGCGGCTATTCCCAGTAAAGTGATAATTGTTACGGCAATCGAAGCTTTCCTGAATCCGGGTTTTATTTTTTTACCAGGAAAATAAAACACGAGCACGAGTCCGGTGATCAGTAACAGGATCAGGGCGATCGTTTTCCAATTCAATCCACCGGACGCACCAACTGTTTGTTTGATATCCTGCATGGAATAACCATACAGATCGGCGCCCAGCAGAACCGTTGTGCTATTGAAATATTGCAGTAGCGCAAAGTAACCGAAGGTTAACAACAACGCGATCACAAAGAAGACGACCCTGGCCGCGCCAATAGAGACAAGGCTGATCAATAAAAATATCACCAGCAGTGGCAGACCGATGCTGCCGAGGAAGAAAATATCTGACAATAATGCCCAGCCAAAAAATGAAAATGCCGAAGCGGGAAATTCATGCGTGAATCCGTTCAGCAGCCATTCTGCAAGGCGCATCAGGATGATCAGCACGGCCCAGCTTGCAAACAGCGGGATAAAGACCGTCACTGCTCTTTGTGTTCTTGCCAATATGTTCGATTGCTTTACTTCCATAAGCCGATTATTTCGTTGCGGGTTTATTTGCCCCGGCAAATCCCTGTCTTGTCATTTCACCCCAGCTTTTCTTCTTTCGCAACAGGTCGATATTGCCCCGCACAGCGGACCATACAACGAACGGATGAAAAATAAAGGGTTCGAGAAAAGCTGTTAATACAAGCCTGAATATATCACGATGTCTTTTGTACTGATTGTATGTAAGTACTTCCATCAATATTGCAAAGATGGAATAAACAAATCCGAATGATAAAATAAAACCAAGCAATGCAAGAAAGAAAGGCCAGTTAAGTAATCCGAAGAGCGCAAAGAACAACAGCACGATAAAGCCGGTGAATTCGATCAGCGGTGCCAGGAATTCGAAGAAGAACCAATACGGGTAACTCAGCAATCCCAGCACTCCATATCGTGGATTAAAGAACATCACTTTATGCAGTTTCAACGTTTCGATGGTTCCTCTTGTCCAGCGGTTGCGTTGTCTGCCCAATATCTTATAGGTAGATGGCGCTTCCGTCCAGCAAAGCGGATCCGGTATATAGGCTACTTTATAGGGTATTTTGTTTTCTTCCATGTAACGCCGCATGCGAACGACCAGTTCCATATCCTCTCCCACGGTATTATGATTATACCCGCCGGCTTTGATCACGATCTGCCGGTCAAATGCGCCAAATGCCCCGGAGATCAGCAACAGTCCATTCAAGCGACTCCAGGCCATGCGTCCCAGCAGGAATGCCCGGATGTATTCAAGTGTTTGCACGCGCGGGAGAAATTGTTCGGGCAGGTTGATCTTTACCACCTTTCCGTCTTTGATCTCGCATGAGTTGGCAATACGTACTACGCCGCCCGTTGCAATTACACGTTTGTTTTTTTGTTCGAGGAACGGCTTCACTAATTTCAGCATGGCATCCTGCTCAAGGATGCAATCCACATCAATACAAACAATGTAATCATTACATGCAACATTCACACCTACATTCAGCGCGTCTGCCTTTCCACCATTTTCTTTATCAACTACCACCAGCTTTTTATAAACCGGGTTAGTGCTTTTATAAATACCTCTTACAGGTTTTGTTAAGATATGATTGATCACCAAACGATGAACTTCCACCAGTTCATACGCATCGATCAGTTTTTGCAGTGAATCATCCTTGCTGCCGTCATTTATTACGATCAGCTCCATATGATTGTAATGAATGCTTAAAAGCGACCGCACATTTTCTATAATATTCGCTCCTTCATTATAGGCAGGCGCAAGGATACTGATGGATGGTGCTTTTTCGGAAACGGCCAGTATGGAATAGTCAGTAAAACTGCTTTTGCGGATATAGTGTCTTGTTTCGCCGATTGAATAAATGGCAATAAAAAGATAGAACGCAAGCAGGATCACGGAATAGAGCAGGATCCCGTACGTAAAAAAATCTACCAAAGCCTGTTGCCAACTCATGCATTTACCTCCTCTTCCAATTGTGGTATTAAAATTTGCCAGGGATGTGTTTCCATATCTATGCGTTGCCGGAGCATTGCTATGCCATAAGGATGTGAATTCCGGATGGCTTTTGCCGCAGCGATCTTGAATAAGGTTCTTGGGTGCGAAAGAAAGGGCCATAGTACCGGGAGCACTTCTTCCGAACCAACATCACCCAGTGCTTCAAGTACAACGAGCTGAACTTCTTCTTCATCTCTTTGCAGTTGGGCAACGAGCAAAGAAGATGTTTGAGGTTGATTGATCGCGCGGATCGTTTGCACTGCCTTTTTCCGGATCGAGGGCAAACGATGTGCGAGACAAAAAGCAACATCGCCATGCATTTCCAGGATGCGATAGCTTTCTACAAGTCTTAAGGCAAACTCCACAACGCTATCATTATCCGAGTGAAGCCAGCCAGGGATCTTTTTAAAATCCGGCTGATGATTTTCTGAAAGCTCGTGCACAAGGCAGAGCTGTTCCCATTCTGTAAGCGGATAGCTGATCACGTCCAGGAAACGCAACCCGTCAAAACCGGTAAGCCGCACAACTGCAACGCGGGCTTCGCTGCGGATGAGTTCATTGCGGTTATTTGTATGCCGGTATACCCGCGTAATATGTTTTTTCTGGTTAAGATGTGCGAGCGTTTGTATCGCCCGCGCCTTTTTATGCCAGGCGCCTTTTTTCAAATTCTCAAGTGTTGGCTGGTCTAGCCCGGCCTGCGAATAGAAATAGCTGATATTATCTTTTGCTGTGCCACTCATGCTTTTTGCCGCGGTGACCAGTTCCCTGATCAGCACGTTTTGAGAGAAGCCGTCTTTTATAAGATTCTTTGTTCCGAGCTCTGTAAGAATATCCTTTATTGTCTGCCGGAGGTCATCCTGGTCTTCGCAGATAGCGAGCATGCTGATATGATCGCTGTAAAGCCCGCGCAGTTGTTTCCTGCGGGCGCTCTGGCGTGCACGACGAAGGAGGTAGATGGCGATGAAACTCACCACTGCAACGATCATCGAAATGAATACGTACATTAATTCCACCAGCTGGAATGGTCCAACTGTGTAAAGAAAATCGGCAGAAACAGCAAACATAGGTTAGAACTAAAACTGGTCAGAATCCTTATTATTCTTTCCGGCGGCGATCATCACACGGCCTGTACAAGTCTTTTCACCCGCATTGAAAGTTCATTGGGGCTAAAAGGTTTGGTAATGTAATCATCAGCGCCGAGGTTGAATGCTTCAAGTACCACATTCTCCTGTCCCATCGCACTCAATACGATCACGGGTATCTTTTTGCCTTCAAGGGCTCTTACTTTTCCAATAATTTCAAGTCCTGAAGAATAGGGCATCATAATATCTGTAATGATCATATCCGGCAATGCAACATCGATCTGCTTCATTGCATCAAGACCATTGTCAGTTGCGATCACTTCGTGACCATCTTTTTTCAAACGAAGCTCGATCGTCTTTAGCATGATCGGCTCGTCTTCGGCAACCAGTATTTTCATAAGTTGTTTTTTAAGGGCGAATGATGGGTTTTCATATAGTTTGAATGTCGTTTTTATAGGTTCCAGAGGTTCCATGGGTTCCAAAGGTTTCAGAGGTTCCAGGAGTTCCAGAGGTTGGGCGCTTCGGGTTCAGGGAGTTTAACCTCTGGAACTCCTGAAACCTTTGAAACCTCTGGAACCTTTCCCTCCTCAGAGCAATCCACTTACCCTCAACTCTTCCGCCTTCAACTCGGCTTCTATCATCGGCCGAACAAGATCGAATTGTGCGACCAGTTTTTTCAGCGTGGCGGAGAGCTGGGTTGTTTCGGTTTGCGTTTTTGCATGCTGTTCGATCTCGGCCGCCATGGCCAGCATGGAATTCATTTGCAAAATACCCAGGCTGCTTTTCAGCTTGTGTGCTTTTTTGCTGACCATATCCCAGTTCTCATATAAAATGCCTTCCTTGATCTCATCCAGCATGATTGGTGTGGTCTCTAGAAAGATCTTCAGTACTTCACAAAAATAGTCGCTGTCCTCCATCTCTTTCACAAAGGAAAGATTGTAAAGATCTGCGTGTTCTTCAATCGCCGTGTTCACCCGCACGGCAACGGCTGAATGTTGCGGAGCGAGGAACCTGTGCAGGTGAAAGAACAACTCAGATGGCGCAAAAGGCTTGGTGAGGTATTCGTTCATGCCTAACTCAAAACACTTGATCTTTTCGTTGCGGAGGGCACTTGCCGTCATTGCAATGATCGGCGTATCCTGTTTTAATTTCTGCCGGATATAAGTGGCGGTCTGAAAGCCATCCATCTCCGGCATTGAAAGATCCATGATGATGAGATCGAACTGCTCGCCTTTCTCAAGTTTCTGTACCGCGATCAATCCATTGTCTGCGATCACCGGAGCGATCCGTTCTTTTTGCAGGATCTGTTGCATCACTTTCTGATTGATCTCATTGTCTTCCACAACCAATATACGTTTACCGGCGAGTTTATGGTTGTCAAGCTTCAGCTCCGCTTCTGCTTTTTGCTCCATATCGGTCCGTTTCGCGGGCTGATAATGAACAGTAAAACGGAAAACGGTGCCTTCATTTTCCGCACTGCTTACAATAATATTCCCGCCCTGCATTTCCACCAGTTGCCGGGTGATGGCAAGACCGAGGCCTGTTCCGCCAAACTTCCGTGTAGTGGAAGTGCTTGCCTGTTCAAACGCGTGGAAAATACTTTCGAGCTTATCATCCGGAATACCTTCACCTGTGTCCGCCACGGAAAAAGAAAGCTCAACATCATCTTCCCTAACAGATAACGGAAATATTGTTAATTGTATATATCCTTTGTTGGTAAACTTCAGCGCATTACTAAGAAGATTGTTCAGGATCTGCGTGAGCCTGTATGGGTCGCCTTCCAGCATTTCCGGAACAGCCGGGTCGAGCGAAAGATAGATCTTTACATTCTTCTCCTTAGCCCGCAACTGGAACGGCGCAAGCGTGGTTTCCAGTACCTCCGGCAGACGGAATCCTACTTTTTCCAGTGACAGCTTTCCTGATTTGATCTTTGACAGATCAAGAATATCATTAATAAGGAACAAAAGATTGTCTGATGACTGCTTGATGATCTGTACAAATTCTTTTTGCTCCTCATCCAGCTCCGTTCCCATCAACACATTCGTCATACCGATAATACCATTCATTGGCGTGCGGATCTCATGGCTCATGTTGGCCAGGAACTGTTCCTGCAATTGCTCTGCTGTTTCCGCCTTCTTTTTTGCTTCGATGAGTTTTTGCTGGTTCAATACACGTTCCGTAAAGTCTGTTGCAATCCCACCAACACCATATATATTATTATCCCGGTCAAAAAGCGGGAACTTCATCAGCAGCAGATTGCGGTCACCTCTTTGTTCGTCATAGATCGTTTCTTCGCGTTCGATCGATTGCAGTGTGTTGATCACTTCCCTATCCAGTTCCAGGTAATGTTCGGCACGCTCAGGTGTTTCAATTTCAAAATCTGTTTTACCGATCACTTTTTCATCTGTCACTTTGAACGCGTCACGGAATGACCTGTTGACGAGCAGATAACGTCCCTGCAGATCTTTTACAAAGACCATTACCGGTGTATTATCCAGGATCGATTGCAGCATGAACTGGTTTTCTTCTTTCTCTATTCTTATTTGTTCCAGTGCATTTTCTACGATCTTTCTTTCTGTTATTTCTTTTGACGAAACGCAGACTGCGATCACCTCCTGATTTTCGTCTCTTACAGGGAAGTAGTTATTGATAAACCATTTATCTCCTTCAGGCGTGTTCAACCTTGCTTCCACTTCTTCTGAAGCCCCTTTGATCACACGATCGAACAACTGAAGGAAATTGGCTTTTCTTTCAGGAAGAATGTATTCAAGCATGTTGTCGCCCAGGTTTGCATCCTTACCTGTGATGGATTTCAATACACTTCTTCCTGCTTCGTTGATCATGATCAGGGAATGGTCCTGGCTGATCATATAAAAGCCTTCCTGGGTGCTGGACATCAGTGCGCGCATTTTCTGATCAGCCTGTTGCTTTTCGATTTCGCTGATCTTTGCGCGGGTGATATCATGGGTAACAATGGTGGCGCCAATGATCTCACCTGCCTCGTTTTTTACAGGAGAATGGCTGATGCGGATCCAGGTCTTTCCGTCGTGCATTTCGTAGGAGGATTCAAAATCGACTACTTCCCCGTTCCAAACGCGGCGCAGATTTTCCTTTGCGGTCTCACGTTCGTGTTCCAGGGTAAAGTCAAGCAGGTTCATGCCCACTTCCGCTTTTTTGCCGGAAAGCGCTTCCATGTCCGTCTTTGCTTTTTTATTCAGGATCATCAGCCGGTAGTCACGGCCAACCATAAAAAAGCCTTCACGTGTATTATCGAGGACGGTGCGGGTAAGTTCTTCTGATTCTTTTAATTTTTCCTCGGCATCTTTTTTTGCGCTGATATCTTTTACCACGCACTGGAAACCGGTTGGCATCCCTTTTTCATCAAACAAAAGAACGGCATGTTGCTCCACCCATTTGCGGCGGCCGGTCTTTGTGAGGATCGGAAATTCAAGGTCTGTTTCAGTCTGGCGGCTACCGACCTGCTGCACATACTGCATGGCTACTTTTTCTATCCAGTCAAATGCGACGAGATTCGAGAAGCTTTCTCCGGCAAGTTCTTCGGCCGTATATCCTGTCAGTTCATAACAGCGATTGCTCACATAAGAGAATGTACCTTTCAGGTCTGAGGTGAAAAGGGTCACACCGGCGTCTTCGATCAGCCTACGGTATTTTTGTTCGCTTAAGCGAATTTCCTCTTCTGCAACTTTTCTCCGGAGAATATCCTTATTCAGCTTCCATAAAGTGCCAAGGATAAAAAGAAAAGTGAGGGCGGTGCCGATGATGGTGATGGTAAGCGCGCGGGTTTTTGCTTCGGAACTGGCATCCGTTCGTTGTTGCAGCAACTGGTGCTGCCGCGTCATAAATTGATCAAACAGAGATTGAATAGTGATCGAAATATGACGTTCATCACCATAATACCCGACTTTTTCCTTCACCGAAGCCGTGATGGAATCATGATTGACCAGGAATTCCTGGAATTTCATCTTCTGTTCCAGTTCTGTGCCAAGCTGCTGCAATCTTTTTTGCTGGGTATTATCTTTTACGCGGGACCGGGCTTCCTGCAGTAGCTGGATGGTCTTTGAGTGACTCTTCGAAAGGGCTTTGCGCCATTGAGAATCGCCGGTGGCTATATAACCGTGGGTCATCGACTCACTTTCGGCTACGGTCGATTTGAGATTTTCTATGTATTTGATGATCTCATAAGTGTTATTGACCAGGCTCTCCGTTTTCCGGCTATCGGCCATATTATCGCTGATCAGTTTCACAAAAAGTGCCACTGTCATCACCGCGAATATGAACACCAGCAAGATGCTGCGTTGAACCCGGGATTTATATATGGTGATCGTCTTCACTGACTGGTGATGATTGGAAATGGAATTCATTCTTAGATGTGGAGCCAGGTATAACCCGGTTTAATCGTCAGGCAGAAATGCACTTCCGCCCCGCCGGGGTATTGAATGGTGATAGCTTGCATGGCTTTTTCATTGGATCACTATAAAAATATCTTAATTGATTGGATTAGTGAAATTGTTTGGCGAGTTTTTGAGAGAGATGATGGTGGATGTTCGTTGTTCGATGATCGATGGTCGACTTTAGACCGGCCTTCTTCAAATAACGAATCCCTCCGGGTTTGGAGGGATTCACTTATATAAGAATTTTTTGACCTGAATTCGAACATCCAACATCGAACATCGATCATGATCATCCAACTAACAAGTCAGATACGATATGAACCGATAAAACAACACACCGTTCCATCTTCTTCTGTACTATGGATCATGAGTTGATTTTGCTGTGACTCGGCGAGTTTTTTCGCGTGATAGAGGGCGGGAACTTTAGAACCGGTACCATGGAGCAGGTCGTTAAGTTGTTCGGCGTCGAGGCCTTTGCCGGTATCGGCAACAGAGAATGCGATCTCTGCCTGGTCGCCACTCATGTTCATGCCTGTAACCGTCAGTTGTATATAGCCTTTGAAGGTGAATCGCATTGCATTATCCAGGATGCTGTGCAGGATGTTCCTGAGTTTTTTCGCATCGCCGGAAAGAAAGCCGGGAAGTGAAGGGTCGATGGTATGCAGCAGCCGGATGTTTTTCTCATCAGCCTGGGCATAGAAGGGTTGCAATACCTGCTTGATCAGGTCATGCAGATCAAACCCGGGTTGTTCCTGCGTAGGTAACCAGGCCATGTCTTTTCCGGGAATGCCGGGCGACGGGAGTACACGGTACATTGCCGGGCCACCGGAAGGATATGTGCTGGTTTGGCGATTGTAGACCGGGCCGGACTGGTAAAAATTCGCATTCACGGCATGACCGAGCAAATGGTCGTTGCCCTGATCAAAATGAAGGGTGAGTTCCTCCGGAAGCCCTGCCACTTTCCAATCAGGAACAACCTCTGTTGCTAACAGTTCCGCAGCAGCGATGGTAGTTTCCTGCTGTTTGGGTTGTTTCATTTTCGCGGACAGATAGCCGAAATTTTCTTCCAGTTCTGCTTTTGACCAAAGAACCCGAACGATACCGGTCTCTTCCTGGCGGCGATACTTTTCTTCTTTGCCGTCATAGATCGGGAAAACGCCTTTGAAACCGGATAGTCTTCCTGAACCCGCGCGATTATGACCGGATTGATCGAATGACTGCGCATCATCTTCGTCCATTTTCGCAGCAGGACCAGGTTGTACCTGGTTGCGGAGACGCCAGAGCGCAGCGAGTATTAGCATATATACAAAGACTGCGGAGAAGATGGTGATGAATTTTGTATGAATGGAGGCTGCTTCTAATGTATCAGTTTTGCGTTGCAGGAGTAATTGCTGGCGTTCATTGCTCAGGTTTAGTGGTGACTGAATTCGTTGGGTCAGTCTTTTGTTCAAACCATTGAAACCCATTGCAGCGGTAAACTCTGGCGTGATGGAATCAGCGCTGATGATCGTTTGCTGAAACGCGATCTTTTGCTGGATGGCTTGCCTGATCATGGAGAATTTATGCTGCTGCATCGGATCGGTTTCGAGGGCAGCAGTTTCGTCCAGCGTCTTCAACATGCGCTTATGAGCTGAGAACAAAGAGTTTTTCCATTGTTTGTCGCCCGTGAGCATGTAGGATTGGATCAGGTTCTCTGTTTCACCGATAGACGTTCGAATGCTTTCTATGTTCTGCAATACTTTATAGCTCTGCCGGAGTTCAGTTTCACCTATCGTTCTTTGTTCGTTGTTGTAGCTGATCAGTTTTAAAATGCCGACAAGACTTAAGATCGTCACAACAGACAGCAAGAGCACTTTACGCCGGATACTTGCGGTTTGTAGCGTTGATATCATAGTTCAGGCAGTAAAACTTGTGGACAGGAGGGTTGTGCACAGGGAGATAATTCTCCGGAAGGTAGATATGCGGCAGTGGTGAAGCCGCGGTGATTGGTTCGGACTTGCATGGCTTTTCAGGATTGGATAATTAAATATAGAAAGTGTTGAAGATAAGCGAATGGAAAACGCCTGGAAAGTTTTAAGAATGAGTGTTTTCCGTTGATGGGTATCGTAGATTTCCGAAGAAGGGAGAGGGATCGATGGTGGATGGTCGAGGGTGGATGGGCGATGTTGGATGATCGATCATCGATGGTCGATCCTTAAAATCAGGGAGGTAACAGATCGCGAAGCCCGGCCATCAACCATCGATATGAAAGAAATTCCCTGCTTTAAATTCGACCATCGATCATCGAACATCCACCATCGACTTGGCCATTCAATTGTTTAACGCTTCAATAGCATTAAGGATACAATTCCTTTACACCAGCCGGGTACTTTAGAAGATTCACTAAAAGCTTAGCTTATGCCTGCCCTTAGCACTAACCAGCGTCCCTGGCTGTATTTTCTGCTGTTCCTGGCTGTGGCCGTTAACTTCAGTGGATTGTTTGTGACCCTGCTGGGCGCAGATGGGCCGTTGTATGCGAGCATCGCGAGGACAATGGTGGAGAAGGGAAACTATCTTGAGCTGTTTTCTCATGGTGAAGACTGGCTGGACAAACCGCATTTTCCGTTCTGGGTAACGGCGGTTTTCTTTGAGATCTTTGGTTTTACAACCTGGGCATATAAGCTTCCTGCGATCCTCTTTCTCTTGCTTGGCGTTGTATATACTTATTTACTCGCGAGAAAATTGTACGATGAGAAAACGGCCTACTGGGCTGCTATTATACTTTTAACGGCACAACATATAATCATTTCTAATACCGATGTACGTGCGGAGCCTTATCTAACAGGCTTGATCATTGGAAGTATCTATCATTTTTATCGCGCATATACTGAAAAGAAAAATCATCAATTGGTGTTGGGAGCATTGCTGGCGGGTTGTGCGATCATGACCAAGGGACCATTTGCTATTATTCCGATCGCGGGTGCGATTGCGGGAGAATTGATCCTGAAGAAAACCTGGAAACAGTTGCTGCATCCGCGCTGGTTGCTGGCGGCAGTCCTTGTGTTGTTGTTCATCACACCGGAACTGTATTGTTTGTGGTATCAGTTTGATCGACATCCGGAGAAAATAGTTTTCGGCAGAACAAATGTCTCGGGTCTGCAGTTCTTTTTCTGGGACAGCCAGTTCGGTCGCTTTTTCAACACGGGACCGATCAAAGGAAAAGGTGATCCTTCATTTTTCCTGCATACATTGATCTGGGCATTTCTGCCGTGGTCCTTTGCACTTTATATCGCTGTTGTCAGCGTCTGGAAGAAGAACTGGAAGCATCCATCGCGATACAGGGAATGGCTTAGTTTCTCGGGGGCCTTTCTCACATTGCTTATTTTCTCATTATCCAAATTTCAATTACCGCATTACAGCAATATCGTCTTTCCGCTTTTAGCAATTTTTCTATCAGGCTACCTGCAACAAATCCGTTTACCAAAAGAATGGAAAACAATCCGCCTCACGCAGACTGTGGTCATTGTCATCCTGCTCATCGCGCCGCTGCTGCTGCATTATTTCTTTCAGCCTGCGACTTTATCATGGCCGACCTGGACGATCCTTCTGTTGTTGCTTTGCCTCTTGCTTTTCCTGCCAATGGCCGGGCCATTTTCCGGCAGGACAGTTTTGTTTTACCGGACTGCAATCGCTGCGGTGATGGTCAATATTTATCTGAACAGCGTTGCTTATCCTTCGATCATGCAGTACCAGGCGGGAAGTGAAGCCGCATTTTACAGTAACCAGCATTTCCCGGAAACGCCGGTGGTACAGCTGAGAAAAGATTATTCCTATGCATTGACATTTTACCTGAACTCACCGGTTGTGACAATCGACAGCCTGGAACAATTGAATACACTCCCCTACTCTTCTTATTTATTCTATGCACAGAAAAACGAAGCAGAGAAAATAAGCGAAGAGAGATCTGTTCCGGTGAAAAAAGAATTCGACTATTTCCCAGTGAGTATGTTAAATGGAAAATTTATCAATCATAGAACGAGAAAGCAGGAACTGGGGCAGTTTTCCCTGGTGCTGATGGATGGCGAGGGGAACCACGGACGATGGACCGCAGACCGCAGGCGAGGTTTAAAACATTGAAGAGCTATTACACCATTGAACTATTGGTGAATGATCAGATGGGTATATAACAAGAACCTAGAAAGGTTTTTTGGCGTTGGGATCGAGTTTGGTGATGGCTATTTTCATGAGTTGCTCGGCGTTTTTTACTGATCGTGCGATCAGGAAGATAAATTCGGTGTTCATTTTCTTGCCTGCAGAAGTTTTGAAAAAGCGGATCAGTTCGTCGATCTCTTTCTCTGTGTATGACTCGCGGTACATATTTACCATACAATTTTCCAATAAGCGACCTGTTTCTCCTGTGGTCATTTCCACCAGTAACTTATCGTAAAAATCTTTGGGCCTAGATGAATCTTTTTCCTGCTCTTCTTTTATTTTGATCTGCATAACCAGTTCAATATTCAGCCCGTTTTTTTCCTTTCTTAATTCCTTTATTTTACGGGTAAACGCGTCATTTGGTACAGCCATCGTATCTTTTTTCAGCAGATCCGCGGTTTCCAGCTCTTTTAGCCGTTGTAAAAAAGCCGTGTCTATTTGTGAAAAAGCCATGGTTGGAATGATGACCAGGAGAAGGAATAAGATCTTTTGCACGGTGAAAGGTTTTGTTGAAAATAGGGAAATAATTCAGACGACGGACGACAGACCGCGGACCACTGATCATTTTTCCTGGATGATCGCTCTTTGTACGTTCAGCACACCAAATGACTTGTCGACTCCAACGAATCGTCTGCGGTCCGCGGTCGGTCGGCGGCGGTCCATTCACCCTGATGATCGCCCTTTGTACGTTCAGCATACCAAATGACTAATCAATTCTAACGAATCGTCTGCGGTCCGCGGTCGGCTGTCGGCGGTCCATTCATCATGAATAATCGCTCTTCGTACGTTCAGCATACCAAATGACTTGTCAATTCCAACGAATCGTCTGCGGTCTGCGGTCGGCCGTCGGCGGTCCATTCAACCTGAATGATCGCTCTTAGTACGTTCAGCAAACCAAATGACTTGTCGACTCCAACGAATCGTCTGCGGTCCGCGGTCCGTCGTCCGCGGTCCATTCACCCTTGATGATCGCTCTTTGTACGTTCACAATATCAAATGATTTGTCAATTCCAACGAATCGTCTGCGGTCGGCGGTCGGTCGTCGGCGGTCCTTATCAGAACATCCTCAATTGCTGAATAGACGGCTTACCATTAAATAAACTAATCTTTCCATACACCCCGTCATATCCCGCCTGCCGGACCACTTCGCCGCTCCGCATCCGGCGGATGGCTTCAGCCAGTAAGGGATTATAGCGATGAATATCATCTATCGGTGCAACCTGGAGCAGATCGAATTCGTTCCCAAAGTTGCCGACTGCATCAGCGTATGCTTTGATAACTTTCTTAGAATCCACACCTGTTTCTAAAATCTCTGAGAGGATTTCCGCAAGAGGAATGATATAGCTGAACGAGGCCGCTTTTTCGGGTCTGACAGGCGTTTTACGGTCGGCCAGGCGTTCAACCCGTTGCATCACGCCAACCGTCAGCATCTTTCCGCATTTCGGGCAGCGGTTATCGAGCGCCATGGATTCTTCGGGTGAGAGGCACACGCCGCAATTACGGTGTCCATCCCAGGAATATTTTCCTTCTTCCGGAAAAAACTCGTAGGTACCAAGAAATCCCTCTTGCGTTTTGATCGCTTCGAATATAGCCTCATAGCTGCGTTCAGTCGAAAACAGGTTGGCTTCCCTTCCCAATTTTTGTGCAGAATGGGCATCAGAGCTTGACAACATGGTCAGCCTGTCGAGCTGGCTCCATCGCCAGTTCATCGCCGGGTCAGATGATAGACCTGTTTCTATTGCGAAGATATAAGGTGAAAGATCGCGGAAGCATTCATCAACGCTATCATATCCGCCGCGTGATCCGAGAGTGGAAAACCAGGGCGTCCATGCGTGTGCAGGTACGAGAAAGGCCTTGCCGCCGGGCGTTTCAAGAATTATTTCCAGGAGATCTCTTGACGACAGGGAAATAGTAGGTCGCCCGTCTGCTCCAAGATCGCCGTACTTCGACAATTGTTTATTGATCCATGCCGCCGATGAAAAATCCGGTGCATACACGAGGTTGTGATTTTTGCGCGTCTTTCCGCCATAACTGTAGACCGAAGAGATCTCCGTTGAAAGCATGAAGCGGACATCGATGTTTTTCAGTTTTGCACTGGCCAACCACGGCTTTTCCGGATCATCCGGAAGACCAACGACGGTAGCCGAAGGTGTATGTTTCATCCGGAACAAACCTTTACCATCCGGCTCAAGTTTATCCTGCAACTCGCGAAACCACGCGGGGTGCGTGAAATCACCGGTACTTATAATATGAATGCCTTTTATAAGCGCCCATTGATACATGGTCTCAAGCGTGAGAAATTTCGAACAGGCCTGTGCGTACCTGGAGTGGGTATGGAGATCGGCAATGAACAAAATGCTTCAGATTTGATCGGCAAAGGTACACGCTCAGCAGTCATAAAGGATAGCCCGCCTGGGTTTATCCTCCCAGCCTTTTCCTCTTTTTCATTTTCTTCTCTCAACCCCAAAAAAGTTCGGAATAAATTGAAAATTTGCTTTTTCTGAAAAGGTTTTTCCCTATTTTTGCTGCCCCGAAAGGGAGGGTAACGGTGAAAACCGGAGCCTGGCAAGACATAATCCTCCTTAGCTCAGTTGGTTAGAGCATCTGACTGTTAATCAGAGGGTCGCTGGTTCAAGTCCAGCAGGGGGAGCACAGATTTTTCGAAAGGGTTTCAGAAACGAGACCCTTTTGTTATTTTTCGAATCATAAGATAGAAAACCGATGGCAGATCAATCTGTAGACTTATTTCCGAACCAGCTTCAGGTAGCGAGAAAGCAAACGTCGAAAACGGCAGCAAAAATTTCTCTTACGCTACTACTTCTATACATTATTTGTCAATTCCTCGGTATTTATCAAACTATATATCAGTTAACAAGTCCGATCATTCCAAAAGACACAATTTGGGAAATAAACAAACAGTTTGTTTTTAAAGCACTGATTGCCTCGATTATAGCCCTTATCGCGCTACTTTTTTATTTTTTTGAGAAGTACATAGTAATAGTGATACTTATTATTCTGACCCTGATCGTTTCAAGATTTATTTTAATTAAACCCTGGACTGATTTTGAAGTAATGTTTTTTTAGTGGGTTCCCGAATTAGTCTTGGTACATGCTGAAAATATAACAGTCTTGAATCAGCCGGTTAGATAATTGTAACTTTGGGGGAGCAGTGAATTCAAAGGATTACAGTTTGTACTGTAATCCTTTTTTTTGATATGACCTTAAATTCTACTTTTAAAAGAAATTACTTGAAGATTTTTTCCACAGAAAAGGCGCCTTATATAAAGCCACTTATGGGCAAAGAAAACTATAATAAAGATTTCTCCGGTTATATCTATATGCCAATAGCATTTAATCATTAGCCTGCCAACTGCTGATCCAATTTCGTCAACCGGCTTACGCCGGTTGACGAAATAAAAATTTTTTACCCGCACGTGGGTTTCATACGAAATAAGGAAAGACAGCGTAGTATCCTGTTAATGCAGATTCTTCCTGAACTCATTTAGGGAGTTGTAGGCTGTATCATAGGCTATAGCAGACCCTATACTTTTACCCAGAGCATGAAAAGGGAGGTCACTAGTGCAAGGGGAAGGAGTTGTCGGCTTTCAATGAATGCTGTTTTTCCGGTCTCAGGATTTTGCGGCAAGACCTTTTTTTAGGGTGAGGTCTTTAGACGGCATATCGTCAGATTATTAATAAAGAAATTAATGATGTTATTAATTATCTGCAGGTCTGGAGGAAGATACCATCACCTATAATAATCTCTTAACTATTAACCGATCTTACTGCCAGGAAAAATAACAGGAGGGGGGGGGTAAAACAATAATTTCCGTATTCCCGCCTTCCTGGTTAATTTTTACGGGAAAGGCGGGAAGACGGAAAAAAGTAATACAGCTATTAATAGATCGTCACGGTGATGCCATTCCTGTCGATGAATACCACGCCAGTTATTGTAAATCCTGCTTTCCAGATCTTCTTTGCCTGGTCTGCGCCCAGGTATTTTCTACCGGATTGAAATGCTTTTACACTGTTATAATCATACGGGATCATGAGTTCATCCCAGTCAGGCGAACCAGAAAGCGGGTTGTATCCGTAACTGCCATCCCCTTTAGGCGTGGTGCCTTCCCCTGCTTCTATCAGGAATTCTCCTGAATAGTAACCGGCGCGGCATTTCAGGAACATCTCTACGTATTCGCCGGCAAGGCAGTCTTCCTCAGTGGAATATCCTTTTGTCCATTTGATGTTTGAGCCAACGGTCGGCTCGCCCATGAATGTGGAAAGCGTATACTTAACGGTGATGGAACTGATCTTGCATTTGCCGATGGAAATGCTGCCGGCAGAAACCTGTCCGGTGAGTGGCGAAGAAGATGGCTTTTGTGCGGCTGTGCAAAGTGAGATGAATGCAAACAGCGGTAATAGTATTTCTTTCATTGTAATAGTATTGTAATAGATTAACGTGTTTATCTGCCTGCGGATACCTCATTGGTATTGGTGTAATACCCGTATTTTTTGATGCGGATAGCCAGTTCGGTGATCTCAATTGCAAACCATCCGCGGGCGGGCTTGAACCCGGGCGGAAACCGGAATCCGACATACCCCTGATCTTTCAGTGAAAACTTAAAATAAGATCCCTGCAGATAAGTAAATGAGGTGTAACCTGCGATAAAAGGAGCTTTACGGTAACCTGCACACAATTTTCCCCCAACGTTTGCAGATGCAGGAACCAACAACGATTGACCTTCGGCATATTTAAGGAGACCGCCATCTACACCATCAAACTCGATCTCATTCCCTGACAAATAAAGGATCATGATGGAATCACCCAGATTAACTTCCGGCGCAGGCCAGTATGAAGGAGAAACTTTTACACGATACGCCTGTATCGAAACCTGCTGGGGCTTACCATCAATATCAACGGTGAAGGTATTTATCTCCTTGCCGAGACCTAATTGCAGGTTCAGGTCATAAATGTGCTGCCGCACTTTCTCATCCTCCACATGTTCTACATAAGTCTCCTTCGTACAGGAATAAAGGAATGGCAATAATGCCAGCAACGGATATAGCTTCATATTACTTCGGTTTTTTAGCCAGTGTAAATGGAACGTAGAGAATAAAATTGTTGAAGTTTTGTTTGGTGACGCTGAATTGAGATGGATGATGCAACTCTCCGGCTATCGGATAATTGCTACCATGCTGCCATCCTGCTGCCAGCATGCCGAGAGAAATTTTTATTTCGAAGGAATAAACAGAAGCCCCTGTCGCTTTCAGAAAAGAAAGGTTTTCCCTGAACACAGTAAATTCCAGGAATTCATTCACGCCCTCCATATTGTAGATCATGCCCGCCCCGTATTTCAGGGTGGAATAGCTATAATCCAGCGTCTCCGCTGTTTTACTGCTGCTGAACTCCTGTTTTGTATGACCATTCCTTTTCACATACTCCCCTTTCACCTGAAAACGGAGCTTCTTTCCCGCACCGATCGCCGTACCGATGCCATAGGCCACATGAGTACCCCTGGTATTATTACCGGAAAAATCAATATCCGTTCCGTACATCAGCAACGGGCTGAGTTTCCAGTTGACGATCTTATCATTGAAGAAGGCGACCTTCAATCCAGCATAGGTGGTAAGAAACTGAGCAGTGCCTGTGAGGCTCTCCGTACCGGCAGTAGATGTGGCATCCGCCGGCGCATGATTAAGAATGACGGGTATGGAAAGATAGCCGAAACCAAAATTTCCCTTCAGGTAAAAGGAGCGCGCATTATCATCTCCATGTTCGTTATTATTATACACCAGGGCAGCCATTCCACCAAGTTGCTGGCCGGCCACCGGATCCGATCCCAGTTCTTTTATATGCGCCCTTTTCTTTTCTTCCTGTATTCTCTTTTCTTCCCGTTCCCTGATGGCAACCCGCATCTCTTTGAACTTTGCTTCCTGCTCTTTCAGCTGCTCTTCCAATTGTCGCGTATGTTTGTAGATGAAATATTCTTCCTCGATGACCGTTTTCCCTTCCCGCTTCCAGGCAGCGATCATATTTTCTTTAAGCTCCTCGAACTTTCTTATCTCCTCCAGCACATCCTTCTCTTTATGAAAATCATTCTCTACAAAAACGAATCCCCTTTGCGGTTCTGCCGCCAGTATTTTTGAGATGTCATAAGCAAGCAGATTTTCTGCGAGATAAGCAGCCCACTGTTTCTCCGCTTCATTTTCTATCTGTTCATCAAAATCCAGATTCCTGTACAATTTCCTGCAACCCTGGGTGGGCGATACGACGACCACCTTCCCTTTTTTTGTATAGACAAAGAACCGTTTGTAGGTGTTACTCTCCATCGATTCCAGGTTCGCCATTTCCTTCGCGAACTCTTCCTGGCTCCGGACCACAAGGGACCCCGCCAGGAATAACGCAATGAACAAAAAGCACTTCATTTTCCTTTGTTTTGTGGGTGATTGTTAACGCCTCAATGAAGCGCTGGCTGTTCAAGGGATTGATTCAGAGGATGGAAATTTTTTTCGGGAATGGCCATGCCGGATGGCCTGTTTCAGATATGGAACAGGTCAAAAATATCGACAGCAGGAAGGTGACAGAATAGCTATTTATAGCTATTTTAGATAGAGCATTCTTAACCACCATGCCTATCACTCATTCAGACTACCTCGATTTTCTTGATGCGGCGAAGCTGCATAAGCCGGCGTTTGGTCCGACAGAACTTATAGAGGATTTCCAGAAGCTCACCAACCGGCAACCACCTGGTCATGCTGTTTCATTCCTCCTCGATTTTTCCCGGAAGAAATATCTTACCATGAGCAACGGTACGCAGGAAATGCTGGGTTACTCGCCCGGCTATGTGAAAGATGGTGGGCTGGACCTGATCGTTTCCGGATATCACTCAACGGATGCCAACATTTATTTCGGGGACATATTCCTGCGGAATCTCCATTTTCTCCGGCAGTTGCCGGGAGAAGATCATCCCGGTTATCTCTTTAGTTATAATTACCGGTTCAAAGACCGTGGCGGGCAGTATCGTTCCATTCTTCAGCGATTCTCGATCATTCAATCCGCAGCAGACAATACACCGCTGGTGATGGCCGCCTTTCTCACAGATATCACACATTTCAAAACTGATTCCCGGATCGTTCATACCATTGAGAGAATCGGCGCCAACGGTGCATCACTGGTATATAAAAACGTATATGCGGCAAGCGAAGAAGATGAGATCCTGACAAAGCGGGAGACCGAAGTATTAAAATACATCTGTGCGGGATTCAGCAGCAAACAGATCGCGGATAAAATGCACCTGAGCATCCATACCATCCATAATCACCGTAAGAATATGCTGGAGAAAACAAACTCCGGTAATGTTGCGGAACTGATGAACTATGCGATCCGTCATCATCTTTTATAAAACATGTGATCGCAGTATTCTTTCAATAATGCATTGAATTCACGCGGATGATCGGCATTCGGGAAATGACTGCCGGGTATGGCGAACACTTTATCCTGCCAGAGACGGAACGGCGCATCATCGAGATAATTGCTATTGAGGGATGGATCATCTTCACCGAATACGCAAAGCACCTCTCTTCCATGATCTTTCAGTAACTGTATTTCATCGCTGTATTCGCCTGCCATCACGGTTGCGCCGAGGGAGGACCGGAATGGCTCTTTCACGGCCTGATAATCCGCAACCAATGCATCAAGTACTTTGTCATTGTTTACTCCGAGATGAAGACGATACCCTTCCCGTACAACATCTGCATTACGTTCATCAGAGAACATAAATCCGACATTAACGCCGGGCCGGAATACGTTTGCAACCGTATGCTCCGGGCCAAGCACGCTGGGTGAAATGAAAAAGAGACCCTGCGGATCAAGTTCGTGCAGGGTTTCCGCGGCGATATTTGAACCAAATGAAACCCCTCCGATCACAAATGGTTTATGAAGGAAAAGTTGTTGTATAGCTTTCGCCATGATGCCGCCGAGATTTGAAGTACTGTATGCTTTATCCGGTGATGATGAGGGCGAGGATGACCCATGCGCGGGAAGATCAAACGCGACAAGATGGTATTGATCAAACAGCGGATCTGTGAACTGCGGTTCCCAGAGGTGTGCAGAGCCCGAATTGCCATGAATAAAAATGACTGCACAGGGAGCATCTGTGTTTTTATGAAGAACGGACAGGTTGATATGGTCAATGGTGACTAAGGAACGCATCACGTTGTTTTTTGTAAATGATATGAGGCAGATTAATGCAGTTGTGTATTTTCAGTTAAACTACTCAAATTTGTCGCAATTTAAACAATTGATGTACTAATAACTTGGGAATATGCAACAGATATGGTTTCCTTCAAAAAGCACTGATTCCCAACGAGCGGCTTTTGCTTATACTCCTCGGGGTTATGAAAATGTCAAAACAAAATACCGCTATTATAGCATTTGAACGAATAACAATTTGCAAAATCTTTCCGCTATTCGTATACTAGAGACACAATCTGGGAAATAAATAAACAGTTTGTTTCCAAAGCATCGATTGCTTCGATTATAGCCCTAATCGCATTACTTTCTTATTTTTTTGAGAAGTACATAGTCCTAGTAATACTTATTATTCTGACATTGATCGTTTCAAGATTTATTTTAATCAAACCCTGGACTGCTTTTGAAGTAACGTTTTTTTAGTGAACTCCGGGATTAGTAATGATACATACTGAAACCAAAAAAAGTGTTGAATCCGCCGGTTAGATAATTGTAACTTTCCGGGAGCGGTCAAAAGGGGGGCAGAAATGAAATCCCCTTTTTATTAAGTTTACTTCAAATGCTATCAGATGATACCCGACGTAAAGTTGCATCATCACATAGCGACAAAAATCTACTGCAGTAAAAGTCTTTGTTTTCAATCCCCATTCATCACTCGCTTTATAAATATCAAGATGTAAAAAATTGAAATTGTGAATCAGATCAAGATCAACCTTTTTATTACCTATACGAATAGTTATTGTTTGCTCATGGACGAGTATTTCTTTTTCTTCCTTTGCCCATCTTTTAAATACTGACTTTTTCTTCATAAAATAAAATATGGTTTAATTGGAAAATACTAAAAATCTCACATGACGTTTCACTTATGTCCAAATAATTCTACAAGCCAAAAAACATAGATAAAGTTTATAGGGATGTAGTTTTTCTCAACGTCCTGCTAGCGTTTTTTTGCGCCGCAAATAGCCCGCTATAATTGACCTGACGCTTAAATTTTAACAATTGAAAATTTATGCTCCATAATAAAAGCAGGCTTTTTCTGTTTGTGAAAAAAGCCTGCTGATTAGCTGTTGGTTCTACTATCATCGCTAATGTCGAAAACTCTCACTTCTCACGCGCATCGTGTCCTTGATATTTTTCAGGAACTTCTGAAACGAATTCGGTAGCGGCCCCAGATCACTCATTTCATAGGTCGCTACTCTCTTATCGTAGTGCCTTCCGTCGATCACTTTTTCCTTCCACAGTAGTTCGGCACGATAGAGCTTGAGTTTCTTCGTAAGCTGGAATTTGTCATCGAAACTAAAACGGAGATCATTGTATCTCTTGTCATAAAATAAAGTGGCCGAATCGAACATGTTACCTGAGCCATCAAAACCGTATTTCTCCTTCACCATATTTGCAGAACTGTCAACGGCAAATGATGTGGAATATTTCTCCAATTCCCCATACTTCGTTGCGTAGGCCCGGGTTCTTTTAATGGAATCAAGAGATAGCCATGTTAAATCCTTATTCACACCAAGTGAATCGAAAAGTAATCCCAATGAATCAGAAGTTCTATGACAGAAATAATAAAAGCTTGGCCAACCAAAGCGTCTATTCGTACCGATTTCGACGAATTCTTTTTGAAAAGGCAGCTTATAGATAATGAGATCGTCAAGCCAATAGACATTAATCGTATCCCGCGTTTCAAGTATTCCTCCTTTCCAATCAATAATGGGAAAATATGCCCTCACTTCTACTCCGCCCGGTTCGCTCTTTTTCGACACGGAACAGGATAAGAGCGTGATAAAAAATGCTACGATAGCTAGTTTCATTCATTGAAATTAGTGAATTCCTTTAAGGTTTAGCAGGCCAGATGGCCGTAGACGTATGCGACTTGGTGATCAGTGGCGCAATTGCATTAACGGGGCAACTGCTGCAAACAAATGAAACCGTTACGGTGTAAGTAACCGACATACCAGCATAAAATATGTTTGGCGCGCCTTCAACAAAAAACCCGGCTCTTAAGGTAAAAATTCCGTACCGAAAACGTTCTTAATCATCTCTTTTATCTTGTCGACCCAGTTGCGAATCAATCTATGATGTGACTTGTAATGGTCGGTCTATTATCATTAATAAACGACACTATCATGTTACATATTCTAGCGTTCGTGAGGCCGATGTCTTTCTCTAAAGAACGGTTTCTTCTCCTTCAATACGGCCAGAAAGTTCTAACGTAGTATTGATATCGAGGACATGCTGACCGGAGAATTGAAACGATTCATGAAACTCAGTAATCTTTTTAATTGTATCTTTGGATGAGCAAGCATGACGAAAGGGTTTCATTTCTGAAACCCTTTTCTTATTTTCCAATTCTCAAAAACGATGACTTATGACATACGAGCTGGAAAAGAGCATCTGGACAGAAGACGATTATGAGCAAATGGGATGGCATGACAACTTCGTGCATAAGATCATAATGCATAAAGATCTATTGCTTGACCTGGATTACATTTTTAAATGGAATAAACCTGAGGTCGAGGGCATGGGGTTTACATTTTGGATTTCCCCTGCGACATTATGCTTTCACAAAATAAAAGATCTGAACCTTGATATTGATGTACTTTTTGATGGAGCATTCGAAATTGAAGACATAGAAAAAGTTGAAAGTACGGAGGGAATGCATTGGACGATAATAACGCAACATGGGGAAATATCTTTTTTGAGCGAAGGGTACACCCAATTCATCCGGCAGCAGCCAACACTCGAATACCGTCAATTTATTCCCTTTGGAGACAGAGGCGGCCTTTCGGTAGAATTTACTACTTCTCAACCGAATCCTTATCTCCTCACCGAACAATACAAAGAGCAAAGATCAAGAGAGGCCGATCTCTACAATCATTCAAAAAATTACCACCATTATAAATTGTCCCTGGATATTCTTCGCAAAAAAAGAGATGATGGCGAAATCCAAACTAAAGAGTTTCTGGTGCAGAAAAAAGAACTATCAAGCATGATTGAGGGTTATCGGCTTTTGCTTAAAGGAACACTGTTTGAGCCTCGATAAGATCGGAGTCCAATTTTTAAGAATGAAGTATTTCTAAGGCAAAAGATAGCTCCGATGTATGGCCTGTGCTATCACTGCAAGGAGAGGAAAATTAGGATTGAAATGATTCTCAATAAAATCTAATGATTGGTAAATCAGCAATAAATAGGTTCAATAATTGTCCAGCAGGGAGCACGCCTTTTCGAAAGGGTTTCGGAAATGAAACCCTTTTGTTATCTTTCGAATCATAAGATAGAAAATCGATGGTAGATCAATCTGTAGATTTATTTCCGAACGAGCTTCAGGGAGCGAAAAAGCAAACGTCGAAAACGGCAGTAAAAATTTCTCTTACACTATTACTTCTATACAACATTTCTCAATTCCTCGCTATTTATCAAGCTATATATCAGTTAACAAGTCCGATCTTATAAAGGTGAAATTAGGCGGAGAAGGTGACATGAATTTCACACTTAAAATAAGTATAGCGGGAAGCACCATGGAAAATAATATCCCCGTTAACACCAATCAAACCTGGAACGTCAATGAATAGAAAGCTAAAGCTGCATTTGTGCCTGTACTATATCACTGTCATATTTATTGCTTTGTGTGTTAGTTGTGTCGTAAATAAAAAAGACAAGGACAGCAATATTCGGGTTTTGGAAATGTACTCAATTTTTCCAATGGCGGTTCATCAGGAGAATATATTCTATGATACATCGATCATAACGTTGACAACAAGCGACAGTTTTGTTCTGTATGAAATTCCTGTCAGAAGGAATAATTCGGTCGTTCTGCGAGACAAGGATGGAAACGCCATCGGCGACACATTGATCACCTTACCCAGTTCTCCGAGGTATTTCTTTTACCACAAGGGCGACTTAAAAGGGACATTCTACGACACAGCGCGAAACCAACCGGTATGGACGTATGCTGTCGATTCATTTTTGAGAGAGCGATCGGTAACCAACTTCGAAAATAATCTCAACCTCATGATTGAGACGGATAGTTTGGTAGCATCTATTACTGATACCGATAACAAACTCATTGTCGATAAGTATGTAACGACAGCCAAGGACGAGAACGGATATGACAGTTTATTAATTACTTTTTCAAGTAAAATGAAAAGTGCCGACTACTCATTTTCAAAACGTCAGGACAGTATTCGAAATAGTAAGATCACGAGCGTGGAGCTGAAATTCAATGCCTCTCCAGCCGCTACTCGACCCGAGCTAAAGGTATCGCGCCGGGTAGTACTGCTGGTGAAGGAAGGCAGAAACGAAAACCCCGCATCGCTTACAGCATTAATCAGAGTGATGGACAGTTTGAGGCTAAAAACTATCGCATCCGCTAAATAAACATCTCGACTATACGAAAATGAATGAGCCTTATTTGACAATGTCCCTCTTTTTCAGGAGGGGCATTCGTTTTAAATTTCATCCCATTAACTATGATGGTCGAAAATGATCAAACGGTTTGACCCAGTTGGAATAGATTTAAAAAAGAAGTTTCATCTCCAGGCATCGCCCCTGCATAGTAATAGCTTTTTCAAGGTGAATATTAAAGTAAAAAAATACGGGGCACGATTGTAGTACCTAAACTGTATCGAGCGTTACAAGACGAAACTTAAGAAATCACAATTAATACATTGAATCATGACAATGACGACAAAAGGATTACTCGTCCGTTTAGAGGCGAAACATGGCAAAGATGACGAGGTGGAAGACTTCCTTTCCTCTGCCCTTCCGTTAGTACGGCTGGAGGCAGGAACAAAAGCCTGGTTTGCAGTTCGTTTCGGCCGGTCTGAATATGGCATTGTCGATTTTTTTCCTGATGAAGAATCACGTGACGCACATCTTAACGGGGCAGTTGCCAGCGCCCTGCTGCAGAAAGCAGATGAACTATTTGAAAACTCCCCGGATATTCAGAAAATAGAGGTCCTTGCCAGCAAATTACCATCTCAGCCGCCAGCTCAACCTGATACAAAAGGATTATTGCTCACCTTCAAAGCGAAAGAGGGCCACGAGCAGGAGGTTATACAATTTCTAAAAGATGCGCAGCCTTTGGCCATGGCTGAAGAAAAGACTGTTGCATGGTTTGCTATCCGATTGCCTAATGATGAGTATGGTATTTTCGATGTTTTCCCTGACAACGGTGCGCGTATGACACACCTCGTAGGCCGTATTCCACAGGAATTAACGAAACATGCGCTTTCGTTGCTCGGCAGTTTCCCGGACATGGATCTGATAAAGATTACGGCGGAGAATTTTAATCCCTGATTAAATCGGAAACAACTGCACTGCTTCGCGAGTAAGGCTATATTATCACTGGTCAGTCAGTCAATGTAATGTACATTGCTACCGGCATAGAAGTCGCAACAACTGGATACGCTACAGCTTCAAATTACAAACAAAGCCTACCGCTTACGGTCCTTTGTGTAATTGTATATGATCATTCCGTTGCTTCCCACTCAAAACGGAATATTCCTCTTAAAAACCGGGTGATTCAAGAATTAAATATCCGCATATATCAATTGATATCAGCGGAGGATTGGATTATGGATTACATCAAGAAAGTTGTTTTTCCTCAATTGGCGTTTGGCAAGAAATAGATACAGGATCCGGTACGCCTGGTATACATAGATCAGATAATGACAACTTCAGACAGCCGAAAACGGCTGTATTCGTCAGGATGGGAAGCCCTTTTTTGATTTCCACGATAAAATGTCTGGCGCGTTTTTCTTCTTAGAAATCGTTGGAGAGATCAATTTTATCTTTCTTTTTTCATTTATTTCTGCCTGCTGGCTTCAATATTGATTGAATTGAATATATGAAGAGCATTCTGTTATTAGTACTTTTTGCCTCCGGGCTGGTAGCTTCAGCTGATGCCCAGGAGGCAACCGGGCGTTTGGATATAAAACTTAATAAAAACATCTTTCAACCCGGCGATTCCCTGGTTGTGCAAGTCAGTTATAAAGACAATAGTGGTCAAATAAAAAATCAACCACTGGCGACATTGGAGCTGGTGATTGAAAACGAGCAAGGGCAGCGGACCAGGCTGCGCTGGCCAGTGATCGAGGGGCAGGCCTCCGGCGCAATATTCTTACCCGATTCGCTCCCACGCGGAAAATACACTTTGCTGGCGGGTTTGCAGCAGCGCTTTTTCGAAGTAGTCGGCCAGATAAAAGATGCCGGGAACATTGGGAGTATACAGGCTATGCTGCTGACCAAATCCGGCGAATGGGCCGAGCAGCAGGTACCTGTTTTGCCGAATGGCAGTTTTGCCATCCGTAACTGGCTGTTTGAAGACAATGCGTTGCTGGCATTTCATGCAACAAAAAATAATAAGCAGTCGCTGAATATCTCCATCAGCAGTCAGCTTGATTCCAGCTATCAGCCGCTTGCAGTTGCAGGTCGGGCATTTTACATTGGCAATCCACCAGCAGCGGTGCGTCCAACGTTGGACAGGCCGATTGAATCGCCTGAAGCGCTTTTTGCAGACCGTGGCACTTTATTGCCGGCAGTTATTGTAAAGAGTACTGCAAAAACCCCGGCACAACAGTTCGATGAACAACATGTCAGCGCCTTATTTCAGTCGGGAGACGAGCGACTGATCAGTATTATGGATGATCCCACTGCGATTGGTTCAATTAATATTCTTAATTACCTGCAGGGCAGGGTTGCGGGTCTGCAGATTTCTCCAACAGGCGCTGCCAGCTGGCGGGGCAGCCCGGTGATTTTCTTCATGGATGAAATGAGGGTATCAGCGTCACAGATTGCCAGCATTCCAATGTCAGATATTGCCATTGTGAAAGCATTTCCCCCACCTTTCTTCGGCGCTCCCGGTGGCGGAGGCGGCATTGCCGTTTACACCCGCCGGGGCGGTGAAGCTAATTTATTGCCTTCTAACAGACAGGTGTTCAAGATAAGGGGGTATACGCCGTCGGCAATAGCGTTGGACATGAATAAGCTAAGAATGTAGCTGGGTTATCGTCCCGGAGCCGAGTCCGCCAGGCTTCAGCGGGAAGGCGGCAATGTCATTAAGTTAAGAATTATCTTCTTAGATACTGGCGTAAGGAGCCCGCAGATTTATCCGTCCGATCACTGACACTTTATCCTCTATTAGAAATGATTACAGGTTGTGTCCGCAGATGACGCAGATATCTTCAAATTAATCAGAAAATTGTCTGCGAGATCTGCGGACGCTAATAAAATATAGTCGTTTACACGGGACCATTTCATTTGCAGGACAGATAAATCTGCGAAATCTGCGGGCTCCTTACGCCAGTATCGAAGAATACAATCTTCAAACCCACAGAAAATAAATTTGCGCAACCAATCGGCTTCACATATATTTGCAACCGAACGGCTTCATATTATAAACAATGAGACGCGATATTTTTCAGGCAATTGCAGACCCCACCAGACGAGCTATACTCGTCCTGGTTGCCGTACAGGCAATGACTCCCAACGCTATAGCGGAGCATTTTGACGTAACAAGACAATCAATATCCAAGCACCTGCGCATCCTGTCCGAATGTGACCTGCTGGTTCCAAAACAGGAAGGCAGAGAGATCTTCTATGAATTGAAAATCGATAAAATGAAAGAGATCGATAACTGGCTGGATCAGTTCCGGAAGATCATGGAGGAAAGTTTCAAACAACTTGATGATGTATTGCACACCTTAAAAAATAAGAAAAAATGAACTTGCTATTTGATTTTACCGTTGACAAAGCGGCGAAAACCGTATTCATAACGAGAGAATTTAATGCTGATCTATCATTGGTATGGGATGCCTTTACCACAGCGGAGATCCTTGATCAATGGGTGGCTCCCAGGCCGTGGAAGTCGCGAACAAAATACATGGACTTCAAGGTGGGCGGACGAAGATTTTATGCAATGGTAAGTCCTGAAGGAAATGAGCGTTGGTCAATTCAGCAATACACTTCGATCAGCCCCAAAACAAACTTCAAAATGTTCAATGCTTTTGCAGATAAAGATGAAAACCCTGAATTACCGGGTTCTGATTGGGATTACTCGTTCAGCGAACAGAATGGAAAAACCACAGTTCACATTACAATTTACAATGAATCGCTTGCACGGTTGGAGAAGATGATTGAAATGGGCTTCACAGAAGGGTTTAAACTATCAATGATCAATTTGGAGAATGTGCTGGCAAGTTTATCAAGAAAATGATTCCTGAAATACCTGGATAGCAGGTATAAATAAGATAACAGCAAATTTAATAACCAGAAAAAATAACAACCATGGCAAATATCAATCCGCACATCAACTTCAACGGAAATGCCGAAAAAGCATTTACTTTTTACAAATCAGTATTCGGTGGAGAGTTTGCAAAGATCATCCGTTTTAAAGAACTCGCAAGTCCTGAATTTCCAGTAGCCCCGAAAGAAGAAAATAAGATCATGCATATCGCATTGCCTATTGGTAAGAGCAGCAAGTTGATGGGAAATGATGTTCCGGAAATTCTGGGAACAACAAACGAAAATGAAAACAGGAGTAAAATTGTAATTAGTACGGAAAGCAAAGAAGAAGCAGATAGATTATTTAACGGGCTTTCAGCGGGAGGGCAAATAGAAGCGCCTATTGGTGACAGTCCCTGGGGTTCTTATTTTGGTTGTTTCAGGGACAAATATGGCATTGAATGGATCGTGGAATTTGATCAGGAAGATCTGGGATAATTGTATTGGAGATCATTCCTTGATAGACTGTTTGGTTTTAGCAGTAAGAGATGAAAGCAAACAGTCTTTTAGGTTAAAGCATATACAGTTACCCGTTTTATATGCATGATTCTGAAGCGAATTGAAAATGATATTGACGACAAGCATTTATGTATTCCAAAAATACCTTGAGGTAAACTATCCATTCAGCAATTTCCAGTTCCCTTCAGACACCACTTCTACCTCTCCATCAACCACTTTCAACGCCGTTTGATCATCGATCGCATACGATGGCACAGGTAATGTAGCTGCCAGCTTTTCAATATTGGCCAGCGAATTGCCCGGAAACCATTCGTGATCGAGATGCGGATGTATTGCAAAGTCGAGAAGCCCGAGGCATTTATCGGTTTCGGGAGGAAGCGTATGATTATTGTAGCTGGTGCCATAGCTTGTCATGATCATACTTCCTGCGCTTAAACCAACGTAGACGA
The DNA here is from genome assembly GCA_003243445.1 of Citrobacter freundii. Taxonomy (GTDB): domain Bacteria; phylum Bacteroidota; class Bacteroidia; order Chitinophagales; family Chitinophagaceae; genus Terrimonas_A. The sequence goes on from QFQQ01000055.1 coordinate 33,402, forward strand.
TCTTGTTCAGCAGCGATGGCAACATACCGGAGAGACCCGACTGCTGCATCCAGTAAGTCAGGTACTGGCAATCACCGCCGCCCACTAACAGGGCATCAGTTTGTTCCAGCAACGGAACCCAAAGCTCTTTCCTGATAGTAGGGAGAGCCGTAAGTTCCAGCAATCCTAACGATTTCCAGCCCAATTCGCAAAAGGGATCGCCGAGCGTTCCGTTGATCACACGGCGGACAATGTCCCCACCGTTAGGTATGCCATAGATGGCGGTGGGAATGAAAAATGCAGTTGATTCTGCGATAGGTTTTTTCAGCAGATCAACGAGTGCATTATGTATACTTGTATTGCTGATACCAGCGGAAGTAAGGAGAAGTTTCATCTTGCTGTTTCTTTATTTAAATGTCAACTTTGGCAAATTCAGGATTGCATATCCTTAAAGTTAATTCATGCTTAAGATGAATAATGAATTCGATGGATCCAATTTTCCATCCTGACGCTTTTAACCCTCTCAATGTCTCTTTCCACCTCTCTCTGCTCAAAACTCTTGCCTACCTTTCGAAAAAAACATGCGCAGAATCATCGTAACCCAATTCATCACACTCGACGGTGTTACTGAGGCACCAGGCGGCAATGAAACCAACCATCCTCATGCAGGCTGGCAGAGTGAATTCAGATCCCCCGAAGGCGGAAAATATAAACTGGATGAACTTAATAGCGCAGAAGCTTTGCTGCTGGGCAGAAAAACATACGATCAGTTCGCGGCATACTGGCCAACACAGACTGGTACCGTCTTTGGCGACAGGATGAATCAACTGCCAAAATATATTGTCTCCCACAGTTTGCAAAATGCTGACTGGAGCAACAGCAGTATCCTGCGCAATGTGCCTACTGATGTCGCCGCGCTGAAAAATACCGAGGGTGGTGATATACTGATCTATGGCAGTGCAACACTTACCAAATCATTACTTCATCATAACCTTATCGATGAGATCCGGCTGATGCTGTTCCCCGTTGTAGTCGGCGGCGGCCTAAAACTTTTTGATGACAACTTAGCGTTGAAAAAATTCGTTCTTAAAAATTCCCGCGCTCTGGAAAATGGGACGCTGATCCTCGAGTATGATACGGCCAGCTAATTGGAAGGAGTGATTCGCATTCTATGATAAAGGTTACTAGTCGGAATTTACAGATCTCTGTCATTTTTCAAGAGTACATGCAGGAGTCAAGCCAGGGAGATATTCCGCGTACAGCCTTGGTGAAATTTGTTGTGGTTGATAACATTTACACAACCATTCCCGACCGGTCAGCAGAGATCATATACATGAGCGAGCCATCAGCTCCGATCTGAAGGGTTATACCCCAGCCTTCCATGCGGAGTTCATCCATGATCGGCGCGTAGTCTGGTGAATATTCCAGCAATAGTGATTCCGTCTTTCGGGATGACCTCAGTGTCTGCCATACTGAAAAACGGATCATTTCAAGATCAGCGGTGACACCTTCCTGGCGCGCAGGAGTTGGAAGCGATGCTGGTCCGACTATGTGACGGATAAAAAGCGACTGGAAAAATTTACGCCATTTTTTCATTGGAGGGATATTAACTGGTGTTGGATCGTTCTGAACAGGATCAAAGCTACGATCCTCCACTTTTCCGCACTGTAGTCCATTTAATGAAAATGGCTGTCGAATAAATACTACAATGTTCTTCCTCCCGCTGAAAGCTCCTGCAGTTGCCGACAAACAAGCAACTTGCTTTTCTCAGGCTTTCTTCCCCTCCTTCCCGCCTTACCGGTTCAATTTATACCGGCAAGGCGGGAAGGACGGAAAAGAGGTTTGAACACTGTTCCTTAGTTAAACAACCTGAAGAAGAATCAGGGTTTATCTGGATAACAAGTTATGGTTTGCCCGCTTACATTCGCCGTTCGGTTCGAAGCTGATATTTCAGTTTCAAAAAACCCTCTCGTGTCGACGAGAGGGTTTTCTTTTATCTGTTATAAATTACCATGTATTAATGGCAAAATGCGAGCAGCTCCAGATCATTCTCCAGGCAGAAAAGAACGTTTGCTTTTATTTGCCGGATGCTGTCGTAAGCCATTTCTTTTTCATCATCTTCTTCCAGCAATTCATCAAGTTGTTCGTCGGAGATCTCGATGTTTTTGAACTTCTCTTTTAATTCCAGCAGGTCGGCTTTGTAAAGCACGCCATGCATAGGAAAGTCCTGCACCCTGGGCAGATTGGAAACAGGTCTTTCATTTAAAAGAACTTCTTCAATTTTAAGATCGATTCCAAAATCAGATTTAAGATATTGGTTGATAAGATCCGTTTCATAAGAAAGGCTGATCTCATGTGTGCTGTCAAGCTGTTCACCGACGCTATCGCACAACGCGATCAGTGCGTACCAGTAGGCATGCGCAGATTTCTTGTCATACGGCTTATTAAAGATCATCTGTTCAAGCGCATCCTTCGTGCTGGTATAACCCGGAATATCCTGGCTCGAATAGCCTTCGAATGCTTCGGTCTCCTGCGTTTCTTCAAACAGATCGTTGTTGGAAGAACCAATAGCGGCATCCAGCTCATCGAGCGGCGCAGCGTAAAAGAAAATGTGGTAGCCCATTGTATAGTTTATTAGTTGGTTTATTGGATCGCAAAGAAAGGAACAGCTCGTTTATGAAAATAAAAATCGGGATCTTACTACGACTAAAATGCCAGCTTCAATTTAAGACCCGGGTATGTTCTGTAACCAATACCAGTTTGCATGGCGAACGGGCTTTGCAGCAATTCTATTGAGGAAGACATCTCTTTCGCCTTTCGTTTGCTTCGCGCGGATGCAATAAAAAACGGAATACTTATCAATGATATGGTCAGACCCGTCCCACCGATCAGTACAAGAGAAACGCCGGCTTTGATCGCATCATCATCATTTGCATATGCGACAGCGATACCGGTAGTGATGAGCGCAACGCCGGTTCCAAGGAGTATCAAAGCGGTGCGCTTCTGACGCCGGCTTCTTTTGATGTATTCTTCGTTAAGGCCCGCGATTGGAAATTTGAGATCAGGATCAACCCGCATTACCGGTGAAGACTGGCGGATATTGAATCCGCTGACAGCAATCTTATCCCCGCCGGAGAGAAGGTATAGATCCAATGAGCCGGGTTGTGTTACTGATTGTGCGAACACTCGCAGAGAAGTGATGCAGAGAACGATCATTATAAGGGCTGACTTCTTCATGGGTGTAATCTTCTGTTGAGCTTAATTTATCTTTGTAAATATAAATTATACTTTGTTTTCCAATTACCCTTTTTGCGTTATGGTTACGAGAAGTAAATGATGAAGGGGATTGAAAACAGGCAATATCGATTCCCCGTTGATTGATTCCCTGTAGCAAGGAAATCTGCCTGTCACCTATAGCTTCAGCAACCCCACTTTATACAATGTATTCACTGGTTTATTATCCCAGAACAATTCAAAATCCTCAAGTCCGGCAGCTTTATAACTATCCATCACGTCCTGCAGCGTAAGCATTTTTGCATTGTCGATTGAAAGTGATTTCAGCATCTCAGCCAGCCAGCTACCCTGTTCGCGACTGACGCTGATGCTGTGCCTGGCACGCCTGTCCTGGAATGTAAGCGATGTCATTTCCCAGCTATTCCCCTTTTTGCTTTTGGTGAAATGTTCCACCACCGGTGGCTTGCCGAGATACACAATTCTTGTGGTGGGTTTCGCGGTTGTGTAAAGATCCTGCTCCAGCACTTTCGCTATATAATCGGGAGCGATCGTTGTCTTGGGTATCTTGAAGTCAAACCATTTTTGCAATGGATCATTTAAACCAATGCCATGCATATAGTTCAGCAATGATTTTTTTAAGCCGAAGGAAAATGCTTCATGATCTGCGCCGCTTTCATCGATATGTTCAAGATCATTGTTGGCAAATGCGCCAACCAACGCGGATGCTTTTTTAACGTTGAACTTTTCGGGCTGCATACCGATCGGACTGTGAACTGTCATCGTGAACAAATGCCAGAATGCGGATTGCAGAACGCCTGCGGCAAACATCTGCCGTACCATTTCCAGTGAATCGATCGTTTCCTGATCAGTCTGGGTTGGGAAACCGTACATCAGGTAAGCGTGCACCATGATGCCGGCTTCTGTGAAGTGACGGTTTACCTGCGCGACCTGTGCTACTGTGATGCCTTTTTGAATAAGTTCGAGTAAGCGATCGCCTGCCACTTCCAGTCCGCCTGAGATAGCGATACAACCCGAGCGTTTCAGCAGCAGGCAAAGATCCCGGGTAAAGCTTTTTTCAAAACGCACATTGGCCCACCAGCTGACGGTGAGCTTGCGCCGGATGATCTCCAATGCCAGTGCACGCATCAATGCAGGCGGAGCCGCCTCGTCCACAAAGTGGAAACCGTTCTCACCGGTCTGCTTCATCATTTCTTCCATCCGGTCCACGAGCATGGACGCAGCGATCGGTTCGTACAGTTTGATATAGTCGAGCGAGATATCGCAGAACGTACATTTTCCCCAATAGCAACCATGTGCCATCGTCAGTTTATTCCACCGGCCATCACTCCACATGCGGTGCATGGGATTGACCACTTCGATGGCAGAGATATATTTATCCAGCAGGAAATCGCCATAGTCCGGTGTACCAAGCTGCGCTTGTTTGTAATCTGAGCAACCGGGATTGTTTACATATTGAACAGCGCCATTCTGCAGCATGAATGTTCTTTTCAGTTCTTCTGAAGAACGATGTCCGTCCACCAATTGCACCAGTTGCTCAAGTGGAGCCTCGCCGTCATCGAGCGTGATATAATCATAGAATTCAAACACCCGCGGATCACTGAGGGAACGCAATTCTGTATTGGCAAAACCTCCGCCCATTGCCACTTTTATTCCGGGATGGTGTTGTTTGATCCATTGACCGCAGCGAAGCGAAGTGTATAAATTTCCGGGGAAGGGAACGGAAATGGCAACAAGTTTTGGCTGTAACTTTTCGATATGCGATTGCAACAGGCGGATCAATACTTCATCAATAAACGTGTATGGCTGTTGTAACGCGTTATACAATTCATCAAAACTGTTTGCTGCGCGCGCCAGTTTTTCCGCATACCTGCTGAAGCCAAAATGTTCATCCACACATTCACTGATCAGGTCTGAAAGATCTTCGAGATACATGGTGGCGAGATGTTTGGCCTTATCCTGTGTACCCATTGATCCAAATGCCCAATCAAGGTCTTCCAGTTGTGCGAAGCGGCTCGCCTCGGGCAGAAAATCGCGCTTGCAGATCCGGTGTGCGAGCGTGGGATTATGCCCCTGCAGGAACAGGATCACATCATCGATCGTATAAATATAATCTTCCTGCAATGCCACGATGCGGGCGGCATTTTCCGATAGCGGCTTATTTAGCTGGCTGATACGGTCAAACAATTCCTTTAATCCGTCTTTGCAGAAGATCGCCAGGGTGACTTCGATACCGAGATCGCTTTGAAAGGAGGGAATATTTTTGGTGTTGAGGAACCCTTTCAGGTAGGCCGTCGCCGGGTAAGGCGTATTCAGCTGGGTGAAAGGGGGTGTGATCAGAAATACGGGAACGCTCAACTTGGGGAAATTTGATGCAAAGGTACGTGAATTGGATCGCAGACCATGACCGGGGAAGGCGATCACCCGGTCAGGTAGTGTTGGGCCCGCGTGTCCGTTAAGCGCCGGTAGGTTAACTCCTTTATTCGTCAATCATAGACAACCTGTATTTTGCGCTCTCTACCGTCCTTCCCGGCTTACCGGTTTTATTTTTACCGGTAAGCCGGGAAGGACGGCAAGGATTCCGGTAGTTCTTCCGACATTAGTACGGAAGACGGGATGGCAGTGATCTGAAAAACGCCATCATAACTCCCAATTGTAACCTTCGTAACTTCGTCAATCAACGCTAAACAACATCTAATGATCTCCCGCCCAAAGATCCTGGCCATTTGCGGAAGTACCCGGACACTTTCCACCAATCATCAGTTGCTTGATATAATAGAAGAGCTTGGGGCAAATTCAGCCGATCTCATTCGTTATGAAGGCTTGTCAGAACTTCCTCATTTCAATCCGGACCTTGACAATGATCATCCTCCTTCAACCGTGACCGCCTTCCGCGATCAACTTCGTTCGGCAGATGGCGTGCTGATCTGTACACCCGAATATGCGATGGGTGTACCCGGTACTTTAAAAAACTGCCTGGATTGGGTTGTGTCATCCATGGAATTATCTAAAAAACCGGTGGCGCTGATCACCGCTTCTTCATTGGGAGAGCACGCGCATGAGTCGCTGATCCGGACTTTACTGTGATCGAATGCGATCTGCCTGAGAGTTCGCGTTTACTGATACCGTTCGTGAAATCAAAAGTAAAAGATGGTAGGATCACGGATGAGGAGACGCTGAAGCAGGTCCGGTCAGTTGTGGCATCGCTGGTTGGCGCCATAAAACAATCAGGGCTGTAAATCCCTGATCAGCCTCAGGGAAATGTATAAATCCTTCCGTTAAATGTATAAGCAGCCTTCGTTTTGCTGAAAGAGCTTTGTGCTATCAAAATACATTTTATGAGCACAACAAATCAACAAGCCAAGATCGTACTGGTGACAGGCGGCAGCAGGGGCATCGGAAAAAGTATTGCATTGAATGCGGCAAAACGCGGACTCGGCATAATTCTTACCTACAATAGTCAGCCTGGGCAGGGTAAGGCGGTGGCTGACGAGATCAATCAAAACGGAGGACGGGCAGTTGCGCTGCAAATGAATTCGGCGGATATTTCATCACTCGACAAATTTATCAGCCAGGTAGCTGAAACACTTAAGAAGGAATGGAACCGTGATAAGATAGATTTCCTGGTAAACAATGCAGGCATTGCACAACGTTCACTGATCAAAGACACGACCGAGGAACAGTTTGATCAGTTGGTAAATGTCAACTTCAAAGGAGTCTTTTTCCTTACCCAAAAGATCATTCCACTGATCGCTGACGGCGGACAGATCATTAATATCTCTTCCGGCTTGGCGCGGTTTGCATTTCCGGGTGTTGCTGTATATGGCGCGCTGAAAGCGGCAACTGAAGGACTGACGCGCTACTTCGCAAAGGAATATGCCGATCGCAGGATCCGCGTGAATACGGTAGCTCCCGGCGCGATCGATACTGAATTCGGCGGCGGTAAAGGAGATGAAGCGCACCGGCAACAAATTGCATCGATGACGGCTTTGGGCCGCTTGGGTGAAGCAGACGATATCGGTCTGTTTGTTGCATCGCTTCTTTCGGAAGACAGCAGGTTTGTGAATGCACAGCGGATTGAAGTGGGGGGGGGGATTGTGATTTGAGAGAGACCGCAGACGGCCGACAGCTGACCGCAGACGGTCGTTTGAAATTGAGCAGGTTTATGATTTGCGCATTCTTGGGTTTATAAGACGTGCTCTTTGAACTGATTGGGATGGTTACTGATCAAAATACGTTGTGTGGATTTTGTAAATTCAGTTTTGGATTAATTCTGTTGTTATGGAATATGTAGATATCAACTCGATTGCCGGGTTGCATGATTTCTTTCATTATGAGAAGCCGAGGCATCCGTTGATAACGGTCATCGATCTTGCAAAAGTTGATCGTTCGCACAGGAAACCGGAGACTTCTTACAGGCTGGATCTTTATTCGATCGCGTGTAAGAAAATTGAAGGAGTTTTCAAATATGGAAGAACGGATTACGACTTCGGGGAAGGAACACTGATGTTCACCGCTCCCAACCAGGTTTTAACACCGGGCATCGAAAACAAAGTTGAAGGATGGGGGATCTATATTCATCCTGATTTTTTGAATGCAAGTAAGAAAGGGTACGAACTGACGAACTACTCCTTCTTTGGATATGATGCGAATGAAGGTCTTCACATCTCAGATGAGGAAGACAAGGTGCTGCTTGATTGCGTCCGCAATATTGAAAAAGAGATCAGGAATAATATCGATAAACACTCTTACAATCTGATCATCACCAATCTTGATCTGCTTTTATCTTATTGCTCGCGGTTTTATGACCGGCAGTTTTTAACACGCATGAAAACGGGGAATGATATTGTTGAAAGGTTTGACAGGTTGCTGAATGATCATTTTGCAGGCAAGTCGTTCAACGGGTCAGGCCTTCCGGACGTGAAGTTCTTTGCTTCACAATTAAATTTATCGCCCAACTATCTCTCCGATCTGTTGCATAAGTATACAGGCAAATCTACCCAGGAGCATATACATCTGAAGCTGATCGATAAAGCCAAGCATTTATTATGGAGCACAGAAAATCAGATCAGCGAGATCGCATATGAACTTGGGTTTGAGCATCCTTCGCATTTTACAAAGTTGTTTAAGAATAAGACGGGGTATTCACCGAAGGAGTATCGGTTGTTGAATTGAAGCCGGCAATCCTGGCAAGTCTGTTAATTGACGGGTATATCCGGCGGAGTTTGTGTCTTTGAGATGCAGTCTTTTCACAAACCAGGATCGTGCGCTTATTACCCACAATTAAAATTCAATGTCGCTAAGGGAAAGCTATTCGCCCGATTGGCGTAGGGCCCCCTCTAAATCTCCCCCTTCAGGGGAGACTTTGCTTCCCGACACAAGACACTTCTTTTTTGAATCGTACATCTGTATTCGATATAAAATGACACATCTTTAAAAAGCGACCTAAAGTCTCCCCTGAAGGGGG
>QFQQ01000153.1 GCA_003243445.1 Citrobacter freundii
AGTGTGGTAACTCAAAATTAATTAGCTATTCGCTCTGCTTCTCTTTTAACTAGCAAGTTGGGTTAACTAAACGACATTGGAATTGAATTGGGATTTTTGAGATTTAACTGCGTGCGTCTTCCAATTACGATTTACCTGATCGAAGATTCCCTAAAAATCCTTAAATCCCGCCAGCCTGTTTGCAGAAGCTCCCGGTACATTTTTTATGGTTGAACTATTAAACATCTATCACTTCAACAATCAGACAGTAATCCTCCTAATCCCAATAATCCAATAAATCCCCGTTCAGGGCCTTCAAAGAAAAAACCGCAGAAGCTTTTTACACTCCTACGGTTTCCCTTTATTTTTTCAGCTATAAGATCATTATCAACCCGCTCTGAATCTCATCCCACCATTCTTCTGCATTTCATCCATCAGCTTCTTTGTTTCTTCTGTAAATTCTGCGCGTGTTACTTTCTTTCCTTTTGTTGGTTCTTTGATGGCGGAGAGATTGGGTTTCGCTTGTATTTCAAGTGCGGTATATTTTGTGCGGCCGCGGTTTGTTTCCAGTTCAAGGATAATTCCAGGTAGTTGACCCGGGCTTTCGGGACCAACAGAAACGGGGATATCTGTGGTGAACCAGGCTACCACGGAAATTGTATCGTCCACTTCTTTTCTCACCATTGCGCCGTTTTCCATACCCATTGTCATTCGCTTGCCCAGTCTTTCAGATACGGCTTTGCGGCAAAGGTGGTTGAGGATGGTCTTGGTCTCTTCGCTGAGCTTCCAGGCATTGTTTTTTTTGAGGCTGTCCAGTATCAGGAATTGCTTGTCCATGAACGTGCGTTGCTCCATCAGTTTTGACTGGTTGAAATCGCAGAATGTAACATCATCGGGATTGGAGCCGAACGTTCGGATAACTGTGTTGGGGCCGGCGCCTGAATTATCATCCTGGATATCGTCTTCCATTTCCTGTAAAGAGCTTTTGCCGTTGGCAAAATTCAGTTCGAAGCGGGCTTTACGGGTAATGTTCTGTGTGGTCGGTTCACCGCCATTCATGGCCATTGTCACCTGTGCCTGAACGGTGCGTTCATAAATTACCTTGCCTTCTTTCTGCTGAGCAAGCAGGCTGCCTGCCAAAACGAGGGACAGGCCGGAACATAAAATTCTTCTCATTAGTAGTTTTTTTATTGGCTTCAAAGCTACTGATGGGGGTTCCGGAAGGAAGTTAAGCCACCTTGCATTAAGGTTAATAAAGGTTAATAGCGCTGGCTCCGGCCGGAAGTATTGGCTAAATTTGATTTCGAATTGACAAAAATGAAAATATTCTCAAGCAGCCATCCAACAAAAAAAGGAATCAGACACCCCGGACTTCTGCTATCCTTTATGTTATTGACGATCCTGGTGATCGCCGGTTTCCAGGCCTATTGGCTGCGGGATAACTATAAACGCGAAAAACAGAATCTTGAGATCAAAACGAACTCTGCTTTCCGCCAGACCATCCTGCGGTTGCAGGCTTCAAAGCTCAAACTGGAAACAGCAAATATCCGCCTTGATTCCGCCGCGCCTCCAATGGCAACGAAGCCTGTTAGGGTTCGTTTCACACCCCGGGATGATGATAACAGAAGCCGGATCAGAAGCACCGACGCACGTGTATCTGTCTCACGCAACGAACCTGTGATCTCAATAGCAAACCTGATACAGGAGAAGATCCGCGAGATCGATTTTCCGGATTCGATCGCGCATGCTTATGGCCGCGTGGTATTGACAGGTCTTAAAGATTCACTGAATAAAGTAGCGGACTCTCTCAATCATTATTTCAAATCCTTCAAGCTGAATGGTGCAAATGTGATGAACCATCTCAACCTTGATAATATAGATTCGTTGATCGATCCTGACAGGATCCGCTCAATGACGATCCAAAGAGTCAAAGCCCCCAGGCGCCCGTCCATTGATGTTACTTATTCAGGAGAAGTCGCCTATACCAAAGATCCTCCCATACCGGGAACAAACGTGCCCGCGGTTCCCGCGCAACCCGGTAATCCAAAAGACAGCGACAGGAATTCCGTGATCCGTTTCCTGTATAATGTAGATTCTTTAGCTCTGAAAGACTCTGTGACGGTGAAAGAGATCGACAGCGCCTATGCAAAACGCCTTGCTTCAGAGAAAGTGGACGTTGGTTTTGCCGTAAGCCGCCTGGAAAAAGCAAAAGCTGATTCATCCGCATTTAACCAGGTGACGGTTGGATTCACCAACCCGATGACTTATGAGCTGGCGCTGCAGAATCAAACCGGTTTTCTCCTGGGTAAATTGAAGCTCCCTATATTATTTTCGCTCTTACTCGTGGGCGTCACCATCGCGTCTTTCGTAGCGCTATACCGCAGCCTGATGAAGCAGCACAGGCTCGCCCAGATCAAGAATGATCTTATCAGCAATATTACCCATGAGCTGAAAACGCCGATCGCAACCGTAAGCGTGGCTATCGAAGCATTGAAAAACTTCAACGCCATGCAGGACCCCGCAAGAACCAGGGAATATCTTGATATTTCCCAGAATGAATTACAGCGCCTGGGCCTGCTGGTGGACAAAGTGCTGAAGCTGTCCATGTTCGAGAAAAAGGATATCGAACTGAAATCGGAGTATTTTGATCTGAAAGATGTGCTGAATGAGGTGGTGGCATCACTCCGTCTTCAACTGGAAAAATACCACGCAAAGCTGGATATTCACACCGAAGGTGAAACCACCCTGAAAGGAGATCGCCTTCATATGCTCAGCGTTGTGTTCAACCTGCTGGATAATGCCTTAAAGTACAGTAAAGAAAACCCGCATATCGAGGTGGATCTGAAGCAGGTGGACGGACAGGTGGAATTAGTGGTAAAAGATAATGGGATCGGCATCCCCGGTCAGTATAAAGACAAGGTTTTTGAAAAATTCTTCCGCGTACCGGCCGGCGACACGCACAATGCCAAGGGGCATGGCCTCGGGCTTAGTTATGTGGCACAGGTGATCCGGCAACATAATGGCACCATCAAAGTGGACAGTCGTGAAGGATTAGGCAGTACCTTTACGGTAACACTGCCAAAACAAAATACATGAGTGCCACAAAAGTTTTTTACGTAGAAGATGAATTATTCCTGGGAAAAATAGTGAAGGAAAGTCTGGAAAGCCGCGGTTTTGAAGTGATCATGGAGAGTGACGGCGGGAAGGCAACAGCCGCGTTTCAGAAGTCAAATGCGGATATCTGCGTGCTTGACGTGATGTTGCCCAATAAAGATGGCTTTACCATTGCAGACGAGATCCGCGATATCAATGAAGATATCCCGATCATTTTCCTTACCGCCAAAACCCAGACCGAAGATGTGGTAAAAGGTTTTGCGCTTGGAGGAAATGACTATATCCGGAAGCCATTCAGCATGGAAGAGCTGATCGTCCGGATCCAAAATGCACTTCGTAATAAAAATGCAGCTCCGGAAAAGATCACCGGAGATCAGATCACGATCGGTAAATACAGTTTTCACCTGAACCGTCAGCTATTACAGATCGGTGGTGAAGAAAAAAAACTCTCTTATCGCGAAGCAGAACTACTGAAACTGCTTTATCAGAACCGCGACAAGATCATCGACCGCCGCGATATATTGAATTTGCTTTGGGGTAATGATTCATTCTTCAACAGCCGCAACCTGGATGTATACATCACCAAGCTCCGCGGGTATCTCAAAGATGATCCCGCGCTCGAGATCCTCACAATAAAAGGAATTGGTTACCGCTTTGTAACCGGCTAGCTGTATAAAAGGCGCCAGTGTTCTGTAAAAGGAAACCGGCGCCTTTTGCATTAGTGTATCTTTGGAAAAATTTTATATGAAATTCCGGACAGTCGTTTTCGTTTTCATCATCATCGTGATCCTGATCGGTGTCTTTACAAAACCTGACCGCGACGCTTTCATTGAATATTACTCCAAACAAAGCGGCATCAATACACCTCCGGTTATTGAATACAAGAATGGTATCGCTTATTCCATCTTTACCATCACTACATACAGCGTCGCAGACAATGGCAATAAAAAAATGGCTTTCACTGCGGGAAAAGCAAAATACCTCGGGTTGTTTGGAAGATTCTGGAAGATAGACTAGTCTGAAGAAGGTTCCAGAAGTTCCAGGGGTTCCAAAGGTTCCATAGGTTGGCTCCTGCTGTCAGCAAAACCTCTGGAACTTCTGGAACCTTTGGAACCCCTGGAACCTCTGAAACCTTTGAACCCCCTCCCTTAACAAACTACCAACCCCCATGTCCCTCAAAGCATACACCGCAGAAACGATCTTTACCGGCGAAGAATGGCTTATCGGCTATGGCGTGATGATAGAAAATGGCAGGATTACGGGTATTGTGCCCACTGCGGAAATTCCATCTTCTGTTGCGATAGAACATTTTGAAGACGGCTTGCTTGTTCCTTCTTTTATAGACCTGCAGATCTATGGTGCACATGGAAAACTATTCTCCATGTTCCGTGAACCGGCAGCCTTGCATGAACTCAACCTGTATTGCAGAAACGGCGGTGCGGCATTTTGTTTACCCACACTTGCCACCAATTCCCCGGAGGTTTTTCATGAATGCATTGATGCCGTCCGGCAGTACTGGAAAGAAGGTGGCCAGGGAATTTATGGTCTTCACCTGGAAGGTCCGTGGTTCAACCCGGTCCGCCGCGGCGCGCATATAGAAGCCTTGATCCATCCGCCAACAACGGATGAGGTGCAGGCTTTGCTGGAATATGGAAAAGGCGTTATTAAATTCATCACACTCGCTCCGGAAGTTTGCGGACCGGCGATCATTAGCTATATCGCAAGCCAGGGAATTATTGTTTCCGCGGGACATAGCAATGCCACTTACGCAGAAGCAAAAGAAGGTTTTGCAAACGGAGCAACGACAGTAACGCACTTATATAACGCAATGAGTCCACTGCAACATCGTGCACCTGGTCTTGTCGGAGCAGTAATGGATGATGATAAGGTAATGGCGAGTATCATTCCAGATGGTCATCACGTGGATTATGCGGCAGTAAGAATAGCCAAACAGGTAATGAAAGAACGGTTGTTTGTGATCACGGACGCGGTGACTGAAACAGATGGTGGTCCTTATCCGCATACATTCGCCGGCGATAAATATGAAGCCAGCGGCATCCTGAGTGGTTCTGCGCTGAACATGATCCAATCAATCCGGCGGTTGACGGCTTATTGTGATGTGGAGCTGGAAGAAGCATTAAGAATGTGTTCTCTTTACCCGGCAAAAGTGATCCGTATGGACCATCAGCTGGGAAGAATCGCGGAAGGATATGATGCGAAGATAACAGTGATCAGCAGGGAGCTGGAGGTGATCGAAGTGCTGGGTGGTTGAGGGAGGACCACGGACCGCCTAATGGACCACGGACGACGGACCGCGGACCGCAGACGATTACGGCCTACAGTAAGTCGTTCACACGCCCGGGCATGTAAAGAAGTTACACGCTATAATGAATGGACCGCGG
>QFQQ01000056.1 GCA_003243445.1 Citrobacter freundii
ACTTTTTACTTTTTACTTTTTACTTTTTACTTTTTACTTTTTACTTTTTACTTTTTACTTTTTACTTTTTACTTAATAACGTTCACGGCATTACCGAAGCACGAACAGAAATGATCGAATTAATGCGCGCTTCCGTTTCAGCCTGGGACAACACTGCATCTGCGCCCGATCCATCTCCTGAATAATGCCTGTAGCCAGGCTTCACAATGCCATCGGAACCTGTAATAAATCTTACTACCTCAACAGCAGATACAGAAGAGGGAATATTTGCACCAAACCAATGCGGATCGGGCTGTTGCCTCCAGGTAACTTTTGACAACACGGATCCTGCGGGATAAGCCGTTGCCGAATGAAACCTTGCATGGTTTACAGCTACAGGGTTTCCATACAATGTATACATCAGTTGCTGTGCCGTATCAACACCGGAACTGATCAGCCGGCCTTCCAGCGGATTGAAATCAAGTGATGGTACACGCAGCACCGAGGCCGCTTCATTGTAGGATGATTGCTTTGCATTCTTACAGGAAACTGCAAACAAGGATATTGCTATGATGACGATCGTGTTCTTCATGGCTTGACCGGTTTAATGTGCAAAGGCATGGAAAAAACAGAATCATTATCCTTCATCGGGCGGTGACAATTGATGCATTCGGTAGAGAATAATGCCGTTTTGCCATAAGGCTTCAGGTCCATTCCTTTCCATCTTGCCCAACCCCAGCCTTCGGTGCTTTTATATTTCTGATCATCTTTGATCATGAATTCTACCTGGATGAATTCGCCGGGTCTTATCATGCCGGCTGTATCCATGGACTGCTTCCACGCAACTTTTGCAAATGTGCTTCCATCAGGCCAGGGATTGATCTTATTATCCCGGATCGCTTTTACCACCACATCATTTCCCATGATCACACGCATGGTACCGTTATCAAACCTGTCAGTCGTGCTGATCGGCGTCCAGTCCTTGTAACCAGGAAGAAATTCAATTCCATTGAGAGACGGCTGCACAGAAACCGTTGTTGAATCCTGCCATTGATCAAATTGCTTATCTGCGGCCTTGACTGCATTACTATCTGTGATCTTGCGCGGAGTAATGCCGGCAAGATAGTTTTTAAGAATATCGATATCTGTTTCCGATATCTTCGCATCACGATGCACGGTTGTATAACTGCTCAGCGGCATATCACCAAGCATCATCGTATTGAGGGCAAAGAACAGATTTGCTTTTCTTTCACCGGGAGAGAGCTTATCCCATTCGGAAAAGTTGAGTATGGCGCGACCATCCTTCACATGCGAAGCTACCATCCAGTAAACAGGCTGGATCTTATCAAACCACTTCAGGTGTGTTTCGTTGGAGTGGCAATCAAAACAAGCCCTTCGCAATACCTGCTCCACCTCTGCCGGCACCTGTACATTGCCCGTAACAGGGGGATTAGGCAGTGACGGCCTCACCAGTTGAATTCCCGCAAAGCAAAATGCCAGCAGGCCAAACAACACCATCCATTTTCGTTTGATCTTTCTCATATCATGACTAAGCTAAGGTTGTTCCTTAATCGATGGTAAAAAGATAGCCGAAGAGCAGTTTCCGGGCGGTGGATGGGCAGGATGGAAGGGTGGGATTTTGAAAGGTTCCAGAGGTTTCAAAGGTTTCAGAGGTACCAGAGGTTGCTGCCGCGAATTGATGCGTATTACCTGGAATGAAAGAGTCTTCGGGCGGAAGAACCCCTGGAACCCCTGGAACTTCTGGAACCTATGAAACTTCAGAAACCTCTGCCCTACTTTTCCTGATCATCCACCACCGGCACAGACAGCATCAGCGTACACCCCTTCCCCGGCGCCGTCCTGATCTCCATCTTGCCGCCATAGATTACGAGGCGGTTTTTGATATTGTTGAAGCCCAGACCACGCTGTACTTTTTTCAGATCGAACCCTTTACCATTGTCGCGGATAGAAACAAGGATGCCCGTTGAATTCGATTCAAAATCCAGCCACACTTCCGTTGCTTCGGAATGGCGCATGATATTGTTGAGTTGCTCCTGTGTAATGCGGAACAGATTGAACTGAAGATCTTCCGGCAGTTTATCTGGCTCAAGATCATAACGAAGGTGGGTTTGGAGTTTACCTACGGTGAGATATGGATTCAACAGATCATCCAGCGCCTCTTTCAATCCGATATCTTTCAGACCAGGCGGCGTTAATGAATGACACAATGTGCGGATATCATTGATCACGGCATTGACCATCGTTTCACTTTTCTCAATGAGCTCTGTCTGCATCTGTACATTACTCTTTGCGAAATCGAGATAGATCTTTGCAGTGGTCAGTTGCTGATTGATACTGTCATGCAATTCAGTACTGATCAGCTGCCGTTCTTTTTCCTGACCATTGATCTGCGCTTTGATGATATTCTGCTGTTCGATGATATTTCGTTTTGCAGAACGCCTCAGGGCCATCACCACCAGCGCAACAGCAGCCATGCAAGCCACAATAACCAATAATTTGAACCAATTGGACTGATAAAAATATGGCAGGACTTTAAACTGCAATGTGGCTGTTGGCGACCAGTAACCATATCTCTCCGCTTTTACTTCAAATGTGTATTCACCCGGCGCAAGTGCGGAAAAATAAGCAACCCGTCTGTTCCCTGCCTGTGTCCATTCATCATTCAATCCTTTTAAGCGGTAATGAAATTGTATATCGGATGCTTTTGCAAAATCGATGTTTGTATACCTGACCTCAAAATTGTAAACACCCGGAGGAATTTCAATTGTCTCACTTGTAAGGAACTCGTGATTACCAAACCGCAATGACTGCACCTGTATATTCAACGCGTTTGATTCCGCACCGATCAACCCGTGATCTGCAACAGCAATGCCCTGCACAGTCGGAAACCATAAAGTTCCATCCTGCATGGCCCATCCCGCGGGAAAGAATCCACCATTGGTTTCCGAATTGGGCATTCCGTCCAATGAGTTGAACAACCGCACCCCAAGCCTGATCCTGCCCGAAGAAGAATGTTTTACAGCGAGCAGCTCACTCAATGCAACGCGTTGCAGTCCAAGGTTACCACTTAGCCACACATACCCTTTTGGATCCTCAAGTATCCTGTAGATCTCATTAAAGAATAACCCGGATTCTTTATCGAACAATCGGAATGCGTTATTACTATATAACACCAGCCCTTTTTCAGTAGCCATCCACAGATCGCCTTCCTTATCTTCAAAATATGCGTAAACAATATCTCCCGGAAATTTCTGATTAACATGAAATTGCTCCACCTCGTTACGCGTATTCACGCGCAATGCTCCGGCACCACGCGTACCCAGCCAGATATTATGATGCCTGTCCTCAAAAGCACATAATAAATTAGGATGCCCCTGCAATACGGAAACCGGCAATGGATGGATCACTTCATCCTCTCCCATCCAATGCAAACCACCAAGTCGGGTGGTGATCCATAGACGATTCCTGCTATCATTGAACAGGCAAAGGATCCCATTATTCTGCAGGCCGTTCCTATCGGTAAAATGCTTATCGATCTTTTTTGCCGTGATATTATACCTGTCAAGACCATTGGACGTGCCGATATAGATATGATCTTTTCTTCCATATACAGCAAGGACGAGATTGCTTGCAATACCATTATCCTGCGTAAAAATATCTGTCTTTCCTTCGAATGAGCGGCTGATACCCTTACCGGCAGTTCCTACCCATATTTCACCGTTGGGATGCTGATAAACAGGAAGGATGATCTTGCCTGCAAGATTTGTTTCCGGCGGCGCACTCTCTATCAGTGTGGGCTTTAACTGAACAAGACCCGAAGAGTTTGTACCTAACCAAACAAGGTTTTCTTCGATAGGCAGTATTGCTCTTACACCATCAAAGGCCACGCGCGTTTGTACAGGCGTAACAAACTTGCCATTATCAAGTATCTGGTAACCTGCGCTGCGCAAACCGACCCATAATTTTCCATCTTTTGCAAAGAACATCGAAGAGATGAAATTTTCTTTCAGGCCGTTTTCCTCTGTATACTGAACCGTATCTTTTCCGATATGGAATAATCCTTTGGCAGTGCCAAGCCAGATCTCGTCATTCTGCCCCTTGGCAAAAGATGTCACCTGTACCCCCTGGAACCGTTGTATGGCTATTGGTTTGCTTACAGGATCAGTCATAGTGAACAAACCGCCTGATGTGCCGATGAACATACCTTTGCGGGTACTGTTCAGCGTTTCAATAGTGCCTGCTTCTTTTACATCCCAGCTGGGGCAAACACGGATCGAATCCTGTTCAACATACAAAAGCTCGCCCGTGCTTGTTCCCACCCACAAACGGTTCTTTGGATCCTTTTCAATTGATTCGATCCATCCACCCCTTACATGATTGCGGAAATCGATCACCTGCTCTACCTTTTGTCTTATGCGCAACACCGTGTTGCGGCTGGATGCCCAGAGATCTTTGCCAGACGACATCACATCATAAAAAGTATTGGAACGTAATCCCGGCGTATTGGCTTCGTTTACAATGGTAAACTCAGCGCCATCAAAACGGAATAATCCTTCTTCCGTTGCGCCCCATAAATACCCGGCGCTATCGCGGGCCATATCATAAACAGTATTCTGGGGAAGACCGGACTGGTTGTCCCAGTTGCGGTAAACAAAATTATAAGCCGGTGAATTGGCGGGAGCGACCTGCGCTTCTGCAGAAATAGCAAAAGATATATAGAGTAGTAATAGAAAAAAAACCTGACTGGCTTTCGGCATCGTGCAAAATTCGCGTGGATTAAAATTATAAATAAAACCACCGCCAGCTTTTCAACAATTGAAGGACGGAATCAGAGCCTGCCGGTATTGCAAAAAGTATCAGCGTTAGTTTCGGTAAGTGAACTTAGTATATTTTGAGGAAAATAAGTGAAAACCTTTAAATTTTTGCTATAGATCAGGGAGAAAGGATCGTTTTCAGCACGGCTTAGGATCATCATTGGGACACATCTTTTGAATACGCTTGCGCTGGTTGTCAATGCAGGTTGGTAATGAAAGATTTCCTTATCGTTCATACCGGTTTATTTTTTATCTGTAAGACGACAAGAGCGGTAAGGAGGCAACAAGCTGATATTTTACTTTAGATTGGTTGTTGGATAAAGCCCCGCAGATGACTTCCAATTCGAAGTTAACTAGCGCGATCGGCTGTTTTCACCTGTCGAACGGCGTATAATGTAGCTTTATCAGAATTCTTCGATCACGATCTTATCAGACGCGGCGCCGAGTTTCAATAATATATCTTTTGTTGCAGCCACCATCGGATCAGGCCCGCAGATATAAAAGTATTTGGAGAAGTCGGCCACTTTTTCTTTCAGGTATGCTGCATCGATCCTGCGATGATCATAGGCCGGGTCATCATCCTGGGTAAGAGTGGTAATAAAGTTGTTTCCCAGCATCGACCTCAATTCATCTTTTAATATAATATCCTTTGCAGTGCGGTTGGAAAATAACAACAGATTATTACCGATCTGTCCATCCTGCTATAACCTGCGAAGAATAGAAAGGAAGGGTGTAAGTCCGGCACCTCCCGCAATGAATATTCCTTCACCTTTGTAAGTGATGGTGCCGTACACATCATGAATAATAAGTTCTGCACCCGGTTCAAGTTTGCCGAGTTCAGCAGTTACTCCGGCATGATCCGTATATATTTTGATCGTGAATTCAAGATGATCCCATTCTTTCAGTCCGGTAAAGGTAAAGGGACGTCTTTCTGTTTTCCATCCATCTTTATTAATGCAGACATCTGTGGCCTGTCCGGGCAAAAATGTGTAGCCTTCAGGTTTTTCAATTTTAAAGCGACGGACATTGTGTGTTACGTATTGTGCCGATAAGATCTTTACGATATGCTCTTCAGGGACTGGAGTTGACATGTTTGTGGTTTTTGGAGTGATGAAGATACGGAAGTTGGGCCGCAGACGGCCGACAGCAGAAAGGACATGGTGCTTGTAATGTCTGTGATTATAGAACGGGATAAGCAGGCTCTTTCTGTGAAAATTTCGATACTGACAGGAGTACGTTTACATTGAACACCGCCGATATATCCGGCGTTCAATGGCTGCCAAAAAAAACGATCTCCTAATGGAGATCGCAGCAAGTTGTTGTTTGACTATTGTGTGCGCGTGAAAGAATCGCAATAATTAAAATACTGAGGTGTACAGGAGATCTGACTTACATGATCAAACTACCTTAAACACGTTGTTAATGCGAACGGAACTTAAGTTCCCGGATACAACGGCTTGACGCCATTATCCGTGGTGTTTCATGTAGCCAGGAAGTTGAGTTACCCTAATGGTACAGCTTCAATTGGATCTGGACTTGTTCAATTGGATCTGGACAACAGATTACGCGGCTGTTTCACCGAGTTCTTCAAGGTAACGGTCATCTTCTCCTTCTCTTGCCTTATCTGCTTTGAGGAACTCCTCAAAACGAAGGCGATGGTTCAGTTTTTCAAGGCGATTAATGCTTTCACGGGAATTGGTTACTTCTTTGCGATACAGGACCAGCTTGTCCCAAACACTTATTATAACCAATGAACCGCCGACAATAGTGCCTAGCAAGAAATAGATAATCATCAGTTTTCTTTCAGACTTTACAGATTTCAGTTTCACTCATACGGCAAGCACATCGGAAACAACTTAGACTAAGGCCTAAGCTGAGAGTTTTTGCAATTCAATCATACTTACATATGATCGATAACTCTCGTCACAAAGAAAGATAAAAAACTATACAATGTAAAGCATTATGCTATGAAAATCATACCTGAAGGAGTAAGAATCGCGTATTAGTCGGTCGGAATTCTACTCTTTCTCCAAGCGCGTTTATACTCATAATGGTTTACTCTTAACAATCTCATACATATATAAGATTGTGCTCAGTCACTTCTTTGAATCTGACGTGCCTAAACAATAAGCAACTATCCTGCCATTGTACCCTCACGGGGTCAGACAGTTATAAAAGTTATAAGTTTAAATCATCGCTCATCTTTTTTGCAAACCGTAAAAACCCCTATAAACAAAAAGAGGTTTAAGACTTTAAGCATAACACTTAATTCTTAAACCTGTAAAGGATTAAAATAAGATTAGAGAAGAAAAAATTAAAAGGTAATAGTCGTGGGACGTATTCACTCAATCTGTGTCAATATGCTTTTTCATCACCGCGGAACACCTGGTACACCGTGAGGTAAATAATCCTCAGGTCAAGCATCAAGCTCCAGTTCTCCAGATACCAGATATCTTTTTCAATCCGCTTTTCCATCTGCCCAACTTCCTTTGTTTCGCCACGAAAGCCTGAAACCTGTGCCCAGCCGGTAATTCCGGGCTTTAAGAAGTGACGTACCATAAACTGATCGATGATAGATCTGTATTGTTCTGTATGTGAAAGCATATGAGGGCGTGGCCCCACCACACTCATCTCGCCTTTTAAGACGTTGAAGAACTGAGGTAATTCATCCAGGCTGCTCCGCCTTAAGAACTTCCCGATCGGTGTGATGCGGCTGTCATTTTTTGTAGCCTGCAACTTCTCACTTTCCTTATTCACGCGCATGCTTCTGAACTTATAGCACATGAAAGGTTTGTTATTGCGGCCACTGCGCTTTTGTTTAAACAACACCGGCCCCGGGCTTTGCATCTTGATCAGCAATGCGATGACAGGGTATAGCCAGCTAAGGACCAATACGATCACCAATAAGCTGAATACAAAATCAAACAATCGTTTCTTAAATCTATTATGAAGATTTTCCAGTGGCTCAGGTCTTAATGACAAAACCGGAAAATCATTCATATACCTGATCTGAAAATGCGCTGCGATAACACTGTTAAGATCAGGAACGATCTTCAGTTTCACACATTGCTTTTCGGCTTCCTCCACCAGGGTATGCGCCGTAACAAGATAAGCGGGCGGCACAGATGCATACACTTCATCAATACTTCTCAGCGATGCCTGTCTTATTCCGCGGCGGATCACATCGTGCAGCTGCAGCATGTTCTTATTCACGAACGTGGTCTTATCACCTTCATCCAGTATCCCTTCAAATTTAAATTCACTTGCATGCAATCCAAAGTATTCAGCCAGTTTGATCCCTGTGTCATTAAATCCAAGCACTGCAACTTTAACACGATAACGGGAACGTTGTCTTGCCTTTGAATTCTCAAGTACAGTGATCACAAACCTGCTGATAAAAAATCCAACAGATAAAAAAGTAAAAAGGAATAAAAGGAACTGTCTTGACAGTGCGTAGTTCTTTGTGACAAAAAGATAAAGCGAGAAAAGGATCATGAGCGATACAACAGACTTCCAGGTGGCACGCATCAATCGTTCGATCTTGCGTACGGTTTCATCGCTGTACATCCGGAAGACAGTGACGGTCACAAGCCAGATAAGATTGAATGGGGAGACGAAATCAAGGTAGGTTTCCAGTCTGAGTTTGTCCCAAACCGAATTGATCAGCAGATAACAGGCCCAATAGCATCCGTTGATCATGATCAGGTCGCAAACGATCAATACGATCCGCAAGAAATACAAATACCGGTTGCGCATAGGAAGAAGGGCGTGGTTGGTTCAGGTTGCAAATATACAGTAAGTTTCGAACGGCTTTGGCCTGGATCCGGCTGAAAAGATCATTCCCTCAACCATTTGCGCGGCCTTTTCCCGAACGGCGGAAGGCCTTTTTTATTGCCCACCAGCAACAGTAGCCAAGCGTAATGCCGAGCAGGTTGCTGCACATATCAATAAAAGAAAAACTGCGTTGCGGGATCCAGATCTGCGCGATCTCCAGCAATGTCGCAACAAGCACGATGAGTAAATACCAGGGGATAACGCGCCGGACAGAGGGGAAAATCCATAACATGCCCAGTGTGAACAAAAAGAAATAGCCGCTATGCTGAAGAATGTCCAGCCACTGATGATAGCCATTGCTGTACCATCTTTCCGGGTGAAAGTCCGGGATCAACAGCATCAGCAGTGATGCCAGTACAAGGATCTGCAGGATCGTTTTTTTCACAGGGTAAATTTATGCGCTGTAAAACGGCAGGCGATCGCAAAAAAACAATGCCGGAAGCATTCTGCCTCCGGCACCTTTCTATAAATCAATATCAGCTTACTTTCTCTGCAAACTTTTCTTCATATACCTGGCGTATCCCTTCTTCCAGGCCGATCTTCGCTTTCCAGCCAAAGCTGTGCAGCTTTGTTACATCCATCAATTTGCGCGGTGTACCGTCAGGTTTTGATGTATCCCATACAATATCTCCGGTAAAGCCGGTTATCTTCTTCACCAATTCTGCCAGATCTTTAATGCTGATATCTTCTCCCACCCCAATGTTTACCAGTCCGGGTTCATTATAATGCTGCATCAGATAATAACAGGCCTCAGCAAGATCATTTGCATGCAGGAACTCTCTCAGCGGTTTGCCACTACCCCATACAGTGACGTTTGCATCTCCATTTACTTTTGCTTCATGGAATTTTCGTAGAAGGGCTGGCAACACATGCGACTTCTGAAGATCATAATTATCATTCGGACCATACAGGTTGGTTGGCATTACCGAAATATAATTACAACCGTATTGTGCCCGGTAGGCATCGCACATTTTGATACCCGCGATCTTTGCGATCGCATAAGGCTCATTGGTATCTTCCAGCGGCCCGGTGAGCATATACTCCTCTTTCAATGGCTGAGGCGCCATTTTTGGATAAATGCAGGACGATCCGAGGAACATGAGTTTTTTTACACCATTCAGGTAAGATTGATGGATCACGTTCGACTGGATCATGATGTTATCATAGATAAACTCTGCGCGGTAAGTATTGTTGGCAACGATACCACCCACTTTTGCGGCAGCAAGAAAAACAAATTCAGGTTTTTCTTTTGCAAAAAACCCGGCTACCTGCTGCTGATTGCGGAGATCAAGTTTATCTGAAGTACTTACAATAATATTATCAAAGCCCTCTTGCTCCAGTTTACGAAAAATGGCGCTTCCCACCATTCCTCTATGACCGGCGATATATACTTTCTGGTGTTTTTCCATGGTTTTCAAAGTAAAAAGTAAAAAGTAAAAAGTAAAAATATCAGGCACTGGATCAGGGGCTTCCCCACCTGCGCCGACATTTTTATCTTTTACTTTTCACTTTGAATTTATTAAAAGCAGGTGAGGATCAAATGATTTCTCTGCCTGTGTTGACTGATATTCTTACTTTTTACTTTTGAATTTTTAATTTCTATTCGTGTTGTTTCAGTATTTCGAAGCCAGCTTCTTTCAGCAGCTTATTTTTTCTGAACAGTTCCATGTCTGCTGCCATCATCTCTTTTACCAATGCTGCAAGATCATATTTGGGTTCCCAGCCAAGTTGCGTTTTTGCTTTGGTAGGATCACCGATCAGCAACTCAACTTCTGTCGGACGGAAATACTTCGGATCGATGCAAACGACTTCTTTGCCCACTGGCAGATTCACCGGATCATTGGATGATTTGATATATCCTTTTTCATCCACGCCTGATCCTTTGAACTCCACTTCCGCGCCCACTTCATGGAATGACATCCTGATAAAATCCCGCACGGTTGTGGTCACACCGGTAGCGATCACATAATCCTCCGGCACATCCTGTTGCAGGATGAGCCATTGAGCTTCTACATAGTCTTTCGCGTGTCCCCAGTCACGACGCGCATCGATATTACCCATATACAGTTTCTCCTGCATACCAAGCGCGATCTGTGAAACAGCACGGGTGATCTTACGGGTTACAAATGTTTCACCACGCAGCGGGCTCTCGTGGTTAAAGAGGATCCCGTTACAAGCGAACATATCGTACGCTTCACGGTAGTTCACTGTGATCCAGTATGCATAAAGTTTAGCCACACCATAAGGGCTTCTTGGATAAAACGGGGTCGTTTCTTTCTGGGGCACTTCCTGTACCAGGCCATACAATTCGGAAGTGGATGCCTGGTAGATCTTTGTTTGCTTTGAGAGACCAAGCAAGCGTACCGCTTCAAGAATGCGCAGCGTACCGATACCATCTGCATTGGCCGTATATTCAGGAGTATCGAAACTTACTTTTACATGGCTCATCGCACCGAGGTTGTAGATCTCATCGGGTTGTACATCCTGGATGATACGGATCAGGTTGGTGCTGTCAGTCAGGTCGCCATAATGTAATTTGAAATGGAGATTTTTTTCGTGCGGATCCTGGTAAAGATGGTCGATCCTGTCTGTATTAAAGAGCGAAGACCTTCTTTTGATACCATGCACTTCGTATCCTTTTGCTAAGAGCAGTTCGGACAGATAGGCTCCATCCTGTCCGGTCACACCGGTAATTATGGCTTTTTTTCCCATAGAATATTAACGTGGTTTTTTGCAAATGTAATCGATACCTCCCAAATCAGAAAGATGGTATATGATATTATAGATGAATTGTCTCAATGATAACGTGTTAGTGTGTCACTGACTTAAGGCAATTGCTTTGCTGCGGCTGATGCCGAATGGGCGGCATCTGCTTCGCGCAACCCGATCTCGCCTGCAAAGCGCTGCATGATCTTTTCGATAGAAATATAGTTTTCCGCATATTCCCTTGCCCGGATCTTGATGGCAGAAAGGTCATCTACCAAAGTTTTATGAATTGTTTCTGCAAGAGCCTCTGCATTTTCTGCTTCTGAAAGAAGGCCGATCTGGCGTGAATGTATTTCATCATAAAGACTGTTTCCCGGGTTGGCAGTAACAATGGCCAGTCCGCCGACCGCCAGTATATTGGTCAGCTTTGATGGCATCACCAGGTCACTTGCATCCGCTTTCTGTATCACAAGGTGGATGTCGGCCATGTTGAGGAACGCATTCAATTTTTCGGTTGGCTGCAGCGGCATGAACAGCAGATTCTGGATACCCATATCGGCAGCCATCTGTTCCAGTTGTGTACGATAAGGACCTGTACCGCAGATAATGAATTTCAATGAGGGAAGATCTTTCAGGATAGCGGCTGCAGAAAGGATCACATCAAGCCCCTGTTTTTCCCCGATGGCGCCTGAGTATAGCACCACTTTATCTGTACCCGCGAGACCGAACTGCTGTTTCAGTCCGGCAGAAGGCATGGGATAAAACCTGGAAGTGTCAGACCAGTTCGGAAAGAATATCGTTTCCCTGCCGGTTTTTTCCCTGACCTTTTTTACCATACCCGCAGAGATACTGCTGAGATAGCTTGCCCGTTTCAAAATAAACCGCTCCATTGCAAACATCATCCTGATCATAGCTTTGGAGCGCACCATTTGCAGATCACGTGCCGCTTCGATCTGGAGATCCTGCACATGGTAAACGAGTTTGGCACCACGAAGCCATTTATATAATACTGCGAGAAATCCGGGAACAAATGGGGGAACAACCACGATCACAATGTCCCGTTTCGGACCACAGGCTATTTGCAGCAATTTGAAAAATCCCGATACTGTGAAGGTAAAGTCAAGCATCATCCGCTTCAGCCCGCCTGGTTTTGCGGGCACATAATGAGGGCAGCGATGAACATCAATATTGCCTTTTTTCTCCCGGGTGTACCACCTGCTTTTCCTGCGATACTCATCCGTTATTTTCCATTGCGGATAATAAGGATAGGTAGTAATGACCGTACAATGGTAGCCCTGGGAAGAGAGCCAATCCATCATTTCTCCGTTGTAACGTCCGATTCCTGTCAGTTCGGGGTAATAATTACCACCAATAAGCAATATTCTTTTCACGTCAATTATCAGAAAAGCAAAGCCTGCCCCCTTAAAAAAGAGGGCAGGACCATGCTATTCGTTTTTATTGATTAGGGAAATATTAGTTTCTGCGTACTGATCACCTTGTTTTCCGTCAGCAATCTGGCAATAAAGACTCCGTGTAAATTGCCTGAATTTGTGATATTAATTTGTTTGACACTACCTGCTGGCAGACTTTCAAACTGCCATTGAGCTACCTGACGCCCATTTATATCTGTAAGAGATAAAACGGATTTTCCGGCGCTGACTGCTGTTTGGATATTCAACAGTCCGTTGCTAACCATTGAAGGGTATATGTTTGTTTTACCTGTAGCAGCATGAATAGATATCGTTTTCGAATAACTGATATTTCCCAGTTCATCAATTATTTTCAGGCGATAAAAAATGATGCCGCCTGCCGGATATCTGTCTGTATAAGAATAATCAAGCTGCCCTGTCATTTTAGCGAGGTTAGCCAGCTTTGAAAATTCGCTTCCGTTCGTACTTGATTCTATCTCAAAGGCACCTGGTTGAGCATCAGCCGAAGCTATCCGCCAGCGCAGGACATTTCCATCTGCGGCATGCTGACCGCTGAAACTGATCAGATCCAACGGCAAGGTGACATTCTTTGCATGACTAAAGCTCAGATCATTCGATCCATCTTTCTCATAATACTCAAGCACCATATCATATGCACCGTTCAGGTTCGTGGTATAGACGCGGGTAGTATTACCATTATCAAAAAGCCATCGGTCTATAATCCAGGTAGCTCCTCCGTCAAGACTAAAACGATACTTGTCATCACCACTGATCGTGAATGAGTAGGACCCGGGAGTGAAAGTATGTCTCAGGCGATATCGTACACTAAAGAAGTCGGTTTCAACTGTGCAGGAACTTGTAGGATATTGAACCGAAGATCCTCCAAAGTTCTCATTGAAATTCATTGAGCTTACATCACCTTTCTGCACAGTACCTTTAAAGTTATTGAAGTAGATACCTCTATAAACATATCCTTCCCAAACATTTCCGGTTCCGTAGGTTGTGGTGGTTCCGGTTGCGGAACAAGCCGGTTCAACATTGAAATATACGGTATTAAGGGATGTACCTTCGCTATATTCAAGCACCAGGTCATAGTCTCCGCTCAATGTCACTTCAGTGCTCAACGGGGCATATCCCGAATAAACCCATCCATTGAGTAACCAGGTTGCACCACCATCAATACTCAGGCGAACGCGGTCATCTCCCGATATGGTAAATTCATAGTTGCCAGGGGCGAAATTCTTCCGGAGCTTATACCGGACACTGAAACTCTCGGTATATGTAACACACCCGGCAACAGAATAATTGGTGTAAGGGCCGCCAAAATCTGTATTGAAATTCGGACTGGCCGGAGTTCCGGCAGTGACATACCCCATATAGCCGGTAAAATCAAGATTGTCATAGACATAACCAATCCATTGGTTATTAGTTCCATAACTGGTCTGATCACCCTGGGCGGTACAGCCGGGCTGAGCATCGGCCGCAGGTGACAGGGCACAAAAAATGGTGATGAGCGAGATGATGGTTTTCTTAAACATACAGGATAATGGCTTTATCAGGTCAACACTAAGTGCAAACCATTATTCTATATACGTTCGTATTACATTTTTATTATTCGTTTTATAAAAAAGTTGAATATACTTGCTTTTCCGCTAGTTTTTTTTATACTCCCGGATCTTGCAATAGATCTGGGTGAAGTAAGACATTTTCATCAATGAAAAGGTGAACCCTCTTCTGCCATCACGAAAGCCGCCCATAAAAAAGAAACTACCGATAAAAAACATCGGCCCCAGGTATGGGGTATTCATCAACCGGTACTTCATTTTCTGTTTCCATGTCAGATCGTTCCAAATAGCGTTATTATTCCTGAGCCTTAAAAATCGCCTGGCTTCCCAGGTTCCGTACTCATCGTGTTTCTTTATATAATGATCTATACCCCGGAAATCCTGGTGGTCGATCCGTGCTTTGATCTGTCCCGTTTTGCCTGAAACAATAGGATGTTCATGTATCTCCATATCCAGCCCACTCCAGCTTTCTTCATCTATTTTTTCGTAACGGATATTTCCGACACGAAAAAGAGCAAGCTTCTTTAAAGGGTATCCACCTTTCAGTATTTTATTTTGGAAATAAATCGTGTAGTTGAGCCAGAAACCTTCTTTATCGTCTGATGAAATGGCATGTCTAAGCGAGTTCTTGAACGCTGGGGTAAGATATTCATCAGCATCCAGGAAAAGCACCCATTTTGTATCAGGCTGATGATTTTCCAGATACCAGTTGCGTTTTTTGGGGTATTTTCCATTCCATTTGAAATCGATTATCTCCGCACCATATGAGCGTGCGATCTCAAGAGTGGCATCTGTACTTCCAGAGTCGATCAGTACGATCTTCTTCACGAACTGTTCTCCAATGCATTCCAGGCAACCTTTTATATTGCGTTCTTCATTTTTTACAGGTATTGCAATTGTCAGATCCAGTATCTCGGGCATGTGATGATATTATTAAGGCTCTTATTCAAAGATTAATGGGTTTCAATCGCAAAAATGCTATTTAAATATTGCGGTATTGGTTGCGAGATGTTGCAGATTGAACATTGAGCAAAGTATGACGCTTTTAGGCAGGTCATTTTTTAATGCTGAAAGCTTTTGTCCGGCAGTCAGCTCCTTTTTGCCACCTTTCAGTGGTGAGAAAATTATATTTGATTGTGACGTCCTATCGCGAATAGTCTGTTCATAACCGGGCGCTCCCGGGGAAAGATCGAATTGAAGAACATCAAACCGGTCAAGATAATCGGAGTGTAAGGAAAACTGGTCTCTCCAGCAGGCCAGACCAAATGCCCTGATCTTTCCCTGTTTCTTCAGCTCCCGGGAAAAGGCGATCAATTCTTCAATGTTGGCCAGTCTTACCGGTGGCTCATGGATAAAATAATAATCGAGATAATCTGTTTTCAACGCGCGAAGGCTTATCTCCAGGTTTTTCTTCATTTCTTCAGGGTTTGCAGGAACCCTGAAATGAAACCTCGCTAATGAGTGTTCGGCAACAGGCGTGGCGGATGCTGCATGTTCCTTACTTTTAGTGTTCATCAAACGGATCAGTGGCTTCAACGGCCTGAATAGTTTTGCTTTTCCGCTCACGGCAATTCCAAATTTGCTCGCGAGTACAATTTGTTCCCTGCGCCCCTTCGTCAGTTTGCCTACAAATTGCTCAGCATCTCCATATCCATACGATCTGGCAAGATCAAAATGATTAACACCCGCATCAATGGCTGCATCAATGGCGATCTTTGCTTTATTGCCGGATACCGCACCCATTACCGGAGCACAACCAAAACCTATAGCAGAAGACCGGATACCTGGCATCAATTCTACGTATTTCATCCCATTTTGGTTTTAATATGATCGGCAAGCCGTGCAGCCATGCAGCCGATAAAGAAAGTTGGATTGGCCTGGCTGGAAGTCGGGAAAACCGAGCTGCTGCAGATATATACATTGTCTGTTCCAAACAGCAACAGATCCCGGTCAACTACACCTTCATCGGCAGAATCTGCAATCCTGGTAGTACCGGATTGATGGATCCCATCTTTTGAGATCCTCTCAATAGCTGCATACAGTTCATTCTCAGGATACCAGTATTCAAGCTCTCCACAATTACATTGTCTCAGCCATTCATCCAGTTTCTGATGCGTTTTTATGATTGAATGGATGTCTCTGGGATCGAGCTTATATGAAATGTACAAAGACTGCCTGTCAGGGCCAAGCCTCATTGCATTTTCTTCTATCGGAGTCTGTTCTGCATGAAAGTGGAGCGCGTAACGGTTAGCAGCACTGTACAGGAAAACACCCGGAAGTTTTCTTTTTCCTATATATCGTTTAAAGAAGATCCTGGCTGGAATAACAAGCGATCCTGGAAGTCCTTTGAGCACATTCAGAAAATGTGAACCAAGTTTATTTACTTTACCCTTGGTAATGGATTCAGCGATGGCCGGTGGCGCGAGTTTCTTACCAAGAACGGGCGTGATCATTGCGAGGTACATAAAAGACATTGCTCCACTTTTATGTGCCGGGTCATGATACAGCGGATTATCGAGCCATATCGCTACATTAAGCAGATCATTTTTTGCAAGGTATTCGTCGGCAAATTGAAATCTTCTTCTCAGATAAATATTGTCTTTGTCCCGCAGGAAACCATAATCAGTTTTCCGGGGATCTCCATAAAATTTCACTGATGCTATTTTTCCGGATACATGGCTCTGATAATAGCGGCCCAATGCCCGGGGCGGGCTACCGAGTTTATCGAAGAGCTGTGGATTTCTCAGAAGTATCCGTGTCGTTTCCTGGGCGCCGGCAGCAAGTATAAAAAATTTCGATTTGATTATGTGCTGCGTACCTGTTTGCGTATGCCTGAGTGTCAGTTCTTTTACTGTACCTGTACCAACCGGGGTTCCAAAATCTCTTGCCTCCATATCATATACCAGGTCGAGGTTTGCCAGGGATGTGATCTCTGCCTTGTAACGGCTACCGAAGCGCGTTGGGCTGCTCCATCGTTCAAGCGCTGTATCTATCACATCGCCATTGACAAAATTTTCAGCGATCGGCGTTTGCGGTCCTTTTGTCATTTCTCTAATATCGAAAGCGGGTTCACCACATTCAAAATATTCGGCGGCCTTCGCGAGATATTTTTTAGTTTCGGTAAACAGCTCCAGATCCCAGGTGCAACCGTTTCCTACAACCGGTCTTGGAATAAAATCGATATCATTATACATCACACATCTCCCTCCCCAGGTGGCCGAAGTGCCACCCAATCCTTTATTGGTGCATTCGTAAGGTCCGTGATGATTTACGGGATTATCAATATGGATCGAATCATCAAGCTTATTTTTTCCATTCTTCTTTTCACTGCCGTATTCAATAAGAAGAACTTTTTTTTCAGGATTATTTCTGGCAAATTCCAATGCTGCAATAATTCCTGCCGGTCCTGTACCGATCACACACAGATCATAAATTTCCTGCTTCATAAAAAAACACCCGATTATCATTTTAAGCGGTCAACGCCCGCAATAGATACGTCAAAAATTCAATTTATCATGGTCAACAACTGCGGTAAAGTTAATACGCTCTTTGACCTTTCTTGCCGGATTGCCTGCATAAACTGACCAGGGGAGCAAATCCCTCGAGGTAAGTGATGCAGCTCCCAGAACACTGCCTTCACCGCAAGTTACTCCAGGTAACACGATTGCCTTCGCACAAATCCAGGTGTAGGGAGCCATTGTAATCTTTTTCTTGAGATATGTGAAATCGGCAGAGTTATAGTCGTGCGTCGCGCCACAGATATATGCGCCCTGTGAAATAATAACGTGATGCCCCAATACAAGCCCGCCCGGATTATACACTTCCACTTCAGGTCCGATCGTAACCACATCACCAGTCTGCAATAACCACGGCGCCCAGATGCGTGCATTTGGATAGATATAATTGGAACGGCCGATTTTTGCTCCAAACAACCGCAATACCAGTATACGCCATTGATGAAATGGTTTCGGAGTCCAGCGGCATAACAGCGCCCATACAGCAATCCAGGCGGCCCGTTTGAGCCGGTTGCTCAGGGAAAACATCGCCACGGTATAAGGGTCAGCCTGTACTTGATTATTATCGGCTGTCTGTGATATTAAGTTCTTATCATTCATAAGTACTAGTCCCCTTGATTAAGGTTCATGTATGAAACTGATCTGTTGTGGCTTCGGGTTGATAGCCCAGCATAGTTGCCATCAGGAGGGCATTGCTTTCGATGGAAAAACGTTGGTTATATGTTCTCAGGGCATTTACTCCTGTCTGTATTTTCCTGGCGATGTCCATCTCATTCCAGCTGAGCAGCTGCTTACGGATACTTTCCTCATTGTCTTCGCAGATCAACCCCGCCTCGCCTTTCTCAATGTCTTTCCAGATATTCACCTGGCAGGTCGTCAGCACCGGTTTTCCACATGCCATCGCTTCTACCAGTGCGATGCCAAAATTCTCCTGATGGCTGGGAAGAATGAAAGCTTCGCACCCATAAAATGCGCCCCATTTGGCGTCGCCGGTAAGCATTCCCGGAAATAAAATGCTTTCGGTTTTTGCTGCCTCGCGCGCAAGATCCTTGCCGAATGCAGTATCCATACCAGGGCCTGCAATTACCAGCCGGGGCATCTTAATTCCGTTATCCGCTAGCTGTATATACACTTTGATCAACTGATCAATGCCTTTCTTCGCATGGATGCGGCTCAGGAAAAGAAGATAATTATGTTCTTTCAGCTCAGGACATTTTGCAAGAAAAGCTGCCTTCATTTCCTTGTTATAAGGCTGTGGGGCGGGAATGCCGTATCCTATATTCAACTCCGACCTGGGATGGTAGGGACGAAAAGATCTTCTCGCCAAGGTCAGTTCATCTTCGGTAGTAAACAATATACCATCAGCATTATTAATTATTTTTCCCTCAATAAATTGCCAGTATAGCCTGTTCCGAATCGCTTTTAACTTTCGCGTTGCTGATTCCTGGAAATATGGGTCAAGCATTCCATGAGGCATCACATATAACCGCGGGACGGTACCTTTTCCCGCTTTTTTTAAGCGGTTCCAGACTTGAAAACAGGCAAAGCTGTGATACAGCCATAGGCCATGAATCACTACTACATCGAAACGCATGAGGTTATCTGACAGCCACGATACAAATTTCGAATTGTAACACCAGGGACCTTTGCCATCACCCAATGCATGAATGGTAAGATCTCCGCCGATTATAAACTCCCTGGCCGGATCATCAAAGCAAACGATCTCATTGTTGATCCCCAGTTGCTGCAATGCCGGTATTGAATTCCGGATGCCCTGCGATGGCCCTCCAAGCATGGGGTTCATACTGGTGATAACCCGTAAAATATTCATTACTGTTTATTCAGGATCTGTTTATATATAGCTTCCATTTTATCAAGCGCTTTCTCAGCATCAAATCTTTTCAGATTTATTTTGCCACGCTTTGTCAGCTCATGTTTTTCTTCATCGCTCGAATACAGAAAGGACTCCAGTATGCCAGCTGCCTGTCTCAGCCATTCTTCATATGCACTCTCTTCCGCGGGTCTTGGAGGAATGTATACAACACAATCCGCACCGATCTCATTCATAGGCGCAGCATCCGTTGTGATCACCGGGCAAAAAGAGGCCATCGCTTCAATCAGTGGCCATCCGAATCCCTCATGTAAGGAAGGAAACAACAATACTGTTGCAGCCGCATAAGTCCTTTCAATAAAAAGGTCATCTTTACCCGTCAGGAAGTAAATATCGTCTTTAAACCTTGCAGCATCGCGAGCTTCCTGTATTTCTCTTGCAGGTGGATTTCCAACGAGTAACAATGGTAGTTTAAGCGTGGACAAGGCTCTCCATTTATCATAAATTTTTATGACGCCAGTGCGGTTTTTATACCATTGATTTCCGCCGACATGAAGAATATAGCCATGCTGCAGCCCGATGCCTGTTTCCTCAGCCAACTGTTTCCGCAGCTCTGTTCTATCACCAAATTCACGAAACTCTCTGGTAATGCCATTATAAACAATCTCTGAGATCTCCGGCGTATGCGGCAGAAATGCCGAGAGATCTTGTTTAGTGCGCTGCGAAATAGAGATAAAATTCCTGCCTTTCGTAAAACCCCGCCGGATGAAAGATTGATATATCCTTCCGGTAAAGCCAGTCGGATTCTCTTTGTATTTTCCCATTGCACTTTCCTGTGCAAGGAAATCATGACAATGTATGACGTGTTTGCGGTCTTTTACAAGCCCGACCCATGGACCCAGTGCATGATCAGTGAATATAAAGATCGACTGATCATTAATCTTTCTTAGCTTCTTCCGTACCTGTGCCGGAAAAACAATGTATTGATCAATATACCCCATCCATTTTTTAAGACCGGATGGAACCGGCAACCGGTAAAACAATGGTGTTGGTTGCCATTGTTCTGTACTATGTCCTCTTCTTTGCATACCATCGATTACCCATTTAGCATACCTTGGCATACTTTGAGATGGCAGAAAAGATGGATGCGTAAAAAAAATCAGGTTCATGTGAGATGGTTCCTCAACCGGTTAAACAGAATATTATTTTGCAGATAGCAATCCAAGAGATGACAACTCCTCGAGGATCCTTTGTGTCACATTTTCATTTCCCATTCCTGAGATCCGGATCTTTCTACTTCCAGCCATACGAATCTCTTCTCTCCTTTTATCATCCTTTAACAAAGCAGCGCAGGCGGCGGCACATTCTGCAGCATCGTTCCAGTAAACAGCTTCCACTCCTTCTTTCAGTAATTGTGTATGCTCCGGCGTACGTTCTGCGCAAAATAATCCTCCGATAAACGGAATCTCGGCAGTCCGCTGCGTATGTTCATCCCGGTTACCCTTTGACAACAGGCCGATGCAGATCTTCGCACATTGGATGGCAGATACATAGTCCGCACCCGCAAGGGCTTTGCCTCTGACATAAGGTTGAAGTTCGTTCCAGTGCGGAGATTTCTCCCAACGGTCTCCCCATATAGCCACCTTTATTCCTGCTTTGATCAATGTCAGCATAAAAGTGTCACGCCCTTCTCCATTCATCCAGGTTCCAACAAAAGCAACGTCGGACTGCAAACCGGTATTGAGTTCCTCAGGTCTCAGTGGTGCGTGTTTTACTTCATCATAAGACATGAAAACCCGCATCACATGCTTCGCCCCGGCAGCCCTGAACTCCTCTACATTCTGATCTCTTACAACAACACATAAATCATATAATGGGATCGACCTGATCAGGGAAAGAAAGCGGTTACCATCCCTTCCGCCGGTGGGATCATCATTGACATATAGAACAACGGGCTTGCCGGTGCTCTTCAATAAATTGAGAACCGATGGCCCGAGCAATTCACCGCTGTTTACCCATATTATATCAATTCCGGGAGTATGTGTCAAAAATGATGACAGACGGGAGCGGACTTTTTTCTGCACAAATCTGTAGCCTGTCCGGAAGTGGATCGGAGAAAGGTATCTTGAATATTTCGATTCCCGTAAAATGCTATAGGGGTTAAAGAAGATCACCTTATGCCCTAACCGTTCCAGCGCTTTTGCTCGATGAAACGATGTGGAACTTTGTTTATCTTCCCCAATGTAAAGTATGGTGGATATTGGTACAGACATAATTCAACGTTTACCTGAACAAGCCATCGGAGTTATCAGTTCCTTTTCCTGACCAACAAAGTTGCAAACCTTGTACAATGAAACAGGAACAGATAGAGCAATACTAATTCTATCCAGTTCCGGATCAGGAACTGAAGTATAAAAAAAACATTTTCAAAATTGATAAAAAAGTAGAGCGTGTGCATACTTAGCAACACTGCCATACTGAAAACAAACTGTTTTTTGCGTTTACTCTTTACGCGGACACGGATCACCAGCAAATCCCATAGAAAAAAAACAGGAATGATCAGTATAAAAAGGAAAACAAGGTAAAGCCAGCCGAATGAAGCCATACCCACTCCGGCAAAATGTCCTACCCTGAACGTACCAATGGCGTTGCTTCCGCCGACGCGTTCAAACAATATATCCCCGGTGGAACCCGCATTTACTTTCGCTTTATCGATATCCAATCCCAGGAAATCGATGAAAGGTTGCGGCAGAATAGCCAATGGTCTTTCTATAGCAAATGATTGAACTACCGGATCTATCCCGATCTTTTCAGATATTTCAAGACTTGCGTCATTGAATTTCAAATTTGTAAAACGGGAAAGAAGTACGTTGTCAAGATAGTGCTCATCCCAGCCGGTGTTACTTACCTCAGTAATGAATTTCTTTCTTGCAGCAAGGGCCTTTTTGTCATTATATTTCTCCAGTGTAAGGGATAACAGTTGACTCCTGGTCATGTCAAACCGTTCTCCTCTTACGATCACCATGGCAGTACCAAGATCGGCAAACGGACCTGTGATGATCCACATACAAACTCCACCAATGATCAGATTTTTTACGGTCAGTATTTTCCCAGGAAAGATCCCCTGCAGCAAACCCCAGATATATCCAAATCCAAGCCCGGTGAAACCGAACATAAATGCGCCGCGGCTGTTCCGCCCTATGCTTACGATGAACAACAGGATGACGAAGATTACAAAAGGTAAAACCGGCGTTTTCTTCACATCATACCGGCCGAACATCGGCTTGATCAAAAGATAAAAAGGGGCATAGGTAAAAGGGATCAATCCCTGAATAAATTTATTACCTGCGCCTTCGACCTCATTTCCAACAGATGGTGAATAAAAGTAAACATAGAACATCGCAGCAAGTCCAATGATACCCATCATCCAGATCTGGGCATCGCCGGGAGCACGAAAAATACCTCCCTTCGCAAGCGTTAACTGAAACCTGTTAAAAAGGATCGGGCGGCTTTTCCGAAGAAAGCGATAAAACAGGTGTGCCGAAATAACAACAACGATAGCCAGAAGCGAATGAACAAAAACGGTGAATGGGAGTTTCAGATTATAAGTAACCGGTTTTCCTTCCATTAAAGTGAAGACCAGTGGAAAACAATACTGCGATAAACTGAAGCCCAATATCACAAACGAAGACAATGGATATTCCCTGATGATCTGCGCGCGCATTACAAATCTGGTAACAAGCCGCCATGCGACGAGGATCACAAAAAATGCAAATGCAGTTTTGAGGTAAGGCCAGACGATGCACTGGACTATACCTGCAAAGATCAGGATGATCCAGGACCATTTCAGGAACCCGGCAAGAAAACGCCCCTGGTCCCACTGTATAGTGGTACCTGTGTTCTTAGTTTCCTGTCTCAGATCTTTTTCAATCGTCCCTTGCATTTACAACCTGTTCGTATACTTGATTATAAAAAATTGATCAATTGTAACGGTTCGATTTTTTCAGTAGTTTTTTTGCGGTATATACCCGTCCTATTCTTCCCCCGGCCGATAATACATATAATAACAAATTCGCTACCGGGCCGAATGAAAATGCAGCACCCGCTGCAGCTTTATTGAATGCCTTGTAATACGGCCCACCACCACGCAATAAGGCTTTGAAAGCGGAATCACGGGGAAGCGAGTCATATTGCAGTGTGCCATGCAGCCTGAGTGCAAAGAGTGCATCGGGATATTGCACACGTAGTCTCTTAAATAATATTTCTATTATCTGCTTTTTCTGCTTGAACAATTCACCTTTGCGGTTCAGATAATTTGACGCCGTGCCCTGGTGTCGTCTGACCTCTACTACAGTTTGGTCCTCGATGGCAAAATCAGTGATCTGCGCAGCGCGCACCCAGAACTCAAAGTCACCTGCATAAGGCAGGTCAGTTCTGAAACCACCTGCATCCTTCACGAGCGATGATCTTAATGATACGTCCGAAAGATTACCCGGGATGTTTGCAAATATATAAAACAGCAGATCCGCATTTTCGCTCGGGATCACACGAGGGAGATAGCTTTTCTGAAATGCATAAAGCTGCTTCTCCGCAAGTGCTCCGTGATTGAACCGGGCAAAACCTACTGACTCCGGGGCTTTTTTCCAGAAATCAACTACTCTGCTTAGTGAGGTATTGTCGGTAAAATAATCGTCCTGACATAAAAGCTGACAGATCCCCGCTTTAATTTGGCTGAAAGCAAAATTGAGATTTCCGAATATTCCGAGATTTTTCTCCTGAAGGAAAAATTTGATCCTTGGGTCATTCAATCCGGTGATATAGTCTCGGCTTCCGTCATTGGAACCATCATCACTGATGATGAGTTCCCAATCTGTAAAATCCTGGGAAAGTACAGATTCCACACATTGCTTGAGATAAGGAAGACCATTATAAACGATGGTAATAATAGAGACTGCCGGCGTTTTATTGAAATCAGTCATTGTTATTTGCCATTTATTTTCGCGCTGAGCCTGCGGCCCAGATTCTGAACCGGCACTTCCACGAATTTAGAGAACGGTAATGCGATCACAGCGGACAACACTACTGATATAATGATCGATACGTAAAACGGGACCAATGGTCCGATCGTATATCCGACTATACCTATCACGATAGGATGCAACAGGTAAAGACTGAAAGATATCTCGCCCAGTTTAACCAGGGTTTTATGCTGAAGAAGGTTTGCTCCTTTATTCGTGACAGCGAGACTGATCAGCAAAACAGCAGAAACAGCTACAGCATAATCTGCCGGAATGATCCGGATGGCAAGTTCCGGCAGGTTGGCCGGCAAAATCCATCGTATCCATTCAAAAACATACAAGCATGCGGCGAGTAAGGCAAGTATGATCAGCACTGGCTTGCCTGCATTGTTCAGGCGGCCTGCGATTACAGCCCTGAACTTCGAAAGGGAAGCTCCCATCAGGAAGAAGGTCAGATAATAAAAAAGCTTGAACTCAGGATACCGTTCATGCCAGCCAAACTTTTTGCCGATCTTGAATAAGATGATGTTGAGCACGATTATGCCAAGCAAGATAAATCCGCTGCGGATCCTGTCAAATGCCAGGGCAATAAATGGCATGAGCAGTGATGCCTTTATCTCTATCGGCAGCGTCCACAGAGAAGTCACCACATTATGAAATGAAGAGTCCTGCAATGTCACAAATGAAAACCAGTCCTCAGATGTTACAGGTCTTGCCCATATTGCATTAAACCATTCACTGAATCGCGGATCACGTGGAGTGTTCAAGAAAATGGTGCAGCATAACCATCCCAGCAAAAGCACCGCAATGTAGGGTACATATATCCTGAAAAACCTCTTTACGACGAACCCGCCGAACTGCAGCTTCTTTTTTTTATAGAACGGGATGGCCAGTACAAAGCCGCTCATTACAAAAAAAAGTATCACCGCTTCATGAGCTGCCCATACAAGGTGGATCGGCGAGAAGGCAACTGCATTGACGAAAGATTCTCCCGGAACGGGCTCTTTACCCAATACTGCCACTGTAAATGCCGGTATGATAAGCAACGCGTGCCCGATCACTACCTGCAATGAGGCGATGCCCCTCAGCGAATCCATTGATTCGATACGCTCGCTTGGCTGTTGCGTCAACATAGAATTTTATTGATCAACCGGATCTTCCCAAGATAAGACTTCACGGCTGTGGTGGCTATTGCAGGAAGGACCTTCCAGTAAATCCTTGCAATAAAAATGGTGGCGACAAGTGAAACGGCAAATGTTATCCATTTGTATACAGGAAACAGGATAACCGCTAACATAGCCGCAAGTGAAAGCAATACAGACAGAACTGCCAGTGCAAAAAGTTTTGAGGGCCATTGCAGCTGATTGCTGGCCAGCCATCTGTTTGAAAAGTAAACATACAGGATCAGGCTGACAAGTTCCCCGGCAAGCAATGAATAGCCGGCGCCTGATATCCCCAAAGCCGGAACTGTGATAACAATACCGCCTATTACAACCACAGCGCTTACAATTGCAACAACCAATTGCGGTCTCAGGAGGTTGTTTCCGCGTATGATTGCCGTAGATGGTTGAGATAACGCATACACGAGAACACCAAGTGACAGCGAAGAAAAAAGATATGGGTTAAACTCCACCTGACCTTTTGTCCACTCCCTGAAAAAATAAACGATGATCACCTGAAGCAGGACAACTCCCGGAGTCAGGAATAATATCACCACAAGCCAGATCAGGCTGAATGAAGATTCCATTCTGCGCTGATCCTTTTCATTCAGAAATCTCATGAGTTCGGGCATCAGCGGGCCAGTGATTGTGTTCAAGCCCTGCAATGCAATATTTGCGGCAGTACGTGTGGTTGTAAATGCTACCAATCCAACCGCTCCAACGATTGGTGAAAGGATTACCCGTACACCCGTCTGCCTCGCATTTTCCAGGAGATTCTTTCCCGAAAGAGCGAGTGAACGACTGAAATTTTTCAATCCACTGGCCGGAGCAACTTTTTGAATGCCTACCCCTTCCCTTTTCATCAGACGAAAAATATCTATAAACTGAGGAATGGTATACGCAATGTTCGTAAGAGCCAGTGTAATACCAGCCCACAAAAGATCAGCACCCATCATTACTGCAATTACGGGAACGAAAGCCGTCATCACCGCAGCCCATACTCCCCACCAGCTCATCCTTGCGTAATAACCAAAAGGATAAAGGACACGTACGAACAAACCGCCTATATTGCTTAAGAAGACCCAGATAACAGTCAGCAACAATAATACAAGCATCCCCTGATGTACCAATCCTTCGGAAATATTCACATCTTTATCAAGTAACCCTGCTGCTATACCCAGTTGTATACCTGCCCAAACAATAACTATTTCCAGGATACCAACAAAAAAAGCAATCCAGACGCCGGACCATAAAGATTGGCGAAGGCCTGCAACATTTTTCGGCCCTTGCTTCATAAAGTCAAATTCCATATAAGAAAGATGCCCCTGGTCCAGGGTTGACACAATTGATACCAGTGCCTGCACAGCAATCCACACACCATAAGTGGATACATCCCAATAAGTGAGATATACAGGAACTAAAACAACCTGGGATACCATCATAATCCCGATCCTCACCCATGAAGCTATACTGCCTGAAATAAGTCTGCGCGCTGTAGACATCTTGATTAATTTATCTTCCCTGTTGCGATTAGTAATGCAGCATATCCACGAATGAACAGGTTCCTGGCAAGATCATGTACCGGTGAAGGTTTATGAATTTGTCTTTTACAAATACCGCCAAGTTCACGGTTGATCTCGTCATAATCAACATACCAGATATCATCCATCCAGAATTTTCTGGATGGATGGTCATTAAATATTGCAAGCACCTGCCTGTTATATGAATTATCTTCTGAGCTTGAAAAATGTTCAATATCAAGTCCCGTCTCCTTGTAAGGCTTCAGCCATCCGGCAGGCATTTCATATGTCTTGTTTCGGTTGCGTAGCTTCTGCATATGTCGTGCATACTTTCTTAGGCGAAATCTTGTTTGCGAAGTCTGTTTAACATTCTCCATCACAGAATATAATCTTTGCCTCGCTTGATATTCCTTGTTTCTGACCAGTGCGAAGTGCATAAATATTATCGACTGAGAAAAATATCTCTGTTCACTGAAAGGAAGACGTGGGCTGTGAAATTTTGTTCCATTATGTGGTCTTCCATCATCTACGAAACCCAGCAAAAAAGGTTCTTCATAATTTATATATTCTTCCAGGGATGGTAAAATGTCCGGCTTGCTGAAAAAGATGCGTGTCCCCTGCGCCTGCGAACAAATTGTTTCCCATTCAGAAGAATTGATGGACTCCGCTGTAATTATCTCATCCACATCAATGGCGATGAGTAACTTTTTACCGGCAACCAGCTCCCTTGCTTTTGCGATCAATATTTTTTGGCGATATTCTTCGTCATATTCGTTGCTTTCGTTTCGGATATATATTGCTTTCGGATATTTTTTCGATGTATGCATTGCTTCATCACCGTCACTTTGATCAAGCAGGATGATGTGATCTGCAAATCTGGATGTAATAGAAAGAAATCTGTCCAGGATCCAGTCTTCGTTCTTTATTGGCGTCAATACAATTATTGATGTGTCGGAGATCATTACTTATACCGGGGGTTTTCAGAATTCTCACTCAGCTTTCCTAAGCTGCATTCCTCTTCTTTCTATATAGTTGTACGATAATACGGACGATATATATGTAATGGTAAGCATCAGTGCTACTGCTGCAAGGCTGGTCAGCCATCCGGCTTCAGGCAACCAGTGCCTGAGAAGATTCAGGAAAATAGAATGACTTAAATAAACCGAATATGAAATAATGCTGATCACCTGGATCACTTTTACCAGGAGCGGCGGGAATCTTTTTGATTCCAGACCTATACTGTAAGGGAGCAGCATGGAGAAACCCACTCCCAAAAAAGCAAAAGTGAAAACAAATGGAGTAAAAGAAAAATGCTGTTCAATTATTGAATAGTAAAACCACGCGGCGATCATAACAATAAATAACCCCGCAAGAAATAATGGTTTCCGTATTGACATTAATCGATCCCTGTGGTAAAAATAAATGAAACCGATGATCACTCCATAAGACGCTGCATCAAGTCTTAAAGCCACAATCTTTCTCACGCCGGTATAGAAACGCTCAAGAAAGTCACTTATACCCTGGGACGCGGCTATTCGGGGTAAGACGCCATTTTCAAGAAAGAAAAATACCACGATCCGCAGCAGGAAGGAAGCAATGATCATGATCAGTACAGTACGCAGGAATATAACGCGTTTCTCCGACCGTGACAATGATCCTGCGATCGACAGAGCTACCGGCAACAGCAAATAAAACCATTCTTCGATAGCCAGGCTCCAGGAAATACCAAAATAATTCGAATGGATGAACACCAGGTTTTGTATAAAAAATAATACCTGGACAAAACTGGCAACGCCCGGGGATCCAAACTCCTCATAACCGGTTGCCAGTGCAACGATTGTAAATAAAAGAAGATAAAAGATGAATGCTGGTAAAGTCCTTAACCAGCGGCGTGACCAGAAGCGCAGCCGGTCTTTACTTGAAAAATGCGCATTCTTTGTAAAAACCCGGAGAAGGATCGATCCGATCAGGAACCCGCTTAAAGAAAAAAACATTTCAACACCGATGGCGCCGGCATATTCCCGTATAACGTCCCTCCCACTAAATGCCGGGAGCAGCAATAGCGAGTGATCGATCAATACAAAAACGATTGCCAGGCATCTTAGAAGATCA
This sequence comes from Citrobacter freundii, assembly GCA_003243445.1. Classification (GTDB taxonomy): domain Bacteria; phylum Bacteroidota; class Bacteroidia; order Chitinophagales; family Chitinophagaceae; genus Terrimonas_A. Next base: position 29,506 of record QFQQ01000056.1, read on the forward strand.
AGGCCAAAGACCCTGCCTTCATTTGAATAAACGGGCCGAAGAAAAACAGACATTGGATGGTGGTCGGATTAGTAAAAAGGCTTTGATTTAAAACGGGACCATGTAATGTTGCAGGATAGCTTCGTTACTCCTCCTCTCCTTCAAAGTATCCCTTGCCATAATTGTAGGTGGAATATTTTCCATAACCGTAACTCTCTGCATATCTCTTCTTCTTACCCACACCATTCAACACTGCATAGATTGGATAGTCAGGTCGTTGTTTTTTACGGTAGTTAAGCAACTTGTATGCGTCCTTATGGGTATGTCCCTGACGAAGAACAGCAAGTGTAACATCTGCATGTTTTTGCAGCAGCACCGCATCGGTAACAAGACCAAACGGAGGAGTGTCTATAATAATAAAATCAAACTTTTCCGCAAGGCCTGCCATCAGCTGATCCATCTGAGCAGTAGATATAAGCTCTGCAGGATTGGGAGGTAAATAGCCGGACGGTAATAATAAATACAGCATGCTGTCGAAACCCGGAATTTCAACCAGTACATTATCCACCTTTTCTTTCCCTACAAGTACATCTGAGATACCTTTAGCTGGTTTTAATCCGAGATATTTTGCCACATGTGGTTTTCGCAGGTCAAGCTCAACCAGTACTGTTTTCTTTCCGAGCAAAGCGTAGCTGGCTGCCAGGTTAATACTGATAAAACTTTTTCCATCAGCAGGCTGAGACGATGTGACCATTATTCTTTTCACTTCTCCCCCGCGACCGGTAAAACCGAGGGCAGTTCTTAAAGACCGGATCTGCTCAGCAGCCAACGATCGTGACTTGGAGGCGATAACGATCGGCGTTTTTATCTTTCTAATGTGTGAAATGACTCCCAGCAGCGGAATATTTGTTTTCTGCTCCACTTCGGCTGTATCACCTACCCGGTTGTTCAGGAAATCGCCCAGCAACATTATACCGAATGGAATAAATATTCCGAAGATTAGCGCGAGTGTCCAGATAGTGCGGGCCTTGGGAGAAACTTTGCCAAGACCTCTCGCTTTTATGATTGTTCTGGAATCAGGAATATTGGATGCAAGAGTAACCGCAGCTTCTTCCCTTTTTTGCAGCAGAAAAGCATATAGCTGTTCTTCAACATTCCGGTTACGTTGTATCTCTACCAGCTTCTGTTCCAGCAATGGGATATTTTTGATGCGCCTTTTCAGCTGGTCATCCTGTCCGGCAATATCATTTAACGCAATCTGAAAAGCCTCCTTGAGATTGCGCACGTTCGCCAATAATTTACGGCGGGTTTCCTGTACACCTTCCTTTATTGCAACCAGATCAGGATGTTGAGGCCCATAGTCGGGGTCCTTTGAAAGCTTTTCTCTTTCAAGCACGAGTGCATTATGTTTTTCAACCAGCGACGCAAGGGAAACCTCACCCAAGCCAAGTGTACTGGGCACAAGACCCGGATTATCCTGGTTTAATAACAGGTCGCGCTCCAATGCAGAAACAATATTCAGCTTTGTCTGGCTTTCCGCTTTCTGAAGATCAATATCCTTGGAAAGCTCCATATATTGCTGCGCGTCCGCCGATACATCGGTGATCTGGTTAGCGCTCTTAAACTTCTGTACCTGTCCTTCTACACCCTCAAGATCGGATGCAACTGCTTTCAGACGATCATTTAAAAAATCGATCGTATTGGCAGTAACCTTGTTTTTGTCATCCAATCCCTGACGGTTATAAATATTGATCAAAGAAGACAAGACCACCTTGGCTCTCTCCTCATGAATATCTTCAATGCCAAGACTTACAACTGAGGCCTGTTTATTCAGCAGATCCACCGACAATCTGGAATTATATCCGCCCGTTGCCGCTGCAACAGGCATGATAGTTACCGCAACCGGATTTACGAGGTCGGTAAGCTTCGATGTTTTACCACCCGAAGCCTCAGTCGGCAGCATCCGGAATTTTACACCATCAATAAAATATGGATTGCCCATCTTAATGGATGTAACCTGTCCGTTTGCAGTGAGTTCAAGTCCGTTGTTTTTATATGCCAGCAACCAGTTTGTAACTTTACTGATGCTGTCCGTATTTAAGACTTCCATGGAAAACGGCAGATCACTCCCAAACCACGCAACGTCTTTTATCCGGCCAGGCACCATATAGGTTACAAAGAGCTGTTCTCTACGCACAACTTCTTCCATCAGGTCATAACTTCTGAGGATCTCTATTTCATTCTCAACGGATTTATTCCCTCCTATGCCCAGTTCTTTTAAAACTGCATTATCACTGATATCTCCACCTTTCCTTTCATCCTTGATCATTACTGCAGCCACAGCTTCGTATACCGGCGGTTTGTAATGAAGGTAAAGCCATGCGGCAAACAGGCAGAGCGTAATGCTGCCAACAAACCAGTACCAGGATCTTATTACACGGTTGAACCATCTTTTCAGGTCAAAGTCATCCGTATTTTTTTCAGCCAGACCCTCGTCATATATCTCTTGAATACTCATTCTAAACAGGATATTGAAAATAGTTACACAAAGACTTTTGTAAAAGGGGAATTAAACAGGGGGATAGATCGACAGATCAATTGCGGGTAACGATCACAGCAATAATTGAAGCCACACTCAATACTACAGATGCCCAGAACGTAGTATTATTCGCTAGAAAATTTTTCTTTTTATTAGGCTGAATGTATACCACGTCGTTTTGCCTGAGATTAAAGTACGGCGACTGAAATGTGCTGCTGTTATTAAAATCCATTCTTGCTATCTGCGTTGTACCATCTGGTAGCTTGCGAATGACCTTAACCTTATTTCTCGCGCCATACATTGTCATGTCACCCGCAGCACCTATCGCCTCAAGGACATTTATCTTCTCTCCGTTCACCGGAACAGTAAATGGCTTATTTACCTCCCCGATCACAGTAACATGGAAATTGGTTAATCTGATAGACACAATCGGTCTTGTCAAATAAGGTGCAAGGCTCTGTATCACCTTTTCTTTTACTTCGGCCAGCGTATTTCCTGCAACCTGGAAGTCTCCAAGCACGGGTAAGGTAATTACCCCTTCAGGCGAAACTGTATAAACGTTGATAAAACTTTGAGCAGGCTGGGTTCCCTGTTGAGCGGTCAGTTGAGAACTGGGAGTTGCAGCCAGAAGATTAAAGAAAGAACTGGCGCTTGCACTTGGGCTCGAAATGGTTAATTGCAACTGGTCGTCAGGCTGAATGGTAAGAGGAGGCGCTTTGACGCTTGTAATTGTCTGCAAGGCTGCTGTATCTGAAAGGTCGCGGAAATATGTTAACTGTTTAGAGGTTTGACAACTGGTAAGCAGGTAAAATGTAAAAACAACCAGGCTCCACAAACGAATGTTTTTCATTAATTGATTAGATTTAAAAAAAGGCGGATAATTACCGAAACTTATAAGCCATACCAAAAGAATAAGCGCCTAGATTTTTCGTCGACTTGTCATTATGATAGTAGCCAGAATAGAACAGGTGCCCGTCAATATGCCTGGAAATATTAAACCCCGCGCCGATTGAGAAAGCTACTGCCGGATTCTTATACGTTATCATTCCAAGACCGGCATTTGACTCAACAAACCATTGCCACGGATTGCTCATTTCATAATCATATGTACCAAAGTAGTAGCGATATCCGACTGTAACATATCCAATATTAATGGTGGCAGTTTTCCCTTTATCAAAAAAACCAATTTTGGAATCCGCTTCAGGAACAGCAATTATACCAAATGTAGTTGTAATAAAACTATTGCTTAACTGCTCAGCTTCACGATTGAACAGCGAAGTGAGCTTCAGCACCTTAAACTCGCCATTAATGCCAATTGGATAATCCTGTTTTCCACTCATGGCAACATATGCCCCGAGAGAATATATGGGTTTCTTCTGTCCGGGCTCAAAAACAGACGCTTTCATTTGACCGTTCTGGGCAAAAGCGGATGATGTTAAGAGAGACAGCAGGAGTAGATTCAGCAGGTATGGTTTTCTTTTCATGACAATGGATAATAGGTGTCCAAGATAATAATTTTTACCAATAGAATTCCCTCAAATACACGGCTTCGCCATCTCAGTCACAAGTGTTTAGCAAATGACTGGCCATTTTTCGGCCCCTGTAAGAAAAAACCGGGCCAGTTCGTCACCGGCTTGGTCGATACATCCTCTCGTCAATATTTGACGTTCAATAAGATGAGTTTTTTAGGGTCGGGCTGAAGGTACGCAAAAAAATAAGTTCACTGGAAGCAAAACCGTTATAAACGCCTATGTATTATACGAAAACTTCAATTTCATAAATACAAAATAACACTCTAGGAGGAAACCCTTATCAATCAATAAAAAATCAAACGGATATAAATTTGATACGGCCCTATATAGACGTTTAAGGTCCTATCTTATTGCACGTGTTAGTACTCGAAAAACACCGTAAAATGAACGATCAAGGAATACGATGCCCCTTTAAGTAACTACCTGGCGGCAAGAATCGGACATGCGGCCGGCAAAAAACTTTACTGTTGATCGCTTTCGCAGATCTTTCTGTCCACCCGGTCAACAAAAAAACCTCCGGGAAACTTCCCGGAGGTTAACCTAAACCTTGAACTGCTTATCAAACCTGCTATACGACTAATTGCTTATTTTTTTAATTCTTTAAAGAACCTGACCAAACCCTGCATACTTACCTGCAAGATCACTGTTTTGTTTCCTTTGGAAAGCTCCACAAAATAATTGTCCTCATCAGACACAGAGGAACCGTACAGCATCATGTCTGACGAATTTGCTTCGTTATCATCCAGCAGGGTTACCGGGCCGATATCATATCCTTTGAAATGCTTCTCAATATCACGTTGGGCATTTGCAGGGATCGCGCTGAATTCCGACGGCGTGGTTGTACCAACCAGCTCCGCATCAATATCATAATAAGCGGTCATCGGCTTTCCATCCTGTACAAAGCTGGCTTCATCGAAATACTTTGTTCTTCTCCAGGTGGCATTTATATCTCCGAAATATGTATAAAAATGATCCTTTGCCAACGCACTCACATTATCATTTCCCAGCTCCCGCAATTCTTTCTTTGCTTCCTTCTTTTCTGCTTTTGCATCCTTTAATTCCATTGTTGCTTTAGCTACGCCTTCAGTATTATCCTGTGCATTCACTACCATTCCTGCAAACAACAGAGCGGCAGGAAGTATCATTAACTTTTTCATGATGATTTATTTAAGTTTTGCAATTGATTGATAACTCAAAGCTAGTATAGCGGAAGAGGGAGAAAATGGAGGAATCGGTGAATGGGCGTTTCGGGTCGATGGCAGATGTTCGATGGTCGATGGTGGATGGTGGATGGCCGATGGCCGAATGCGTGTTATTAGAAAATATCTTAAGAACAGAAATATTCTGAAAACAGAGGGTTTGTATGTTACGTATGTATCCTAACAGCACGCGCTCGGCCATCGGCCATCGGCCATCGAACATCCACCATCGAACATCGAACATCGCTCTCTATTCTCCAATCTCCTCACACACCTTCTCCCCCACCATCCTGAAATCCCCACCATAATGATGATCTCCTTTTACGAGCTCTTGATGGAAGTGGCTGAGTTTTATCTGAGAGAACGGGAAGCCGGACTCGTCATCGCCGCCGATTATGGATACATGCAGGTCGCCCATGCGGTTGATCTCCCGGATCACGTCCATACTGCGTTTTTTGCCAATGCCAAGCATGTCGGAAAGATGGATCTCGAAATCGGTGGAGGTGGATGGAGAAAGAAGCACGGAGGCGGTCAATCTGCTTCGCAAGGAATCGGGAAGCCTGTTGACAACAAATGGCGTGATATCAGCGCCAAAGGAATATCCTACCATTGCCCAGCGATGATCGTTCGCCGCTGATAATTTTCCGGATATATAGGAAGAGATCGCCGCCGTTGTTTCTTCAGGTGTTTTCTTTTGCCAGAAATAAGATCTTGCGTCGATGAGCGCGATGGCATAACCTCTGTCATGGATGGCCCGTACCAGTGAAACAGTAAATCCCTTTGCCCCGCCATCTCCGCTTATCATTACGATAAATGGCTTGTCAGTTTTGCCATCCAATTCCAGGATGGGCAATGTGGTTTGTGAATACCCCTTTACTATTGTTAATAAGAATAAGAAAATAAAAAGCTTCCGCATAATATAAGTTTTACGTTCAGCAATACCGTTCATTTGCTGATCTTCGCGGGCCGCATCACACGATTTAATGCCAGCGGCAACTGCAACAGATCAAATTCGTTTTCATACACCAGGTATTTATTTTCCCAGGCCGTCGCATACTTTTCCTTGAACTCGCGCAGTCCCTGGTAATGACCAAACCGTTTGATACGCGAAGCGGCAACTTTGAGCAATTGCTCTGCTGTATTACCAGGCTGTTCAATACCGGTTAACGGAGCCAGCCCCATATTCAGGAACAACTGTTCCTTTTCTTTGGCATATTGTATCAACCGGATGATCAGCGCATCCATGGCGGCACCCGGCGCGTCAGCTGTACGGCGGATCAGATCATATGTACATTCTTCCGGTGAATAATCAGGAATGATATTGAGGAATGCCTTGATATTACCTTCACCGTCCTCTACAGCAATAATATCCTGCGTTTGTAATTCATTTCGATCAAACATTCCCTGGGAAAACACCTGCTCATCTTTATCAAAAAATTGCAGCCATTCATCTGACACTTTTTGCAGGTGATCAAGAAAAAGAGGATCATGCGGAGCATGGTGTACCGTTGTGATAAAACCTTTTTTCTGCAGACTGCTCAATCCATTGCGGAGTGATTTTTTATCACGTCCTTCAAGACTGAATTTCTGTACATCCACGATTGCCTCCTGTCCTATCATCAATTTATGCAAAGGACCGAAGAATGGAATGCTGTTCTCATCCACCCGGTAGTATGCCGCCTTCCATCCCATCTTTCTGCAATAGAGATCGAATTCGCGGATGATAAACGATTTGTCAGCGTCTGCCGACACCGGCTCTTCCAATACAATTGCAAAGCCACCGGATAAGCGATAGGCGATAAAGCCATCCGCTGAAGCGGAAAAGAAATAATGTTTATCGCTGTATAATTTGAAATAGTCAACCGCAGATTGCCCGTGTACGGAGACAAGATCTTTTGCCTTTTCCTGTTCGGAGACGGTTTGGCTGGAAAAATGCAGATAAGGATTGATCAATGTGAATAAGACAAAGATCCAGGTGATAAAGCCAAACCAGCGGATCAGCGCCACAAACTCATGACCAAACCGTGTAACCGGATGAAGCGTTTCATCCTTCACCAGGAAGAACATCCGGAATGTATGATCAAGTGATTGCTTCCAGGTAAAATCGATCCCGAAATGTTTTTGATCCATGAAATAAAAACAGATGAACCCGGCAGCAACAGCGGCAAGTAAACTGACTACGGCTGTGCCTGCACCGATCTGCAGCCATCTTTTGCTTGAACGCCTGCGGTATTGTTTCGCCGTAACAAGTAATATCAGCAGAGAAAAACCAGCAAAGATCGCTTCTTCGTAATCGAGTGCCTTACCGATATGCGCAAGCAGGGACAACGAACACAGCAATACAGCAATGCCCCAGGCAGCGCGGAAACCTCTCAGCAGGAATGCAGCAGTGACCAGCAAGGTGATCCCCATATAGATCACCAGGAGATTGGATGCATGCGCGGCGCTCAACGGCAAATATTCTTCCAGCAGCACAAGCCGGTGATGAATCGGAGGAGTGATGGCGGAAATAATATTGACCATGCCGAGTGAAAAGATCAGCAACACGGGCGCCAGGCGTAAAAAGATCTTTCTTCCCTTCCATGCAAATGCAATAAAACCCACAGCAACAGGAAGCCAGAATTCAAACACACGGTACAATACCGTAACAGCAAGCGCCTGTCCGGCATTATATCCATACAATTCCATTATGTATACCAACGATACTTCCACTGCACCCAATCCGCGCAGCACTGGTGACACCAGCATCAGCAAAACCGAAATAATATATGCGGCAGCAGCCACACCCATGGACGCATGAAACCCCAATGCAAGCATCGCGATATAAACATGCACCATACCACACAATTCAATCAGCAGGGAATACACCACAGCCGAACCAAAAGCGCGGTTGTTTAGATCAGCGGAAAATAATTCATCAATAAAAGGACCTGCTGATGGAAAATATTTACGGAGACGAAGATTAAGATATTTACCGGGTTTCAGCAATTGCACGATCCCCCATAAAGCTGCGAGTATCAGCAGCAGGCTGATAAAACCGGTTGAGGCGTGTTTCAATCCGCCTTTGAACGCCATTGACACAAGTACGGGCAGCCCGGCAATCACCACGGTAAGCAGTCCTATAAATCCATAGAGGCCACTTGCCTGGTGGACCTGCATTTTATTAAACCCGTTTCTCCTGATCTGCGAAGGCGTATAAGCCAGTGAACTCACACCACCTGCGGGCAGGAACACACTCAGAAAATTCCGTTTAAGAAAAAGCTCGATCCCCTGCGCAACAGGAAGTTTCAGACGAACTGCTGCAAAACTTGAACGGTACATTGCCCCCTGCAACACAAAAAACAATCCGGTAACAATAAAACCCAACACTACCCAAAGCCTGTCTGCCTGCTGAAGATGCGGTATAATATCAGCCAGTTCCCGGCGCTCACTTCTGAAGAAGATAAATGCCAGTAAGAGACCGACGAACGCAAGGATCTCTTTCCAATAGAGGACGGGAAAGGCTTTGCGGTTTGGTGTTATAGCGCTCATAGAATTTTCAGAAATGAGGTGTTAAAGGTTCCGGAAGTTTCAGAGGTTCCAGAGGTTCCAAAAGTTCTTAGGGCAGTAACCTCTGAAACACCTGGAACTTCCCAAACCTTCCATTAATTCCACTCACTGAACTCTGTTGCCGGATAAAACGACCAGCTCAGTTTTATTTCACAGTCATCGGAATCACTGTTATACAGGTACAGATTAAGGTTCCAGCAGACGGTGCCGGGCGTTTTGTTTGTTTTTGCAGGGTCCAGTAATAAGAGGCCTGTGTATTCAGTTGAATTGTGTTCATCACCGGCATCGGAAAGAAATCCCTCGACGGCGAATGCAGCGCCGGTTTTTGCATCTGAAAGTTCAACAGCGTGGCCGGGGAAAACAGTGCCGTTGAATTTTACCCTTTCACCATGAAGATCGAACCAGTGGTTCTCTGCATGACGATTGGATTTCATAATGAAGTTCCAGTTCCCTTCCAATCGTAATTGTCCGCTTTGAAAGTCGATCTTCACATTCAATAAACTGGGTGGCAGTTCCTGTCCTAATTCTCCATCAGCTGCGACATGCCTGGTGGATCTTGCGGCGACGGGTACGTTATAGTCGATCGATCGCAAGGGTAGCATTCTTTTCATGGTGTTGATTTGATACATCAAACCTACGTTACAGCATCGCGTGTAGTTTTTTCCAATCGGTGAATCGGCTATTTCGGTCGTTCATTTGACAAAAACCTGACTAAAATGAAGGGAATCAGGTGATTATTGGGCATATACGGGTAGTAATATTTCTACGGGGATTGATTGGATTTTTGGGATTAGGAGGATTTGAGTCTGCGGTTTGAAAAAGGCATAGATTAATTGCTGGAGTTGTTTTCATATACCTATTTACAATAGGATGAAAAGAAGATTTTTGGGATTGGTTCGTGAGGAAAGAATGTTCTCTCCCAAAATGAAAAAAAATAAATCGTCTGAGCTTGTTGTTCTCATAAATCCATTTCTTCACAGACAACTGCTGAAGATTTCACTCCCATGAATCCATCTTTGCAAATTGAATAAAAGTAGATCTTTAGAACCAGTTCAACCTAACCGAATATTCCTTCTTCAAACCGCAGCCTCAAATCCCCCTAATCCAAAAAATCCAATCAATCCCTGTACGGGTAGTACCTCACATGCTCAAACACATAATTCTCATGCTCTCTCAACTTATCCACCAGCTGCTTCAACTCACTCTCCTCCCATGTCTTCCGGAACATTTCATCATGAATAAGTACAACGATATGATCTTTTGTCAGCGTAGCACCGCTTTCCAATCTTGTTTCGATTTCTTTTACCATCTCATCTACTGTTTGGATGGGCGTACCATCCGAATTGTGGCGCCATTCGGTATCCCAGCCAAATACTTTGTATCCGTGGGCAGCTAATGTATCCGCGGCCGCACTGCCACTATTGCCAACGGCAACATCATCCTTGCGAAGCTTACCGATACGCCAGATATTGCGGCCGGGCAAACGCACGATCTTGTAGTGAAGACCAAGCACCGCTTCATCATGCTGTATATCGTCCAGCACAGACACAGGCTGACTGTAAAATTTCTTATACTTACCTCCCGCATGCGTATAGCTGTGATTGTATGCTTCGATATAAGGATTCGTTTTATATTGCTCAAGATAAGCCTGCAGCTTTTTATTCTGCATCACAAGCTGCCCCACCAGGAACACACTGATCTTTAAACGCTCCTGCAATACAACACTGTCAATATGTTCGCTTCCTTCCAGCGGACCGTCATCAAACGTGAGATAGATATACTTTATTGGTGCGGATGAATTCCCAACAGCTTTTGTCTTAACAACATCACGCTGACCTGGTGCCGCATTCTTCTTTTTACCGGTGAATGCCATTACCAGCAACAACAGGCAAAAAGCGCCGCCGGTATAAAGGGTCATCTTTTTCATGGTGATTATATTAGCCCTTGATCATTGAATTGAGGCGTAAAATATCCTGGCTTCTTCTATCGCATGACGACAGTAATCGATCAGGCTGGATAAACTGTTGGCCACTTCTTTTTCATCCCTGCTATATTCAATAGTATCAAGATCCTTTTCGAGAATTGTATTCAATCCCATTACAGACACAGACGTCTTCATTGAGTGTGCAAGTTTCCCCAATGATTCAAGATCTTTTTTCCGCCAAGCCTCATCCATGCGCTCCAGATCCGCAGGTACCAGTTCAAGGAATTGCGCCGTAATGGTCTGCTCATATTCCTTATCGCCGCCACTGATCTCTTTCATATAGGAAAGGTTGATGTAGCGGTATTCATCTTCTTTTTTATGATCGTCAACAGGCTTGTTGTTTTTCTGAAGATTTACAAACCGGCCGACCAATGCCTGCAATTCATTTTCCCTTACAGGTTTTGAAATGTATTCATCCATTCCCGCTGCAATACATTTCTCGCGTTCGCCTGCGAGTGCGTGTGCGGTCATGGCAATGATCGGAGTGGTCAGCCCCATCTCCTGCCGGATGAACTGTGCGGTTGTATACCCATCCATTTCGGGCATTTGGATATCCATTAAAATAAGCTCGTATTGCTGCCGGCGGAGTTGTTCGATCGCTGCTCTACCATTGGCAGCAATATCCGGTTCGATCTGCCAGCTTCCCAGCAGTTGCTTCATCAGCAATTGATTGATCTCATTATCTTCCACTACCAGCACCCGCGTGCCTTTAGATGCGATGAGTGTTTCACCGGTGGTTTGATCTTTTGCAG
>QFQQ01000057.1 GCA_003243445.1 Citrobacter freundii
GGTCGATGGTCGATGGTCGATGGTCGATGGTCGATGGTCGATGGTCGATGGTCGATGGTCGATGGTCGATGGTCGATAAGGGGATTTGGCTGGAATGGCAACCGCTGCATGAAGAGTTATTTCAATGTCCGGAAACTATTCGTGTTCATTCGCGCTCATTCGCGCTCCATTCGCATAAATAAGAGAAGGCCTCACATTACATGCAAGGCCTTTTTACGCAGGCGGTATTGGTTGTAAAATTTCAGGCTTTCGCCTTATGTGAATTATTGAACGTCTACAAGGTCGATCTCAAAAATGATGATCGAATTGGCGGGGATAGGACCGCTGGCCCGGCTTCCGTAGCCAAGGCTTGGCGGAATATAGAGAACGATACGACCACCGGCTTTTACGATCGGCAGCACGCTTCTCCATCCATTGATCAATCCACCGAGATTAAATGCTACTGGATTTGCAGCCTGGTCGAATACCGTACCGTCAGTCAGGTATCCCTTATATTTAATCAGTATATTAGAACAAGGGGTTGGATTCTTGCCCGTACCCGCATTTTCCAATGTATAAAAAACGCCACTGCAATGTTTTTCTGCGGTGATTCCCTTTGATGTTATATGCGCTTGCACAGCTGCGATCTCAGCATCCGGTGCTTTGAGCCCACAAGTATCATATGTACATTTATCATCATCTTTACTACAACCAGCGAATAAAACGGTAAACACAAGAGCCAGGGCCAGAATTTTCTTCATAGACTGTTAGATTAGCGCAAATATATAAGTACTTGGGATATAAAGACCATTTTGGGAGATAAATGCTGCAAGCAAACGAAAAAAATCAGGCCTGCTCTTTTTTTCTTAACAGCTCCTGGTATCGCTGTTCATTGATATCCCATTTATGTTTTGCGGAAAATACGGTCATGAATACGACAATCCCGATCGATGCGATGAGTAATACGATGATCAATGATCCGCTCGATTGAATTTCCATATCTGCACGTTTGTACCAGCCGGACAGGAAATTAACAATGATAGCCAGTACCAGCACAGATGATAGCGGGAGGCCAACGGATAACTGCCGTATCAGCTTTTTCTTCCGCAGGCGCTCAGTTTCCCACGAGGCCACAAATCTCTTTTCGTCTTCTGTCAGCATAATAGGCCAAAATTAGAACTTATGGCCTTTCGGTGCTTGGAACAGCGATATGAATTATTTATCTTGTGCAAAATCCAAGGGCTGTGAAAATAACAAGCTTACTGACCCAATACCTCTATACCCACCACCGGTTGGACCTTCCGGGTATTGGCACATTTACATTAGATCCTTCTGCAATCCAGGCACTGGAGAACAGCAAGCAGCGTTCCGCTGTGTTGGAAGGGATCAGTTTTCAAAACAATCCATCGTTGAAGGAGTCGCCTGAATTGGTGGCCTTTATCTCGGCGCAATCAGGAAAGATGAAGGCACTTGCAGCTTCGGACCTTGAGTCCTTTGTGGAAGTTGCCCATCAGTTCCTCAATATCGGCAAACCCTTCACCTTCGATGGCATTGGCACCCTGGTAAAAACCAACCTGAAAGAATGTGTGTTCGTCCCGATCGCTGTTACCGCCGACAAGGTGAAAGAACTTCATACAAAAGAGGCTACCAGGCCTGCATCCGTGCGTGAGGAAGCACCTGCTGCCCCACCGGCACAACAACAGTACGAGTCCTTTCTCAAAGAACCTGCTGCCAAGCAAGGCTGGAAAAAACCGGTTGCGGCTCTTGCGGTCATCGCCGGTCTTGGTCTTACTATCTGGGGCGGATATGCCATCTCAAAAAGCTCAGCATCCAACCAGGCAACTGACGCCGTTGTAAGCGCAACAGTTCCGGCGGCAGATACGTCCGCCGCCTTAGCTCCGGTGGATACGCTGACAAAAGAAGAACCCGTGATCGCCAGCAACTATAAGTACGTATTGGAAGAAGGCTCCAAACAACGCGCAATAAAACGGTATAATCAATTGCGCACAAATCTTTGGGATGTAAAGCTGGAAACTGCTGACTCCGTCAAATTCAAATTATATCTGCTGCTTCCCGTTAATACAGACACAACACGTGTGCTCGATTCATTAACGGTAATGACAGGTAAAAGAGTGTATATTGAGCATCAAAACTGATGACTCATTCTGCGCAAACCTGGATCAAACATCTTCAGCTCAATCAGCATGTGGAAGGCGGTTGGTATAGTGAAGTATACCGATCTACGCTGACCATACCTCAGCAAGCGCTTCAACCTGATTTTCCAGGAGACCGCTCTGCAAGCACACATATCTATTTCTTACTTGAGAAAAATAATTTCTCCGCATTCCATCGGATCAAATCTGATGAGATCTGGCATTTCTATAATGGTGATCCATTGATCATATACGAAATTGATCAGCAGGGCAAATTAACAGAACACCTGTTGGGGCAGGATCCGATAGCTGGTCAGTCATTATGCTGCGTGATCAAAGCAGGTAACTGGTTTGCATCGAAAGTAGCAGATGGTGGCGATTATGGGTTGGCGGGATGTACTGTGGCACCAGGATTTGATTTCGTGGATTTTGAACTGGCAGAGAAGGAAAAGCTTTCGCAATTGTTTCCTGAACATGCGGGTTTGATACATTCTTTGTGCAGGCAGTGAAGTGGTGATAAACTATTATTTTCTGCCGAGACAGTTCCCGTTGTTACAAGGCCCGGGCATTGTCTTGTAAGGTGAGGTGTTGGATCCCGCAGATTCCGCAGATCTTAGTTTATTAAGCCAGAAGTTAGCAAAACCTGCCTGAATTGGCTGGCGTAGGGCCCCCTCTAAATCTCCCCCATCAGGGGAGACTTTGCTTTCCGACAAAAGGCATTTCTTTTTGAATCGTACATCTGTATTCGATATAAAAGGGCACATCTTTAAAAAGCGACCTAAAGTCTCCCCTGAAGGGGGAGATTTAGAGGGGGCCCTACGCCAGACGAGCGAATAGCTTTCCCAAAAGACATACTTTCACCCCGCCATCGCCGGATCCGTGCGGCTCATCTTTCCCGTTTCAACATGCCCCGCATAGCGCTGCATGAAATCAGGGTCCCCTTCAATGGTAACGGTGAAATCATACCAGTTGAAACTTTTTGAAAGATCGATCAACACTTCTTTGTTCTCTTGCGTCAACACGATCTTTTTCAAAGTGGCATGGTAAGCATTATCATGAATCAGCACTGTTAACTGTTCACCTTTTATTTTTTGTAATTGCAATAACACATTTCCGGAGAAACCGGCTGTCTTTCCTTTTTCATATCTCAACTTTACAGTTAATGGCGATTGAACTTCTTTCCCGGCAAACTCGCGGAAGAAACCATTTGGTCCATACACCTTCAGATGATAATGTTTGTTCTCAAAGTTTTCCAGCGGCCAGTGATCAACCAGTTTATCACCTGCGGCAACGGTATAATTCCAGTTGCGGCCTCTTTGCTTTGACTGACCTTCGCCGTAAGCACCGCGGGCATATACCGTGAACGGACTTCCAGCACCTGCTTCCTTAAACTGTGTATTGGCCGCAGCAAATTCTATCCGGAAATCTTTTTTATCATCGCTCAACAACCCGTCAACATATAACTCATAAGGCAACGGGCAGGAAATGCGTGTTCCCTTTTCCTGTTTTGGCAACACAGAAGACGACTCACGCTGATTCACTGCTTTTCTTTCTTGCTCACTCAACGCTTTATAACCAAACGGATCTTTTTTGAATTGTGCTTTATGAATCGATTCGATCACGCCTTCCTGTTTAAGAAATGCAGGCAGCCTGATCTTTTCTCCGTTGTAAGGACTGAATACCGAACTCAGGTCTCCACACACAGCTCTTCTCCACGCAGTGATATTTGTTTCTTTGATCTCTTTGCCGGTTTTTCGCGTGAATAATTTTTCCAGCAACTGCAGGATAGAGGTATGATCAAACACCTCCGAGCAAACCGCACCTCCCCTGCTCCATGGTGATGCGATCACCAAAGGCACCCGGTAACCTAGACCGATGGCACTAGCCCGGCCCTGATCCGGCTGATGATTCCTGGTGTCCTGTTCATATGTAACGTGCTCGATGGCTACATCAATTCCGTTCGATGCAAGACCGGAACCTTTGACGTCTGGGTCATGCGGAACAAAGGGTGGCACATGATCGAAATAGCCATCGTTCTCATCATAGCAAAGAATAAAGATGGTCTTCTTCCACACTTCAGGATTCTTTGTAAGAATATCCATCACTTCAGACACGTACCATGCGCCATACCATGGTGCACCGGGATGATCAGAAAAATTTTCCGGCGCCACTACCCAGGATACAGCCGGCAATGATCCTGTTTCCACATCTTTCCGGAACTGATGCAGTATATCTCCTTTTGGCATCTTCACTTCACGCGGTGTGCCATCATCGTTATACTTCAGCGTTTCAAGCTTCCTGTAATCAGCGTCGTTGATATTAGTGGTAAATGCCTTTTCATGCAGGTTCTTATCACGCCCGGATAGCTTCGCGAAAGCATCATCCGTATAATCGGCATTTTCTTTTGTTGCAAGCGCCAGCCATTGTTTTCTGTTCTCCAGATCACGCTTTGCTTTTTCCTGCACCTTAGGATCCGGATCTCCTTCCTGTACTTTCTTTTCCAGTTCAGCGATCTGTACAGGTAATTCTTTCAGGCTTTTTGTAACAAACTCCCGTCTTGTTTTGGAGAAACGCACACGGAATTGCGAGAACCACTCGATAGGATTATCCGTAAAGTTGGAAAGCCATGAATCTTCTTCTCCTTCAAAACCGGTAGAAAGGCTGATCTCATTCTGATAGATCTTCCAGGAAACACCTGCGTCTTCCAAACGTTCCGGGAAAGTTGTCCAGTTTGCTTCTTTATTGTAATCGACATCTTCATTCCGTACGTTTGCCTGTGCGTCGATACTTTGTTTTTCGCGGACGGTGCCCGTCCAAAGGAACAGGCGATTGGGAGTTGTGCCTGTGAGTGAGGAGCAAAAGGCCTGATCACATACGGTGAAGGCATCAGCAAGTGCATAATAGAACGGGATATCTTCCCTGTTATAATAGCCCATTGTTAGCGGCGCATTTGCATACGCTTTATTGCCGGATGGTTTTGCGATCAGCCATTTATCATATTTGCCGCCATTCCGGGCATCAACCTGGTTGGTCCATGAATGCGGCAGCGATCCGATCCAGGTGGATTTTGTTCCTTTTATATCGAGGCGGAACGGTACGAAAGCCTCACCAGCCGCATTTTTCTGCAGCCATACTTTGTCACCATCCGGAAGATCGATCGCGCGCGGATCATTGAAACCTCTCACCCCCTGCAACGCACCATAGCAATGATCAAACGAGCGGTTCTCCTGCATCAGGATCACTACATGTTCCGCATCCAGGTATGTTGTTCCCTTAACCGGATCAATCGCAAATGCTTTCTGTATGGAAGGGGGAAACGCATAACTGAATCCCATCCCACCGGCAAGTGCCGTCGCCTTCCTGATGAATTCCCGTCTTGAATCGCTCATAAAACTGTTGGATTAAGATAGGTGCAACTTACGCCAATTAAATGTATTGAGTGTGTACCGAAGGTGAATACAGTAGGTTAAAAGATCATTAATTGAGTTGATAGCTGCCTGTTGCCACGTAGGTTGTCTTTTTGAGACTCAAGTACACACAGGGGATGTTGGCATGGTAATTATCGTTAAATCCCTGTACGGTTAATCCACCCAGCGGTTAACTGCTTAATTTTGCACTATGAATACAGACACAAGACAAACGATCCCCGATGGCTGCAGCTTTTTTGATCAACTGTCGGCATTGTTTGAATCAAAAGGAACAGCAGGTTTGCTGTATGAAGATAGTGGCATGACCAGGGCTAATGGTGTGATCACAAAACTGTATAAAGAAGACGGCAGGGACTGGCTTGAACTGAATGGCGGAGAAAAGATCGCTGTTGATACGATTTATGCATTGAACGGTGTATTCCGGTCGGATTTCTCGACGTGTTAGTATGACCCTTGTACTAACTTACCGGGAACAGGTGCTGCCCGGCGTTTAAAATGCAAGTCTCCGTCCTTTGCTACGGCGTAAGTCTCCCGCAAATTTCGCAGATTTATCCGTCCGATTATTGAGGTTTCATCCCCGGATGAAATTGGCTTCGCTTGTGTCCGCAGATTACGCAGATATCTTCGGGTTATAACCAAATTATCTGCGTAATCTGCGGGAGACTTACGCCGTAGCAAAGGAGGAAACCTTACATCAGTATCGAAGAAGACACTTCTTAAACTTAACACATTGTCCAGCCTCCTGACTATTCTCTGCCATCAAGCAGGTTACCCAGTCCGCCGAGAATGCCTCCTTCCTCTTTGCGTTTCCATGTGCCATATTCTACCATTTTACCGGCGAGGCGGCTGATAGGAAGTGACTGGATCCATACGCGTCCGGGGCCTTGCAGGCGGGCGAAGAAAAGACCTTCACCGCCGAAGATGAAATTGCGGACGCCTCGTACGAATTCGATATCGAAATCAACGTTTGGCGTGTATGCCACCAAACAACCTGTATCTACCTTAAGTACTTCACCGGGCACCAATACTTTTTCTACAATGTAACCGCCTGCATGAAGAAAGGCCATGCCGTCACCTTCGATCTTTTCCATGATGAAACCTTCGCCACCAAAAATACCGGTGCCCAGCCTGCGCTGAAAATGTATGCCCACACTTACACCTTTTGCCGCACAAAGGAATGCATCTTTCTGTGCGATCACTGTTCCTCCTATCTCCAGCAGGTCCATCGGAATGATCTTACCTGTATAAGGAGCCGCAAAGCTCACTTTCTTTTTACCCTGGCCGATATTGGTAAAAGCCGTCATGAACAAACTTTCACCGGTGAGCACACGCTTACCGGCACTCATCAGCTTGCCCAGGAAACCGCTGCCTTGTTGCTGTGAACCGTCGCCAAAGATGGTTTGCATACCGATACCATCTTCCATCATCATCATCGCGCCGCTTTCTGCAATGGCCGTTTCGGAAGGATCGAGCTCGATCTCCACAAACTGCAGTTCTTCACCATATATCTTGTAATCTATTTCGTGGTTTGTACGTTGAGAGTAAGACATGTTTTCTTTTTTTATCAAAGATAGAGCGCCGGACAATATCAACCCCCGGGCGTCGGTAAACGACGCCGGCGGGCCGGTAAGCGGAAGCAAAAATGCCGCTGAAGCTCAGCACTCCAGTGCGTTGAACTATTTTGCAACGATAGTTACTTTGAGGTTTTGAGTATATGCTTTTACCTCAGGGCTGTAAAGGCATTGTAACACACCCGTTCCATTGGAAAAGACTCCTTCCCCATTGGTGATCATTTCATATTCGATCGATGATCTTCCGGCCGGGATCCCGCTGGCAAAAAAACGAAAACCTTCGTCTGCAACGGATCGATAATACCCAAGCCCTTCGCCGTAATCATAACCGCTTAAAGGATCAGCAGGCTCAAATGCTGCCGCTCTTTTATCATCAATAAAAACATACTGCAGACGTCGTTTTGTTTCAATCGTCAGTTTTACTTTCACCTTATCTCCTACCCGCAGGACCGTCTTTTCATTCATCGCTACCCAAGTCTTTACTGAATCGTCATAACGCGAAATAGTTTTTGTCAGGGAAGGTCCATTTTCATCCTGGGGTGGTTGAGTGGTAAAATAATAATAGTTCAATGATCCACGTAATTCGTTTGGAAGGTTTGATGAAACATTAATACTTGTTGGAAGCGATTTTCCATACAGGTTAAAAAATCCAAATTGCTGACCAGTAAGCAAGTCATCTGAAACAGCGATCCTGAAAGAACCACCATCTGCATTTGCGGTGATTGTTTGCTGCTGATCTATCACCTGATGTCTTGACAAAAGAGCAACTGCATCACCGGTTGATTTGGTAGTGCTCCACTGGTGATCCTGTTTTGAATGCAACAGCCATTTGATAATCCCGTTCACTGTCTCGTTATTCGATCCGCTTTCCTCGAATGCTTCGGCGATCTTCACCAACCACTCCTCAGCTCTTACACTCAGGTCATCGCTGTCAGCGATGATTTTCCAGCGGATGCCGTTCGCATCACTGATCGATTGCTGGCGCAATGATTCAAGTTCGGTTTTTGCTTTGTTAAACAATTCACTTCCCGCCGAACTTATCCGCATAGCGGAAGTGATCAGCATAGCTTTTCTGCCGAATGAAAGTTGATTGGATTTCCCCAACCAATGCCGGCTGATTGAATCAGCATATTGTTTAACATCGGTTCCCGGCGGGTAGTCTTTGAACCAGTAAGACCTTGCATATAATGCAAATAATTTATCGACTCCTTCTTCAGACCCCTTCAGGAGCGCATCTGTATATTTAACAAGCCGGCTGACTATCTCTATAAACTTATGATCGGATGTTGAACCGGGCCGCTCGGTCAGCCAGAGTGAATCTCTTTTCATTTTGCCAAGACCAGCCAGAAGGTAGAGTGAAATATACGGATCGGTACGGCCTCCTTTAAACCAGCTCAGACCACCATCGGTTTGTTGATTACCGTGTAACACATCAAGATAGTCCCTGATTTTTCTATTGCCTGATAAAGTATCAAGCAGGGCAAATAACTGGCGCTGATGCTGGTCGTTCGCAAATTCGATCTGCAGCCAGGGCATGCTTTCGCCTCTTCCCTGCGCGAGTGAGTCAGCGGGCACTACTTCCCTGACGGGGCGGTCCTGGAATTCCGTATAGCTGTGTTGCAACGCTGTATCGTGTCTCATCAGTTTGGCAGCCATCGCGTGTGCCAGCATTTTATTAAAGGTTTGCTCCGAACAATCATAGGCATAGTTCGCCAAGTATGGCAACGCCTGCAAAATGCCTGCATATGGTTTTGATTGAATATAGGCCGACACGCCATAGGGTTGTGCATCCGGAGGTAGTGCCGGTGTCGATACATTCGAGGCGATGAGCGGAACAGATCCCGTTACCAGTATCTTTTTTGACAACACTGGGATGATATGCTCTTCGCCATCAGAAACATTATTACCCAACGCCACAATACGAACCCGGAGCGGATGGATCATTGTATCAGGAATATTCAGACGGAACGCCGCCATACTATTGCTCATTGCCTTCACTGAAAAAGTTTGTTGCGGGGTATGAAGTAGCTGCGAAGTAATATCATTACCAGTCACCACATCTTCCACCACGCATTTGACCGTACCTGTAATTATGTTGCTGTCGAGATTGGAGATCCTGCTTTTTAATATCATCTGATCGCCCTGGTAAAGGAACCGGGGCATTTCCGGTTGTACCATCATTGGCAGTTGACTGACGATAGTTCTTTCGGCATAAGTAAATCTTGCATGCTTATCATGCGCGAGCATTTTCCATTTCCACTCGGTCACGCTTTCAGGCAAGGTAAAATTGATCGTGAATACGCCATTTTTGTCTGCAAGGATCTTTGGATAAAAGAAAGCGGTCTCGGAGAAATTCTGGCGGAGAACGGTTGGCTCAGGAGGATTTACCGGCCAGGCAACCGGACCTTTGGTGCTCAGCAGTACAAGTCCATTGGCCGCCCTGCTGCCATAAAGCGCTGTGGCATCCGCCCCATTAAGTATGATACCATCGGTAAATGCAGACACATCGATTTTGGAAATATCACCTTCATAAATCACTCCGTCTATTACTATTAAAGACGATGAATAATTGGCTAAAGATACAGATGCATTCCCCCTGATCGAGATACCGGCAGACATTCCGGCCAATGTCCGCAAGCCGTAAGCGGTAACAACCACTTCCTGTAAGGATTGTGTACCTGCAAAGGCAAGTCCGGTTGTCCGTTTTAATATGGAGTTTATCAATTCACCGTGAACGAACATTTCATCCTGATCGATATTTGAAGCCAACATCGAATCATTTTGCCACCAGACACGCCCGCCAGAGCTGAAACCGGACCAGCCGCTGAACGAATAGGCAAGTGATACTGAATTTATATCGCCAAATGGATCGTCATAGGTATTTCCTGAACCTATTTGCCTGCTCCATCCACTCTTCGGGATTCCAAGACGATACTCCTGCCTGATCTTCCAGTTATGCTCAACCAACTTATCCAGGCTTGCATCATATAATACAGTCATCAATTGGTTAACCTTCTGCAGATCTTTTGACCGGATAGAAACCCTGAACGTCTCTTTGCTGCCCGGAGTAAGTTTTGTCCTGTATTGCTCCACCACCAGCTCCGGAGCCTGAAGCGCAGGCAAAACCACATGGACCACTTCCTGTGTTATATACAGCTTATTGTTGAGAACATATTGATGCGTTACTTCGATCGCCTCCACGCCGCTTGACGGTACTGCAAACTTCAACACGCTAAGCCCCTTTCCGAGCGTTTGAATGTCATAACTATTTTTCACAACAACCTTTTTCTTACCCTTTTTAAAATAGGTTAGGTGAAAAATCGAAAAGATATCCTTATCGTTGTTCCCCGTAAAGAGCTCGAGTTCTTTGCCGGCGTTCACTGAATTGTAAGGAAGAAAGGTCATATTGGCAATGCCGGCCGGCAACTGTCTTTGCCTGGAGTCAAACACAGTAAATTCCCTGCTTAGTTCTCCAAGCAGCGAATCATTTTGTGTACAGAACATCTCTGCTACATAACTGCCCGGTTCCAGTTTTTCATAGGGAAATACAAACCTTCCACCGGTACCGGTGTTGATCGTTGTATCAAAAACAATTGGTCCGGACAAAGGATCAGTATCCTTTGCGTTGTTATAAAATTTTATTTCCGGGAACCAATCATTCAATTCTTTTCTTGAATGTATCCAGGTATCCACCTGCGATGAAAACAACAGATCGTTGTCCCGCTCATCAGGAGTTATACGTCTCAACCTTAAGGAAACCTGTTTAGCCGTCTGCCCTGCAAAATCCGATTGTGCTGACAGCCGCAATGGTTTGATGTCCGCGCGGTCCATCATCTTCGGCAGATCTATTTTTATTTTTACGGGTCTTGCCGACAAAGTTACTCTCAGATCTTCTTCATGGCTTTCCCCGGTCCTGTCGATCGCCTGTATATTTATAGCATATGTCGCGGTCAGAGCCTTTTCCCAATTGACAGGATGTTCTCTCAGGTAAGCGCTGTCTGAGATCGAGAGACGCATTTCTCCGTTAAGATCCGTTATACCGTTGCCCGTCATAAGCGTATCACCCCAACGCCTGGTTCCTTCGGAATCAAACCCATTTGATTGCACTGTAACTACATATTTAAGATTCACTCCATCCAGTTTTGCACCTGCGAATGACCGTGTTTTTACCAGGACGTCAAAATCATCGCCCAATCTCAATTCCCGCTCAGGCTTCTTAAGTGTCAGTTCAAATGAGGGCCGCTTGTACTCCTCCACACTGAATACGTCATGATCTGATTCGATATCGAACATATCACATTCAAACTTCCACTCGCCTGTTGCTGCATTCTTCGGCAACACAAATGAACCGGAAAACGAACCAAATTTATCCGGCCATATCTTCAACTCTTTAAAGTCATGACCGAATGCATCAGTGATATTCACGCCGATCTTTTCCTTTTGGAATTTCAGCGCCAGCTTATAAAACAGTTTTTTCAGAAAAGGTGCTTTCAGGTTCTTCCAGTTCAACACACGCCATTCACCGGTCCGCGGGTCGGGAACCGTGAAGATCCCTTTGTAATAGACCATCTGTCCGGGCCTGTAGATACCGCGATCGGTGAACATTCTTAACCTGATATTGTCTTCATAATATTCCATCAGGTTATCATAGGCATCACTGTTATAGATCTCATCGGGGTATTCCGGCTCATAACTATTGAGTATTCCCAGGAGGCTGTCTTTACCGACTGTCACGATTACATCTTTATCAAGATCGGTAACTGTTACATAACCGGAAGCATTCACTTTTTGATGTTTTCCGTCAACCAGGATAGCTGCATCAGTGAGTGGAAATCCGGTTGTCCTGTTTAATACAAATACACGATGGTCATTATTCAGCACCACTATATTGCTTACTGAAAGCTCGAAATAAGGTGCAGCCGTATCCTGCCTGAGATCTGTGCCGGAGCTGAACACAAGATATTTCCCGGCAGGCAATCCATCCAGTTTCAGGTAACTGGCATGCCATTGAAAATCGTTTGTTTCCGCCAACCGGTAAACCGTGTCTCTTACAATTTGGCCATGACTGAAGTGCCGTTTCTCATTTCTGGGAAACTTTTCAGTAACGGAAACTTTCACAATACCGATATGAAGTTCACGGGTATTTCTGTACATGACCACCGAAGCAACAGGCTGACCGGGCAATTGTTCCCTATGAGCATTCAACCGTACTGCATTTTCTTCGATCAGGGACTTCATGCCTTTGAGCTGATCCTGTATCCCGGGAAAGCTGTCAAGCAAAGGAAGATATTGTGTGATGAGATGATGGGCTTTTGCATAGTAAGGACGATAATCTTCGTCAAAAAGATCTTTCGCATACCACCGAATTGCCCCCTTGTAGTATTGCATGCCTTTTGTTTGCCACAGCCCTGCAAGACACAATGCAGTAAACCCTTTTACCGCGCCATAAGGCGAATTAAGCTGACGCTCAAGATAAAGTTCATACATTGAACCACTGGCAGAGTCCTGGCTGCTTTTCTCAAATAAATAAGCATGCGCAAGAGATTCAATGTAATAAAAACGCGCATCCCGGGCAGACCTGGCAGCATTCGCCCAATCCCTGTAAGTTCTGAAGACCTCCTGTATGCCGGCATGCAAACTGGCAGCTGAATCAGGGAGTGCAAAAAATTCTTCAGGTGATAAATTTAAACGGATACTGCTATAATAGTCCCTGTCATAAGACGAGACAGAGCGGAGAAAAAATAATTTCTCTGCAAAAACTATATCACGGAAATCAGGTTTGAAAAGGAACAACGAGGGATCATACGAAAGCCAGCTGATGGAAGACGGTTCCGCATCTTTGAGCGCATCAGCCAGTATCAAAGCCTTGTCAAAATGGACTTTACAAATAGAATCAAGCTGCGTTTTGCTCAACAACGCGTATTGCCTGCTGCCTGCCGACCTGAAAAATGCCGCGTTAGTATTCCCGCTGAGCTTCTGCCTGAAATACATCAGCCGCTTTGCTTTTATCAGGTGCATGATCGCGCTCATCCGGGGAGACGGCGTAACAGCAAGGACGCTGTCTATAAAACCCGAATTGATCAAGAACAGCGAGTCTTCTGTTTTTCGGTCTGCAATATGCATCAGCAGATAGAGCGATCTGGCCGCAGCAATATCATCCTCCCTTTCAATGGCCGATTCCTTTATCTGTTGCAGTTTATGGCTGACATCTTCAAGATTCTTTTTATCAAGAATATCGCTTTCGATCTGTTCCCATGCCACAGGATCGATCCGGCCCTGGGAAAACGAAACGGCGAAAATAAAAAGCAGCAGCGTGGTGATGGTGGTACGCATCGGGAACGATTTTTAAAAAGATGGCCAGGAACGTCAAATTACACAATTCAGCTTCCGTATTTTGTTAAATAAAAAGGGTAAAGCGATGCTTTACCCTTTTGAAATATCTTGTGCTTGTGCTTGCTCTTTATTCTTTATAGTCAGGATAACCTGATACCACCTGCTCCAGCAGGTCTTTATCAAACTCGGCATTCTTACGGTATTCAGCGATCTTGTCTTTCGCTTTATCATAATCTTTTGCCTCAAGGTAATTGGCAAGCAATTCCAGCTGCCCTGCTTCAAAATCAGGATAATTCTTAGCGAGTAACTCAAGCCGTTCTCTTGCTTTTGCAGGTTCCTGTTTCAGGTTATACATCAGCGCGCGGTAAAAATCAAGGAAAGGATCTTTGTTGATCAGTTCATCGATCTTATCGATATGCGAGATCGCTTTATCATAATCCTTGCTGAGGATGGCCGCATCCAGCATGATCAGGTGTGTATTTGGTTCGTCAGGAAATGTTTTTTCGAAATCTTCCAGTTGAGCGAGATATGTTTCGTTATCGAGGTTAGCGCTTAACTGTACGCCAAGCAGTCTCACCATTTTCTGATTGCGGAATTTTTCAGGAAGTCCGTCATAGATGCGTTTTGCCTCTTCGGGATTGGAAGCCATCAGTTGTTTTACTTCCTGGACTTTCATCATGGCTTTATAATCTTCATCCTGTTTGCTAATATTCCGGGCATCCATCAGGTTCAGGAAATTGCCCAATAGCGAGCTGAAGGTTTCACCCGCAGTGTAGATATAAAAATCGGCGATGGAAACTTTGCCATTTCTTTTTACGAGTTCGTAGTCGTGATAATTTAAACCCGACTGTGAATAGATGCGATAGATCAGGTGCTGCACACCATCTTTTTCGTAATGCTTTACCAGTTCATATGTCCCTTTGTCCTGGATAGACTTGATGATCTCTGCTCCCATGTTCGTCTTTTCCAAACCTGAAGCGATCCCTTCCTCGATCTCGCCTGAAATCTTATGTACGGAATTCTTTTGTACACGTTTGCTCAGTTCCTTCAGGTCGATCAGTGAGGTGAATAGTTTTGGATTCTTATAATTGATCGAAGAATCAATTTCTTTACTGAATTTCTCCGCATCCTCTTTTGTTACGGGTTGCGGTGATGATCCGCCGCAGCTTGCCATTATGAGTGAGGCAAAGGCCGCAAGGATTAAAAGTGTATGGCGCATTGATTGGTTGGTTTTGGAAGTAAAGTACAACTTTTGTTTGATTGCAGGTAGTTAGAGATGATGGGGATGGTCGATGGTGGACGTTCGATGGTGGATGGTCGGCGACCAGGCGTGGATGTTGGAGTTTGTTCTTTAACTTAACGACATTGGTTAGACAGCTTATTTGATAAAGCAAATAACCCAAACGAGGGATTAAAATCCAATGTCGTTTAGTTGAGGGAAAGCTACTCGCTCGCCTGGCGTTAGGCCCCCTCTAAATCTCCCCCTTCAGGGGAGACTTACCACCGCCTGAAATAAGAAAAGTCAAATCGTATTGAATACTTATATTCTATACGGGTTGACTTCTCTTTTATAATGATTGTTCTAAGTCTCCCCTGAAGGGGGAGATTTAGAGGGGGCCTAACGCCAGGCGAGCGAATAGCTCTCCCTTAACTAAACGACATTCGATTAATATCAGCACATTACCCCCCTCATTTTGGTTATCGAAACAATATCCAAGATCTGTTGAAAGTTGCTTTTTATATTACTTTACCAGGATCTTCTCATAATTTCTACTCCGTCCTCAGGCTTTCCACCGGATTGGACAGAGCCGCCCTGATGGCCTGATAGCTGACTGTGATAAGCGCAATTCCGAGAGAAAGCAAACCTGCGCTCAGGAAAACCCACCATTGAATAGTGACACGGTAAGGATAATCACTGAGCCATTTGTACATCGCCCACCAGGCGATCGGTGCTGCAAGCAGAAATGCGATACTGACCAGCTTCAGGAAATCTTTTGACAGCAATGCTACCAGACCGGCAACAGAAGCACCAAGCACTTTACGGACACCGATCTCTTTGATACGGGACTCGGCCATGAAGATCGCCAGACCTAAAAGACCAAGACAGGAGATAAAGATCGTTAAGCCGGAAAATAACGCAGCCAGTGTGCCGACCCGTTGCTCGCTTTTGAATTTGCTTTCGTATTCTTCATCCACAAAACGATAGGCAAACGGATATTCGCCATTGTATTTTTTGAAGATCTTTTCTGCCTGTTGCAGATTCTGTGAGGTAGCGCGTGCCGGATTGAAACGCATCATGATCACATTGAACCATGATTTTGCTCCGGAGATCAGCATCGGTTTGGTCGGTGTATAAGGAGAGGTCAGGATAAAATCCTTGATCACTCCAACTATATGCCAATCGGTACCATTGTCTTTTACGATCTTACCGATCGGGTCCTTGAACTTCATCACCTTCAATGCAGATTCATTGATGATCATGCCCGTGGAATCCGTTGGGTATTTTTGCAGATCAAAATCACGGCCCATCACGAACTGCAGGCCGGCAGTCTCCCCGAGATTCTCATCTTCATTATACCGGAAGAAATCTGTCTTGTCGTTCGGATCTTTTCCTTCCCACTCCTGCCCCCAGCCATCACTCCAGCTTTGCGTGATCGGTGCGCTTGTTTTGGTGACCGATGTTGCAATACCCTGCGACAGCAGTTCATTTTTAACCAGCAGATAATTTTTCTCCAGATCACCGGTGAATATGTGGTAAACAAGATTGTTCTTGTTATAACCCGTTTGCCTGTTCTGGGCAAAATCGATCTGTTGTTTTACAATGATGGTGCAAATGATCAGTACGATCGCAAAAGTGAACTGCAATACAACGAGAATTTTCCTGGGGGTCACCGGCGACTGTGATTTTTTGAAAGTTCCTTTCAGCACCTTCACGGGTTGGAAGGACGAAAGGAAAAACGCGGGATAACTGCCGGCGAGAAAACCCGTAAAGATGACAAACCCGATTGCGGCAAGCCAGAACAGCGGATTTCCGTAAGGGATGAACAATTCTTTATCGGTAAGCCTGTTGAACGCTCCGAGGGTCAATTGTACAGCGATGATCGCAAATATGCCAGCAATAAATGCAAGGAGGATGGATTCGCCCACGAACTGTGAGACGAGTGAATATTTACGGGCGCCTACCACTTTGCGGATACCAACTTCTTTTGCGCGTTTTTCACTGCGGGCTGTGCCGAGGTTCATAAAATTGATGCAGGCGATAAGCAGGATGAAAGCTGCAACGATCGCAAATAATTTTACAAACGTGATCCTGCCACTGCCGTCTTCCACTCCATTTTCGAAATTGGAGTAAAGATGCCAGCGTTCCATTGGATATAAGAACATTTCCCACTTGGGCTCATCAGGATCGTACTTTGGCTTCAGCACTTTCATTTTTGCATTGGCGGAAGCAAGGCTGGCGTTCTCCCTTAATAATACATAGGTGCGCGTACTGTTATTGCCCCAGTATTCGTCATCGTCTCCCATCACGCGCTTATAGGCCCATGGGATCAGGTATTCAAAATTGAAACGGGTGTTATTGGGAAGATCTTTCAGTACTCCTGTAACAGTGAAATTGTCTTTATTATCGATCTTGATCACCTTGCCTATCGGATCTTCTTTTCCATAAAGATTTTTGGCAAGCGACTCGGTGATCACGATCGAATGCATGTCCTTCAGCACCTGTGCCGCATTCCCCTTGACCAGCGGAAAAGTGAAGACCTGCAGGAAATTTGAATCGACGATCGTTCCCGAGATGGTCAGTCGTTTTTCGCCGATGCTGAACAGGAAGTTCTTGTTCCAGTCGACCCGAACTGCCGCCTCAACTTCCGGCAGATCTTTTTCCAGTGTTCGGGCCAGCACTTTCGGAGTGGTATTCCAGCTGTTCAGTTCCCCGCTAAAGCTCGCGCGGTTCCAGGCTTCGTATATCCTGTCTTTTTTCTGATGGAAATCGTCATAACTGACTTCATTCTGGATCCAAAGCAAAATGAGGATGGCGCTCGCCATTCCCACGATCAGTCCGACAATATTGATCAATGTAAATCCTTTGGCCCGCAGCATATTCCGCCACGCGACCTTGAAAAAATTTCTGAGCATAGGCAGTGGTTAATAACCGATGTACGATCAATCTCGTAAAAGGTTACAGTAAAGTCGGATTTTTTTTTGAAATGATGCATGGAAGGCGGTGTGAATTGTTAATTGTTGAAAGTTGATCGATGGCGGATGTTCGATGGTGGATGGTCGACGGTAGACTTGCTGTTAAAATGGTGCCTGGGAACGCAAACTGCCTGACATAAAGAAGCCCCCGTGCTTCCGGGGGCTCTATTGAGAAGATTTTTCCTGCGACTCCGACATCATCGACCATCAATCCTCGACCATCAATCCTCGATCATCGAACATCGACCATCGAACATCATTGCTTACCAAGATCATAAAACCTCCAGCTCGTCTTAAAATCCGGCTTCACATTTTGGTTGGTCAATATAGCCCGGAGCATTTCGATGGGCATGGCATTTTCGCGGAAGATGGCGTCGTGGTATTGTTTGAGCGTCATCTTTTTTGTGTCGACCAGTTCTTTTTTGAGACTGTAGAGCTGCATGCCGCCGATCATGTAGGCGAGCTGGTAGAGTGGCGGATAGCCTCCGACAAAGGAGCGGCGGACTTCGCCTTCCGCATTGGCGCGTTCATGCCCTACCCTGTCGACCAGGAAATCGATACACTGCTGCGGCGTCCAGTTGCCCAAATGGTAATTGAGTGAAAAGATGATACGGGCACAGCGATGCATGCGCCAGAAAAGCATACCCATGCGGTCTTCCGCATTGCGTGGGAACTTCAGGTCCCAAAGCAATAACTCCCAGTACAGCGAATTGCCTTCTGTCCAGAACGGCGTTCCAAAATTGCGATAGGTCTTGTTACGGGCAGTCATGTACTGCTGCAGGTGATGCCCCGCGATCAACTCGTGATGTACGGTAGCCCTGGAAAAGAATGGGTTGTTGCCACGCATGCTCATCAGCTTATCTTCATATTCCATGGTATTGGTCGGATAAGAAATGATGAGGGACTCACCACCCAAAAAGAAAGGTGCCACCAGCTGGCGCTCGGGTGACATCATGTACACCCGCCAGCTCTCTTCTGCCAGTTCCGGTATCGTAACCAGGTCATTCTTTTTTAAGAAATCAACAGATTGATTATACAGGTCCAGCATTGCCTGCGGCTGCTGACCAGCTGGAACATAGGCATTCTTTAATTTTTCCTGTGCCGCTTTCCAGTCTTTTCCAAAACCCATTTCAGCTGAAGCCTTTAATAGTTCAGCATCGCACCAGGCGAACTCTTTATTGGCGATCGCCACCAGTTCTTCCGGCGTGTAAGGGATGAATTCCTTTTTCAACTGACGGATGAGTTCTTCCCTGCCGGCAGGATTTCCATTGATCCCGCTGCCATCATCTTTTTGCGTGGATGCGGGCGCTTTGCCTTTTGCTCTCAGATCGCCGGCATACAAGTTCAGCATACTGTCGAGTGTAGTATAGGTTTTGGGAACCCACCAGCTGAACATCGGATCGTATCCATTATAAAAATTGAAATAATTTTTCAGCACGCCCTGGAGATCACGGACAGATGTGCTGGCGTAATTAGCCAGTGACAGATCCATGGTCTGCTCTTTTTTCAGCTCCGCGCGCGCATTGCTTACCATGTGATAGATCTCGTTCATTTCTTTTGCTACGGCTTCACCTGATACACTCAAGCCACGGCGTCTTGGCTTTTCCAGTGTATATATCCGCGAAGCGAAAGGAAGATACTTTACGATCTGGTTGTATAATTTCCCGTCGTCGAGCATGCGCTCTTTTTCGTCCTCCAGGTTGCGGAAGAAGAGAATGTAATCAACTTTTCCGTTGATATTCATCTTGTCAAAACCAGACTTTGCCATGATCTTTTCATAGTCGTCGATCAGTTTGATCAAACGCTGGCGCCTTTCGGGCGAAGTGGTGTTTTGTCCTTCACGTGCGCCGCCTCTTCCTTCGAATCCTGAGGATGTGGTGGCATAAAAACGCGTCAGGCTGCCGCGGTCGGCATTATACTGGACCATGATATTGGTCATTTCGCTGGCCTGGGAATAAAGGTCGGTACTGAGTTGTGCATCCGCTACAGCGGTGATAAAGCAGCAGCCTGCACTGAGTGCAATTGCCTGAAAGATTTTTCGCATAAGCCTGTTTATAGTTTTGGAGTGTACAAGGTAGTTATGGTGCAGGAGACCTGATCAACAAATATTAACCTATTCAGGCATGAATTTAACCATCGGAGGTATAAAAAACAGCTTTTTTATACCTTACCAGCTGCTAACGGCCAGGGACAGGGCCGGATTTGACAGATCATCTTCAACAAACCATATATGAATTTCAGGATAATCCCCGCTACAGCGGCGGTTGCTCTATTATCATTGACTGTATCGGCGCAGGAAACCAAACCGGTCGTCTATACGCATGCGGATACACTTCGCGGCACCATCACACCGGAGCGTTCCTGGTGGGATGTACAACGGTATGACATCACCGTGAAGCCGGATTATCTTTCGAAGACCATTGTAGCAAAAAGCGTGGTAAGCTATCTGGTAACCACTGCGCAACCAGTGAAGAAACTTCAGCTCGATCTGCAGGAACCATTGGTGATCGACAGCATAGTGCTTGACAATGGAAAGACTGTCGATTTTACAAAAGAAGGTAATGCATGGCATGTGAACATGCCATCGCAACAAAAAAACACGGCTCATTCACTGGCAGTTTATTACCAGGGCAAAGTACATGAAGCCAGACGCGCGCCCTGGGATGGCGGCTGGATCTGGGCCAAGGATTCACTCGGCCGGCCATGGATGACCGTTGCCTGCCAGGGCCTCGGCGCATCAGTATGGTTTCCCTGCAAAGATCACCAGAGCGATGAACCGGACAAAGGCGCAAGCCTGACGATGATCGTTCCCGATACATTGATCGCTATCGGAAACGGACGGCTCCAATCAAAGACGCCTAACAATGACGGAACAACGACATACACCTACGCCGTTACCAACCCGATCAGCACCTATTGCATCATTCCTTATATCGGCAAATACGCCAATTTCAAAGAAACATACAAGGGCGAAAAAGGCACGCTCGATATCAATTACTGGGCACTTGATTACAACCTGCAGATCGCAAAAGATTATATGCCGAAAGAAGTGCACAATATGCTGAATGCGTTTGAATACTGGTTCGGCCATTATCCCTTTTACGAAGACGGCTATCAACTGATCGAAACCTCGCATACCGGCATGGAACATCAAAGCGCTGTATCGTATGGTAACTGGTACAAACCCGGCTATCGCGGACGGGACGGAAGTGGCACAGGGATCGGTATGAAATGGGATTTCATTATCGTTCATGAAAGCGGGCATGAATGGTTCGGCAATAACATCACCACAAAAGACCTTGCCGATATGTGGGTGCATGAAGGATTTACCAACTACAGCGAAACACTTTTTGTAGATTATATCTACGGAAAAGAATCTGCGGACGCGTATAACAAAGGAACAAGAAAAGGGATCCGCAATGATAAACCGATTATTCCCGCTTATGGTGTGAACGCACAAGGCAGCGGCGATATGTATCCGAAAGCAGGTAATATGCTGCACTCGATCCGGCATGGCCTGAATAATGACTCATTGTTCAGACAGATCATGCGAGGGCTGAATAAAACATTCTATCATCAGACCGTGACCACTCAGCAGATAGAAAATTATGTTTCGCAAACAGCAAAGTTCAACTATGCAAAAGTATTCGATCAATACCTGCGCACAACACAGATCCCTGTGTTTGAATTTTCGCTTTCTCCGGATAATAAAACCGTCCGGTTCAGGTATACGAACTGCGTGAAAGGTTTCAATCTTCCTATTACCTTAAAAAATGAACATGCTGTGATCAGGTTATTGCCAACCGATCAATGGCAGGAAGTTAAATTAAAAGATGGCCAAGCTTCGCTGATCACTGCCGAAGGGATCGAGAACATGTACTACGTAAAGCCACAGGTAGCTGCCAGGTGATCAGTTGTGCAGTACCTGTGACGGATTTTTATGTAAGATCCGGGCCCAGTCGACCGAGTCCACTGAAAGAATACCCCGCCGCTCGAGATCATCCGTTGCAAAGATCATTGATGCACCTGATAGTGCATCCGCCATATCATCATCGGATGGCTCGGTGAGCGTTCTTACTTCAAGTGATACCTCCTGTCTTTTTGCTTCGTTCTGCAGCATGCTGATATTGCTGCCGAGCACTGCTTCATGACTGGCACTGGCATCTGCCCTTGTGTTTACATTCTCCGCAGCATCAAGATCGCTTGGGAACAGGTATCCTTCAGCGGGAGCATCTTTGGCCCGCACGAAAAGCGCGACCAGCGTGGCTTTTCTTTGACGGGCCCAGCTAATGGTGGCTTCCACGACCGGGAAAGGGTATTGTATGCCGTTGAAGATGATAAATGCTTTTTCCATAATAACTAAATGCGCAAAACCGGGGCCGTCGTTCCTTATGTAATATTACCGGATTGTTACGCCAATGTTACTACCATGTTAGAATGCACATCTATGCAAGGCCGGTTCACATTGTGTTAATACACAGGCAGCACTTATCACCATTCAGGGTTAAATTAATGTTGTCAATAGGCACAACTGTAGTTTTCCACATTTCACCGCCGTAAATTAGTGTACCATGCTTGCCAACCCTATAAAAAAGTGTGGATACCTATGAGTAATTTAGTTACCAAAGCGGGAAATAAACTGGTCATTTCACTGGCGCTCCTGCTGATGTTCCCGATGTATACTTTGCTATACATCATCAAAAAACTGGAGATCGTAAAAGATCGCTACAGTGTGAAGCAACGTTACCTGAGGCGATTAAGACAGGAAAGAGAGATGAACCGTACATCTTCGGCAATGGCCTGACCGCTCATCCGTACATGTCATTTATCCTTTAACTCGATCCATACCGGAGCGTGGTCGCTCGATTTATCCCATCCCCTTACGTGCTTATCAACACCAGCAGCTTTCAATCGTTTAACTAATTGAGGGCTGAGTAAGAAATGATCGAGACGTAAACCGGCATCCCGACCCCAGGCATTGCGCAGGTAATCCCAGAATGTATAGATCCTTTCCTTCGGATGCTTTTTACGGATCGCATCGGTCCAGCCTTGTTTCAGCAGGCGCTGGTAAGCCGCTCTTATTTCTTTACGGAACAATGCATCGTCCGCGTATTTTTCCGGCTTGTATACATCAAGCTCAGTCGGCATAACATTGTAATCACCGATCAGCATCACAGGCACATCATGTGCAAGCAATTTCTTTGCATGCGCGGTAAGACGCCTGAACCATTTCAATTTGTATTCAAACTTTGGCCCGGGATATGGGTTGCCATTGGGAAGATAGATACAGCCGATCACCATCTTATGCACGATCGCTTCGATATAGCGGCTATGCGTATCCGATGGATCCCCGGGAAGTGAGCGCCGCGTTTCCTTTAACTCTTCTTTGCGTGAAAGGATCGCCACCCCATTCCAGCTTTTTTGTCCGTGCCAGATAGCTGTATAACCGGCCTGATTGATCGCATTCAGCGGGAATTTATCAGACGTGGTTTTCAGCTCCTGCAAACAAACAATATCCGGCTTTGCTTCCTTTAACCAACGAAGCAGGACCGGCAACCGGCCATTGATGCCGTTCACATTGTAGCTGGCGATCTTCATGTTCTTTTTGATATTGGTAATCAAAATGTGAACCAGAGCTGGGGAGGAAGATCGATGGTGGATGTTCGATGGTCGATGGTGGATGATCGATGTTCGACGGTCTATGGATGATGGTTATGGGTCAAACGGAAAGTCTTCCCTGGTGTCATTTTTAAGATCAGACTGCTGAATCGGCCACAGCCACCAGCCATCTATCATCCACCATCGACCATCCATCATCGAACATCGATCATCCCCCATCCGCAGGTTGGTTATTTAATTTTCAATTTTATGACTGAGAAAGAAAAGGCCGGAAGATCAAACTGCAGCTTCTTTCCCGGCACTTTTATCTCTTTCTCAACAGGAGAGACATTGAGCGGTTGGGAAAATGTATTTTCTGCATCAAGACTTGTATGCTGGAGTAAGATGAGTTTGCCTTTGGGGTCTACCTTTTTTACGCCGTCCAGTATGATCGATCTGCTGATGGATTTTCCGGAAGCATTTACCAGTTTGATGATCACTTCACCGGCCGCTGTATCCAAAGCGGCACAAGCATATAAACTGTCTTTACCTGCAAGCACTTGATTGCTGGCAGTGATGGTGATCTCATGTGTGCCTTTATTCGTAGCGAATAATTTTTGTACATAATAATTAGGGGTGCCGTATGACTGAAGATTATTCACCCAGATCAGATCCGGCTTCCATTGCCAGCCTTCTTCGTGTGCAAACAGTGGTGCATAAGAAGCCATTTCTACTACAGCGGCATTACGTTCAAGGCCGGTCATGAAAGCGGCCTCAGACAAAGCGCCGCGCCAGTTATTTTTATTATTGACACTCGCCCCGCGGTCTGTTTGCGCGGCATATTCACCCGCGAAGATCTTTGAACCTTCGCGCGGATAATTATCATAGCGGCTTGCGTTCTGCAAAAACCATTCAGGCCTGCGATAATAATGTTCGTCGATAAACGCCGCATTCATATTCCGCAATTCATCATTAAGGAAATTGAACCGCTCTCCTTCCGGATCGGTGCCCGAACTGTTAACGATCCTGAAACCCGGATACTTTGCAAGGATGGCCGCAGTAAAGCGTTTCAGTCTTTCGATGTATTGCGGTCCCCAGTTCTCATTTCCAATGCCCATCATCTTCAGATTGAATGGCGCCGGGTGACCAAGCCCTGCGCGTATCTTACCCCATTGGGTGGTTGTATCGCCATTGGCAAACTCGATCAGGTCCAGTGCATCCTGGATATAAGGCCCGAGGTCTTCAAGTGAAGCAAGTTCCGCGGAATTGAACTGGCAGGCCATGCCGCAGTTAAGGATCGGCAATGGTTCCGACCCGATATCTTCCGCCAACTGAAAGTATTCAAGGAAACCAAGACCGAAGGTCTGGAAATAATCAGGTGTGGAGCGATGCGGAAATTCAATGTTCCACCGGTTGATCATCAGTTGACGCTGATCCACCGGGCCGATCGTATTCTTCCAGCGGTAGCGATTGGAAAGATCAAAGCCTTCCACGATACAGCCGCCGGGAAAACGGATAAAGCCCGGCTTCATTTCTGCCAGCCACTGTATCATATCAGCGCGCATACCTCCGGGACGGCCTTTCCAGGTATCAGATGGGAAGAGAGAGATCATGTCCATATCAAGCACGCCATCACCTTCTATCCACATCCGGAAATGTGCTTTCATGACGGTTGCATTGGATTCAAATGAAATGGCCCTGCTCGTCCAGCCGGCACTGGCATCCAATGATAAGACAGTACTGCCTACTACATTGGATAACGAATCTTCCAGCATCAGGTGCAGCTTCATCGGCGCACCGGTATGTCTGTATTGAAGAGAAAAATCATACCGTATACCTTTCTTGATCCCCATTCCACGGAATCCTTCATTGATCAATCCAAGATCTCCTACGGCAGCCTGTCTTGCTGTAACGCGAAGAAAACGCGGGTTCGAAGGTTTTTCTTTTTGTTGATTCAATACCAGCAGATCACCCTCTTTCAGCTTTTTGCCCTGCGTTTTCCAACCCATCAACGGCTTGAAAAACTCAAATGACCGGTTCTTGATCAGCTCAGCATAAATGCCTCCATCGGCCCCGAGATTGATATCTTCAAAAAAGATCCCCCACATCTGGGGCTGGATCCTGGAAATGGGGTTATTTGCTTTAACAATAATATCCTGGGCAAACAACGAATTCGTTGCCATAAGCGTAAAGAATACAAAAGATTTCATTGCGCGGAGAAGCATGAGCAATCAGGTTGAGAGTATGATATAAAGAGGAAAGGTTTGATTGTAAAGAACGGAAAATTTTAATTGTCAGCAAAACATTTAATGGACGGGGATTGATTGGATTTTTGAGATTAGGGGGATTCGGGTCTTAGGGTTGAAAGAAGATCAGTATGAGTGTTGAACAGGAATTCTTTACTATTCTTTTTAGATGTTTGGAGAGAGGATTAATGGGAGCTGGCAATAGTCATAAGAGAATTGAAATATCGGGATCAGGAGATGAGATGGCTATAGCTGAAAATACACATCAGCGTGTTAAATACTAATAATCCATTAATCCCCTCTTCAAACATTCTGAAAGTGGAGTAAGAAATCATCCTTCAACACTCACACCGATCTTCTTTCAACCCTAAGACCCGAATCCCCCTAATCCAAAAAATCCAATCAATCCCCGTTTACTTTTTTCCAATCTTCCCCGGATCCGAAACAAGATTAAGAAAAGAATGAAAGTTTGCTTTATAAGTCTTTGCATTGACCTTATAGTAAAACGCGCCTTTCTTTGAATTGAGTTTATCCTTATCGGGCAATCTTGTCAGCAGATCGGTAGATAAGATCTTTCTGTTGAAGTTTCCTTTATCGAATTTGGAGTCGTAGACGCTTTCGTAAAGATTTTGCAATTGGGGGATCGTGAATTTTCCGGGCAATAATTCAAACAAGAGCGGATGAAGGGCTGCTTTATACCGGAGCTTTTCTTTGGCAAGTTCCACCATCTGGTTATGATCAAAGATCAGATCAGGCACATGGTTGATGGGGAACCAGGCAGGATGAAAATCTTCACTCAGCTGTTGCTTGTATTTCTGTATATCGATCAATGAAAAGAATGCGACAGATACGGTCCGTTCTTCATTATCGCGATCGGTCCGGCTGAAAGTGTGCAGTTGTTCCATATACATTACATCCAGGCCGGTAAGGCTTTTCAACACGCGTTGCGCGGCTTCTTCGGCCGTTTCTTCCTGCTGTATAAAACCGCCGATCAGGCTCCACTGCCCTTTGCATGGCTCAAAGCCCCGCTGGATCACCAGCAGCTTCAGCTCCTGCCCGTCGTAACCAAAAATAATACAATCAACCGCCAGTAAAAACCGCGATTGCCTTGAATAGTGCCTCATGCAGTCAAATTGATGGATGCAATTTACTGTTTGTAGATGAGAATCAGATGAAGGGAGTTGGATGGTGGATGTTCGATGTTTGATGGTCGATGGTCGATGATCGATGGTCGATGGTCGGCTTCAGATTGAAATGGTCGTTTTATAGTAATAGTCTAAAAACGCTCAATTATTTACCAATGTCGTTTAGTTAAGGCTTCGACGGTTTGTCAGCCCGGCCGGGCAAATACAGATCACTATCGAACTTAGTGTAAGCCAGAGCCGGGATCTCCACAAATGAAGGGCTCCCGGCTCTGGCAGCCTTAAATCTGCATCAAACGTTAGGTCGCCCGGCCGGGATGACAAACCGTCGAAGCCTTAACTAAACAACATTGAATTATTTACTCCGACCATCCACCATCGACCATCGAACATCGACCATCCTACCGTTCCGTTTTGGTATGCTCCTTGTTTAATTTACCAAAACCTTTACATGGAATCTATATTGCAACCTTTTCTTGATATAATGAGGGAAGTATATATTGGTGCTGAGGGTCAGCATACTTTTGTGATCGATAATGCACCGGGAAACGGGATTTTATCTGCGATAAAGACAGTTTCTGCGAAAGAGGCCTCCACGCCCTCACATGAGGGTGGCAGTACGATTGCGGCACATACGGGACACCTTAAATGGAGCCTGGATTATGCGATGGAATTTCTCCGGGGCAATCAGCCTCAGTGGGATTGGGACGATAGCTGGAAAAGGATCGTCGTAAATGACAGCGAATGGCAGGAACTGCAACAGGAACTGGAAGAAACATATAACCGTATTGCCACAGCCATCCGGGAAGTGAAAGACTGGTCGCATCCGGCTTTTGCAAAAGGTGTGCTGGCATTACTGCCCCATGCGGCTTATCATCTCGGAGCGATCAAGCAACTGATGCTGGTGACAAAACACCATGAAAAAGCGGCAATCGGACTTCAATAAAATTCCAATGGTAAAAACAGGCCGGAACACCTGTTGCTCTTTCTGCAGAGATCGCAGCAAGATGATCAGTTAAGAATGATTGATCTTTTTCACAGGACCAATCATTCTTAACTGACCGCTGTTTAATTACCTGCAGAATATTTATCCTGCCGCGGATCATGGCAATCACGCAAAGCTTCACAATTGTAACTGTACTGTACAGAACCGGCAACACCTGTAATGTAATCTGCTTTTTTATTCAATGAGATCACTTCTTCAAATCCAGCTGCCTTCAGCTGTGCCAGTTGAAATTTCAACCGGTCGGAAAGGTCATTTCTTTTTTCGTAGCGGGCAGTCCACTCATCAAGTTTCGTAAACGCCGTATAATATGCATCGAAGTACCGGTCCCAGATCTCCTGCTCTTTAGCTACCTGGTCTTTACCAATAGCAAAAGAAAGAACAGCCTGCATAAATATCACGCGTTCGATACCGTCTTTTCTTGGGCCGTACTCCGAGTCACGCACCGTTGGCAACTTCTCTGTCTCGGCTTCCACCCATCTGGATAATTCCTGGCGCTTCTCCTGGATATCTTTTACATATTGGCTTTCCAGCTGCGAGATCGGATCAAACAGATCTTTTAATTCCTTCCGGAACTGCTGTGCGATCTTGTCTATCTCGATCGCTTCACGGGCATCCTGCTCATCCTCCTTCATTTCTTTTGTAGCAGCTGGCATTGTCGGTTGCAGGTTGTTATTCTGCAAAA
The DNA here is from genome assembly GCA_003243445.1 of Citrobacter freundii. Taxonomy (GTDB): domain Bacteria; phylum Bacteroidota; class Bacteroidia; order Chitinophagales; family Chitinophagaceae; genus Terrimonas_A. Next base: position 28,333 of record QFQQ01000057.1, read on the forward strand.
ACTCCTGATACACTTTCTGCTTTTCTGAATTGCTCAGCTTTTCATAACTGGCACGATAGCCGGGATCAGCCATCAGCATCTTTGTAAATGCAGCGGCGCCATCATTTCCGTTCGTGGCTTTACTGTTCGCCATTTGCATTGCAAGCGCCTGTCGTTGCGCGGGTGTCATCTTTTGAATTTGTTCTGCTGTGTAACCACCGGTTTGTTTTGCCACCATTTTTCTTGCTGCTTCTTCCCTTTCCTTCTCTGACATGTTCTGCAATGCCTTTGCGCCGCCCATATCCCTTACGATCTCGCTTTGATCAGCCTTATCTTCATAGATCTTTTTTACACCTGCTTCTCCTTCGCGCTTGTATGTTTTCATCAGATCGGTAGAGTTAGCCACCTTCCGGGCCTCCTCTTCTGCCTGCTCCTGGAATCGTTTGATCTTTTCAAGATACTTTTCGTTTTCGCGTGGGTCTGCCTGCAAAGCAGCTGCCGGGTTTTTCGGCTCGGGTATTCCTAACAGCAGCATGATACGGTCGGACATGCCCGCCTGAGGCTTGTACTGATTTTTACGTGTATAACCCTGACGATAGATCTTTGCTTTTTTTGCTTTCAGTTCAGGATTTGTATTAAGATAATCTGCCAGCTTTCCGGCATCTTGACCAGCCATTACATTTTTCCCCTTTTTGGCTTCTTCTTTTACATAACCATAATATTTATCAAACAGCCATTGTTCATCATCAATTGTCTGATCGTTGCTTGAGGTATTTGTTTTTGAAGCAGCAGGCTTATTCGTTTGTGCCTGTGCAAAAGACAACAGGCCTGTGAGGGCGAGCGTCGTGAGGCAAAGAAATTTCATACAAGGTTTAATTTGAACGCTAAACTAAACTGTCTTATCACCGGAAGAAAGACACCAGGTATTGAACCGGCAGGGATTGCGGATGAATTGAACAGGAAGGGGGATAAATTTGGTATACGCTGGGAAGGGAAAGAATTACGAAGCCCGCAGATTTCGCAGATGTATCAGTCCGGCAAAATGAAATGATCACCTGTAAACGACTTTGTTTTATCAGCACCCGCAGATTACGCAGATAATCTTCTGATAACCTGGAGATATCTGCGTAATCTGCGGACACCAAATGTAATCAGTTCTATTAAAGGACAAAGCTTCGGTAATCAGACGGATAAATCTGCGCAATCTGCGGGAACCTTACGCCGTCTCGAAACAAAGGAGTCATCTCTCACGCCAGATGATCTCAAACCACCCACGATACTCACCATTTGATCTTTTTAAGATAACTCACATTATACGCCATACTTTCAAAAGGAGTGGAAGCATATTCTTCCTGCTCCACGAAGTAATACTTCAATCCCGAATCTTTTGCATGTTGCAATATTTTCGCGATCGGTAAACTTCCTTTCCCAAATTCCGTACTGTGTTTTTTGACGAGATCCATATCTTTCAAATGCCACAGCGGGAAGCGGCCTTTGTATCTTTTAAAATAATCCAGCGGATCCTTTCCGGAAGCGATCACCCAGCCAAGATCAAGCTCCATATGTACGAGCGATGGATCGGTATGATCCAGCAGCACGTCGTATAGAACCTTTCCATTGTCACTGGCAAATTCATAATCATGATTGTGATATCCGAATTTGATCCCCCTTTTCTTTGCCTCCTCACCTGCTTTATTGAACTTCTCCGCCACCTGCTGATAGTTGCTGACCGTTTGTCCGCTGGTTGGCATGGATGAACAGATCAGGTATTCCTGGCCTGCTTCAGCTGCCTCGTCGAGCGTATGTTGCCAGTGCTCGTCGAGACCAACATGACCACTGCGTAAAGTCAAACCGAGATCACCGCATACTGACCGGATCTCTTTCGGAGACAATCCATAATAATGTCCCTTATTACTTCCCGCAGATTCTATCTGTTTGATACCAAGTGCCGCGATCTTTTTTAGTGTCCCGGTTGCATCAGCAGACATTTCTGAACGGAAGGTATACAACTGTACACCGATATCTTTTGAAGGTTTCTCAAACCTGAATGATTGAAATAAAACCGCACCGGCAGCTAGTGCTGTTGTTTGTTGCAGAAAATGCCTCCTGGATTGTACTTGCATAACCTTTATTAAAAATGAAGGGAGTAAAATAGGCTTTTTATTTAAAACGGATCGTGCTAAAATAATATAGCACGACAGGCAAATAATTTAGCATCGAACCCATTTGCCGCAATCCATAAAATAAAAAAGGAAGGGTAGAAACCCCTCCCGGAACGATTGCTTTATAAAATTGCAATCTAACTGTAAGAATGTAGCATATCTTGATTGGCAGTGATCGTCAGCCTGCCTGACCGCAGGTTATCGCAAAATACATCAATTCAGCATTTTTACTAATTAATCCTTCGCCTTTGTGATGAAAATTCCAGTATTCATCCCGGTGATCCGGGAGTTCAGCCGGTCTGAAACCGTAAACAACAAGCGTTAGTATTTTTATTTGATGGGTGAATACCAAATCTTTGTTTGTCAAAAGCACATATAGATAATGGGTGTTCCAGAGAGACCGGTAACCTAATCGCTTTTTGAAGAATGACGCGGCTTTTTGCGTTTTGAGGCAGGCTATCTGAAGATCCTGAGTAACACTTTTGTCAGCGCCACGTGCTGCATAGCTTCTTCGAGTGATAGCGGCTTATGGGAACATCTGTAGAAACAATCATTTCCCTGTATTTCCAATTCAAGTTCCGGGAAATTGACCAGTTCATCCATTGGAGCAAAACGAAGCAGCGCAGTCAGCCGGGAAGGATCATTTGTAAGCACATAAAATTTGTCCGAGAACTTTTTATGTTCCGGGAAATCCGTCTCCCGCTTCGCAAAAAGCTCCGTCAATTTTTCCCGGATCGTTTCTTTGCAAATGTATGTCTGCGGATACTTTTTTGAAAGGTGCATTCTTCCAAAAAAATATGAATTGGCCTCACTTCTTTGCCCTTTGGAAGTCGTATGTGAGATGGAATAATCTGCGATCAGCATTTGCAATTCCTGATCATTGGAGATACGGTTGCATGCATGCACAATTACAGCGTTAAGGTTTTTATACATTGCAAACCCCTCCGGAGCTTCGGTGTTACAATTCTGCAACCCCAGTTCTCTGCATAGAACCGGAAGCGTTTCATTGATGACCTCTTCGTTTTCAATCGCAGCTGATCTGAGGAGAAGATCTTTGCCATTTTCTTCTGATCTATCCGATAGATCCTTCATGGTCTTGTCCGGATTATTTGACATAAGGTAATTGTTAGCATGAATTTATCACCAGGTGATCACCAATCGTCTGTCGTTCAAGATAAATGTACACAAAAGCTTGCTGATCTTTCTGCTCAGGCCATTTCCTCCTGATATTGTTTCCTGAAATCCCTCGGGCTTTTACCGAACTGGTTCCTGAAGAATTTATTGAAATGACTTTCATCAGTGAAATTAAATTCATCCGCAATCTCACTGATCCGTTTATCACTGTACTGCAAGCGGTGCTGGATCAGTTTGGTTTTATAACCGGTAATGTATTGCTGCATCGTTTCACCGGTATGTTGTTTGAAATAGCGGCTGAGATAGGCCGTTGAAATATTGAACTCGCGGCTGATACTTTCCGCTCTCAGTTTTTCCGGCTCATAAATGTTTGCCTGGATATAATGCAGGATATCCATCGCTTTATCTTCTGTTTGCTCGGACACATCCAATTGCTGATACTTTGCAATATTGCGCGCCACCACAATGATCAGCGTATTTACCAGCTGGCGGATAAGATCCTGATTATAGATATCCCTGTTCATATACTCGCGGATGATCGCATCCACCATTGGCCTTACCAGTTGTTTATCCACCTGGTTCTTCAGAATACAACCGGGACGGTGATTCGCATTCTGCAAAATGAATTCGAGCCGCTGGATATTATCTCTCGTCAACCCTGCTTCTTTCAGATAGATATTATTGAACCGCAGGTAAAAAAATGTAGTAGTTGATTCCACCTCGAATGAATGACAATCTTCCGGTGTGATCAGGAACATATGCCCGTCATGATACGTGAATTGGCTCTTATTAATGCATTGCTGCCCCCTTCCATTCACCACATAAACGAGCTCAAAAAAACTGTGCTGATGTGGACGCTCCTGCCCTTCCTCCAGTATTTGGTGAGCAACCGAAAACGGTTCATAAAGATTTTCTTTCTGCATAGAATATGCTGATGTTGCGTGAATGGCGTTTTTTAGAGAACATCAAAAATACCAATTTTGGGCAAAATTATACCAGCAACAAGCCATAATGCTGGTATAATTTTGTTATATCAAAATAAAAATCATGAAAGCATTCGTATTAACAACACCGGGCGGGGTAGAAAACCTGCAGTTACAGGAACTGGATAAACCGGTATTACAGGAGGGTGAGGTATTGGTGCAGGTCAGGGCACTGAGCATAAACCCGGTTGATGTAAAAACACGTCAGGGAAAAGGCGTCTATGGAAGAATAAAAGATCAATCGCCGTTGATCCCCGGCTGGGATATCTCAGGTGTGGTAACGGAAAGCAGATCCAGCCTGTTCAAAACGGGTGATGAAGTTTTTGGCATGGTTAATTTTCCCGGGCATGGAAAAGCCTATGCAGAATACGTTGCTGCGCCGGCAGATCAGCTTGCACTTAAACCCGCAAACATTTCCCACGAAGAAGCCGCAGCTGCAACGCTTGCCGCTCTTACCGCTTACCAGGCTTTAACGGAAAAGGCAACCGTAAAAGCCGGGCAAAGAGTGCTCATTCATGCGGCAGCCGGTGGTGTGGGACATTTCGCTGTGCAGATAGCCAGGCATATTGGCGCTTATGTTGTGGGGACTGCTTCAGAAAAAAATAAATCGTTTGTATTGGGCCTTGGCGCGGACGAATATCTCAACTATCATGATTATGACTGGAAGAATAGTACCGAGCGGTTTGATTTCATTCTTGACACGATCGGCGGTGACAATATCGAATATTCACTCGCTGTAGCAAAACCCGGCAGCACGCTCATCAGCATTCCTTCCGGGATGAATGAGCAACTCACCGAAAAAGCAAAACAACAGGGCGTAAATGGTTTTTTCTTCCTGGTACAATCAAACGGCAAGGATATGAACGCGATCGCATCACTGCTTGAAAAAGGAATTGTAAAGGCACACGTTTCAAAAACATTTGCTTTCGATGAGATCGGGGAAGCGCATAAGCAGGTGGAGAGTGGAAGAAGTGTGGGGAAGGTTGTTGTGAGGGGGTAGGAAGAAGAGGTTTCACAGGTTTTAGAGGTTTTAGGTGTTCCAAGGGTTCCAGAAGTTCCAGAGGTTTCAGAGGTTCTTCCAATTGAAGATTTACTTTAACCCAGTATACACCGCCGTCAGCGGCAGCAACCTCTGGAACCTCTGAAACCTCTGGAACACCTGGAACCTCTCTATCTCCTACCTGAACTCACTACCATCTTTATTACTCTCATCAGGTGTATGCTTTCTTGATTTCTTCACCACGTTATTTTCAGGATTGATATCACTGCGCGTGGGGATTCCTTCAGTTACATCGTGGGCGTCGTTGGATTGACGTGTTTCGTTGGGCTGATCAGATTTTTGCAGGAAAGCGTCGCGGATTTGAATGGCGAGCTTGTCTGTTCTGTTAGTTTGATCCAGGATCTGCTGCACTTTTTGATCCCAGTGTTGCAATGCTTCCTCAGGCGTGCTGCCTTCGCCGGTGATGGCATCAGTGTCGTCTGAATGCCAGATACATTGATAAGTGCCGCCTTCTTTTATAAGATCGGGTTTCAATACGGTGGCGCTATGGGGTACGCCGGGCCTGGAGAAATCAATTTCCAGCGTGTCTCCCTTATATGTAGCTGAATGTTTCATAGTAAAAGTTTTAATAAGACTGTATAAATTTCAGTTGATCCTGTAATCGTCTTATTGATACAAAAAGGAGGCCGATACGAGGTTGCCATGTATATTTCAATTTAACGGGCTGCCGGGTTAGTTTAACCTATTAAACATGAATAAAAAGATAAAGCAGCAATCATCATTGGATTGGATCGTTTATTATATCGATTGGCGAACCCTGAGGGATTATTTTCCCGGTATAAAATACCCTCAACCGCCAACAAATCCGGTATTAAAACGGGGCAAAATTTCTTCATCTCATTGCTTGCAGAACGTTGCGGAAATGCTGATCAGAGAATGCATTTACATTAACGTTTGAAAATCATTTTAGCAACCGATCCTGCAGCAATGATTTTTTAATTTACTTTACGTCGCATTTGTACCGTCTTTTATAGACGGCTCTTTCCTAATCTAAAAACGACATCATGCAGATAAACTATTACGGCCATGCCTGCTTTTCAGTAAAAGCGGGAGGCAAGCATCTTCTTTTCGATCCTTTTGTTACGGGTAACGAACTGGCAAAAGATATCGACATCAATACCATCGAAGCTGATTATATTTTTATCTCCCATGGCCATTTTGATCATATACTGGACGTAGTCGCCATCGCCAAACGCACAGGCGCACTCGTGCTGGGCGGATGGGAAGTCTATACCTACTTCACAAAGCAGGGCCTGACCAATGTACAGCCGATCAATCCCGGCGGCTCCGCGGAGTTTGATTTCGGAACGGTCAAATGTGTTACAGCTGTTCACTCCAGCAGCTTCCCGGACGGTAGTTATGCCGGTGTTGCAAGCGGGTTTGTGTTGCAGACCAGGGACGGCAACTTCTATTACAGCGGAGATACAGCGCTTACGCTTGACATGACCCTGATCCCGAAATTCACCAAACTCGATTTCGCCGTCTTCCCGATTGGAGACCGCCTAACGATGGGTTTACAGGAAGCGATCGCTGCTGCAGAAATGGTACAGGTCAAAAAGGTCTTCGGCGTGCACTATGACACCTTTGGTTTCATCGTATTGGATAAAGAACACGCCAAACAAACTTTTGCAAAAGCAGGCCTTACGCTTTCTTTAGCAGACATTGGAGGATCAGTGAATATCTAGATCGTTATCTTTTTAATAATAAAGCTCCGCTGATGGCGGAGCTTTTGTTTTTATAAAAATAATACAGCCTGACGCGACTTAAAATCTGTAATTCCCTGAGACCTGAAAAGCGAAATAACTGTACTGATCACTACCATATCAAAGGCCGTACTTCTGACATGATTTCGGCTATGATGCCGGAGGCTCCTAAAACAGTTCCTGTTCGTCACGTTGTTTCTTTTCTTTCTTTTCAAGATATCCAATCAAAACAAGAAGCAACACGGGTATAAAATTAACACCAACCATCATTGGATCGCCTGTGTGATAGCCAAACAGAAAACGGAATGCCAGAAGATTAAATTCAATATCCAGCCTAAACACTGGCTCTATAATAAAATCTAGCCCAAGATAGGGTCCAAAGAAAACCTTGTAGCTCAATCCAAAAATAGAAAAATGGATCGTTTGCAGAACCAGTGAAACTGAAAGGCATTGCTCCCGCGCAGATGACATTGGATTTTGAAGGTAAGCAATGCCGCTACCGATCATAAACAACAAGACACCAAAAATAACAGCAGAAGGTATCAGGTACATAAGCAGGGTAGCCATTCCAACCTGCACAACGAAAATACTTCCGCTGATCAACGGGCCTATGATCATCATCACGGCAATGAATTTCTTAACATGCATACTGGTAATCACCATAAAAAAATCGGGCAGTCTTATTTATTTAGCAATGAAGTTGTTTATGGTACACATTTCTGACCAACTGTTTCAGGCGCCTCAGCGATTATTCAGCTAGTCACTTCAAAAAAACAAGCGATCGCTAACCGCGGCAGCAACCTCTGAAACATCTGGAACTTCTGAAACCTCTGGAACCCTTATACCCCCAACAAACCCTTCAAATCAATCCACAGCAGAAACCGGCCATGAAGCAGGTGCGACGCCCCATGTTGCAGATGGCTTCGCTCCCATTTCGATGATCAGTTCACCGCCAGCCATTATATCTTTATAAAGAAGATAAGAACGCTCATACGTTGTTCCATTCCATTGAACGGACTGAATGTATTTGTTCTCCTTACTGTTATTTTTTACAAGGATATGAAGCGTTTTATTTTGTCCAACACTGATCTTAGCCTCATCCATCACCGGGCTGCCGAATACAAACTTACCGTTCGCTGGATTCACCTGGTAAAAACCCAGGGCGGATAATACATACCAGGCAGACATCTGTCCTGCATCTTCATTACCGCAAAGCCCATCATGCTTGTCGGTATACATATTGCCAAGCATATACCTGACCTTGTCAGCCGTCTTCCATGGCTGACCGGTGTACATATAAAGATAAGAGATATGATGGCTGGGTTCATTACCATGCGCATACAATCCGACCAGGCCCGTGATATCAGCAGAAGCATCCTTGCCCATATCTGCCTTCAATTCAAATAAGGAATCCAGCTTCCTGTTGAATGCATCTTTTCCTCCCATCAGCCGGACCAACCCTTCCACATCCTGCGGGATCATCCATGAATATTGCCAGGAGTTGCCTTCGGAAAAATCATCCCGCATATGTTTTGCTTCAGACGGGCTGAACGGAGTCCGCCATTTATCCACCGCAACGCGTCCTCTTACAAAGCGGATCGTTGTGTCAAAATAGTTTTCATAATACTTAGCACGTTTGCTGAAATAGGTATAATCTTTCTGCAAGCCCATCTTCTTCGCCATTTGGGCTATGCTCCAGTCGGAGATGGCGTATTCCAGCCCCATTGCGACAGATTCGACCAGACTATCCGCCGGGATAAAACCAAGCTTCTTTACAAACGACATTCCCCTTGCATCCTGCATTGCCGTGGCTTTCACCGCCTGCCATGCAAGCACGGTATCAAATCCGCGAAATCCTTTCAGGTATGCATCGGCCACTACCTGCACAGAACTATTCCCGGGCATGGTATTCGTTTCGTTTCCTGCGAGATGCCATACAGGCAATCTTCCCTGCTGCTGATAGATCGCAAGCAGGGAGTTAACAATATCATCAACACGTTCCGCCTGAACGATGGTGTATAAAGGATTTGCTGCGCGATAAGTGTCCCATAAAGAGAAGATCGTAAGATTGGTGAAACCTGCGTTCTTATACACTTTGCCATCGGTACCGCGATAATCGCCATTGTGGTCATTAAAAACAGCAGGCGCGATCATAGTATGATATAATGCTGTATAAAAGATCTTTTTCCTCGTTTCATCAGGCGTTTTGATCTGCACCTTTGCAAGTTCACGCTCCCATTTCGCTGTTGCATTATTTTTTGCTGCCGTAAAATCCCAGCCCGGCAATTCGGCCTGTATATTCAGCGCTGCGTTTTCTACAGATACCGGGGATACACCTACTTTCAGTTTTACTTTTTCATTTGCACCGGTTGCAAATTGCAACAGTGCGCGAAGCTTTTTGCCTGTCGCTTCCTTTCCTGTGATAGCGGATGTGCTATCATATAATTGTACAGCTTTTACAGGCTTTGAAAGATTGGCTGTAAAATAGATCACCTGGTTCAATGCCCAGCCTTTGGAGCGGCGCGAACCGGTGATAGTTGTATCATTTATCAATGAGATCGAAGTCTCCACCGGCATATCCCAGCCAATGCCGGTTTCAAGGTCAAACATGATACCCGCAGTATCTGACGCAGGGAATTCGTACTGATGAAAACCGACCCGTTCAGTAGTGGTAAGCTCTGCACGCACATTGTACTTTTTCAATTTCACCGAATAGTAACCCGGCTGTGCTATTTCGTCTTCATGTGAGAACAAGGAGAAATAACCGGTGCGCGGACGGCCATACCCATATGTATAGATCGAATCAACTTTACCAACAACAGGCATTACCACAATATCACCCAGGTCGCCGATCCCCGTTCCGCTGAGATGCGTATGCGCAAACCCTACGATCGTGGAATCGATGTAATTATATCCAGAACACCAATCCCATCCTTCCGTAAGGTTCACGGGGCCGAGTTGCACACCACCAAAGGGAAGATTTGCACCAAGAAAAACGTGCCCATGAGAAGCGGTCCCGATGAATGGGTCGACATATTCAGTATAATTTTCCGCCGCCTGTTTTTCGTTTTGCCTGCATGAAGTCATTACAATAACAGGTATAAAAAAGAAGAAAAGTTTTTTCATATTTATCATCTGCAAAGAGTGACCGGATTATTTTGCGACCGTTTTTATTGCTATCGTTGAAGATAATTTTTTATCAGCAGCATTTGTCCCAATATTAATTGTATACGTTCCGGGATAAAGTTTCCATGCTTTTGTTTTCTCATCCCATTTCTGCAATTCTGTTACCGGAATACTGAACTGTATCTGCTCATCTTTTCCGGCCCCGATATTTACTTTTTTGAATGCCTTCAACTCCGTCAATGGCATTCCCGTCAATGAAGGATAGTTAATATAAACCTGCGCAACTTCACTTGCGTCTGTCTTACTGAGGTTCTTTATTTTCACCGCAAAGCGGATCGTGTCGTTTGTGCTTTTTATGCCAACAGGCTGTTGCGCCCAAGTGTACTGAAAATCCGCATAAGAAAGTCCAAACCCAAAAGGATATTGCACTTTACCGCCAAAGTAACGGTAGGTGCGGCCACTCACAGCATAGCTTTCATAAGGCGGAAGGTCCGCGAAAGAATTGTAAAACGTAACAGGCAATTTGCCTGAAGGAGAGATCTTGCCAAACAAGATATCCGCCAGTGCATTCCCACCCTGCTCCCCGGGATACCAGGCGAAGATGATGGCGTCTACATAAGGTTCAATTGAACTGAGATCAATTGCGCTGCCGCCGGTGATCACTGCAATGACCGGCTTTTTATTATTTTTCCGCAAGGCTTTTATATACGCGATATGCGATGCAGGCAAACTGATGTCCTGCCGGTCACCACGGCCCGGAGCGAGGAACGCATCCCCTTCCTCGCCTTCATACACAGGAGTAAAGCCAACGAATGCGATGGTCACGTCCGCATTTCCCGCAGCCCAGGTGCCTCCAAAATGAGTCGTGTCTGAAAAATCTGCTCCCTGATCATATTCAACCCTTGTGCCTGGTCCGGCTGCCGCCGTAATTCCTTCAACAAAATTCACCGCCTTGACGGAAACGCCATGATAGTTTCCCAGCAACGCATCGAACGATGCAGCAACCGGACCAGCTACCATGATCGCAGGATATTTTTCTTTATCGAGCGGAAGGATCTTGTTGCGGTTCTTTAACAATACCATTGAACCAGCTGCCATGCGCCGTGCCAGTGATAAATGATACTCATTTGATACGCTATCGGCCCCATACTTTTTATAAGGATCATTTTCCTTTGGATCGTAAAATCCAAGTTTCAATTGTGTGCGCAACTGAGGAAGCAACGCACTATCGATCTCCTGGAGGGTTAGTAACTTTTGCTGAACCGCTTTCATCACATCATCCTGTAACAGGTTGCTGCAATCAAGGTTTACCCCGGCTTTGATAGCTTCAGCTGCTGTGACAACACTATTTGGTAATGCTTTATGACGAAGCCAGACATCTTCCAATGCCCAGCAATCCGTAACTACATGGCCTTTGAATTTCCATTCATGGCGGAGAATATTTTTCAGCAATGTATTTCCCGTGCAGCAAGGTTCGTCATTTACGCGGTTATAAGCGCACATCACGGATTCAACACCGGCATCCACGAGTTGGTGGAAAGCGTAGAGATATGTTTCCCTGAGTTCTTTCTCTGTTACCACTGCATTGAATGTGTGACGTCCGGCCTCCGGTCCGCTATGCACAGCAAAATGTTTGGCACAGGCTGATGTTTTCAGATGCAGCGGATCATCACCCTGCAAGCCCTTTACAAAAGCGGTTCCCATTGTTGCCGTAAGAAAAGGATCTTCCCCATAAGTTTCCTGTCCCCTTCCCCAGCGCGGATCGCGGAAGATATTGATGTTGGGCGACCAGAACGTGAGACCCATATACTGTAAACGGCGTTCCTTCGCCACCGCCAGGTTATATTTTGCACGCGCTTCAGTTGAAATAGCTGAAGCAACTTCCTTCATCAGGTCATTATCAAAACTTGCAGCCATGCCGATCGCCTGCGGAAACACGGTCGCCTGGCCGGCCCTTGCCACGCCATGCAATGCTTCGTTCCACCAGTTGTATGCCGGAATACCCAATCGCTCAACCGGCTTGCTTTGAAAACCGAGCAGCGAGATCTTCTCTTCAAGCGTAAGACGTGCTAGCAGATCAGCGGCACGCTTATCAATCGACTGCTGATGATCACGGAATGCGGGTTGCTGCGCCTTTGAATCGAGATCTGTAAGCAATGCCGGTAAAAAAATGAGGGCGGTTAAGATTATTTTTTGCATGCGGTTGGGGATGGAAGCGTAAACATACGAAAAGTTAGGCCTTCGGCCTGACCGCGGACCGCCGACCGCCGACCGCAGACCATTCGTCAGAAATCGAAATGCATAACTTTCCTGTGAAAAAATTCCAGCCTATAAAGATTGATCATTCATAACAAAGCCCCGGCGGCCGGAGGTCGATGGCTGACCGCAGACCATTCGTT
>QFQQ01000154.1 GCA_003243445.1 Citrobacter freundii
CCGTAGGCCGGGATGACTGGTTTTTGCGGCCCCACGAGGTGACACCGGTTTTAACCTGGACTATCGAGACTTTATGCGCGTCGGTCTTGCCAGCGCTGGTCATCAATTCAGACAGACTTTTAAACATGGTGCATCCCCAGTGATAATTGGATTTGTTCGTTTTGTTTACTTATTAAATCACTGGTTACCCGGGTGACGAAGTCAGAGCCGGGTAAAAAATGGACTAAATTTGCGGATTAATTGCTGGTGGTGGTATTGACCTGCGGGACGGGGGCATCGAACAATTTGTCAAAGAAATCCACGCCACGCTGGTACACATCGCGCAGCTCAATATCTTCCTGCTCGGGCAGGTTTATATTATTGAGCACGGCAAGGCCTTTGCGAAGACGAGGAGCTAATACGGTTTCCAGATAGATCCTGCGGCCCGCGATGGTTTCCGGGGATGCTTCATTGATGTAAAAATCAATGGTCTTCGTGATGCTGTAATTCTTCACTTCACTCATCGTCTGGTACTCCTCAGAATGATGTCATAACACTCGGTTTGAATTCAGGGGAGGGGGAGCAACCCGGGCGAACGTACCCGGGTGCAGGCCGTGGTTATTCGAGACCCAACGCCACGTGATCGCCGTCCTCAGACAGGCGAATGAAAAGCATCTGCGTCCCGCCGCTTAAGCCGAACTGTAGATCCCAGCCAGGGACTGAAGAGGTTTCGCATTCACGCACATCGATGACCTGGTCACGGTAGAGGACGAAGCGGGTATCAGACTTGTCATCTTCTGCGACGTGGGACATCTGATCAGCAAATTCGTCTTCGAGATCGAACCAGCTTTCCAGCCAGACCTTGTCAGAGACCAGGCTGATACCGCTGGTGGATTCCGCCGTGCCGGTCACAGCCTCAGCGACTGGTGCGACAGGAGCCATATTAAATACCGCATCAACCACCAGCGCTTGCTCTGCGGTTGCCGGGTAAATCCCTTGCAGATAAACGCTATTGCCGTTCACTTCGAAGCCCTCTTCAAGGCTGATATCGCCATGATCAACGTCATAAACATCCGCGAGGTTGCGAAGACAGATCAGGTTGGCTTCATCTTCGTTTTCCGCTTCAACGCGCATCAGTGGAAACTCGCCACCGCAGGAGTCGAATTCAAAATAGTGAACGTAGAAGATTTTTTTTCCGTTGGTGGTAGTCATGATATTGCCCCGTGTGTTGAGTGTTGTTCGTTTTGTTTACTTATAATCTCACGGGGTATTCAGGTGACGAAGGGAATCGGGCATAAAAAAGCGGGGATTTAACCCCGCCTGTCTTCGATTTCAGAGATTAGAAATCTGAGGGCGCTACTCGCTAATATCCGTATTTTGAAGTTGAAGTGATATCAGGAGCTGGCGAACGTGAAAGGGGAAAGGTCTTATCTGGAGCAGGCACGAGTTTATTGGTTTTTGGTTGCCACGATACAACGACCGTACCTGACTGCGTAAGGCTAAGAGTGACAGTGACTGGTTGCCCATCAATAGCAGAATAAAAATTACATACTCGTCGCATTTTCAACCACAGCGCGGTGTAGGTATGTCCGTCCAGAAGGTATAAGCCTTCAGAAGCTAAAGCCGCCGCAATTTTTTTCTGCATCTCGTTAGCAGCATTTATTTCTTGAATTTCGTCGCTCATTTTCATTCCTCAATGTGTGTAGGTCAAAAGGAAACCAGTTCGTCAGACTTCAGCTAAAAAGAGAAAGAATTCTACGTTTAATCCTTAAGCATCATGGCATAGGGCGCGGGGGAGACGAAGAGAAAAAATACCAAAAAAAAAGCGGGGATTTATCCCCGCAAAACTACACACAGTAATTAATTACAACAATTTCCAGGGGGGGGCACTACACACACTCACACATCACAACTTCAGGGTGTCTGACGGAAACCGGCCTAAGCGCTTGTATCCCACCAGATGAAAAAATTGGTTTTAAAAACCGGTAATTCGTTAATACTTTCGTCCTGCTGCCCCGGTCTATTACCGGGGCAGCGGAGTCCGCCATTCTCGGCAGCGCCAGCAGATCAGTTTACATAGACTCGGATGTAAAGTTACGCGTTCGCATATAACCTCCTTAATGTGAGCCGGTTCACTGGATTGTGAATTGTCAGTAACGCTAAATTCGTAGACTTCTGGTCTACAGCCTGGCTTATATAGGCAGGCGCGGCAGTTATTTAAGAGTTTGAACGTAACGAGAGCATTTACATAAATCCTCCTTTCTGTAGCTGACCAGATTTAACGTCTTTGCCTATTCAGTGAACCATACCCTATTCAGGTGACGAAGGTTTCTGAGTGTAAAAATACGTAATTAGCAACGCTATTATCGCTAATCCAAAAAATAGGGCGAGTGAAAACACCGGCAAAACGCGGACGTTTATACCGGTATTATTTATGAGTTGCTGGGGGCAATATCGCGAGGTAAGCAGTAGTCTGCTTTGCAGGAACTTAACGGCCCGTATTGCTGGTGGTTAAAGTCTCATCCTGCGCCAGCAATGTGATCACATCCCCGGCAATCTCCGGGCGGATACCAGGCGATTTATGCGCGGCATGGGCCGCAACAGCCAGCGGTCTCCAGTTGAGAGACGCTGCAATACGCCTGATCTCTTCAATAACCCGGAATGTATCGCTCTCCAGTGCCAGGCCCGCACGAGCGGTATCGAAAGATACGCGCTGCGCCGAAGTGAGCGGTGAGTGCTTCTTCAGTTCTGCGGTGATGATACGCTGCGCTTCAGCACCGATTGACGCACCACCTTCGACGACCCCGGTTAAACCGACGAGCTTACCTCCATCACTGCGGGTATTATCGTCTTTAACCCTGGGGGGCGGGGCCAGGGCGTTCAGATCCACGTCCTGTTGCAAGAGCTCCAGCAGGTCAGCCAGCATATCGGGTTGAATCACACCTTTTAAAGCCGCTGCGCGTTTCGCCAGGCTGACAGGAGAACGTCCCAGGCGGGCGGACATCGCGATAAGGCAATTAGCCACAACAAAGAGGTCATCAACCCCAATCAGTGGGGCACACTCCAGCCGGAACGTCTGATCATCACGGATTGCATGAGCTGGTGGGGCCGGTTTAGGTGTTTTGGGTTTTGCCTGCGGCTTGTCATAACCACGAAGGGCTTTTTCTGCACTGTCAGAAACCTTACGGATGCTTTGCGCCAGTTCGTCACCACCAGCCAGGCCTGCGGTCAGCTGAAGCATATAATTGAGTCTGCCGAGCATGTCAGGGGATGCAAGCCCGGTCGCTATCTTCTGGCTGATGTCGTTAAGGTTGCTGAGTATGCCACCGGCGATTTTTGACGGGGGTGTAACAACCGCCTGGACATTATGGCTGGTATGAATTTCCCGCGACACCAGAGTGAGCACTTTGCGCCAGTCAGGTTGTACACCGGCATCCAGCGTCTCAAGGTGGCTGATTGCATTTCTCAGGCTATCCCATCTGGATAGCTGTAGAGGCTCACCGTGCTGCTTTCCCGATTTCAGCCACTGAACGAGGTAGACGAAGTCAGATGTAGCTGAAGCCACCAGCCCGGCAATAACACGCTCTCTTGCTTGAGGCGTTGTAGGGTTAGTTCTGCGCACCGGCAGACGGTCAATTTTGTGCGCGGTTGGTCTTTTCATCTCGTATATCTCAACTTGGTTCCATCAACGATAAATCCGTGTCCGGGATCCAGACAACAATCAATCCATTGTATTTACCATGTTTGATATCGGCACAACCGGCAGCGCCGTCAAAAATTTGATTCATGACGGCGCTGATCAGAGCAGAAAACACTGAGGGAGGGGTTACAACTTCATGCGCTAAGCCTTGAGTGAGCGATGCAGCTGCTTTACAAATGCATCGAGATTTGGAGTAATTCTGGCATTGTCTGCATAGGCCATTTTGCCATTGGTATCGTCATGCAGATGCATCCTTCCGCTATTGCGGGCAATACGGCGAAGTTCTGTATTTGCTGGGTAGAGTTTGTGAATGGCTTCTCTCAGGCGCTCTATTTCCGAAATCAGCTCACGGGGGTTCTCAACAGGTTCGGCGGGGGAAGTGGTAAGCACCCGAAATTCAGCGTTCTCTGGCTGCATCTTAATCACTTCGATGACTCTGTCCCGGGCAACGGAATTCCATTCTGTAGCCATGCCGTTGTACTGGTTTCGAATGCGGAACTGGTAAACCGGCTCCTGCTCGTTGACCAGTAACCAGGCATCGGCGAGCGCTAAATAGAAAGATACAGGCCGGTTTATCACTTGGTGTTCCTGAAGGGCATTTTTATAGCTGAGGACATCTTCAGGAAGGATATCCGTGATACTGGAGGTGAATTTTAGCGGATCCAGTGGATAGACCGGGCCGATTACCTTAAGTACAGCAACAGGGTTATTACCATCATCGGTAAACCAGAAATCATTATCCTGGCCGATATTGAGCCGAACATCTGCGGTCTGATTATCTGCGAGAACGGCCTGCACCCGACGACCATTTTGCCACCAGCGTGGTGTACCTTGCATACATACCTCTTACAGGAATATAGCCCGAAAGCCCACCTGCTGGTGGGCGGACAGAACATGGGTCTACTGAAGGTACTGCTCTGCCTGAGCAATACGTGAAAGAGTACCGGCATTCGGTTCAATCATCTGTATACGTCGGCTGTCCTCCAGTAAACCGGCAATAAGGTGTTTGTCGGTATATGGGGCATCGTCATCCCCGAGCATACGGCGGATAGCGGATAAATCTCCGTTGGGAACCGGGTAAACCGACTCGATAAAGAGCTGATCACCGTGAGGGTTCTCCCACTCATACGGGCCTTGGGCGGAAGCCGCAAAACCGGAATCATTCAGACTGGCGAAATCTTCAAGCGCCTGGAGGCGGGCCGCAGTTTCATCAGTAGCGTAGATTAAGATCATACGCGCCGTCTCAGGCGATGAGCAGAACAGCAAAATGAGGAATGGCAGCATGTTGAACTCCATCAGTTAGCGATTTGTTGAGCTGGCGGTGTGGCTACGCCGGTGAGTTGCTTAAGACGAATATTGAGCTCATGAATCACGTCATCGCGTTTGCGCCAGCTGGTGGATGGCAGGGCCAGGAGCGCTTCAGCTTCAGACACGGAGAGACCAGCCAGGTGAGCTTTCGATGAAATCTCTGCGTTATATAATTGCTTCAGCACAATCAATGAGTGCTGGGAGGATGCAGCCATCATCATGAAATGGCGAAGCACCGCACAATAGATTTGAGTAGACATATTAAGCCGCCTCGTTCAATGCGTGAGGTAATGATTAATGGCATGTTCAACATAGCCAACAGATTTACCCAC
>QFQQ01000058.1 GCA_003243445.1 Citrobacter freundii
CCTCCTCCACCAGTCCTTAAGATGACGGTGACTAAAGAAATTTCTCTGCTGTAAAGATCACTCTCAACCATAGCTGAAAGCAAGAGAAAAACACAAAATCTCAAGAGAAAATAGCGACGAATAACTGAGGAAAAAACATTTTTCAAGGCCTAAACATTCGACAAAAATTCACCACTTTTTGATATCTCTTATAACTAACCAGATCCCAGAAATCCAATGACCCTTCTGCCTTCATATCAAAAAAAACGAAGCATTCAACCCTGAAAGCTTCGTCTCTGCAAATTTCTCTTTTCAATAAAATATCAACATCCGTCAAACACTATTCCCACCACCTCGTCTCCGGATATTCTTTCCCCACTATCACCGGCTCCCCAATCATCGGCGTGGTTACTTTCACATTCAACTCCTTCGACTTCAACAGTAACCGCCCCGGAGGTTCATTCCACGGATGATTCGCCAGGGCAAATTTCGCCCAATGCACCGGCATCAATACACGCGTCTGAAGATCAACCGCCGCCTGTGCCGTCTCCTCAGGCAACAGATGTATATCATGCCAGCTCAGATTATATTGCCCGCATTCCAGCAATGCAAGATCAAACGGGCCAAACATGTCACCTATCTTTTTAAAATGCGGACCATAACCCGAATCACCGCCCAGGTACAAACGATGATCAAAGAACTGGAGTACAAACGAGGACCAGAGCGATTCATTTTGCACCAGGCCGCGACCGGAGAAATGACGCGCCGGCGTAGCGGTAAGCGAGATACCTTCCTGTAATTGCTGCGTTTCCCACCAATCCATTTCAGTAACTGGGATATCAGAAGCATGAAGCGGCAAATATTTCCCAACCCCTAACGAAGTATACACCCGCCGCACCTTCGGCAGCAATTGGGCTATCGTCTTTTTATCAAGATGATCATAGTGATTATGTGTAATGATAAGATAGTCGATTGAAGGAAAATCGGCCGGCATATAAACATCCGCCCCCCTGAACGCCTTGATCATTCCTGGCAACGGCGAAGCATGACCGCTAAAAACCGGGTCAACCAAAATACGAACACCGTTATAAATCAGCAGATAACTGGAATGGCCAAACCATATCACCGCTGGGGTATCCGGCGAAAATTGCTTAAGATCCGTTTTTAAAGACGGCAGTACCGTCGATGGAAACGCCGTGTCCGGACGCTTAAACCGATCCATCAACACGCTCCCAAAACTCTTATCCTTCGCCAACATCGCCGTAGGAATAAGATTATGAAACTTCCCCTTGCTAAAATGATCGGATTCCGCAGGTTTACGCCATTGTCTTTTCATGAACGTAAAGTTCGGGATTATAGTAAAGGGAAAACGAAGTTCCCCAAGTTTACGAGCAAGTATCTTGAACCTGTGCCCACCGAACTTCCGAAATCATTGAAACTTTTTTACCACATAAACCCTCCCGAACTCATTCTTCCTTCACCCTCACCCAGGGCTCACCCACAAACGCCTCTGCACGCTGCGGACATTCGTCCTGGAGCGATGTTAGTGTAAACGTGTTGTCCTTCCATAAGATCTTAAACAGCCCCGTAGATTTCTGTGCACAGGGACTCAGACCATCCAGCTTCGTCAATACGAGCGTATCACCACGCAGTTCATAACTCATCGTTTCTACCAGGGAACCCTGAACAGAGAGCATTACCGAATCTTTCCTGAAGTCAAGGATCGATTCCAACGGATCCGGCACATTCGCAATGCCCTTCCATTTAAAATTCGCCAGTTGTGCCGAAGCAGCCATGCTTCCGGCAATTAGCAGTGTGATAAGAATAAGGTGTTTTTTCATGCTGAAGGTGATTAAGTTGATAAAGGTTTTGATATATGAAGCGATTACCGGCGAAATGTTGCATTTCCGGCAAACAATTTTAGGGATTATTATAAAAAGAACCCGGTGTTAACGGATAAATAATTTTGCGATCACTACTTTTGCACGGATATGCAGAGAATAGCCGCTTTGATATTGTTTGTTGCCTTTCTCGGTCAAACCTTTGACCAGGGCTTCTGCTACATCGGCTATGTCATCAATAAGGCAGAGTATATGCGGAATTGTGAAAACAAATACAGGCCCATGTTACACTGCGACGGTAAATGCCAGTTGATGAAAAAGATCGACGCACAGCGCAAAAAAGATGAGCAGCAGGCTCCGGAACTTAAACTCGCTGCAAAATCCGAAGCCATTTCCTCCAGATCATCCTTTCTTTTGAACGCTCCCGGCATATTCACCGATATCATCCGTGAATACCTTACAGAAAATACAGGCAAACCTGTAGACAGAGCATCCTCTTTCTTCCATCCACCCAATTGCTGATCCACTGATCACTTTGATCGCAATGACATTCCCGTCATTGACAGTTTTCTATTCTTATCATCAAATAATTATCAGATGGTTCGTCCGTTCAACTGGTACGATCCCATGCTGACAAGAAGAATGCGTCGTGTACTCACCGCTATCATAGCTGTGGCATGGCTGACCATACTCTTCCTGCAGTATGAGAACATCGTACGGCTGTTACAGGCAATGCGTCAGTATTTCTGACATGATCAGAAACCGGCAGTGTCTTAATTGATCAACTATTTATTACCCGCGAAAAAAAGCTTCTTAAGTGAGCAGGGCATCTTATTGCCCTATACCAAACATTATAATCATTCAATTTAAACAAATGAATTTATTTATGAAAATACGTTTCCACCTTTCGCTTGTTTGCATCTGCGCAAGCATGCTTTTTGCCCAATGTAAAAAAGATAAGATCGAATCCCCTTCCGGTGAAGAGGTGCAGGTTTCTGTTGAGTTCGATAATATCGTTGGGGGACAAAATCTTCTTCTTAATACCGTCAACTATACAAATGCTGCAGGAGAACAATTCAATGTTTCATTGCTTCAGTATTACATAAGCAATATACAATTGCGTAAAACTGATGGCACTGTATTCACCGTAAACCAGGACAGCAGTTATTTCCTTATCAAAGAAAACGACCCCAATACCCGTTTCGCGAGGTTTAAAGCGCCATCAGGAGATTATGATCAACTGAGCTTTACCATAGGAGTTGACAGCCTTCGCAGCACAATGGATATCAGCAAACGCACGGGCGTACTTGATCCGTCCGCCGGTCACGATGACGGAATGTACTGGGGCTGGAACAGCGGCTATATCTTTTTCCGCCTCGAAGGGATTTCCCCCGCAGCGCCATTGGACCCGAGCGGACAACGGAAATTCCGCTATCATATCGGTGGCTTCGGAGGTTACTCCGCACCAACGATCAACAACATCAAGAAGGTGACGCTTGATCTCAAAACGTCCGGGATCATGCAGGCGAGAGCCGGCAGAACGCCCAATATCCATCTGATGGCCGATATCCTGAAAGTATTCAACGGAACTACCACGCTGAGCATTGCCAGTAATCCAACCGTGATGTTCAGTGAGTACAGCACCAATATCGCCACCAACTATTCATCGATCTTCTATCATGATCACACCGAAAACTGAACAGTACTATGAATAAAAAATTCTCGGTATTCACGATCGGGATCATATTGCTCATTTCCTGCAGCAAAGAGATCATGCATCGATTCATCGGATTCCGGCAGCCGGCCAATTTCCCGGCTCCGGCATACCGGATGAATGATAACCCGATCACTGAAGATGGATTTGTACTCGGCCGTAAATTGTTTTATGAGCCAAGACTTTCAAGAAACAATACCATCGCCTGCGGAAGTTGCCATATTCAATCTTCCGCGTTCACACATCATGGTCATGATGTAAGTCATGGTATTGATGACCGGCTTGGCAGCCGTAATTCACCACCGATCATGAATCTCGCCTGGTCAAACAGCTTTTTCTGGGATGGAGGAGTATTCGATCTTGATCTCCAACCGATCGTTCCTATCACCAATCATGTGGAGATGGACGAAACAATGGATAATGTTTTGAATAAACTAAGACAACATCCGCAATATCCATCCATGTTCAAAAAGGCATTTGGCACAGAAGAGATCACCACCGCAAGAATGATGAAAGCCCTTTCCCAATTCATGCTGCTATGTATCAGCAGTCAGTCAAAATATGACAGCGTGATGAACGGCACCAAAACCTTTACCGGCGAGGAGCAACGGGGTTACTCGATCTTTAAAAATCACTGCGGCAGTTGCCATAAGGAACCACTATTCACGGATCATTCATTTCGTAATAATGGCATCGCCATCGGGCCAAACAATGACCAGGGCAGATACGCGGTTACACTGAACGAAACAGACAAATACAAATTCAAAGTGCCCAGCCTTCGTAATGTTGAATACACTGCACCCTATATGCACGACGGCAGATTTATCACACTTGATGCTGTATTGGACCATTACAACAACGGTGTACAACCAACCCCGAATCTTGATCCATTATTAGCCAATGGCATCAAACTCACGGCTCAGGAAAGACAGGAATTGCTCGCGTTTTTGAAAACATTGAGTGACCGGAATTTTCTGAACGATCCGAAACTTGCGGAGCAATAGGGCGGTCCGGATAATTTTTTACTAAAAAGAAAAAAATGAAAATACTAAGATCCATTCTTGCAATATTCTCTCTCTTTGTTTTATCCTGTAATAATGCAAGGCAGGAAAAACAATCAAATCCGATTGCTGGACATGAAGCACATATAATGCCATCGGGAAGTGGAGATTATTGCGATAGCGTCAATGCTGGTCTTATCAAAATTGACACCATGAAAGGAAGCCCGCATCGCATGGCAATGGCCACTGTCAACGGAACGCATGTTCACATCGAATACGGATCACCCGGTGTAAAAGACCGGGTGATCTGGGGTGGACTCGTTGCCTACGATAAGATCTGGGTGACCGGCGCGCATAATGCCACATCCATTCAATTCAGTCAGCCGGTAGCGATCGGCGGTAAGATCATTCCAAAAGGCACCTACGGTCTCTTTACCATCCCCGGCAAGGAAAGCTGGCAGGTGATCATCAACAGCCGTTATGAGCAACACCTTGCAGACGATTATCAGCAATCGGAAGACCTGGCAAGAGTAACGGTTACACCTGATAAAATTGTTTCAACGCCAAGACTTACCTACACCGTAAAACGCATGGGAACAGATCAGGGAGAGATCAGTATGCGGTGGGAAAAACTTGAACTAAGATTACCATTTAAAACAAACGTAAAATGAGAAAGTGTGTTTTGATCATGCTGATGATGATCCCGCTCCCCTTACTTGCCTGTGATATCTGCGGAGCGGGAGCAGGAGGTTCATACCTTGGCCTGATGCCATCATTCAGAAAGAAATTCTTTGGCCTGCGCTATCAGCATAACAGTTTACTGCATCATCTGGGACCAGGCGGATCTGTGAATTATCTTACCACCACAGAAACTTATCGTATTGCAGAATTATGGGGCGCAGTGAACATCGGCTCAAAATTCAGGATAACAGGGTTTATTCCATACAATTTAATAGAAAGAGAAAATCAGCAGGAACATATCCACGATCAGGGTCTGGGGGACATTACGCTGATCGGATATTATCAGTTGATGAACAAAAGCGCCAGTGAAAATGCCCTGAAACAATCTTTATGGATTGGCGCCGGCACCAAACTTCCCACAGGCAAATACAATCCTGATGAAAAGAATATCCAGCAGGCTTCGCAAAATACCTTCCAGTTGGGAACGGGCAGCCTGGACTTTTCGCTTAACACTATGTATGATCTGCAATACAATAATACCGGTGTTAATATCAATGCCGGTTATAAAATCAATACAGCAAACCAATATGAATACAAATACGGAAACAAATTCACTGCCAACACCTTGCTTTACCAACGGATCAATATCGTCAATAAAGTGATCATCACGCCCAATGCCGGCGTACTATTTGAGACAGCTGCAAAGGATAAAAAAACAAAAGACATCCAGGTTTGGGAAACAGGGGGATATTCCTGCACAGGCACTATAGGCCTTGAATTTTCAACAGGAAGATTTAATGCCGGTGCTAATCTTCAAAAACCTTTCTCCCAGCATCTCGGCGAAGGAAAACTGAAAGGGCAGGAGAGGGCCATGATCCATTTTGGGATATCGATATAAAAAACATTTCATCTTACCGGCGGGTTCGCCGGTAAGATGAAATGTTTCACGCTGTATACGCCAACGCTATCATGTAATGAGATGTTTGAAGATATCATCAATCAACTTCCCTTACATTGGCGATTTCCGTTTTAAAATGAAAGAAGGACCGGCCATCATTATATCGAAGGAAATATGATCCGTTTAAAAAACGGAAAGGAATTGCCGCTGGGGAAAAATTACAGGCATTTGGTGAAGGAATTGACGGGATGATCCGCTGAGCTGATTTTATATTCATCCAAAGTTTCATAAACGGAACACCTTTGGCTTTTCAGATAATAACAAAAAAAGACCATCTCTCATCGGGATGGTCTTCGTTTTATTCAATCTCAGTATTACGCAATTATTCGCATTCCAACTCCTCACACAGCCGCTTCTTCCAGCGCAGGCGCTGCAGGGAAATCAACCGGCACTTTTGTCACGCCATGCAGGTAATTCGTGATCACTTTATCACCGATCACCACGATCAGGTCGACCAGCGTTTCGTTTGTATAACCAACCTCAAAGAACCGGTCCACCAACGCTGCATCGGGTCTGCCGTTTGTTGTTACAAAACTTTTGGTCAATCTTGCCAGGGCATCCAGCTTAACATCAAAGGATGCGTGACCTGAGCGGATCTCGAGGATTTGTTCATCACTGAATCCATTCAGCTTTCCTATATAAGTATGGGCAGCCAGACAGTAATCACAATCATTTACCTGGCTGGTTACCAGATTTACCACTTCTTTCTCTTTAGCTTTCAATGAAGTTTTTCCACTGCTTAATGCGAGGTAAGTACTCAGCGCATTTTGAGAATAAGCCATCGTTGCAAAAAGATTTGGCACTGTACCAAGACTTTTTTTAAGATTGTCAAACAATACCTGGTTTGCTGGTGAAACTTCTTCTCTTGTTGGAACTGTAAACGTTTTCATCTTTTTAGTTTTTGATTTGCTTTGTCATATTGACGATGTAAAATTGCAATCAAAACACGCGATAGAAAATGGAGATAGTTCCCGAAGAGTTGTGAAATTTTCCCGCTGCTGAAAAAAACGGCTTGCAGACCGTGCGTTAACAATTCCTTGGGAGATATACGCTTTATTTTCTGGCGACGATCGTTATGCCGATTTCAATTGAATCCGCAATGACCTTATCCGCTAACAGATCATAGAACTTGCCTGATCTGTAACGGACGTTCCAATCTGTCCGGTCAATGACGAGCCTGCCGTTCGCCCTGGCAATGCCATCTTTTACCTTCACCTGGGTTGAAAAAGTAACCGGATGAGTAACGCCCTTGATCGTCAGGTTTCCGGTGATATTTTTGATCGTATCATTGGCTGATCCAACGCCGGTAATAGCAATGGAGGAGAAAGGAAATTTTTCTGTATCAAAGAAGTCCGCCGATTTCAGGTGCTTCACCAATCCATTGTCACTCTGCTGATTTTCGTCTCGGATTGTGTTCATGTCGACTTGCGCTCCACCACCCACGAGCTGATCCTCTTCAATCATCAATTCCCCTTTAGAAACAGAGATGTAACCTTCATGCGAGTTAGAACCGACCAGCATCGCGCCTTTCCAGGTAACAACGCTTTGCGTTGGATCTATCACGTATGTTTGCCCACGGGATACAGGCCCTGCAGAAGCAATGCCTTCGTTTGCTGATTTTACACGTTCAAGGCAACTGAAAAACAGAGAAGTAACTAATAAAATTAAGCTGGTGATGAACAGATTTTTCTTCATACTACAGTTTTGAAATGGATTAATAATTAAAGAATGTGTGTTTGTATTCCTGTCAATTGTGGTAATGGCCTTTATCTCAATCGTGTTTGACGCAGTGTTTAGCGAGGTCTTTGTTTCCGACAAACACTGGGATGTTTTAGTTCCGGCGCTTACTGATGAAGTAAAAATATCTCCCTGTTTTTTTGCCTGGGAATCAGGATTGTAAATAAAAACGTAACCTTTGTAAATAAATGTAAACAGCATGTCTGACAGCCGAAACCTCCTCGCCGGGAAACCCAGGTACCTGTTTGGATTGATAATACTCGCGGTCATCTCTGTGCTCTGCGTTGCTTTCAGCATGAGAGATAGTGCAGATTTTGACATTGCCAGAAGGGAGATTTTGCTGCGCAGGATCGGACATGAGGTGCTTTTACAATCAGGCGACAGCACCTCAAGAGTGCTTCCGGTGAAAAAAACCGCAGCAGATGAATACCGGATCAGCTTTGAAAAGGATCTCAGTTTTCAACCGGACTCCCTGGTGAACCTTACCAGGCGTTTACTGGCTAACGATCCGTTTACAAATGACTATGTTGTGAATGTGCTGAAGTGTGGAAGTGACAGTGTCGCTTATGGATTTGCGATATCCTCAAATAAAAAAAATGATATTATAACATGTACCGGGAGAAAACAACCCACTGCCTGCTATATGATCAGCGTCAAATTCAAACCAACGCATATAAATACGGCAAAGACAGGTTACCTGCTGGGTGGCCTGTCGGTTTTAGCACTGATTGGTTTTATTCTTTTACAGCCGGGCAAACAGCGGAAGAGAGTAAGTAACGATCAATCTGCCAACAGGTTCAATTTAGGTGCTGTTCTGTTTGATGCACAGGCGCGACAACTGATCATCAACAACGAGACCATAGACCTGACCGAAACAGAAAGCCGCATACTGCTCATTTTCGCACAGTCGCCTAACGAGATCATAGAGAGGAGCCGGCTTCAGAAAGAGATCTGGGAGGATGAGGGTGTAATCGTGGGACGCAGTCTCGATATGTTTATATCAAAGCTTAGAAAAAAACTGGAACCTGACCCTGGTATCAGCATTGTTGTTGTGCGCAGTAAAGGGTATAAGCTCGAGATTAAATAACGGAAGTACTCAAGAAATTCATAAAGCTCATGGCATTGAAGGGTAGAACGGGACATCGCTAAAATGAGGGTATACCCCGGTAAGCCGGAGAAATGAACACTGGATCTTTTTCTTTTGTTTTTTTTGGTGGCGGCATTAAAAATGTTGATCTTTGCCTCCCTTTTCGAAAACGACTCCGTAGCTCAGTTGGTAGAGCTACTGACTCTTAATCAGTAGGTCCAGGGTTCGAGTCCCTGCGGGGTCACAAAAGGGGCAAATCAACATTCAGCTGATTTGCCCCTTTTTTTTGCTTTGGTACTGGCTAAATACACCATCTTCAAGATCTCAGAGATTTCAGCGCAGCCTGTTACCAATACATGCAACGTTTCCAATCAGACCGGTGTCCACCCTCATCTAAACTGAATCTTGCTTATGACCACCACACACTATCAATCACACAGGGTAACACTGATGATCCTGGCTTGCTTTTTCCTTCTGGTCAATAATTTAGCTGCACAACAGAAATTCTCTGTGGCACTCACCGGCGGGCCTTCATTTCCTACGGGACGCTTTGGCAACCAGGTGGACGCCGGGCCGACATCGTTTCTGTTGATCGATGGAGGCGCCAGACCCGGATGGAATGGTAATCTTGAACTTAGCGCTGCACTGACATCGCATGTGTGGATCACGCTTTCTGGAGGGCTTTCTGGTTTCAAAGGGAAAAACGAATCCATAGAAAAAACGCTCAGGGCGATCTATGGCTACGACTCCAAAGCGGATGCCGGCACCTGGAACATATTGAAAATTGTCGCGGGTCCCTCCCTCAGATTATCCTTGGGCAGGAAGCTAACGATCCGGCCATCAGTTGCGGCGGGAATTGCCAAAACCGCTATTCCGGCAGTGATCTTTACGACTTACAATCAGGAGGGAAACACTCTGATGACCATGAGACATGACAGGATCAAAACAACGGCAGGCTTTGCCTACCAGGCAGAACTGGGATGGAGCTACAAGTTGGGAAAGCAGCTTAGCCTGGTGGCCGATGTTCATTTTCTTGGTACACGTACAAAATACGTGTACAAAACACTTAACCTCAGTGGCGACAGATCGGACCTGTCAAAATATGAATACCCCCTCAACAATTGTTCTGTGGCAGCAGGAATTGAATTTTCTTTCTGAGAATAAACAGCTGTACAATGCTAAAGACCTGGAGAAAGCCACCTTTTTCCAGGTCTTTCCTTGTTTGCTCAGAGAGTCCGTCTCGCGTTTCTCTTTTTTACAGCCGTTTTACTCAATATTAATTCCATTTGAATATTACAGCGCTCATATGGCGAAGGCCTTCCTGTAAGTTTTACAAAACCCAGTTTTTCATAAAGGTTGATGGCCGGTTTCAACAGCGTATTACTTTCAAGATAAATTGCCGATGCTCCGGCCTCTCTTGCTTTTTCAATGGCAGCAAGGCCAAGTTTATACCCGATATGATGTCCCTGGAATTTTGGTGATACTGCCATCTTTGCCAGTTCAAAATCATATACCGGGTCATCCATTTTCACCAGTGCGCACACACCGGCAGGCTCACCGTTGAATAGCGCAACAAGTATAAAGCCTCCTTTATCCAGGATATATCCTTTTGGGTTATCCAGTGCTTTATAATCCGCTGCTTCCATTTTGAAATAACGGAAGATCCATTCCTCATTCAGCTCCCTGAATACTTTCTTGTAGGCGGGTTTGTAATCCACGATCTCCGCCTTCTGGCTTTCCCGGCGCTTGCGATGCTCCTGCACCCGCTCAAACAATGTCTTCTGCCCAAGCAGGTATTCCCATTCAGCGATCGCCTTCCAAAGGTCATAGGTAGCCTGTGATGATAATTCATCAACAGCGCTGTTAATATCCGTATACTGATCTTTTATTTTTACAGCGATCTCTTTTCCTTTCTTCGAGAGAGCGGCAACGGTACGGCGGCCATCAGCCTTATCTTTCTTTTCAACCACAACACCACTCTTTACCATTTCGCTGATGATCTTACTCACAGATGCATGCGAATGACCGATCTCCTTTGCAATCTCCGTAATGGTTTTCTCTCCATCTTCGGCCAACAGATAGAACGCTGGAAACCATTTCGGCTGCAGCTCCACACCATACATTTTATAAATAAGGAAAGCATCTGCTACCATTTTCTCAGTGAGTATTCTGAGGCGGCTGCCAAGGGCGAGCTTACCGACACGATTGAAGAATTCCATATTGTATAGTTAATTATGTAACTGGTTACTCAAATTTAGGAAGGCGGTCTGAAGGTTCCAAAAGTTTTAGGAGTTTCAGGGGGCAGAAGAGGTTCCAAAAGTTCCAGAGGTTCCAGAGGTTGCTGCCGCGATCTGAACCGGTTACAATATTCAGAGGCTGATTCTAAGGGAATAACTTATGAAACCTCTGGAACTTTTGGAACCTCTGGAACCTCTTCTGCCCCCTGAAACCCGTTGAAACTAACTGATCTTCTTATAGTATGAATCCAGAAACCGGTTGAACCTGCGGTTCCTCATGATCACCTTATCGAACAACACGATTCCGACGGCGGCGCAGAAAATGCCGGCCAGCACATCGAGGACGTAGTGGTGGCTTGTATATACGGCAGCGAACCAGATACCGGTCGTGACCAGAATGAAAGGAATATTCCACCAACCGATCTTTTTCCTGAACCCGTAATACACTACGATCAGCGGATAGGCAGAGTGAAGGGAAGGCATTGCGGCAAATACATTTGAGCTTTTTGCATAGATGGACTGGAAGATCGTCACACCGAAATAATCATCAAACCGGTGAAGACCTGCAGTGCTTCCCGGTGTGTCCAGCTGGGCAACCAATCCGTGCTCCTGCAGATACCAGGGCGGCGCGGCAGGGTAGGTGTAATAGCCGATAAAACCGACCAGGTTGACCAGTACAAACGTCAGACTGAACTGGAGAAACAGGCGGCGGTTGGTAAAGAACAGGTAGGCGCCGAATGCCAGCGGCACAGGGATCCAGCACAGGTAAAATAAACCGCTCATAACGTCCATCCAGGAATGTTGATGCCGCAGGAAGTATTCGTTTGGGGTGAGGATCTCATTTCCCGCTTTAATGCCGAAAAGGCTTTTCTCGGCGGCGTGCAGGCTACCGGTATGCACATCTGCAAACAGGTAATTAGGGAACGCCTTCATGTAATCGAAGATGATCCAGTAAACAATAAAGATGGAAAAGCCGAGAATGAATTTACGCGTGAATCCGGACGCGTAATACAATACATTGAACAGCACAACAAGAAACACCTGGTCAGTTTTATAGCCAACCAGCCATGCTGATAACAGCAGATATGCTGCCGATAATAACGAAGTGATCAGCAGGTCCCTGGAAGTGAATAAACCAGGCTGCCCCTGGATATTCTTCATGCTTTTTGCTTCTTCTTCGGAAAACCTGAACGGAATACCTCATCCCATAGTGAAGAACTTACACCATAGCCTTTGGATGAATCATCATAGTGATGCAACATGTGATGCTGCTTCACTCTTTTCATCAGGGAGCTTTTGAAATTATAATGATGCATGGCATAATGCATCATGTCATATACGAGATATCCTGTGATAAAACCAGGAAAGAATGCCCACAGATATGCTTTGTCTTTAAAGAACAAAGTAAACAGGAAATAAAACCCAACTGCCAGCGGAATGCTTGCAGAAGGCGGCATTACCAGCCTTTTTGCATCTTTCGGATAATCATGATGCACACCATGAAAGATAAAGTGCATCCGGAGGCCAAGTTTTGATTTCGGTACAAAATGGAATACCCAGCGATGAAGCACATACTCCGTGATCGTCCAGATAGCCAGCCCCCCCAGGAAACAAAGTGCAAACATGCCTACGCCCAGAGGCGCGCTAAGCGACTTGTAAGAGAAATAAACGACCACCGGCACGTAAACAAACAAGGGCACACTGAAGTGTACCTTTGAAAGGGACTCCAGGAAGTTGTTTTTGAACATCCTGATCGACTCGCTGGAATTTGAAATATAGTTCTTCTTCATGCTCAGTTTTATTTGGCGCCAGCCGGTTACTTCAACACTTTTTTCCGTTCAACGATCTCAACGCCGGTGGCAGGGTCAGCGCCTTTAACTTCAAAATACTCAATGTTGGGAGACCAGAATGTACCGCCTTTATTGATCTTAATAAAAATACTCTTCAGGATCACCAGCTTTTCATTGATCGGGGCATACACATGATACTTCCCATCCGCCGCTTTCACCAGGTACATTGAATATTTGGAATAAGACACAAAATTAAGCTTGTATTTGCCACCATCCATCCGCTTTGTCTTGATCCCGTAGGCAAATTTACGCTGTATGAAACTCAACTCCTCATTTTGGCCCTTTTCACCGTATCTGATCCAGTATACATGTATTGGGTCATCTTCATCCAGCTGGCCATTCTCCATATTCAGATCACAAATGATCGTGTTTGTGTTAGGCGTACGCTGTAAATAAAATAACAAATTGCTTGTGGCCGGGGGAACCGGAAATCCATCCTGTGCTGCCGCGAATAATCCCCAGCAAATGAACAGGGCAAGAAAGCCCTTTTTACGTAACATAAAATATAGCCTTTGGTGTGTTATAGCCTGTTTTTCAAAGTAAAAAGTCAAAAATAAAGATTAAAAAAATCTACAATTTGACCTGTTATTTTTGTTTTGAATATTACAGTTTTCGGAGTCAAAAGTTTCTGCCCGATGGAGATATTTTTTTAATTTTTACTTTTGACTTTTTACTTCTTCATTTCACTCCATCCAGCGCTTTCTTCGCATCCATCAACCTTTTAATAGCCGTAATATTGGTCAGTACAGCCATTATGGTAATGGGAATGGTGAAAACGGACATTGTTTCAAATACCGGGATCGGCAGCCAGTCCACTGTAACTTTATAATTGCCCCCGATAGCGCTTCCCGTAATCCCGCAGGCGATCGCTGATACACCGGTGAGCACAACGCGCTCGGGCCGCTGCATTAATCCGCCTTTATTCTCCACGCCGAGTCCCTCACTTCTTGCCCTTGTATAGCTCACCATCATCGAGCCGATGAGTGCTATGAACGCAAAGATCGAACTCAGGAAGTAGTGATGTGCCACCAGGTAATAACAGATCCCGAGGAACATGATGCACTCACTGTACCGGTCCAGCACCGAGTCGAATAAAGCCCCGAATTTGGAACTCATATTACCGAGCCTGGCAACCTGGCCATCCAGCATATCAAACAGACCGGCAAATAAGATCAGGCCTCCGGCCCAGCCTACATAAGAAAGATCTCCGCGATGGCCTTTCTCGCCACCTTCAATAAATATGATCGCAACGCCAATATTCAGTATCAGTCCTGTGATCGTTACGAGATTGGGCGTAAACCCGATTTTGATCAACCCTTTTACCAACGGGTTAATAATTACGTAAATGCCTTTTTGCAAGCGGTCCCTTGTACTGGACATTGTTCTTTGGTTTTGGATCGGTTAGAATTCGAATCGTATACGGCCCCTGATACCCCATGTCGGCACATCCGGATGGTCAAGATAACTCAGCCTCTTCACCACGTCCAGCCGGAGCAATTTGAAAATATTGCCGATACCCACACTGGCTTCCATATACGGTTTGCCGTCAAGCGTAAAGGTAGTAGGATTACCCAGATCATCCGTAGGGAAACGGACCGTCTGCTGATTTTTGGCAGGATTATTTTCATCCCTCATGCCGCCATACAGGAGCTTAAAGCTTGCCACCTCACGCAGCTTCAGCTTTTTCAGCAATGGGATCTTGTTAAAGATAAATCCGTTGAAATAATATTCAGTATTGATAGATGCATACCGGTCACTCACAAACTCCATAAAATTCATCATATTGAACGAATAGAACTGGTATGAATAACTCTGGTTCGCCCGGTGAATGCTGAGCAGGGGATAAGGCACTTTGCCAAAGGTATAACCGCCTTCCACCACGATATCGGCAAAACCAAACTGCGACAGATAGAAACGCTTAAATGCACTCAGGTTGACCGTCTGGTAATTGTACTCTCCCCCCAGCAAGTCTTTAATACCAGCGATAAATCTTGCGCGGAAGATCGGGTACTTATTGAAGATCGGGATCCGGTAGTTCTTACCCTGGTAGAACTGCTCATTCGGCGCCCAGCGAAGCTCAGCGGAAAGCTCGGAAGTTGTAAGACTCTGGATCGTGTCAAAACCAATTCCCGTACCGCTCAGCTTATCATACACGATATTACCCGCAGGCATTTGCTCCCAGCGTTTGAATCCGAATGTATATGAAACGTTCTTACCAAACTCTCTCACATATTCCGCTTTCGCGATCTTGTTGTAAAGCCATTTATTGTTATCACCGCGTTTGAACGACAGCAGGAAGTTATCCTCCGCCACAAACTGCAGCTCCTGACCAGGGATCTTTGTATCGTACTGGTAACTCAGGCGCAAATAATTCAGCGGGAATGAATAGATCGATTTATGGTTGAATGAATACGTTCCGGATAAATAATATTTCCATTTCTTATCCTTAAAACCATAAGCAACATAGTTCTCAAAATAAATATTCGGGCTCAGCTTTGTTGTGGTACGGCCACCCGCACGTAAACGGAAACCTTCCACCGGGTTGAAGCTATAGAACGCATTCACCGGTCCAACCTCAAATATGCCGAATGATTTATAACCCGCCAGCAGCAGTGTTGCCCAATCCATCAGCCTCCTGTATGATTTCATCTTCACCAGGCTATCCATATTGCTGTAAACAGAAGACTCCGTTTCCGTAAGCGGCCTGTGCCGGTTATTGGTCCAGAAGCTATCGCTTGATTGTGCTGTGTTCTGTACGTACACGATATCCTTTCCATGGTAAACAGAATCTGCCGCAGGCTGATTGATAGTAAACCCCTTGAATGAAACAGTGCGTTCACCCAGGATCCCACCATCTGCTTTTTTGCTCAATGCAAACTCTGAAAGCATATTACTCATGATCACATGATAACGGCCATCAGTACCTCTCTCAAAATCCTGGTTGATACGCAGCTCGCGGGACCAGTTGAGGTTTGCATTTTTACTTACGGCCATTGTGATCTTCTGTACCGCATAATTGCCATCAAGTGTAACAAACAATGAACCGCGGAATAACAGATCATTCAGGTTCCTTGGCGTGAATGCTAGTTGCACAAGCTTGATACCATCAAGCTCAACTGTATCCCGGATATAAAAACGATAAAAGGTCGGTGCGGCATCTGCAATAGGGCTCAGGAACTGGTTGCCCAGGATGCCGATATTGTTTTCATACACATCAATATCCGCATACATACTATTCAGGTAACGGCTGATCCCATCATTGTCAATGAACTCACCAAGATTAACTTTCTTCTTGGCAAGTACATAAGTCTTTTCCTTTGAAGGATCTTTGCGGAAGAATTTATCTGAAAGCGTTTCTTCAAGATAAATGGGAAGCAGCGCTTTGCCTTCTATCTTGCTTGAATCAGAGTTCTCGAGGAGAAACCGGAAGTTCTTAAAGAGTTTGTTCTTTAATAATTTTTCTGGTTTGTTAGTCAGTGAGAGCTCGATCTTTTCATATTGCTGGTACTGTACATAATCATAAGAAGAGACACGGTTGTCTTTCTTATGATCAACGATCTGACGGATCAGTTCTACAGCGGGATTGTCTTTGTTCCTGTATTTACCGCGACGGGAGTTTCTCACGGTCACTCCGCTTAGTTCCGTCTGCTCAAGTTCGATATTCAGTTCCTGTTCTTTGCCTGATTCGATCTTGCGTTCAATAGTTTTATAACCTCCATACGAAAAAGTTATGGTGGTTAATTTTGGATTGGTAGTGGAAAGCGAGTAACTTCCGTTCTCGCCACTGATCACACCTTTCGCGCCTTTAAAATAAACGCTTACAAAAGGCAGGGGGGAGCCTGTGGATGCATCCCGGATCACACCGTTCACTGTTGTAACAGGTTGCGCCTGCAACACGGTTATAGTGAATGTCAATAAAAAAAGTACCCACACCTCCTTAAATCTCGTCAACCGCTTCATCTTACTTAGTATTATTCAAAAAAACATATCTTTTCTGTAAGGGATAATTCCAGCCTACGGCCACTATTAAAGAAGTGACCAGTTTTGCCAACATATAATAAACTCCTGCCTTCTTTTCCAGCAGATAATAACCAGCGGCGTTCAAGATCAGATTGCCGGCCCAAACAACCAGGTACCTCCAGGCCTGCCTACGTACTGCGCCATCAAGCGCTTTAAAAACCCACACACGTCCGATCATGAAATTGATCACACCCCCGCAGACCGTCCCGGTCACCATTGCATAAAACTTCACAACATGCAACAGCTCTACCAACAAAAATGTGATCAGATAATCAATCAGGGAAGCAATCAGTGAAGCTACATTGGCCTTTAAAAACATTTTCATATCAGACCGGGCTTTTTGTCTCAGATATGAATAAAAATCCCTGCAAGAGGGCAAACGAATAAATCCCCGCCAGCACATCATCAGCCATCACGCCCCATCCACCGGGTAAATTTTCTGCTTTTCTGATACCTAACGGTTTAAGTATATCAAAAAAGCGAAACAACACAAATCCCGCCACCGCATATTTAAGATCTACCGGAACCCATGCCAGCGTGATCATCATTCCCGCCACTTCATCCACCACCACTTTGCTGCTGTCATGCCCCCAAACACTTTCCACTCGCGCCGAACTCCATGTACCAAGGATCAGTATGGCCAACGCGATCACAATTGACCATACTGCCGGTACTTTCGTTGCAACAAACAACCACGCCACGCAATAAACAGCGGCCGCTACGCTTCCGCCGCCTTTTCCCATATATCCAATGCCACAGGTAGCAATGGCTTTTGCTGCTTTTATCATAAGATCTCGTCAACCAGCTCCTGGTAGTAATCCAATCCCAGGTGCGTGATCAGGTCTTCACCCATTAAGTGGCGAAGCGTATTCTGCAATTTGATCAGTTGTTTGAAAATATCATGCTCAGGACGCAGGCCTTCCGCAGTCTGTGGTGATTTCAGGTAGAACGACAACCACTCCTGGATACCGGACATATCCGCGCGTTTTGCCAGGTCAATGAACAAAGCCAGGTCCAGTACGATCGGAGCAGCCAGGATTGAATCACGGCAAAGGAAGTTCACCTTGATCTGCATCTGATAGCCCATCCATCCGAAGATGTCGATATTATCCCAGCTCTCTTTGTTGTCACCATGAGGAGGATAGTAGTTGATACGGACCTTGTGGTAGATATCACCATACAGCTCCTGGTTATCTTCAGGTTTGAAGATATCTTCCAGTACACCGAGTTTGGAAACTTCTTTCGTTTTGAAGTTATCCGGATCATCCAGCACCAGGCCATCACGGTTGCCAAGGATGTTTGTAGAGAACCATCCTGATACGCCGAGTGCACGAGCGTACAAGCCCGGAGCCAGGATCGTTTTCATTAAAGTCTGACCGGTTTTGAAATCTTTACCGGCGATCGGTGTGTTTGTTTGTTTAGACAATTCAACCAGCGCAGGAATATCACAGGTCAGGTTAGGAGCACCATTTGCAAACGGAACACCGAGTTTGATCGCTGCATAAGCATAGATCATGCTTGGAGAGATATTCGGATCGTTATCTTTCAAACCTTGTTCGAATGCCTCAATTGTCTCATGCACTTCAGATGCTTCAAAATAGATCTCTGTAGATCCGCACCATACCATTACCACACGGTCAAGATCATTTGCATCTTTGAAGTTCTCGATATCATCCATCACCTGCTTGGCCAGGTCCATTTTGGTTGCACCTGTTTTGATATAAGTACCATCGAGATTTTTTACAAATGTTCTGTCAAATACAGCTTTCATCGGACGGATTGCTTCCAGTTCAGGTTTGATCTGCTGCAGCAGGTGAGCGTCCAGCACTTTTGCGTGCATTGCTGCCTGGTAAACGTTGTCCGCATACAGGTCCCATCCACCGAAAACGATATCTTTCAGGTTAGCAAGAG
The DNA here is from genome assembly GCA_003243445.1 of Citrobacter freundii. GTDB lineage: Bacteria > Bacteroidota > Bacteroidia > Chitinophagales > Chitinophagaceae > Terrimonas_A. Next base: position 19,017 of record QFQQ01000058.1, read on the forward strand.
GTACGAAGTCTTTGATCAGAGGGTTGCGGTTTTCTGTTCTTTTTCCCAGGCGGATATTGCCCATTTGCGTAACCGATCCGATCGGTTTGGATAAGCCTTTGTTGATAGCGATCACACCCGCCATGAATGTAGTGGCCACAGCGCCCATTCCCGGGGTCAAAATACCCAGTTTCCCTTCTGCTTTCCGTATTTGCTGACTCATGTTTTTTGTTTTAAAACAGTATGTAAAATGTTATATCCAGTTGTTGTGTCTGTACCAGGCCATCGTTTCCTGCACGCCTTCTTCAAGGTCATAGGCAGGAGAGAAGCCCAGTTCTTTTTTCGCCTTATCAATGTTCACGTTCCAGTTGATCGCGGTAAGCTCATTGAGCTTTTCACGGTTCAATGCGGGAACGGCATTCATAAAGCGGTAAGTCTTCTCCAGTATAAAAGCCAATCCTTTTACCATTGAATAAGGCAAATGGATCTTTGTCGTCTTCTTTTGTAAAAATGCCTTCACGGATTCTGCAAGCTGATAGCGTGTATAGGAACGGCCATCTGAAAGATTGAAGATCGCGCCCGATACAGCCGTATTGAATAATGAATTGACCGCGATCACCGCCAGATCTTTTACATACACAAAACTCAGTTGCTGATCTTTTTTACCGATATAAGGTTCCCATCCGCGTTTGATAGTGCGGAACAGGATGAAAATGTCTTTCTCCCGCGGACCATATACAGCCGTAGGGCGTAATACCACATACGGAACAGACAACGTAGCCAGTTTCTGTTCGGCTAATAATTTGCTTTTGCCGTATGCCGTAACAGGGTGGGGGTTGGTCAGCTCGGTGATCATACCATTTGCTTCAGACAGCGGACCAAGTGCAGCAAGGCTGCTGATAAAAACCATTTTTTTGAAAGATGGTCCCAATGATTCTGCTGCTTTTGCAAGATTGTAAGTATAACCGGCATTAATGGCGTTGTATTCATCCTGCGTGCCGGCTTTTGTAGTGCCAAGAGCGTGAATGATATACTGGCAGCCTGTGCGTTGCAGTTCTTCCGTCAGGCTTTCAACGCTGTTGAAGTCAGGATAACAGTATTGAATATTGTGGACCTGCAGGTGACGCACATCGCTGTTGCGGCGAACGGCTGCAACCACGTCGAGCCCCATTTCGAGGGCAGCCTCTATCAGGTGGAACCCGATAAAGCCACTCGCACCTGTTATCAATACTTTTTCCTTCATAGCGGTTTCTCGTACATTCTGTACGTCTTATATGCGTTGCCGTTGATGCTTTCAATTCCTTTTCTCATCATTTCATTATGCTCCAGGATCCAGGATGCTTCAGCGCCGCGCAGGTTCTTTTCCTTCGCGCTTTTGATGATCCTTGCATAAAAACATGCTTCGATCCCGAGCTTTCTGTAACTATCAACAACTCCCAGGGCCAGTACCCTGATATACCTGATCTTTTTAACTCCAAACAGCAGTTTGAAGATGCCGAATGGAAATAATCTTCCTCTTGGGATCGTGCGCAAGATCTCGTTGATATCGGGGATCGCCAATGCAAAACCGACGAACGACCCGTTATGTTCGGCGACCAGACAAAAATCCGGGTCAAGGATCATTTTCATGTCTTTCGCCATGTATTTGAATTCAGCATCCGTAGCCGGAACAAACCCCAGGTTTTTATCCCAGGCCGAATTATACACTTCCTTTACTTTATCGACCTCATTCCTGAAGTCCTTCATATTGATCCTGCGGATCGTAATGCCTTTTGATTTCAAACGCGCTTCGATCGCTTCCTGCAGCCGGATCGAACGTTCATCCGCACCAGCCGTGCTCATATCATACGCCACCAGGTCCACCTGTTTATGGAAACCAGCTGCTTCGATGAGTTTTGCGTAATAGGGCTTGTTATACGTCATCATGGCTACCGGCGGCATATTGAAGCCGTCCACGAGTAATCCACATGCGTCATTAGTGGTGGGATTAGCCGGGCCAACAAGATTGTTGGCACCCCGCTCTTTTAACCATGCCGAAGCCGCTTCGAATAATTTATCCGTGACTTCCTGGTCATCTATCACATCAAAGAAACCGAAAAATCCCTCATTGACCTTGTTAAAACTATTATGATTGTTATTCATAATAGCCGCAATGCGACCAACGATCTGATTGTTGCGATAAGCCAGGAAGGCCTGCAGCTTCGAGTGTTCATGGAAGGGGTGTTTCCCCGGACTCAGCAGATCGCGTTGCGCGATGAACAGTTCCGGTACATAATTCGGATCACCCTTATAAAGATCATGTTGAAAATCGATAAATGCTTTTAATTGCTTCGGGGTTTTCACCTCTGCGATCTCGATCATAATTCCTGGTTTTGAAGAGCCGTTTTTATGTCCAGCTTGATAGCGGCTTTGTTCAGTTGTTCAACTGCAAAGTCTATCTGGCTGAATGTATGAGTGGCCATCAGGGAGAACCGGATCAGGGAAGAATCAGAAGGTACCGCTGGTGAAACCACTGGATTTACGAAGACGCCTTCTTCCTGAAGCATGCGGGTCAGCAAGAATGTTTTATGATTGTCTCTTATGTATACCGGGATGATCGGGCTTTCGGTGATGCCTGTATAGAAACCACAATCCTTCAGTAACTGAAGAGCATAGTTTGTATTTGCCCAGAGATTCTCGATACGCTCAGGTTCCTGCTGTATCAGATCAAGAGCAGCGATCACGCTTGCCGCTGATGCGGGTGTCATACTTGCGCTGAATATCAAAGAGCGTGCTTTGTGCTTCAGGTAATCGATCACATCTGTATTACCGGCGATAAATCCGCCGAGGGATGCGAGCGATTTACTGAAAGTACCCATGATCAGATCCACTTCACCGGTAAGGTTGAAGTGTGAAGCCGTGCCGGCTCCTTTATCACCGATAACACCCAGGCTATGGGCATCATCCACCATAATGTTCGCGCCATACTTGTTGGCGATCTGTACGATCTCCGGCAATTTCACGATATCGCCTTCCATGCTGAAGATGCCATCCACTGCGATCAGCTTCATACTGTCGGCAGGAAGAGGAGCGAGCTTCGCTTCCAGGTCGGCCATATTATTATGCGCATACTTGATCACTTTTGAAAAAGACAAACGGCAACCATCAATAATGGAAGCGTGGTCATATTCGTCAATGATCAGGTAATCATGTCTGCCTGTAAAACTTGAAAGAGCGCCAAGGTTAGCCTGGAAACCGGTACTGAACAATACCGCCGCTTCTTTACCAGTATACTCCGCCAGCTTGCGTTCAAGTTCTATATGAATGTCAAGTGTTCCGTTCAAAAACCTGGAACCGGCACAGCCACTGCCATACCTGTCCGCTGCCAGCTTACCCGCTTCCACAATCTTGGGGTGATTGGTCAGACCCAGGTAAGAATTGGATCCAAACATCAACACCTTACGCCCGTCGAGCACTACCTCTGTATCCTGTCCCGATTCTATCACGCGGAAATAAGGGTAAACGCCTGCCTGCCTGATTTTCTCTGCATCCTGAAATGATGCGACCTTTTGCTGTAGTTTTTTATGCATTTTTTTCCAAGTATTCCTTTGCAGTTTATGGCAAGGGCCCTACTCGCGTGAAATTACGCAAAGTTGAACATAGTTCCCGGCTCTGCCTATGTCTAAAACGCTCTTTATTATGTCTAAATCCCTCTTTAACAAGACGAATCCCTATCGCCCTGGTCCCAAATTAAAACGTTCTTCTGTACGCGGTAGGTGTGATTCCAGCATGATTTTTGAAAAATTTACTGAAAAAAAACTGGTCGCTGAAAAACATTTGCTCGGCTACCTGTGCGACGGACAAAGATAAATCACTTAACAATACCTTTGCTTCCACCATAACCATTTCATCTATAAAGGCTCCGGCGGTCTTGCCGCTCAGTTCTTTTACTGTTTGTGACAGATATTTTGGCGTCACGAACAGGTGATCGGCATAGAACTGTAAGCTTCTTTCCTTGCGGGTATGCTCGGGAAGCAGCTTCAGAAAACGCTTCATCAGGTCTTCTTTCCTCGTCAGCCTGATCTCCTCCTCGGCATGATACTTCCTGTGCAGCGAAGCAAGCTCAAACAAAAAAGCCATGAAATGATGACGCACCACTTCAGCGCTGTATTCGCCCTTGATGGCTCCGGCCGACTGACTCTTTTTCTGCAAAAGATCAATCAGCGTCAGCAGTTCATCCGCCTCATCCTGCGCCATATGAAAAAATGGATTGCCGCTTGCCGCGAAGAAGTCAAAAGCACCATAATACTTCTTGCTGATCCCTGATTCGATCAGGAAATCCGGAGTGAACATGATGCCCGTAAGGCAACAGCCTTCGCCCGCTTCTATGAACTGGCGGACCGTGTTCGGACCAACAACCAGTACATCATTTTTGTAAAGGTGATAGTCAGACAGATTAAGCTTTATATGAATGGAAGAATCGGTAACAACGATCACGAAAAATGAATCTGCCCGGAAGGGATAATCGATATGATTGCCACCGTGCTTCTTCGCTGCCTTGGAAAAAACATGCAGCCCGCTGTGTTGCGGCTTCTGCCCGGTTATTTCCAGAAAATCGCCCAGCGTAAGATGCTTTATGACGGTATTACTCACTTCAGGCATTGGACGGTGGTTGGTTTTTAGTTTATATCAGAGTTAATTTCTAATCCGGTCGGGTCAATGGCTCTCTTCAACAATTTCATTCCTCGGAATGTTCAACTGTCAATGCTGCATTCCTTATTGATATTCCTGACCAGACTTAATTGGTGTTACTCCTGGATCACAAATTTCATTAGCACGGTTAGCGTAGAACAATCCCGTAAAGGCATAATTGTCATACCCTACCCGGGATTCTAAATTTCATACAAAGATAACAGCCTTTCCGATACAGCTCTCTAATCAGGACCGTAATCTACCCCTCAAAATCGGTATTTAGCCGGGTTTTGTTGAATATTTACCTGTCAAAATGCCGGTTCACCACAACATATAATAAATAAACGCTACACGAATTTTAAAAACGCGGATTCCGCAAATTGGCGAACTGTGGCGGATTCCGTTCTTTTTCAAGGTAGTTATAAAATCTTTACGACCGGTTTTTCTCGCCCATACTTATGACTGTAATTCGCGAAATCCGCGGAAAAAAATCCGCGTAATTTCTTTTCAACACTTGTGAATAACTACAAATTCCAACGGCCAACCCTGATTCTTTATATTTGCCCGATTCAATTACACGAATTAGAATTCGCGGACCAAGCGAATTGCAGGTTAACAACGGAAACTTGTCCCGTTCAAATTTAAACATCTCAAGCTGAGTTAATTAATTCGCGTAATCAGCGCAATAAAATCAGTGTACTCATATGGCGAAAGAGAAGGATAGCAACATGTTCGATTATACGGAAGACAGTATCAAGAGCCTCGACTGGAAAGAACATATCCGGCTGCGTCCCGGTATGTATATCGGTAAGCTCGGTGACGGATCTTCTCCTGACGATGGTATCTATGTACTGGTGAAAGAAGTGCTCGATAACTGTATCGATGAATATACCATGGGGCATGGCAAGGTCGTTGAGATCACCATCTCCGGTAAGGAAGTCACTATCCGCGATTACGGCCGCGGTATTCCCCTCGGCAAAGTGGTGGACGTGGTAAGCAAGATCAATACCGGTGCGAAATACGACAGTAAAGCCTTCCAGAAATCGGTTGGCTTGAACGGTGTGGGTACAAAAGCCGTGAACGCTCTCAGTAATTACTTCAAGGTAACCGCGGTAAGAGATGGAAAAGAAAAAACCGCCGAGTTCGAAAGAGGTGTACTGACCAAAGAACATAAAGAAGTAAAGAGCAGCGAACAGAACGGAACAATGGTCACATTTATCCCCGACGATTCCGTATTCCGCCATTTCAAATTCCATTACGAATTCCTGGAGAGCCAGATCTGGAATTACTGCTTTCTCAATGCAGGACTCAAGATCGTTTTCAATGATAAAGCATATATAAGCAAAAACGGGCTGCTTGACCTTTTGCAACGCAAGACCAATGAAGATGAGATCCGCTATCCGATCATTCACCTGAAAGGGGATGATATCGAAGTGGCGATCACCCATAATAATGACTATGGCGAGGACATCTACAGCTTTGTGAACGGTCAGCATACCACACAGGGCGGTACACACCAGCAGGCATTCCGCGAAGCGTATGTAAAAACGATCCGCGAATTCTTTAAAAAAGATTATGACGCTTCGGATATCCGCACGGGTATTGTCGCAGCCGTTTCTGTGAGAGTGGTTGAACCGGTATTCGAATCACAGACAAAAACAAAACTGGGCTCTGTCAACGTGGACATCGATGGCCCCACGATGAAACAGTTTGTGAATGATTTCCTCGCAAAAGAACTCGACAACTTCCTTCACAAGAACAGCGCTATTGCCGATGGCCTCAAAAAGAGGATCGAACAAAGCGAACGTGAGCGTAAGGAAATGGCCGGTATCAAAAAACTGGCAAACGAAAGAGCGAAGAAAGCTAACCTTCATAATAAAAAACTGCGCGATTGCCGTTACCACTTCAATGATGAACCCCCGGCAAAAGCAAAGGAAGAGTTCATTGCAAAACAGCAGGAAACGACAATCTTTATTACGGAAGGGGATAGTGCGAGTGGTTCCATTACCAAATCGCGCAACGTGGACACGCAGGCCGTATTCAGTCTTCGTGGTAAACCCTTGAACAGCTTCGGCCTTACAAAAAAAGTCGTGTATGAGAATGAAGAGTTCAATCTGCTGCAACACGCATTGAATATAGAAGAAGGCATGGAAGGATTACGGTTCAACAATATCGTGATCGCCACCGATGCCGATGTGGACGGTATGCACATCCGTTTGCTGCTGATGACGTTTTTCCTGCAATTCTTCCCTGACCTTGTAAAACATGAAAAAGTTTATGTGCTTGAAACACCGCTTTTCCGTGTAAGGAATAAACAGGAAACGATCTATTGTTATGACGAAGGAGAGAAGCAGGCAGCCATCAAAAAGCTGGGCGGCAAACCCGAGATCACCCGGTTCAAAGGCCTCGGAGAGATCAGCCCCGATGAATTTGCACGCTTTATCGGCCCCGATATGCGCAAGCAATTAATGCGCCTCGAACAGGGCGATCATATCCAGCAATTGCTGGAATACTATATGGGAAAGAATACAATGGACAGGCAGGAATTTATTATCAATAATTTGAAAGTTGAACTTGACAAAGTAGAAGAAACCGCCTAAGTAAAAATTCAAAAGTAAAAAGTAAAAAATATTCTCCGCAGCGAGAAGATACTTTCTGATATTGAAGTTTTTGACTTTTTACTTTTGACTTTTTACTTTTTTCCGAATTAAAAAGATCTACAAATATTAAGTTATGGTTCATATTGTTTTTAACGAAGTGGAAGTCGAGTTGATGAAGAAAGTAATGGAGCTGGATGAAGCACTCACCGGCGAAGTTGAACTGATCCGCGATGATTTTGCCGTTGGACCACTTGCAGGACTTGACACCGAAGAAGGATGGAATGCACGTGTTGAATGGTGGAGATCGCTTGCACAGGGTTCGCCTTATGGCGATGATCTGGCTGGCAGTTTTGATGACCGCCAGACAGTACAGAAACTAAAAGAAAGGCTCAACGAAAATCCCCAGGAAGAACTGTGGATCTGGATGGGACAGAATCAGCATGATGTAACAGGTTATTACTGGCTGATGCCGCAGCTCCGTGAATTCCAGGGACGCGTAATGGTATTGTACATGAATAATCTTCCTTTTATTAATGAAAAAGGACAGATCTTCTATCCGTCATGGCTGAGCGAGATCCAGCCAAAGGAATTTACCAAAGCCAAAAAACTCGCACGTCCGATCACGCTGAGTGAATTTGAAGTGGATCCCGATGAATGGAAAAAACTGGTGGAAGAAAATGCAACCGTGCGTATGCTGGAAGGCGGAAAAAAGATCAGCGGCAAAGGAGAAGATTTCTATGATACCGAGATCACCAAAAATATCACCAGCGAGTGGCAGAAAGCAAGTCGCGTACTGACCAATACGTTGAACCGGATGAAGATCAAAACCGGTGATATCTTTTTAATGTGGAGAATGAAAACGCTGATCACCGAGGGAAAGATCGAAGTAACCGGTGATACAACAAAGACATGGAAAGATTTTGATGTAAAACTCGCAGGAGCGGCAAAAGCGGAGAACGCAGAAGCAGCTTCAGCAACCGCCTGATATGGAGATAAAAGCAATCCATCACGTAGCAATACTGACCGATGACTATGAAAAAAGCAAAGCTTTCTATACAGAAATACTTGGCTTTACCGTGATCGCGGAAACATATCGTGAACAGCGAAACTCTTACAAACTGGATCTCGCGATCAATGGTCTTTACCAGATAGAATTATTCTCCTTTCCTGATTACAGGGAAAGAGGATCATACCCTGAAGCAAAAGGCTTGCGCCACCTTGCATTCCTGGTGGAAGATGTTGAAAAAGCTGCCGCTGAATTAAAAGCGAAAGGAGTGGAGGTGCAGGAAGTAAGAGTGGATGAACTGACCGGAAAAAGGTTTGTGTTTTTTTATGATCCGAATGGACAGCCATTGGAGTTGTATGAAAACTAAGACCGGTCTTATAACCAGATCAGCATAAACAAAACCACGTGAATAATTTTAAAAATACCATCCGACTGGAAGAATTGGCCATGGCAGCTGCCTGTTTTTATGGCTTATATTTTTTGCATGCGGAATGGTGGTATTACCTGCTGCTGTTATTAGGGCCGGACATCAGTATGCTTGGTTACCTGGCAGGTAATAAAGTTGGTGCGTTCAGTTACAATCTTTTTCATCATAAAGCGATCGCGGTGCTGGTGTTCATTGCCGGCGTTTCATTTTCACAACCGGTCCTTGTATTGACAGGAATCGTTTTATTTGGTCATTCAAGCATGGATCGCTTTTTCGGATACGGATTGAAATCAACAGAAGGTTTTAAGATCACACATTTAGGACTAATCGGAAAACAACAACAATAAGATGAGTGCTGCAAAGAACAAATTGACAGACGTACAGAATAACGACAGCGGCTTGCACGGCCAGTATAAGACATGGTTTCTTGACTATGCGTCTTATGTAATTCTCGAGCGTGCAGTGCCTGCTGTGGAAGATGGATTGAAGCCGGTACAACGACGCATCCTTCATGCCATGAAAGAAATGGATGACGGACGTTTTAATAAAGTGGCCAACATCATCGGTCAGGCGATGCAATATCACCCGCATGGTGATGCATCCATCGGTGATGCGTTGGTGAATATGGGACAGAAAGACCTGCTGATCGAAACGCAGGGTAACTGGGGTGATGTGCGTACAGGTATGGACGCGGCCGCCCCTCGTTATATTGAGGCACGTCTCAGCAAGTTCGCACTTGAAGTTGCCTTCAACGCGAAAACAACCGACTGGCAGGTAAGCTATGACGGCCGTAAGAACGAGCCCGTTACATTACCAATGAAGTTTCCGCTCCTGCTTGCACAAGGCGCCGATGGTATCGCCGTAGGTTTATCTACCAAGATCCTTCCACATAACTTCTGTGAGCTGATAGAAGCTTCCATCAAATACCTGCGCGGCAGGAAGTTTGATCTGTTCCCCGACTTCCAGACCGGTGGTATGGTTGATGTGGCAGAATACAACCAGGGCAAACGCGGCGGTAAAGTAAAAGTAAGAGCACACATTGAAGAGATCGATAAGAAAACGCTTGCGATCAAGAGTGTTCCCTATGGTGTGACCACTACAACGCTGATCGATTCGATCGTGAAGGCAAACGATCAGGGCAAGATCAAGATCAAAAAAGTAACGGATTACACCGGTGCCGATATCGACATTCACGTTGACCTGGCAGCTGGTATCTCTTCTGATATCACCATTGATGCGCTGTATAAATTCACCGATTGCGAGATCTCCATTTCACCGAACACCTGCGTGATCGTGGATATGAAGCCACAGTTCATCAGTGTGATCGATCTGCTGAAGATCAATACAGATAGAACAAAGGACCTGCTTGAACTGGAGCTGAAGATCAGGCTCGGTGAGCTACAGGAAAGATGGCATTATACTTCCCTGGAAAAGATCTTCTTTGAAGAAAAGATCTATAAAGAACTGGAGAAGAAACACGACACATGGGATAAGGTCATCGATGCCATCGATAAAGCATTTGTTCCTTTCAAAAAACAATTGAAAAGAGAGATCACGCGTGAAGACATCCTGAAGCTGACCGAAAAACCGGTTCGCCGTATCTATCGTCTTGATATCGATGAGCTGAATGCGCAGATCAAAGGCCTGGAAGCCGATATCAAGCAGGTGAAATATGATCTGAATAACCTGGTCGATTTCGCGGTGGCCTATTATGAAAATCTTTTAAAGAAATACGGCAAAGGCCGCGAACGCAAGACGGAGATCAAACAGTTTGAAGTGATCGAAGCAAAACATGTTGCGATCGCCAATACAAAACTGTATGTGAACCGCGAAGAAGGTTTCATCGGTACAGGTTTGAAGAAAGATGAATACCTGTTTGATTGTTCCGATCTTGATGATATCATCGCTTTCACCAAGCGTGGGATCATGAAGGTGATCAAAGTGCAGGATAAGGTCTTCATTGGAAAAGACATTATCCACGTTGCAGTGTTCCAGAAGAATGATGAACGTACTACGTACAACATGATCTATGCGGATGGAAAAGGCGGATTAAGCTACGCAAAACGTTTCCATGTAACCGGTATTACCCGCGATAAAGAATATGATCTGACCAAAGGAGATGATAAGAGCAAAGTTCATTACTTCAGTGTAAACCCGAACGGTGAAGCCGAAGTGGTGAAGATCACGCTTACGCCGGGCAGCTCTGCAAGAAATAAAGAACTTGATTTCTATTTCGAAGAACTGGAGATCAAGAATCGTAACAGCATGGGTAACCAGGTGACTAAATACCCGATCAAATCTGTTAAGTTCAAAGAAGCCGGCCGGGCAACGCTCAGCGGCAAAAAGCTTTGGTTTGATGAGCAATTCGGTCGTTTGAATACAGAAGGAAAAGGCCAGCCACTCGGCAGTTTTGAATCCGAGGACCGCATCCTGATCATCTTTAAAGATGGACATTATGAGATCACCGACCAGGAGCTGACCCAGAAGTTCGCCCCGGATAATGTATTACTGATCGAAAAGTTTGACTCTGAAAAGATCATCTCCGCGATCTACCTTGATAAGAAAAATCTTCAGTTCAATGTGAAGCGCTTCAAAATTGAAACAACAACACTGAAGAATAAATTCCTCTTCATCAAAGAAGGCGATGGCAATTATCTCGAGGCTGTTTCAACCGACCAGGAACCGATCCTGGCCGTGCAAACGGGCAGGGGAGAACAAATCAGAAAAGCCAAATTCAAGATCACAAAAGTGGCTGAGGTAGCAGGTTGGAAAACTGTTGGCACGAAATTGCTGGACTTCAGTAAGAGTGTACAAATGGAATGGGTAAAGTCAAAGACAGATTCCAATAACCAACCCGAGTTATTCTAACCAGGCCGATGACCGATCACTGGGAAATATATGATGTCTATAAGGCATTGCTGGCTCTTGCCGCCGGGATCATTCTCGGTATGGAAAGGGAGTTGAAAGATAAATCAGCGGGGCTGAAGACCATCTCCGTGATCTGCCTTGGTTCAGCGCTTTTTGCGGTGATCTCAGCCAAAGTTGGCGGAGCGGATCATGAAACTACAAGGATCGCATCTTATATCGTTAGTGGCGTCGGCTTCCTTGGAGCCGGCGTTATTTTCAAAGACCAGGTCGGCGTATCCGGTCTGACCACCGCCGGCATCATCTGGCTGGCCGCTGCGGTAGGCACAGCAATCGGCTTTGGTGAATTTTATCTTGCCGCAACATTTATGGTAGCATCTCTCGCTATCGTTTATTCCAGCTCTATCATCAACCGTACATTCAAAACAAAAAGACAAACCCGCACGCTCACTTTCACCATCCGCAAAGAAGATCTTCACCTGAAAAGGGAAATCCTCGACAGGATCATTGCACAGGGCATTCGCCTTGAAGAAAGAAAGCTGGAAGCCAGGGATGGAAAATTGATCGTGACACTGGAAGCTACAATCCTGGTGAAAAAGATGAAATGGCTGGAAGAGTTTTTGGTAGGGAATGAGGGGATTATTTCGTTCAGTCTCTGAACGGGGATTTATTGGATTAGTGGGATTAGGGGGATTCGGGGCTGAAAATTGAATAAGGTATATACATCCTATTAAATCCTAAAAATCCTATTGTACAATCTGCGGAGAGTTGAGTGGGATTTTTAGGATTTAATAGGAAAGGGCTTCAGTTTCCAACTCTCAGACCCGAATCCTCCTAATCCCAATAATCCAATAAATCCCCGTCATCGTTTCCTCCTTATCCTCAACACCGCATTCTTCTCCAAACTACTCGTCAACCTGATCTCATGCTGCTTATCTCCATCCGTCACGATCATCAACGCCGTATTGGGAGGAATTGTACCGAGGTTATCAGCAAACATGCTGATCTCATTCACCTCTTTTGTTGAATCGAGTACGATATCAAAATGTATGGAGCGTGTGGTAAGGCGTTGTGAAAAAGCGAGCAGCTGGTTATTAAAGAACACAGAGATCGAATCGCCATCGATCTCGCCGTTATCATAAAAATCAAGTTTAATAGAATCTGACCTCACTTCAATTTCAGAAGCGAGAACGCTTTCCCTTTGCTTGAACTGATTTTCGACTACATAGTTCACCACCTTGCGCTGCTGGATCTTTACAGCTGCAACAGTGTCTTCTGCTGAAGGCACCCATACCTGGTTGGTTTCTTTGTATTCACGGATCGCTTTCAGCACTGAATCTTTCTGGCTGGCATCGGTATTAAGGGAAAGATTGAAATTGATATCAAGACAGGTATATTTTGTTTCCGGCAACCCCGTAAATGCGCCAACAAGGTTGGAGCCCGCCTTGGCTGCACGGAGGGTGGCGCGGAGATTCATCATGCAATCAATCTCCATATTTGCCTTTGAACCAAAATAAGTAACAGGAATATTATAAAGACTCAATTCGCGTGAGGCCGTGTTGTAATTGCCTTTCACCTGCACACTTCGGTAGGTGTTTTTGAAATAATAATTGAGCACGCCCTTGACATATCCTTTTTCCGGTTGAAGGATCATCTCAACAAGATAATTGCTTTCTGCACTTTTAGCTTTCACCGTTCCAAACCCATACCAGTAACCAAATACGGTTTGACCATACGATTGTATGCTAAGTAAAATGGCGGCTAAAAGGATAATTTTTTTCATGCTCGTCAGTTGGCAAAAACCGTGCGAGGGGCGCGGTTAGGGCGGTTATAAGTTCCAGAAGTTCCAGCCGTTTCAAATGTTCCAGAGGTTCTCTGGTCGAAGATTCTTCCGGAACTCACAGACAATGCAACCTGTAGCAGCAACTTCTGGAACTCCTGAAACATCTGGAACCTCTGAAACCTACTTCACGTAACGCTTCATCTCGCGCTCAACATCTTTCTGTTTAATACTTTCGCGTTTATCATGCAATTTCTTGCCTTTGGCGAGACCAATCTCGATCTTGACAAGATTCTTATCATTAAAAAACAAACGTAACGGAACGATCGTGTACCCTTTCTCCTTTAGTTTGGATTCGATCTTGCGGATCTCTTTTTTCTGCAACAACAGCTTCCTGTCCCGCAAAGGGTCGTGATTGTTCAGATTACCGTGCGAGTATTCTGCGATGTGTAAGGATTTCACCCACAGTTCGCCGTCATGGATCAGGCAATAGCTGTCATTAAAACTGACCTTACCACCCCTGATCGATTTCACCTCCGTTCCCAGCAATACAAGCCCGGCCTCATACTTTGCATCGATGAAGTATTCGTGATAAGCCGACCTGTTTCTCATTTCTGACATATACAATAATTAAAAAGTCAAAAGTCAAAATTAAAAAAGCGCTCTCCCTGGTAGTCTTTTTTAATTTTGACTTTTGACTTTTTACTTTAAATCAGTTTTTGAATAGCCCTACAACTTTGGCCAGTTTCTCCTTCAACTCAGTTCTTGGTACAATAAAGTCAAGGAAGCCATGCTCAAGCAGGAATTCACTTCGCTGGAATCCTTCCGGCAGGTCTTTCTTGATCGTTTCTTTGATCACACGTGGACCGGCAAAACCGATCAGCGCACCCGGCTCCGCAATATTCAGATCACCCAGCATACCGAACGACGCGGAGATACCACCAAACGTCGGGTCTGTGAGCAACGAAATATAGGGGAGGCCTGCATCACTGAGCTGTGACAGCTTGCCGCTGGTCTTGGCCAGCTGCATCAGTGAAAAAGCACTCTCCATCATACGGGCTCCGCCGCTTTTGCTGATGACCATGTATGGTATTTTGTTAGCGATACAATGATCCACTGCGCGGGAGAATTTCTCACCCATCACGCTGCCCAGCGAACCACCAATGAACTCAAAGTCCATACACGCGATCACCATATCATATCCGCCGACTTTACCAACGGCCACCCGCATGGAGTCTTTCAGATCAGATTTGCTCCAGATCTCTTCCAGGCGTTTTTTATACGGTTTCAGATCCGTAAAACCCAGATAGTCCTTTGAACGGATATTTTCAAACAGTTCTGTAAATGCCGAATTATCAAACAGGATATCGTAATACTCGCTGCTGTTGATCCGGTGATGATAGCTGCATTTTGGGCAAACAAATAAATGCTCACGCAGCTCAGATACCGTGCAGATATAATTACACTCCGGACATTTGGTCCACAACCCCTCCGGGGTTTCCTTCTTTTCCGAAGTTTTTGTATTGATCCCTTTTTTAATCCGCTTGAACCAGCTGGACTTTGTCTCCTCCGTCTTTCCTTCTTCACCGGCCAGGTTCGCGTCAAAATCTTCGAATTGCTTCGCCATAACCTTGATTGTTAGGGTACAAATATAGGAAGTTTGCGGGTTTGTTGGTATACAGGCGGAAGGAGGGATGTTCGATAGCCGATGTTCGATGTTCGATCTTACTTCGCTGTTTTTTGAAAAAAAAGAGGCCCGCCAAATTTGGGGCCTCTTTTTTGCCAAATATTTTCGATCAGTATCCGAGCATCGAACATCGATCATCGATCGCTTAGAACGCTTTCTTCGCATCAGCACCTTCCGTTCCCGCCAGCTCGATCATTGCAGTCAGTTCTTGTACCAGCTTATCGTCGCTGCCGTCGAAACCAACGGCTTTGAAGCGGATCTTGCCGTCTTTGCCGATCACGAATTTGGTTGGGATACCATCCACTTTGAACTGATCAACTACTTTACTGTCGTTGTCCATCAATACATCAAAGCTATATTTGTTCTTGGCGATGAATTCTTTTGCATTCTTTTCTTTTTCATCTACCTGCTCCCAGGTATCGATGAAAACGAATTTCACATTAGGGTCATCTTTATATTTGGTAACGGCCTGCTGCATACCAGGGAAAGATGCTTTGCAGGGACCGCACCATGTAGCCCAGAAATCAACTACCACCACTTTACCTTTCAGTTCTTTGATGTCGATCTTCTTTCCTTCGAGATTTACAAGTGCAAATGCGGGAGCATCTTCACTCAGCATGCTTTCTTTCAGGTGGGCCAGCATCTTGCGATGACTTTCCTCTTTCAATGAAGAGATGTATTTATCAAAACCTTCTTTTGATTTATGTTCTTTTTCATACGCTCTTTCCAATGCGGCTGTAATGTCTGATGAGCCTTTACCTTCTTTCAGGAACTGCTCAAACTGTGCTTTGTACGTTTTAACAGGCAATACTTTCTCTGCCAGCAACGCGTACGTGTTATTCTGATCAGCGCTTTTTCCTTCCTGGATCGTTAACGCTGCTTCTTTTGCATAAGGAAGGCCTTTTTTGTACTGACCTGTTTTGTACAACACCATTGCGTAGGTATCGGCATACATGCTGTAAGTGGATTTGCGGCCTTCTTCCCATTGTTTCAGCGTAGCATAATCGGGTTTTGGAGCAGTTGGTGTTTTCCACTGCTTCTTCGCACGCTCAGTGGCAAACTGTGACATTTTCTCAGCAAGCTTGAGATCACCGCCCTCCATTTCCTGGATATTCCATGCTGCGCTGTTATAAGCTGTAGCAAGCATTGTAGAATCAGTGATGGTTGGATTGTCTACCAGTTTGTTCAAACCTTCCCAGTCTTTCGCAGTTACATAGCTCATCAGCAGGCTGTAGCCGAAATTATTCAGGGAATTTTTATAAATCTTCCACGCAGAATCAGTTTCTATTTTTTTAGTGATCTCGCTCAGCATAGCCAGTTTTTTAGCTGGTTCTTTTTCCATCTGGAATTTGGAAACCTGTTCAGTGATCGTCCATTGTCCATTCGGAAATTTCTCTTTCTTCATTGCAGTGAAGAACTTTGCCTGCTGCGGAAGCTTTACTGCTGCTAAAAGACTTTCAACATAGGAATAATCCTCTTCCGAGGTCAAACCCGCTTTCAGTTTTGCTTCGATCTCCTTTTGCGCAAGGGCAGCACCGGCTGCCGCATTGTCCGCACTTAACAGGCGGACGTATGTGCCCATGTAAGTTTTCTTGCTCTCCGGAAAGAGTTCAAATTCTTTTTCAAAACTTGCCAGCGCAGCAGGGTTGTCTTTATCCGCGCCCGCCTGTGTCGAATAATACTGATGATAATAGGCTTTCTGGATATAGGCACCTTTTTTTATCTTATCATTTGCATCAGTAAGAAAGTATGAATAACCTTTATTGAAGTTGTTATCAAACTTTTTATCAACAGCAAATGAGAAATACAGGTAGGAGCCTGCAGTGTCTGTTTGCACGGTGCCTTTCAGTTTACCGTAGCTTCTTGTCAGTTTAATGTCGAACGCTTTCTGTCCTTTATCACCCATTTGATAGGCGATGGCTTCAGGGATAGCGGTTGTTCCGGCCAGGTCACCGGCAGGTTCGTAGGTGATGGTGATCAGATCGCCGGCTTTTGGTTTTTCCGGGCTGATCGTGAGTTTGTCCTGTGCAAATGCATTTACTCCGATGCAGCACAGCAGCAGCAGTAAGATTTTTTGTTGTTTCATGATTGATTATTGAAGTTTAATAACCCGTTTGCCGCCCTCCTTCGCTAACGCTACGGGGGACGGCAAACAATACTTTTTGAGGGAACCTCCCGAAGTTATGCTTTAGTTCTTTAAAGTCCGTTCAAAAAGTTTAAAAATCCTTTTGTATTCGTCCGTCCAGCTGCTTGGCTCAACAAATCCGTGATCTTCCATTGGGTAGGAGGCAAGTTCCCAATTGTCTTTTCCTAATTCGATCAGGCGCTGCGACAGTTTCACTGCGTCCTGGTAGTGCACATTCACATCCACCATGCCATGACAAATAAGCAGGTTTCCCTTCAGCCCATCCGCGAAATAGAACGGCGAGCTCTTACGATAGGCAATGCTGTCATTAAACGGCTCATTCAGAATATTAGCGGTATACCCGTGATTGTAATTGGCCCAGTCAGTTACCGGTCTCAACGCTGCTCCTGACGCAAATACATTTGGCTCGGTAAATAATGCCATCAGCGTGATAAAGCCGCCATAGGAACCACCATACAATCCGACATTCTTTGGATTCACGCCGAAATTCTTCACGAGGTATTGAACCGCATCTGAATGATCTGTCAGGTCTTTTCCACCCATATGACGATAGATCCCGGTTCTCCAGTCACGGCCATAACCTGCGCTGCCACGATAGTCAATATCCATCACATAATAGCCGTTATCCACCAGCAGGTTGTTGAACATGTATTCACGGAAATAACTGCTCCACCATTTGTGTGCATTTTGCAGATAACCTGCACCATGCACGAACAATACAGCAGGTTTGGAAGGAGCGGGGTTTGCCGGTTTGTAAAGACGGGCATATACAGTAGCACCGTCGCGTGCAGTGAAGCTGATCACTTCGGGTTCACGCCAATTGTAAGATTTGAATTCTGCGCTTTGCGCTTTGTCGGTGATCTGCTCTGCTTTTGCGCCTGGTTTGTTTTCCATCAGGTACAATTCCCATGGCTTATTGGAATAAGAATAAAGTACGGCGAGGTATTTTTCATCAGGAGAAATAGTCACCTGGTTGGAACCCGTCATTGTGGTGATGCGTTCCTGTTTACCCGTAGCGATGGTCAGACGGTAGAACTGCTGTTCACCCGGATGCACTTCATTCGTACTGATATAGAACGTCTTTTTATCTTTTGAAAGCCGCGCTTGCTGCACTTCATATTTACCTGAGGTCAATGCTTTCTTTTCGCCGGTTGCTGCGTTGTAAGTATACAAATGAGAATAACCGGTTGCTTCAGACTGGAAATAGAAAGTCTGATCATCGATCCAGCCTGTGCCGCCGAAACCAATGCCAGGGCCGGAGATCCACGCCTCATCCCGCTGGCGGTCCAGCAATCTGAGTTTGCCACCGGCAGTATCCATCAGCATCAGCCAACGGTCTTTATTATCTTCCGAACGTATGTCCAGCACAGCATATTTACCAGCGGGAGACCAGAATGGTCCCGAGATGGAAACGGCACGGTTGGCCGCTCTTTTTGTGCGTTCTTCCAGTTGTTTTGGATAGTCCTTTACATAGTCAGGAAGATCTTTGATTCCGGGGATGGAATCAGCTTTGACCATCCAAACTGTATCACGATCGCGGTCGTATACATAAAACTCAGACACACCCATTGGTGCACCGACCTTTGTGCGCCCCGGAATATCCGTGGTGAAGCCTGATTCGGTTACAAAGCTTGGAACGATCGTTGACTTTGCATTGGCGGCTGCTTTGGAAAGACGATAGGTCACAAAACGTCCGTCAGGACTAATGTTCAACCCCTGCAGCACTTTATCCGCAAGCGGAATGCTTTTGATCTCTTTGGGTTTGGGAAGTGTTTTTGTATAGGCTTCGCCTTTCTCTCTTTTTTCTTTTCTTTCTTTCAACACCTCAAAATAGCGGAGCTGGTCATTTTTCAACCACTCTTCCTGGAGGTTCACATCTGCGCGGGGCGCAGTTGGAGCCGGGCCTCCCGCAGTCGGAGGAGCACCACCGCCACCTCTTCGCTGACCGCCGCCTCCGCCGCCCATTGCCGCCGCAGGAGCAGCCGTTGCCGGTGCATCACCAGCACGGATATTGGTCAGCTGCATCGTTTCTCCGGACGCAATATCCCACGCATAAAGGTTCATGGCCCGGGTGAAAACGATCTTTGTATCATTGAATGAGAACTGCGCGTTCGACTCTATATCCGTCGTCTGCGTAATGCGTTTTGTCTTTCCTGTCTTTACATCCACCAGGAATACATCGCCATCCTTACCATACACGTACGCCGTACGCGCCTGGTTATAGATGAAGTTGCCGGTTGAGCGTACGTCCTGCGTTTCAGCTGTAGAAGCCTTACGCGGCTTTTTGTCCTTCAGGGAAATATAATACAGGGAATCAGCCAGTCCTCCATCAGGATTCCAGCTGAAATAAAGGAATTGCCCGTCACCCGTCCATTGCGTGCCGGAAGGGGAGCTCCCCATCCATTTGGGATCACGCATGATCTTTTCAACCGTAAGCGGAGAGAGGGAAGACTGGGCAGACGCCTGGAAACAGAGCACCAGGCAAAGAGCAGTTAGCAGTTTTGGCATGATTGCGATTTTGATATTTAAATGTATTGGATTGACCTCAAAAAAAGTCAAAAGGCAAAAGTAAAAAGTAAAAAATCCTGGGCAAGCAGATCGTTCTCCGGCTTTGACGTCCTTTTTTACTTTTTACTTTTGCCTTTTGACTTTTTATTGGTCACTGGATAATATCCGCGATGTTTTTGTGGATATTCTGTGCAATCTTTTCTGTAGGCACATCATTCGGATCGCCGCCAAACGGGTCTTCTATCTCTTCCGCGATCAGCTCAAGGCTCGCCAGTACATAAAAGATAAAGGCGACAACCGGTACAACGTAATACCCCAGTTGGAAAACATATCCGAACGGCAGGGTCATGATATACACGAAGATGAATTTCTTAATGAACACGCTGTACGAAAAAGGGATCGGCGTGTTCTTGATCCGTTCACACGCACCGCAGATATCAGTGAACGATTGAAGTTCGGAGTTCAGATAGATGAGCTGTTCGCCACTGATCGTTCCTGCCTTATGCAGTTGCTGGATATGCTGGTAGATCAGCGCGGCAAGCTGGTTGGGCACATGCTTTTCCTTATCGATCTTATTGAAGATATGCCTGTGTTCTTCTTCTTCAAACAACTCTATTCGTGTTTGTTCTTTATGCAGGTGATTATGCAAGGCATAGGCATACGCGGGTATGATCTTTCTGAAAAATGAACGCTGCGCTTTTTCGTGCTCAGGCAGGATCACGTTCAGCTTGAGCGCAAGATTGCGGCTGTTGTTGACCAGGGCACCCCAAAGCTTGCGGCCTTCCCACCAGCGGTCGTACGCTGTATTGGTGCGGAACACCAGCAGCATCGAGATCGCGAAGCCAAGCAGGCTGTGCATGACGGGAATATGGCTGACATAGCTCTTCTCCGAAAGCCGCCAGTACTCCAGTTCAAAAAAAGCGATCAGTGCAGAGTAAATACTTATTCCAAGGATCAGCGGCGCCAGCTGGCGCACGGTATCGGCCTTGTGAAAACGGAAAATAAAGGTGAACCAGTCCTTGGTGTTGTAGGAAATCATAGGGGGAAATTAAGTAAAAAGTAAAAATTCAAAAGTAAAAAGTACAAAGCCGGCCGGGGTGAAGTAAAAAGTCAAAATTCAAAAGTAAAAAACCGGTCGTTTATAAAGGGAGAACAAGAAAATTTTTAAAATAAATTACTTTTTACTTTTTACTTTTTA
>QFQQ01000155.1 GCA_003243445.1 Citrobacter freundii
AGCCCCCAGAGAATGCCCGTGAACGCCACCAGCGAGACCACGGCGCTGACGGCACCCAGCGCCAGGGTCAGCGAGTTCGAGACAAAGGTGTTCACATCCAGCTCGATGCGCTGGTCGGGGTTGTCCACCGGCTCGTCCAGGAAGTGGCTGCGGTAGTAGGCGTCGCCGCGCATCCAGTCGGTGGTCACGCGCTCATTGAGCCAGACCCGCCAGCGGATGCGGAATGCCTGGTTCACGTAGTAGTTGAACAGCTCGCGCATCACATGGATGGTGGCCAGCACCGCGAAGATGCCCAGGAATCGCCAAAAGCCCTTCTGGTCCAGTTCCTGCAGCGCGCTGTAGAAGCCGTTGTACCAAAAGGAGAACAGCACGTTCATGCGCACCGAGATCAGCGAGAGCACCAGCAGCAGCGCAAACACCAGCGTCGGCCACCAGCCGTTGCGGGGATGCAGGAAGGGCCCGGCCAATTGCCAGAACTGCCGCCCCCAGCGCGTGAAGCGAACCAACAGCACCGCAACTGCCGCAAACGCCACGACGGTGATCGCCGAGGCTACGGCCAGCCAGGCCAGACTGTCCTGCAGCGCCTTGCTCCAATCCATGTCCATATTCTCAATGCCCCTGGTTTGTCTGGGAGCAAATCTACTCCTGTTCCAGCCTGCGGAAAGGCTCGGAACAACATATATGCATATGTAGGACACGGCCTGATCATCGTGGCACGCCAGACACCCTGATGGTTGGCCGGCCCGGTTTCCCCGATGATGCCTCCATGGCCTGGCGCGCTTGCGCCACCCTTTCCGCACTACAGGATCGCCGCATGAATGCAACCCCCGGTTCCGGACAAGGACAGTGCAGCCCGCAGCCCGTGCCAGCCCGCCGCACGGCCCTGCCCGCGCTGACGCTGGGGGCCCTGGGCGTCGTCTATGGAGACATAGGCACCAGCCCGCTGTACACGCTGCAGGCTGTCTTCGGCCCCGATACCGGCCTGTCCGTGGCGCCGGAGCATGTCGTCGGCGCCATCTCGACCATCTTCTGGGCGCTCATGCTGGTGGTGACGCTGAAGTACGTGATCCTGGTACTGCGGGCCGACAACCGGGGAGAAGGCGGCATCCTGGCACTGGCCTCGCTGGCGGCCCATGGCGGCGACGGTGGGGCCCGGCCTCGGCGCGCCGCACTGCTGCTGATGGGCGTGGCAGGGGCAACGCTGTTTTATGGCGACAGCGTGATCACGCCCGCCATCTCCGTCCTGGGTGCGGTGGAGGGCCTGCAGGTGGTGGCGCCTGCGGTGAGCGAATGGGTTCTGCCGATTGCCGTGTGCGTGCTATCGGCGCTGTTTGCCATTCAGCGCTGGGGCACGGGCACCGTGGGCAAGGCTTTCGGCCCGGTGATGCTGCTGTGGTTCGGCGTGCTGGCCGTCTCGGGACTGGTGCATGTGATCCGGGAACCGGCCATCCTGGCAGCCCTCAACCCGCTTGAAGCCTGGCAGTTCCTGCAGGCCAGGGGCTGGAAGCTGTTCGCGCTGATGGGAGCCATTGTCCTGGCATTGACGGGGGCCGAAGCCCTGTACGCCGATCTCGGACATTTTGGCCGCCGCCCCATACAACTGGCCTGGACAGTGCTGGTGCTGCCGTCGCTGGCCCTGAACTACATGGGTCAGGGCGCATTGCTGATGAGCACGCCGGCGGCGGTGGACAATCCGTTCTTCCGCATGTTCCCGCAGGCCCTGGCGCTGCCCATGGTCGTCCTGGCCACGCTGGCCGCCGTGATCGCCTCGCAGGCGGTGATCTCGGGCGCCTATTCCATGACGCGGCAGGCCATACAGTTGGGCTTTCTGCCGCGCCTGTCCGTGCGCTTCACATCCGCCCAGGATTCCGGCCAGATCTACATGCCCGCGGTCAACAGCCTGCTGCTGGTGGCCGTGGTCCTGGCGGTGCTGAGCTTTCGTTCCTCCAGCGCCCTGGCCGGAGCCTACGGTATTGCCGTGACGCTGACCATGCTGCTGACAACGGTGCTGGCCTGGCATGCGGCGCGCGCGCGCTGGCCCGGGCGCGCCGGCGTGCTCACGCTGGCGGCCCTGCCCTTTGCCGTGATTGACCTGCTGCTGGTTGCAGGATGCTCGGTCAAGCTGTTCGATGGCGGCTGGTTCCCGCTGGGCCTGGGCATGCTGCTGTTCATTCTGATGAGCACCTGGTCCTGGGGACGGGCCCGGCTGCTGCAGACCGAGCGCGAACAAGGCATCGCCCTTGGCGATTTCCTGCAGACGGCCGACATTGCCGGCATCCACCGCGCCCAGCGGATTGCGCTGTACCTTGTGAACAACCCCACCATGGTGCCCAATGCCCTGCTGCACAACATGAAGCACAACCAGGTGCTGCACAAGCACAACCTGATCGTCCATGTCCGCTTCCACGAGGAGCCCTGGGTTCGCATGGACGAGCGCATCGAAAGCCAGAGCCTGGGCCATGACTTCTGGCGCATCACGGTGCACTACGGATTCATGAACGTGCCTGACGTGCCCAAGGCCCTGGCGCTGCTGGACATTCCGGGCATCGATACGGCATCGCTGCACGCCAGCTGGTTTCTCAGCCACCCGACGCTGGTCGCGGAAAAAGGACATGGCCTGTCCCACTGGAGAAGCCATGTCTTCGTGGGCATGAGCCGCCTGTCGGGCAGCGCCTCCCACTTCTTTCGCTTGCCCGACAACGCGGTCATCGAGCTGGGCAACCGCGTCCAGCTATGAGGTCTGCAGCTTGTCAGCGCACCGTGTAGCCGCGGGCATCCATGCAGGCAGCCAGTCCGCGCTGCTGCACGCCGGCATCAACCTCTGCTCCTGGCTGGGCCATGGCCCATTGCTGGCAGGCCTGTCCCTGCTCGGCCCGCGGGCAATGTGCAAGCATGGCGTTCTCCCACCGTGATGCAACCCGACAACAACGGGCAGGTGCCCATCTGCAGTGGTCATGCCCCCATCGCCGTTGCCGATGGGGCCGCTGCCGACGAGGCCGCTGCGCAGGATTAATATTCCGTGCGTGCCACCCCGAGGCAGGCACGGAGACAGGATCGGCCCGCACGGTTCCACCCCATGACAACAGCGATGCCGTCCCCGGGCCCTGCCCGGGCGGCCCAGATACAAGCCAGAACATGCCCGCATCGCCGCCCCAGGCTTCCCCGCCACACGACACCGCCGATGCGCCTGCACAGCGCCCCGCCCCCGCCAACCTGCGCGACCTGTTCTGGTCCTTCACCTGGCTGGCCCTGCAGGGCTTTGGCGGCGTGCTGGCCGTGGTACAGCGCGAACTGGTCGAGAAAAAGCGCTGGCTGACCAACGACGAGTTCGTGGAGGACTGGGCCGTGGCCCAGATCATGCCCGGGCCCAATGTGGTCAACCTGTCCATCACCATTGGCGAGCGCTACTTCGGCTGGCGTGGTGCCGTGGTGGCCGTGTGCGGGATGCTGTGCTTTCCCATGCTGCTGGTGCTGACGCTGACCGTGATCTATTCGCAGCTGGCCGACCACCCCGCCATGGCCGGGGCGCTGCGCGGCATGGGCGCCGTCGCGGCCGGCCTGGTGGCGGGCATGGGGCTGAAGCTGACCAGCACGCTGAGCCGCCACCCGCTGGGGCGTTGGTGCAGCGCGGCCCTGGCGCTGGCCTCGTTCATTGCCATGGCCGTGCTGCGCGTGCCGCTGGCCTGGGTGCTGCTGGTGGTCGGCGGTGCCGGCTGCGTGCTGACCTGGAGAAAGCTCGCCCCATGAACGCCGCCCACCAGATCGCCCTGAACCTGCAGCCCGCCGACTGGCTGCAGTTGCTGCTCTATTTCCTGACGCTGTCGCTGATGGCCGTGGGCGGCGCCATTGCCACTGCGCCCGACATGCACCGCTTCCTGGTCGATGGCCACGGCTGGCTCAGCGAGGCGCAGTTCAGCAGCTCCATCGCCATCGCCCAGGCGGCGCCCGGGCCCAATGTGCTCTTCATCGCCCTGCTGGGCTGGAACCTGGGCCTGAACGCGGGCGGGGGCACCGGGCCGCTGGCATGGACCTTTGGCGCACTGGGCGTGACCATCTGCATGGTCGGCATCCTGCTGCCCAGCTCCCTGCTGGCCTGGCAGGCGTCGCGCTGGGGCCAGCGCAACAGGAACCGGCGCGGCGTGCGGGCCTTCAAGCAGGGCATGGGGCCGCTGGTCATCGGGCTGCTGCTGGCCACGGGCTGGCTGCTGGGCAGCGCCGGCGGCCGCCCCGCACAGGACTGGCGCCTGTGGCTGCTGACTCTGGCCTGCGCCCTGCTGGTATGGCGCACGCGCATCCACCTGCTGTGGCTGCTGGGGGCGGGCGCGCTGCTGGGTGCGCTGGGCTGGATCTGAGAGGTCCTGAGGACTACCCTGGTTTTTTCGTCAAAAGGAGCCGTACATGGCGCAAGCCCCTTCCCTTCGTTCCCTGGGCCGCAGCGGCCTGCAGGTCTCGCCGCTGTGCTTTGGCGGCAATGTCTTCGGCTGGACCGTGGACGAGGCCACGTCGTTCTCGCTGCTCGACGCCTGGCTGGATGCCGGCATGAACTTCATCGACACGGCCGACGTGTACTCGCGCTGGGCGCCGGGCCATGCGGGCGGTGAGTCGGAGACCGTGATCGGCAAATGGCTCAGGCGCAGCGGACGGCGCGCCGACATCGTGCTGGCCACCAAGGTCGGCAAGGACATGGGCGAAGGCCGGGTGGGCCTGCGCCCCGAGTACATCCGCCAGGCCGTGGATGCCTCGCTGCAGCGCCTGCAGACGGACTACATCGACCTGTACCAGTCGCATGACGACGACGCCAGCGTGCCGCTGGCCGATACCCTGGGCGCCTTTGCAGACCTGATTGCTGCAGGCAAGGTGCGGGCCATTGGCGCCTCCAACCACAGCGCGCCGCGCCTGGCCGAGGCCCTGCGCACCAGCGCCGAGCTGGGCCTGCCGCGCTACGAGAGCCTGCAGCCGCTGTACAACCTGTACGACCGCGCCGTGCTGGAGCGCGATCTGGCGCTGCTGTGCGCGGCCGAGCAGGTGGGCATCATCAACTTCTATGCGCTGGCAGCGGGTTTTCTGACGGGCAAATACCGCAGCAGCGAAGACGCAGCCAAGAGTGCGCGCGGTGGCAACACCGTGGCCACCTACCTGAACCCGCGCGGCCTGCGCATTGTGCAGGCCCTGGACGCCGTGGCTGCGCGCCTGAACAGCCAGCCCGCGTGCGTGGCCCTGGCCTGGCAGATGCAGCGCCCGTTTGTGACCTCGCCCATCGCAAGCGCGACCTCGCTGGC
>QFQQ01000059.1 GCA_003243445.1 Citrobacter freundii
GAAAGAATGAAAAGACTGGTCTGACTATCAGACACCAATCCTCCTAATCCCAATAATCCAATAAATCCCCGTTCAGGCAGCTGTCCTTCCCCACATGCTCTTTTTTTGACTTTTTACTTTTTACTTTTGACTTTGTCCCTTCTTTTGACTTTTTACTTTTTACTTTCTAGTAATTTCGCACTCTAGATTTGAAAACCTATGTTCAATAGTTTACAGGAAAAACTGGAAAGTGCCTTTAAAAACCTTAAAGGCCAGGGAAGGATTACCGAGATCAACATTGCCTCAACGGTAAAGGATATTCGTCGTGCGCTGGTGGATGCGGACGTTAACTATAAGATTGCCAAGGAGTTCACCGATAAGATCAAGGATAAGGCGATGGGGGAAAAGGTGATCACCGCCATCAGTCCGGGTCAGTTGATGACCAAGATCGTAAAAGATGAGCTGGCGGAGCTGATGGGTGGTGTGGAGGCCGGCTTCAATGCCAAGGGCAATCCGGCGGTGATCCTGATCGCGGGACTCCAGGGTAGCGGTAAGACCACTTTCAGCGGCAAGCTGGCGAATTATCTCAAGTCCAAAAAAGGCTTCTCACCGATGCTGGTGGCAGCGGACATCTACCGCCCTGCGGCGATGGAGCAGCTGCGGGTACTGGGTGAGCAGATCGGTGTAGATGTACACCTGGAGCCAGAGAATAAAGACGCGGTTTCCATTGCACAAAATGCCGTAAAAGAAGCAAGAAGCAAGAATAAGAACGTGGTGATCGTCGATACCGCAGGCCGTCTCGCCATTGATGAAGCGATGATGACTGAAGTGGCGAATATCCGCAATGCTATCAACCCGCAGGAGATCCTGTTCGTTGTGGACAGCATGACCGGTCAGGACGCGGTGAACACGGCCAAAGCCTTCAATGACCGTCTTGACTTTACCGGTGTTGTGCTCACCAAACTCGATGGTGATACACGCGGTGGTGCGGCCCTTTCGATCAAGTATACGGTGAATAAACCCATCAAATTCATCAGTAGCGGTGAAAAGATGGAAACACTTGATGTGTTCTACCCTGAACGGATGGCGCAAAGGATCCTGGGCATGGGTGATATCACCAGTCTCGTGGAAAAGGCGCAGGAGCAGTTCAATGAAGAGCAGGCGAAGAAACTTGAAAGCAAGATCCGTAAGAACAAGTTCGATTTTGCCGACTTCAAAATGCAGCTCGAACAGATCAAGAAAATGGGTAACATGAAGGATCTGCTGGGCATGATACCTGGTGTTGGCAGCAAGATCAAGGACCTGGATGTGAATGAAGACTCCTTCAAAGGTATCGAGGCGATGATCAACTCCATGACCCCCGAAGAAAGAAGCAATCCTGATATCATCGACGGCAACCGCCGCAAACGTATCGCCAAAGGCGCCGGCAAGGACCTGACTGAAGTCAATGCGTTCATGAAGCAGTTTGAGCAGATGAGAGAGATGATGAAAGGAATGAATAAGATGAATATGTTTGGGAAGATGATGCCCGGTATGAGACGATAAATAGCTGTGAATCAAAGTAAAGTCAAAAGTAAAAATTAAAAAGTAAAAAATCTCCGGGATAAACAGTCCCGCAGGATTTGAAGGTCTCTAAAAAACGAGGCTATTATTTTTTAATTTTTACTTTTGACTTTTTACTTCTCAGTTTCTTCCTCTTTCGTTAACTTCGCCCTCCGGTCTCTACCGGGTTTATCAACAATTATTGTTTAACGCTGTTAAATTTCTATTTAATGTCAGCAAAAATCCGACTGCAACGCCATGGGTCTAAGAAAAGACCTTTCTACTTCATCGTAGTGGCAGACTCACGCGCTCCGCGTGATGGTAAATTCATCCAGAAATTAGGTACTTACAATCCATTGACTGTTCCTGCGACTATTCAGCTGGACCGTCAGAAAGCGCTCGAGTGGCTGAGCAAAGGTGCAACTCCAACTGACACCGTTCGCCGCATCCTGAGCTTCAAAGGTGTATTGTACCTGAAGCACCTGTTAAGAGGTGTTACACTGGGTCTGTTTGATGACGCTACCGCAATGGAGAAGTTCACCAAATGGAGCGCAGAGCATGACGCACAGGTGAGAAAACGCCAGGAAGAAGCTTCCCGCCAAAGAAGAAGCCGCCGCCCTATGCCAGGTCGCAGACCTGAAAGGAAAGCGGAAGGCGGAAGTGAAGGATAAATCTGATCGCAGCTGCGCGCTGGACAAATTCCGATCCTGAAAGTTCATGAGGCGACATCCACGGGTGTCGCCTTTTTCATTATGCAAACCAGGAGAGTTTAAAAGTTTAATTGTTTAAAGGTTTAAAAGTTATTTCTCCCCGATTTAATACCGGGAATCTTTTAAACAAAACAAGTAAACTTTTAAACCTTTAAACAATTAAACTTTAAAACTTTTCGCTTTGGCTGAATATTACAAAATGGGTAAAGTCGTCGCCGTCTTCGGATTGAAGGGCGAAGTGGTGATGAAACATACACTTGGAAAAAAGACTTCACTGAAGGGATTGACGGCCGTATTTATTGAAGAAAAGAAGCAATCCTTTATTCCCTGGTTTATTGAATCGGCAAAGATCAAATCCGAAGAGGAAGTGTATGTAAAACTGGAAGGCATTGATACACGTGAAGCAGCAATGAAGCTTACGCAAAAAGAGATCTGGATACCGGAAGCAGATTTCAAAAAATTCGCAGCAAAGTCTGCCCCCGGCAGTATTCTTGGTTATACGGTGTTGAATGAAGACGAACCATTGAGCGAAATACTGGAAGTGATCGAACAACCGCATCAATTACTCTGCAGACTGGAAGTAAAAGAAAAGGAAGTGCTGATCCCGCTGAATGAACAGACGATCGATAAGATAGATCATAAAAAGAAACAGGTTCATGTGACCCTGCCGGATGGATTGCTGGAGATCTATCTTGGATGATCGCTACGCCTGGTGCAGGACTTTTACTGCAGCAATACCCTTTACGGCCGCCAGTGTATTATCTATCTGCACAAAATGCCGCTGCTCATGCGCAATCAGAAAACGGAAGGTATCCCCCGCTTTCAATGTGATCCACTTCGCAAGCGAAACCGGCACCCGTATGCTGCCGATGTTTTTTACCTTCGCCCCTTCAAGCAGATCAAGCAGGCGATGCTGCTGTAACAAAAATTTTTCTATCACAGGCTTTGCATCCGCATGAAAAGACGGACGGTGATTCTTCGGCGCCTTCATTTTATTCGTCACTTCACCTTGTTTGGGAAGCATCAGGTTAGTAAAATAATTGCCAAGCCAGCCCGATCTAAACGTGGCAGCTGCCGGCTTATTCTGCTTCAGGGCTTTGCCCAACGCAGGCAGATAATAATCGCCATAACTGTTCAAATGCTCCAGCACCTGGATCACACTCCATTTACCTGCAGCAGGTTGCTCCAATAACACGCCGGGATCTTCGTTCTTTAAGAAAGTGGCTGATGCGATCAACTGCCTTGTATCGGCCTGCAATTGCTCGAGCAATGAAAGACTATCGAATGACTTCATGTTGTTTTGTTTTGAGCAAAGCTACCAGCGCCGTTTGCGGAAAATCTTGGCGCAGGTCAAGATTTTTCAACCCGACGTTGGGATCAGTCCTGGATATTCGATGGTCGATGGTGGATGGTTGATGTTCATCCCAATACATCCGGCAACTTGCTGATCTACGGCAACCGATGGAATGCCCGAGACTGGCATTGAACATCAATCATCTGACATCGGACATCAAATTCGTTTACTGCTCAGCAACTTACTGAACGTTGCCGGATCTATTCCAAGATAAGATGCTAAATATTTATGCGGAATGATCTGCAACACATGCGGGCTTCTTCTCAGTAATGTCCTGAATTTTTCTTCCGCACTGAAGCATTGCAATTCGATCTGCCTTTCCAGTACTCCCTTTAATGCAAAAGCAGTAGTTCTTAATATCATCGCCTGTATGGCCGGAAATTCCTGCATCAGCATTTCGATCTGTTTATAAGAAGTCCTTAAAAAGCTACTGGTAGTAAGCGTTTCAAAAAAATATTTCGAAGGAGTTTGTGTAAGAAATGAATCAGCCACACCGGAGAATGACGGCGGATAAGTGAATACGATCGTGCCTTCCTGGTTATCATCACCGATATAATAAGCCCGCTGTAATCCTTCCAGTACAAAATAGAGATAACGTTCAGTTTCGCCGGCGGCGGTCAGTATTGTTTTGCGTTTGCATTCGAACGGAGCGAAGGCGGCTGCGAATGCCTTCCACTCTTTTTCCTTTAACGGTCCGAGTGGCTGGATGAATGCATGCAATTGTTCGATCGGCGACATATTGTTATTTCATTTCGGAGCGGATAAAATCTGCCAGCAGTTTCATCCGGTAATAAAGATTGCTGAGCATAAGCGAAATATTATTACGCACTTTTTCAAGGCTGCCTGCATTCATCTTTCTTATATTCCTCAGCTCTTCTATCTTTTCATCGATCTTATCCATCAACCGTTCCGCATCCCAGCCGATATATTTTTTATTGCGGTCGTCATATACATGATAAGGTTCAATATTTCCGGGCTTCAGTTTTCTGAAACGGAAATTATTTTTTATAGCTTCCTTCACGGCTTCATTGCTCAGCAGGTCCACCAGCACATCCGGTTTTACGTTGTTTAAAAATCCGTTATGAAAAATATTGAGATTGTTCCGCAGTTCGCGGATGAGCTGCTTTTTTAAAACGTCGTTTGTTTTGCCTTCCTTATTTAAAAAGGTAAGCAGATCTTTTAACGGACCAATGCCGGTTTTAAGCCATTCCCATTCCATTCTCCAAATCTAAGAGAAAAAGAGGGGAAGGGGAAAAGGAGGACCGGGTATTTTAGCGCTATTTGCAACTGATTTACAACGCCTAAAGCCTGTCATAAACCCCTAATATCTAATCCCTCTTTTTCCCCCTTTCCTCTTTTTTAAAACCAACTTCCTTCATCGTAAATTTGTTCTCTTGTCTCCCAAAAGATATATCGCCCACTTTGATCTCGATTCGTTCTTTGTATCAGTCGAGATACTCAACAACCCTTCATTGAAGGGCAAACCTGTGCTCGTTGGTGGCTATGAGCGTGGCGTTGTGGCGGCATGCAGTTATGAAGCGCGTAAGTATGGCATTCACTCTGCAATGCCGATGAAGAAAGCATTACAGCTTTGTCCGCATGCGATCATAACCAATAGCAGCCGCGGTGAATACAGTAAGTACTCAAGGATCGTAACCAGTATCATCCAGGAAAAAGTACCGGCGTTTGAAAAGGCTTCTATCGATGAATTCTATTGTGATCTTACGGGTATGGATAAATTTTTTGGCGTAAGCCAGTATACACGCGAGCTGCGGGAATTCATCATAAAAGAAACCGGGTTACCGATCTCCTGCGGCCTTGCTTCAGCCAAGTTCATCGCAAAGATGGCTACTAACGAAGCCAAACCAAATGGCTTCCTGGAAATAGCACATGGACGCGAAACGGATTTTCTGTGGCCGATGGGCATTGAAAAGATCAATGGCGTGGGTAAACAAACAGAACAGCACCTCAAGACATTCGGTTTATATAAAATTGAAGACATTGCCCGCACGCCAAAAGAACTGATGGAAAAGTATGCAGGCAAATGGGGTGAATCATTATGGAACAAAGCGCATGGCCGCGGCAGCGCAGATATTGAAACAGGCTGGGAACAAAAAAGCATGAGTCATGAGAACACGTTTGATAAAGATTATACCGATGTGAACTTTATGCATGCAGAGATCGTCCGGCTTACGGAGAAAACTGCATATGGTTTGCGTGAAGATGAAAAGCTCACCGGGTGCATCACTGTAAAGATCAAGTACTCCGATTTTGAAGTAAGTTCCCGCCAGGAAACGATCGATTATACAGCACTGGATGATCAGCTGATCGCTAAAGCAAAAGATCTCTTTAATAAATCATACCAGAAAGGCAGGCCCGTACGATTACTGGGTGTCCGCTTCAGCCAGCTTATCCCCTTCACTATGCAGATGAGCTTGTTTGATAATAAAACAGAGAAGCTGAATTTATACAAGGCCGTAGATAATATAAAGAACCAGTTTGGAAGCGGGCTTGTTTCCAAGGCAAGTTCTCTCCGAAAGAAAAAGTGATTACACGGATTACACCAATTTTGCTTCCCGCCGGCTGAAATTTTCCTTTGTCAAAGAACAGGCAATTTTTCGGGTGAGCGGATTGCACGGATTGATCTCTGTGAATGGAGATCATCTGCGTGATCTGCGCATACGATAATTGCCTGTTGCTAAACAAGAAACAATTTCAACAATTGGCGTGACAGATCTGCGTTAATCTGCGGGAACTAACTCTTCCACCAAATGTATGTCCCTCAACCGTTTCAGATCAACGTTTTTGGTGAGACAAAAAAACCGAATTTAATTCATAAATTTCATAATTTTACAGAATTAAATTCTGTTTATGTCAGCAATACTGGATTCAATAGACCTCGCTATTCTCACCGAATTACAGAAAGACGCAACGATCGCCAATGCAGAGCTTGCAAAAAAGATCGGCATGGCGCCGTCGGCAATACTGGAGCGGGTAAAGAAACTTAAACAGAAGGGGTCGATCACAGAACTGACAGCGCGCATTGATCCAACGCATATCGATCTCAGGCTGCTTGCGTTTATTTTTATTAAAAGCAGTGAAGGCCCCGGCAACATATCCGTTGCAAAGCAACTTTCCAAACTACCTGAAGTACTCGAGCTTCATCACATTGCGGGAGAAGATTGTTATCTCGCAAAGGTGCGTGCGCGTGATCCGCAGGCACTGGCCCAGTTGATGCGTGATAAATTCAGCAAGATCCCCGGCCTGCTTTCCACCAAGACCACCATCGTACTTGAAACCATGAAAGAAAGTAACCATTTACCTATTCCTAAAGAACTTTGACATGCAAACGGAGTTATCATTAAAACAACCTTCAAAAGCGATGGTCATCGCTGCATTTGCAGCGATCTATATCATCTGGGGTTCAACCTACATCGCGATCATGATCGCGATAAAAGACATTCCGCCATTGCTGATGGCTGGCGCAAGATTTATCACTGCAGGTTTGATCCTGTATTTTATATCGCTCGCACGCGGTGAATCCACGCCACCTTTTTCCGCGCTCAAAAAGATCTCCCTGAGCGGTATACTGATGCTGTTCTGCGGAACAGGCTCTCTCGCCTGGGGAGAACAGTATCTCACAACCGGGCTCGCTGCGATCATTGTAGCAACAGTGCCATTGTGGTTTGTATTATTTGACAAAAGACAATGGAAAACAAACTTCTCGAACAAGTGGATCATGACGGGATTACTCGTTGGTTTTGCCGGCGTACTCTTTTTGTTTGCAGATAAAAAGTCGATCGACTTTTCAGGCGACCAGATGAAGGTACTGGGCTTATTTGTATTGGTCGTCGGTACGATCTTCTGGTCCATCGGTTCATTGTATTCAAAATATAAACCTGTTGCGGCATCTACGGGAATGAAAGCGGCATTTCAAATGCTGGCTGCGGGTGTCGCGTCTGTCATTGCAGGATTGATCATGGGAGAACAAAACGGATTTGAGATCGCTGCTGTATCATCCAACTCCTGGATGGCACTTCTTTACCTGATCACATTTGGATCGCTGGTCGGTTATATGGCATATGTGTGGTTATTGAGTGTACGATCTCCGGCCATTGTCGGCACGTATGCCTACGTAAATCCTGTCGTAGCAATCTTTCTCGGCTCATTGATCCTGAGTGAACCAATCAACCCGAAACAACTGATGGCTTTGGGGGTGATATTGCTGGGGGTGATACTGGTGAGTTTTTCGAATGCTAAAAAGTGAGGGGGAAGAAGACGACAGACCGCGGACCGCAGACCGCGGTACTATTCAATACATATAAACGGTCGCTTTGTACCCCAGTAAAGAATACAAGTGCAAACTCACATACTGATACGGCGGTCGGCCGTCGGCTGTCGGCGGTCCTAAAAACATTATCTTCGTCACCCAAAATGTACAATCATGCAAACTTGGAAAGATTACCAGGAACAGAATAAAGAACGTTTTTTAGATGAAATGCTGGAGTTGCTTCGCATTCCTTCCATCAGTGCAAAAAGCGAACACAAAGCGGATATGGAGAAATGTGCCGGGGCCGTGAAGAAAAGCCTGCTGGCTGCAGGATGTGATAAAGCGGAAGTAATGCCTACGGCCGGCCATCCGGTTGTATATGGTGAAAAGATCATTGATCCTGCCAAACCAACGGTGTTGGTATATGGTCACTATGATGTGCAGCCTGCTGACCCGCTGGAGCTTTGGCATAGCGGCCCTTTTGAGCCGGTGATAAAAGATGGAAAAGTGTTTGCACGCGGTTCTGCGGATGATAAGGGACAATTCTTTATGCATGTGAAAGCACTGGAGATCCTCACCAAAACAAATTCACTTACTACCAATATCAAATTCCTGATCGAAGGTGAAGAAGAAGTTGGCTCTCCGAATCTCGGCAGCTTTGTTGCGGCAAATAAATCATTGCTTAAGGCCGATGTGATCCTGATCAGTGACAGCTCTATGCTCAGCATGGAAAATCCTTCACTGGATACAGGTGTTCGCGGTCTCAGTTATATCGAAGTGGAAGTGACCGGTGCAAACCGCGATCTGCACAGCGGCACTTACGGCGGTGCCGTGGCCAACCCGATCACGATCCTGGCAAAGATGATCGCATCCTGTCATGATGAAAATAATCATATCACCATTCCTGGTTTTTATGATGATGTGGCTGTAGCCACGAAAGAAGAGCGTGAATTGCTGAATAAAGCGCCATACAATGAACAGGAATATAAAGATGAATTAGGCGTAAAAGAACTGTGGGGTGAAAAAGGTTATACCACCTATGAAAGAACCGGTATTCGTCCGACAATTGAACTGAATGGGATCTGGGGTGGCTATACAGGGGAAGGAGCAAAGACCGTATTGCCTTCAAAAGCGTATGCTAAAATTTCTGCACGGCTTGTTCCGAATCAGTCTTCAGATAAGATCACAGAGATCCTGCTGAACTATTTCAAATCGATTGCACCTGCTTCTGTAACTGTAAAAGCTTCGCTCCATCACGGTGGAGAACCTTATATGACACCGATAGACAGTAAGGGATATAAAGCGGCTTCAAAAGCAGTGGAGACAACATTTGGAAAAGCACCGATCCCTGTTCGGGGCGGAGGCAGCATTCCTATCTGTTCCATCCTGGAAAAAGAACTTGGCGTCAAGATCATCTTTATGGGATTCGGCCTGGATAATGATAACCTGCATAGCCCGAATGAAAAGTATAATATCGAAAATTATTATAAGGGAATTGAGACGATCCCTTACTTCCATAAGTATTTCGCGGAATGAAGTAAAAACTAAAAATTCAAAAGTAAAAATGGCCGCTGGTGGTACGGAGAATTTTAGCGTATTGGCAGCGGTCTTTTTCACTTTTTAATTTTTAATTTTGCCTTATGTCAGAAAAACTCCGGATCGATAAATACCTCTGGGCCATCCGTCTTTTTAAAACAAGAAGTATGGCTGCGGATGCGTGTGATTCAGGAAAGGTGAAGTTTGATGGAGCTCAGGTTAAAGCATCAAAGCAGGTAACTGTAGGTGACGAATACGAAGTAAAAACAGAGGCAAAACGCTGGCGTATCAAAGTCACCGGGCTGTTGCATAACCGTGTTGCCTATACAGAAGCGATCAAATACTATTTGGATATCACTCCTGAAGAAGAGATCCAGCGTTTGCAATTCCAGGCAGCCAGTTTTCATACAGGAAAACGCCAGAGCAAGATCGGCAGGCCGACAAAACGCGAACGCCGGGACCTGGATGAGTTCCTCGAATCGGAGTGAGGGATAGAGCGATGTTGGATGGAGGTCGACCATCGACCATCCAACATCGAACATCGCCCTCAATCACTATCTTCAACCCATGAGATCCCTATCAGCGATCATACTATGCTTTCTCGCGGGCAGTTGCTCAAAAGATTCCGGTGGCAGCAATGACAAACAACCTCCTGTAATAACGATTGCAACGCCAGCGGCGAACCAGCAATTTACCGGTGGGCAGACTATTGCTATAACAGGCACTGTCACGGATAATGAAAAGATCGCCGAGCTGCATGTGCATATTTCCAATGTTGCAACGGGTGCATTACTGATCGATATCCATCGTTATCCGGCTTCATCAGATTATGCCCTGTCTGAATCTTTCCAGGCACAGGCTGGCATACAGTATAAGATCCAGGTGATCGCCAAAGACAATTCCGCCAATGAAGGCCGCTCTTCAGTAGAGATAAGCGCTAACTGAACCTTATCTTTGCGCTATGCGAATAGACATTCTTTCCGTTTTACCAGAATTGCTGAAAAGCCCTTTTGAACACAGCATTATGAAGCGTGCGCAGGAGAAGGGCCTTCTCACCGTTGTTGTGCACCACCTTCGCAAATGGGCAGTGAACGAATACGGCATGATCGACGACTACCAGTATGGTGGCGGCGCGGGCATGGTAATGATGTGTGAGCCGCTTGCAAAAGCGATCGAAGAATTATCTGCTGAAAGAACATACGATGAGATCATCTATCTGACACCTGATGGCGAACGGCTCACACAAAAGATCGCCAACTCACTTTCATTGAAAGGAAATCTGCTCATGATCTGCGGACATTATAAAGGCATCGATGAGCGCATCAGGGAAAAGTTTGTTACCAAAGAAATATCGATCGGCGACTTCGTATTAAGCGGTGGCGAATTGCCTGCTGCCATCCTGGTCGACAGCATCGGCCGTTTATTGCCCGGTGTATTAAATGATGAAACCTCTGCACTTTTTGATTCATTCCAGGATAACCTGCTCGCTCCTCCCGTATACACCAGGCCTGTTGATTTCCGTGGATGGAAAGTTCCCGATATCCTGATGAGCGGTGATCACCGGAAGATTGAAGAATGGCGGCATGAACAGTCCGTGAAGAGAACGAAGGAGAGAAGACCGGATTTGCTGGACGAGGGTGAGAGTAATTAGGTTCCAGGAGTTTCAGAAGTTCCAGGGGTTCCAGAGGTTGCTGCCGCAGATCACCAGCTATTCAATACAGGGCAAAATTGCGAACGAAAGATTTACTTACCGTCTTCCCGTCTTACCGGTAAAAATTAAACCGGTAAGGCGGCAAGACGGTAAGAACGAACAAAGCAGCAGCTCACTAACCCACCACCACGATTTAAATCATAGTAACTATTCCCGCCACTTTTAACTGACGAAAGATCCCTTCCTGAAGATGCCGCAATGAATCGCAGACTGCCTGTAAACGAACCGAATGTCAAAAAGGTAATACCATCTGCAACAAAACATAGTACAACAGGATCATGCAGACGTTCACGGTGATTGTTGTTTTCATAAGTTTCGGATTTGGTTACCGGAAGATTGCAGTAGTCGTGCCAAAGGCCAGTTATGCACATAGGAGAAGTACTGGTTGAAGGATGAAAAAACATCAGGGGAAATGGCGTGATCGGAAGCTGATCGCAAGAAAATTGACCGCCGACGGCCGACCGCCGACCGCGGTACCAGTCATTATATTTGAGAACTCAGTAAACGCTAAATCACTTACATCTTTTTGTATTTGTCATTCATAACGACTGATACCGCGGTCGGCCGTCGGCGGTCACTCCCTCAACTTCTCTAACTCAAATGTAACATCTCCCCCATACCACCGTCTAAATCCTTACGTTCCTATAATATAGCATTGCAAGTTGCAGGAAAATCTTATTTTCACGGCGCCTAGCACCGCTACACTAAATAAAGCGTTGATTGTTACTAATTTATTAGCGGCGATAGCCACCAAACTGAAAAATATTCATGAAGGCCCTGACCACTATTACTGATCCGGTATACGTTCCCAAAGAAAAATACAGTTCGTACGAACGTTTCTGGTTGCGCTATATGAACGATAAAAGGGATCTTCCTTTCATTCATTTGCTCACAGGTATACACCTGTTTGTATTGCCGGTAGCGATCCTGTTGTACACACCGGTCCTCCGGGGCTGGTATTGGTGGCTGGCTTATATCCCCTACTTCTACGTTTCGCAAATGTATTTCAAGGGCCGTTTTGGTTTAATGCTGCATTGCATCAGTCACCGCAAACTGTTCAGGAAAAATTATACATGGATCTATAACTGGATCATCTGGGCCGTATGCCCTTTCTTCGGCCATACACCTGAAACATATTTCGTACACCACATGGCCATGCATCACGTGGAGAATAATATGCATGATGACGCAAGCAGCACGCTGGATTATCGCAGAGACAGTCTCCGTGGTTTCGCCGCTTATGTATTGCGTTTTCTTTTCCTTGGTTTTCGTGATACGTTCATGTACCTGTTCACTAAAAAAAGAAAGAAGTTCTACATGCGCCTCAGTTATGGTGAGATCTCTTTCTACCTGTTCTGTATCGGAATGTGTTTTGTAAACCTGCAGGCCACACTATGGATCTTTATCATTCCGTTCGTATTCGCACGCATCGTGATGATGCTGGGCAACTGGGCACAACACGCGTTTGTTGATCCTAACAATCCTGAAGAGAATACGATCAATTGCATCAATACCAAATACAACCAGATCTGCTGGAATGATGGCTATCACGCCGTACATCACAAGCGTCCCGCACTTCACTACACGGAGATCCCTGTAGAATTCATGAAGAACAAAGACAAGTACGCTGCGGAAAAAATATTAACCTTCGACGGTATCCATTACCTGCACATTTTTGTGTGGTTAATGACAAAACGATACGACAAGCTCGCGGCAAATCTTGTAAACATCAACAACATGTTTGCAAGTGAAGAAGAAGCCATTGCCATCATGCGGGAACGTACAAGAAAGATCCCCGAGCCGGGCATTTATACGGCGCACGGAGATGTGGCGGCAGCGTTTTCGGTGAAGGAGGCGTGAGAGGGAGATAATGACCGCCGACGATCGACCGCCGACCGCCGTACTAGTCATTGTCAAGGACAATTTTTTCAATATTCGGTCAATAGAATCAGACGGTGCATTAATTGCACCAAACCATTTCATTTCGGGTATAATCACCAGCTACCGTTAAAAGAATGGTACCGCGGTCGGCGGTCGGTCGTCGGCGGTCATTATCTCTCCTCTCTCCCGACAATTGTTTAGCTTCGCTCCACAGAAAAAACCCCATCTATGTCCTTTTCTATTTCCGGTCAACTCGTAGACGTCCATCAGCAACGCATTTATCCGGCTGAAATAAAAATTGCCGGTGGAAGAATTGTGTCCATTGAAGAAAAGCTGGGTGCATTGACAGAAGATGCGGGCTTTATCATGCCTGGTTTTATTGATAGCCATGTGCATATTGAAAGCTCCATGCTGGTTCCTTCTGAATTTGCAAGATTGGCCGTGGTGCATGGGACTGTTGCCACGATCAGCGATCCGCATGAGATTGCAAACGTATGTGGAATGAGGGGTGTTGAATATATGATCGAGAATGGAAAAACGGTTCCTTTCAAATTCAACTTCGGCGCACCGAGCTGTGTTCCCGCAACCAATTTTGAAACAGCCGGCGCCACACTGGATGCCGGTGATGTAGAAAAATTATTACAACTTGATGAGATCCTTTATCTCAGTGAGATGATGAACTTCCCCGGAGTATTGTTCAAAGATCCCGTGGTAATGAAAAAGATCGCAGCCGCACATAAGCTGGGCAAACCGGTAGATGGTCATGCACCCGGTTTGCGCGGAAATGAAGCGAAGCAATATATCGATGCAGGCATCTCCACCGATCACGAATGTTTCACCGCAGAAGAAGCGCTGGATAAACTGTCTTATGGCATGAAGATCCTGATCCGCGAAGGAAGTGCCGCGCGGAACTTTGAAGCATTGATCGGCTTGCTCAATGATCATCCGGATATGATCATGTTCTGCAGTGATGATAAACATCCTGACAGCCTCGTTATGGGACATATCAACCAGCTTTGCGAAAGAGCGATCGCCAAAGGCATCAGTCTTTTTAATGTATTGAAAGCTGCCTGCGTCAACTCTGTCCTGCACTACAAAATGGATTGCGGCTTATTGAGAAAAGGTGATCCCGCAGACCTGATAATTGTGAAGGATCTGAAAAAATTCAACATACTCAAAACCTATATCAACGGGCAACTCGTTGCTGAAAACGGAAGATCCCTGATAGAACGGCAAACCGTGACAGCGATCAACAATTTCTCCTGCGATGAACTGCAACCCGAAGACTTCGCCATCAGCGCAACAGATACAACCCCGCCATTCACCACACATCATGATCCTCTGGTAATACCTGTGATCGAAGCATTGGATGGACAGTTGATCACCAACCGCCTTGAATTAAAAGGAAAGATAGAAAACGGAAGATGGGTAAGTGATGTTGAAAATGATATTCTGAAGATCGTGGTAGTGAACCGCTACAACAATGCACCTGTGGCAAAATCTTTCATCAGGAATATTGGCTTAAAAAGCGGTGCACTGGCTTCTTCCGTAGCACACGATAGTCACAATATCGTTGCTGTAGGTACAGATGATGAAAGCCTTTGCAAAGCAGTCAATCTCGTGATAAAAGAAAAAGGAGGCGTAAGCGCGGTGGGCAATGAAAAAGAAATGATCCTGCCGCTTCCCGCTGCAGGGCTGATGAGCATCAATGACGGTTACGAAGTAGCGAAAGCTTACACAGCGATTGACGAATTTTCAAAAGAACTGGGCAGCACATTAGGCTCGCCATTCATGACCTTATCATTTATGGCATTATTAGTGATACCTCATTTGAAGTTGAGCGATAAAGGGCTGTTTGACGGAGACAGGTTCGCGCTGATCACCTGATGTCATCAGGCCTGGTTGCTTTTGATCATGATTTTTTTATTTAAAAAAAGTAAAAGAAGCGTATGAAGAGGTTAATGCCCTTGTTTTTAATTGCAGCATTGTTTGCTTGTAATAATGAAAGTAAGACAAAGACTGATATAGACTCTCTTAAAACAGTTCAACCGTCTGTAAGCGACTCAACCAATAAAAAAGACAGCACTCTTGCAACAGATACATCCCTCCTTGACACATCCCGTGTGATCCTTACCATTTTAAAGAACCGGGATTTTGAGAAACTTAGCTCGTACATCTGTCCGTCAAAACGGTTAAGATTCTCCGCCTATGCATTTATCGATACAAGTGACAGCCGGGCTTTCACGCCCTATGAATTGAGAATGGCCGCGCAAAAATCTTCCGTTCTGGTTTGGGGCAGCTATGACGCAAGCGGAGATCCCATTAAGATGAATATAAAAGATTACTGGAAAAAATTTGTTTACAATAAGGACTATCTTAACGCACCAGAGCGAAGCGTCAACAAATTCCTGAAGACGGGTAATTCGCTGAATAACCTGAAAGAGATCTATCCCCATTCAACCTTCACTGAATTTTATTTTCCGGGCTTTGAAAAGAAGTACGAGGGAATGGATTGGCAAACGTTACGGCTGGTATTTCAGGAGGAAGGCGGAAAACTTTATCTCGTGGCGGTCGTTCATGATGAATGGACCATATAAGGTTAAGAGGGGAATGAGGGAAAGAGAGAAAAGGGGATAGTGGAACACAACTTCCATTACCCCCTTTTCTATTTAGTTTTTCGCTCTTTCTCCACCTTCCCTCTTTCACCTCTTAGCCTAGTGCTGGCCACAGCTACAGGTTTCCACCTCCGTTTCAGTTCCATCATGCCATGGAAAACTTGTGGCGTTTTTATTCGTTTCCCAGAAGAATCTGGAGCGGGGTCTGTTATAATTGCCAACCTCATTCATAGTTTCCGCATCGTAGAGACGTCCATTCACCATGGTGTACCGGATACTTTCTGTGTTACGGATATTTTCGAGCGGGTTCTTGTCCATGACGAGCAGATCCGCGAGTTTGCCTGCTTCAAGTGAGCCGATGTATTTGTCGAGACCGAGGCTCATAGCCGGGTTGATGGTTGCCGTCTGTAATGCCTGCAGATTGGTCATGCCGCCTTGTTGCATCATCCA
The DNA here is from genome assembly GCA_003243445.1 of Citrobacter freundii. Classification (GTDB taxonomy): domain Bacteria; phylum Bacteroidota; class Bacteroidia; order Chitinophagales; family Chitinophagaceae; genus Terrimonas_A. The sequence goes on from QFQQ01000059.1 coordinate 16,049, forward strand.
GATCTCCCAATGTTCGCCGATACCCTGGATTTGGCCGTGTGCACCGGTGTTAACTTTTACGCCGGCATTGAGCAGTTCTTTGGCCGTCCTTGCCGTGGTGATATGCCCCATTTCATATTCTTCTTCCGGCACCATTTCGCGATGACGGCTGCGTGTATCGATGATTGAACGCGGGAAAAAATTCAGCAGACGTTCGTTTTCCCAGACATTGGTATGCTGATACCAGTAATATTCACCACTCATACCTGCATAGTTCACGATCAGTGTGGGTGTGTAGGCTGTTTGTGCATTTTTCCACAACTCGATTATATCCTTATATAACGGAGCAACAGGAAGATTGTGTTCGATCGTTGTATGTCCGTCAAGGATCATGCTCAGGTTATGATAAAAGAATGACCCGCCTTCAGGTACTACTTCCATATTTAGTTCACGTGCCGCCTGGATGATCTGCTGTCTTTGTTCACGTCTTGGCTGGTTATAACTCTTTACAGAGAATGCGCCGAACGCTTTTGTTCTGCGCAGCGCGCTTCTTGCATCATCGATCGAATTGATCACCGCTTTGAAGTTTCCATCTGCACCATATAGTACCGTACCGGTCGAAAACACGCGCGGACCGGTCATCACACCTGCTTTGATCATTTCGCTTTGTCCAAACACCAGTTCGCTGTTGGCAGAAGGGTCATGCATGGTTGTTGTTCCAAAGGCAAGCGCTGCAAAATATGCCCAATGCTTTTGCGGAACGATCCCGTTTCTGAAGTGATTGCCATGTGCATGCGCATCAATAAAACCGGGAGTGATGGTCTTGCCACTACAGTCAATCGTCCTGGCACCCGAAGGAATGGATACTTCGCCGGCTTTTCCGATTACTTTGATCTGGTCACCATCGATCACGATCGTTCCGTTCTCGATCACTTCATCTCCTTTCATTGTGATGATGCGGGCATTGGTAAATGCGATCACTCCTTTGGGTTTATCTGTATTTACTTCCAGTCCCACCTTTGTTCCTTTCTCAGGAATCCTGAATAAAGAGTCAGGTTTGTTTGCGATAAAACTGAAACGTTCATCAAGATTGATCGTATAATATTCATCACCCAATGTGTAATGCAATTGACGGCTGTCGCTGCTGAAATGAAGATTGAAGCCTGCATCTTTGGTAACCACTTTAACCGGGAAATCGCCTGTGCCGCTTCCTATATCAATGGTCTTTCCCGTTTTTGGGAATGCTGCGATATACGCTTTATGCAGATCGATGAATGAGATCCAGTTTTCATCAGGAGAAATAATGAACTGGTTACCGTAGGTGCTTTTAAATATTGTTTTATCATCGCTGCCATCCAGTTTGCAGCTACCGAGACCGCTGCCGGATTGATAGAAGATACGGTCGCCGGTTTTGTTGAACCGGGGCGCATCACCGCGGGCTGTCACAAAACTTTCCTGTGATCCATCAGCAGCCATAATGTAAATACCAGGTTTTGCAGTATATGCTTCACCTAACGCATCGCTGCCTCCTTCCTTCCGGAATACGATCCATTTTCCATCATTTGAAAAAGAAGGCTGGCGGAAAATACCTTTTGCTTTGTTGAGCTTCACCGGCTTTGCATTGGGTTGCAATGCCAGTTTCCAGATGGCGCCTGAAGCAGAATCATTCCAGGTTGTAAACAGCAATGTTTTTCCATCGGCAGATAAACCTGGTTCGAATTCATATCCTGTCTCGACCGGGCTGTTTGTCACGCGCTGCGGTTTGCCGGATGGCAATTCTTTTTTCCAGAGGCTGCCAACTGCGCTGAAGAATAACCATTTTCCGTCCGGTGATGTGATCGCCTGGCGGATCACGTGTGCTTCAAATTTATCAGGGTTGATATCCTGCTTAAAACGAACCGCGTCATAGATCCGTTGATTCACTTTTGCGGTGAATGGGATCTCTGTTGCTTTATTTGCCCCATTTACATCCACTTTCCAGATCTTCCCCTTGCTCCAGATAATGATATGCTGATCATCCGGCGTCCATGCATAGCGTGTATACAGCCCAAAAATGGACCATGCTTCCTGCTGATCTTTTGAAAGCTGATCATAAACAGGCCATTCTTCACCAGTCTCCAGGTTGCGGAGATAGAGTACAGTCTTTGTACGAACTCTTTTTATAAATGAAAGCAGTTTGCCATTGTGGGATATGGCAGGGCGTACAGCACCACCGGGGCCGCCGGTCACTGTCTCAACCGTTCCTTTATCGCGGTCGAAGCGTTTAACGACGAAGATCTGATTGTTGGGATCTTTATTGTATTCGAACTGTCCACCGGGATACATATCCTCGCAATAGTAAACATAGCGTCCATCCGGGGAAACAACGGGCTCGTTCACATCCTGCTGATCATTTTTTCTTGCAGTCAGTTGCAGACCGCTGCCGCCTGTCAGATGATACATCCACATCTCACCTGCGCCCAGCGAGCGGCCTGAGGTGAAATGTTTTCGCGCAATGATATATTGTCCATCCGGCGACCAGGCCGGGTTATTAAGCAGCCTGAAACTTTCTTTCGTGACCTGCGTGGCATTACTTCCATCGCGGTCCATCATCCATATATTATCGCCTCCGGCTGCATCCGAGGTGAACAGCAGTTTCTTTCCGTCAGGACTGAAAGTGGGTTGTACGTCCAGCGCGTGTCCGCCTCTCAGCAATCTGGCTTCACCACCGGCAACGGGCATGCTGTAGATATCTCCCAGCAGATCGAATACGATCTCTTTCCCGTCCGGGGAAAGGTCCAGGTTCATCCAGGTTCCTTCATTCACGGTAAATGAAACAGTCTTATATGGTCCTTCGGGATTGGATACATCCCATTTCTTTGTATCCGCCTTTCCGCCCTGTGCAAATGCGGAAAGTGTAACTGGCAACAGCAGCGTTGCCAACATCAGTTTTTTAGCAGCCATGTGTTTGGTTTGTGACGGTTTAGGAGTGGAAGGTAGGGAATTTGGAGGTTCGATGTTGGATGGTCGAGGGTCGATGTTGGATGGTCGAGGGTCGATGTTCGATGATCGTTGTCCGTTGACCGTTGTCCGTTGTCCGGGTGGAGGATAGTAAGGCAACAAGATAGAGGAAGGTCGCGTTCATCCCGTGATTGAACATAATGCTGTTTAGCTAAGCGTTTCTTAGTTTTCCGGGATGATAATCTGTTATTGGCTCAACCGGCCGACAGAGTTAAAGTTGCCCGCAATACCCGTTACCGGGTCTGTAACCTCTCTGAACCGGACAACGATCATCGACCCTCGAATATCGAATATCGATCATCGACCATCCAACATCGACCCCCGACCCCCGACCATCCAACATCCCATCTCCCGCTCGCCCCTCCAATCCCGCATTTCGCCGAGAAAGACCTGCTATAACCCGTGCAGGTGTTGCAACTTGACGTTTGCAGCCCTAGTTTTACTTAAAATTTAAAACAATGAACGATTTCAGAGATTTCAGGGATGAGGCCCGGGAGCGTTGGGGAATGAGGGAAAGACAGGGGCATGGACACGTCTGGACTGGTCTTTTTCTGTTGGTGATCGGTGGGTTGGCGCTGGTAAAAAGTTTTGGGGTGCCGATGCCGGTATGGTTGTTCAGCTGGCAGATGCTGCTTATTGCCATTGGTCTTTTCATCGGCTTGCGTAAAGGGTTCCGTGATGGCGGCTGGTTTGTTCCGATCATCATCGGCGGTATCTTCCTGGTGAATGAGTACATGATGGATGGCTCACTGCAGAGACATATGTGGCCGCTGATCCTGATCGTGCTTGGTGTACTGTTCCTGATACGGCCAAGGCGGAACAGGGCCTGGCAAAGTTGTCAAAAAAAAAATCCAGATATGAACGCGGAAACTATCAGGCCTAATAGTGATGCATTTCACTCGGCGGACGACGTGATCGACTCCACCTGTATCTTCAGCGGATCCAAAAAGGTGATCCTTTCAAAGAATTTCAAAGGCGGCGATCTGGTGAACATATTCGGCGGTTCAGAAATTGATTTCATGCAGGCCGATATCAATGGCACAGCCGTTCTGGAAGTGACCGCCATCTTTGGCGGAGCCACCCTGATCGTTCCGTCCAACTGGTCCATCAAATCAGAAGCCGTTACCATCTTCGGCGGTATCAGCGATAAAAGAAAATTTGCAGCATTGACAGAGGCCTCAAATAGTAGAACGCTGGTGTTGAAGGGGACGATGATTTTTGGGGGGATGGAGATCAAGAGCTATTGAGGAAGGATGATCGATGTTCGATGGTAGATGGTCGGCTTTCAGGTTGAATTGATCGATTGATCTGTACCGGCCGAACATTGGAATAGGTGATCCTGAAAGGAAATTTCTGATAGATTCGAACATCCACCATCGAACATCGATCATCGACCCGGCCACCGAACACATCCACCATCAAACCTGGTTCCTAACCACACAACCTACTAATATGAACTGGTATCTTGCAAAAATGGTGTTCCGTATTGTTTGCGGAGAAGGAGAACATACGGCGCAGTTTGATGAACAACTGAGGCTGGTATCAGCCGACTCAAAAGAGGAGGCCTTTAACAAAGCACAGTTGCTCGGAAGTGCAGAACAGGAAGCCTTCTACAATAAAAAAGAACAACTGGTACGCTGGCAGTTTATTAATGTAAGCGAACTATACCTGCTGAGTGATCTTATTGACGGCGCAGAACTTTATTCAAGAATTGAAGAGAGGGAAAATGCAGAATCTTACATCTATACAGTTAACCAAAAAGCAGAAAACATTTTCTTCACCCATACTCACCAGTTGCTCAAACTGGCCTGACAGCATGTCGATATCGCTTTTCACGGTAAGAAAGTTTTTGATCTCCTTCAGCGTCGCCTGGCTGGTGCTGATGACGGATCATGCATTGCTGTTATGGTCGCTCGACTGGCCGGTCAATCTCGCCATCATCGACAGCGTGATCAGCAATACGCTGCTGCTCCTCGCCTGTCTGCTGGTATTGAATACCATCAGGTATTATACGCCGGAGATAAGCCAGTACCTGAATGTACTTTGCATGTGCATCGTGCTCACCGTACTCTGGATGCTGCTAAGCCGTTGGCTGCTTGGGTTGACACTGGACTCCTACGATGGGTACGCGGTCTTTTTAAGAAGATCGATCATGGTACGTTCCAGTATCGGTTTTCTGATAATGGGCATCGTTACAATGATCGGGATCATCTGGTACAACTGGCAGGATCAGAAAAAAAGCGAAGAACGAAAAGCGGATGCGGAAAAACTGGCGCGTGAAGCCGAGCTGTTCAAGCTGCGTCAGCAATTGCAACCGCACTTCCTGTTCAATAGTCTTAATTCGATCAATGCATTGATCGGAACAAGGCCGGAAGAAGCAAGGAAAATGGTACAACAACTTTCTGACTTCCTGAGAGGCACGATCAAAAAAGAAGAAACGCAATGGGTAAGCCTGCAGGAAGAAATGCAGTACCTGCAATTATATCTTGATATTGAAAAAGTGAGATTCGGCAACAGGCTTACGCCGGTGGTAGAAACGGACAGTGCTTCGCTGGGATTGAAATTACCTGCACTATTATTGCAGCCACTGGTCGAAAACGCGATCAAGTTTGGATTGTATGATACGATCGGGGAAACAGTGATCAGGATCCGCACCAGTGTAAAAGGCAATGAACTGGAAGTGATGGTGAGCAACCCGTTTGATCCGGAAACATCCTCTCCCAGGCAGGGAACAGGCTTTGGATTGAAATCAGTTCAAAGAAGATTATACCTGGTATTCGACCGCAATGACCTGGTGCAAACTGAAGCAAAGGATAATATTTTCACAACACGCGTGCGAATACCTCAATTACACGAAACCATATCAAAGTAAAAAGTCAAAACTAAAAAGTAAAAAACTCAATATTGAAATAGGCTACCGATACAGAACGCTCTATTTTTTAATTTTGACTTTTTACTTTTGAATTAATACCATGGCCAAAGTAATCATCATAGACGACGAACCCCTGGCAAGAAGTATCGTCAAAGAATATCTTGCCAAACATCCGCAGCTGGAATTAATGTGCGAATGCGGTGATGGATTTGAAGGAGTGAAAGCAATTCAGCAATATCAGCCCGACCTGATCTTCCTGGACATTCAGATGCCCAAGATCAACGGATTTGAAATGCTTGAATTGATTGAACAGCCACCCAATGTGATCTTCACCACTGCATTTGATGAATATGCGATCAAAGCATTTGAAGCACACGCTGTGGATTACCTGCTGAAACCTTTTAACCAGGAGCGTTTCGATAAAGCAGTCACAAAATGGCAGGAGCAACAACAGGCCCACACGCCTGCAAAAACAGAAGAGCTGCTGGAAACCGCTTCTCAATCGCCCTCACAAAATCAACGCGTGGTAGTAAAGAACGGCAGCAAGATCAAGATCATTCCCGTTCATGATATCTTCTTTCTTGAAGCAGCCGATGATTATGTGAAGATCCATACCCAGGAAGGTTATTTCCTGAAAAATAAAACAATGAGTCATTTTGAACAGGTACTGGATGGCCAGCAGTTTGTTCGCTCCCATCGCTCCTATATCGTCAACGTACAACAGATCACCAGGATCGATCCTTATGAAAAGGATAATCATGTTGCTATTCTGAAATCGGGTATGAAAGTGCCGGTGAGCAGAGGGGGGTATGGGAAGTTGAAAGCGGTACTGGGCCTTTAAAGTAAAAAGTCAAAATTAAAAAGTAAAAAAAGTTCTCCTCAGGTGAGTAAAGCCTGCGCTTCCCACAGAGGCATATTTTTACTTTTTAATTTTGGCTTTTTACTTTCAATATTCCTGCCCCATCCACATCGCGCCGCCCACAGAATCCCTTTTTGCACCTGTTACAGAAGAAAGCACATTGTTTTCTTCCCGCCAGCGCAGTACACCGATCAATGCCATGATGAGCGCTTCTTTATATTGTATTAATTCTTTTGAAGGCACCACTACTTCTATTCCCAAACCATTCAGTTGTTCACGGATCCTTTCTATCAGATACAGATTCAATGCGCCGCCACCGGTGGCCAGCAGCTTTGATTGCGGCGCTTCGTGATTCGGCAGTGCAGTGATCGCATGGCGGATCTGTACGGCGATATGTTCTGCGTACGTATGCAATGCATCCGGAACGGAAAGGCCGGCTTTTTCCACGATTGGAAAAACGATATCCGTTCCGAAATCATTGGCAAGTGATTTTGGGAACGGTTCGTTGTAATAATCGAGCGTATTCAACTCATCCAGTAAGGCCTGGTCAAGCTTACCGGATGCTGCCAGTTTTCCGTCTTCGTCATATTCCTTTCCTGCTTTTTGCGCCAGCATATTGAGCACGCGGTTGGCTGCGCAAATGTCGAAGGCTGTGTATTTAGCCGTGTTCATGGAAATATTGGCGATGCCTCCAAGGTTCAGGAAATAGTCATATCCCTGCAGTAGTAATTTTTCGCCGATGGGCACGATCGGAGCACCCTGTCCGCCAAATGCCACGTCCAGGCTGCGGAGATCTGTCACCACGGGCAATTGCACCACGGCAGCAATAGCTGCGCCATCACCCAGTTGCGCCGTCATATTCTTTGCCGGGATATGAAAAGTTGTATGTCCGTGGGAAGCGACCAGCGCCACCTTGAACTGTAATGAATTCTCTTCAATAAACCGGTTCACCTGCTGACCAATATATTCACCATACGCCGTATGCAGCAGCAGGTAATCTTTTGCAGACAGGGAGGTAGCCTCAGAAAGACGTTTGGTCCAATCTTCGCTATACGGATAGCAGGCGGACGCAAGTATTTCATAAGACCATTTGCCTCCATTTTCATGCAACTCTGTAAAAACAATATCCAGCCCATCAAGCGAACTGCCGCTCATTAATCCAATAGCCCTGTAGATCATGAATCAGATTATAAATTTTTAGATACTTTCGGGAAATAAAGTCAAAAGTAAAAAGTAAAAAGTAAAAATCGTCTACTTAATGACCTGCAGATACATTTAGCAGCCGCAAAGTGTTTTTTACTTTTTATTTTTGAATTTTTACTTAACACCTTTTAAAATTAAAACGCCCTCAAATGGTTGTCAACTTAAGCGAACAGCACAGTCTTATCAGCAATTGGGTCAGCGAACTGCGTGATGTAGAGGTACAAACTGACCGCATGCGTTTTCGCCGTAACCTGGAACGCATTGGCGAAGCTGCCGCTTATGAGATCAGCAAGGTCCTGCCATTTGTAGAAAAGGACGTGCAGACTCCGCTTGGTGTGGCTACCTGCAAAGTGCTGCAGCATCAACCCGTGCTGGCAACGATCCTGCGTGCAGGATTACCTTTACACCAGGGTTTGCTGAATTATTTTGATAAAGCCGATAATGCATTCATCTCAGCCTACCGCAAGCATAATAAAGACGGCAGCTTTGAGATCAGCCTCGATTATATCTCCTGCCCGGAGCTGGAAAACCGCGTCGTGATCATCTCCGATCCCATGCTGGCAACAGGCTCTTCACTGGTCAAGACCATACATTACCTGAAAGAGGAAGGCCATCCAAAGGAAATCCATATCGTTACCGCTATTGCCTGTACCGTAGGCATCGAATATGTAAAACGGGAAGAACCCCAGGTGACCATTTGGTGCGGCGGAATTGATGATGAACTTACAGCCAAAGGATACATCGTTCCGGGTCTTGGCGATGCGGGTGATCTTGCATTCGGCGTGAAAGTTCAGATGTAAAGCATGTTCCTTCTGTAAAGCCTTCGCTACTAAACCGTTAAGAATCCAGATTTATCTTGCTTCCGAGGCAACGATCTTCAATTTTTGCAGGTCTGGAGATTGTTGTATTTTCCCGTCTCCCGGATACTTTTTAAGGCAATTTCCCGGCAACCGAAACGTTTAAGGCTATGCTGGATGTCTTACCAGGTATGAGGCCCACCAGTGAAAAAACTTAATTGCTGTGATGAAAAAACTATTTTCGACCCTGATCGTTTGTGTTGCGCTGATGAGTGTGTCAAACGCGCAGGATCCTAACTTTTCACAATTTTTCGCTTCGCCCATGACCCTCAACCCTGCCCTCACCGGCAAGTTTGATGGGGTGTACAGATTTGCGGCGAACTACAGAAATCAGTGGCCATCCATCAGCAATGCTTATACAACCATGACGGCTTCTTTCGACATGGGCATTCTCAAAGACCGCATCCCGGAGAACGATCAGTTTGGCATCGGCTTCATGGGCTACAGCGATAAAGCCGGAGATGGCGCGCTGAACAGCACTTACTTCGGTCTCTCACTTGCTTATCACAAAAGCCTTGATGAAAACGGCTATCACAGCATCGGCGCCGGCTTCCAGGGTACATATATGAACAAACGTCTGAACACTTCCAAACTCACCTTCGGCGATCAGCTTACTCCCTTTGGTTTTACTGGTGTAACACAGGAAAGCTTTGCGTCAAGCCAGGTGAACCTGAACTATTTTGATGTGAATGCCGGTTTGATCTATACCGGAACCACAAATGGTTATAACAATTTCTATCTCGGTGCTTCCATGTATCACCTGAACAGACCGAAAGAAAGTTTCAATAAAGGCGATTTTGTACTGAACATGCGTACCACCATCCAGGCCGGCGCAAAGATCCCTGTTGGTGCTTACAACTCCGTTCACTTTGCAGCCAACCATAGCATGCAGGCAAAAGCACAGAACACCATGCTTGGTGGTGCATTTTGTCTTAACGTAAATAATGATGAAGAAAACCCCACCAATGTTTACCTCGGTAGCTGGTATCGTTTCAATGATGCCATGATCCCGTATGTTGGACTGGAGTTTGGTGAGTGGCATTTCGGTGCTTCGTACGATGTAAATACTTCATCGCTGAAAGCTGCTTCCAATTCAAGAGGCGGTGTGGAGATCTCGCTGATATATATCAAGAAGCCGGTGGATCCAGGCGCGAAGAAATTGAACTGCCCCAAATTCTAGGCTAAGAGAGAAGCGTGAAAAAGTTTTATTGAACAGGTACATAAAAGAGATTGAAGACCGCTGAGAGGCGGTCTTTTTTGTTGGGGAAAGAAGGTATGGGTGCGGGCTTATGGTTGATCCCTCTTCATAAAAAGACCTCAACATTCATAGCTGAAGCCTGTTCGACAGCTTCTTTTTTTGCATTACATTTACCGCTATGGCAAAGCTTTTCAGGAATCTTACTTTTTGGGTGCTGGTGGCGATAACAGCAGGTATATTGATCGGACACTACTGGCCGGAGCTGGCGCAACGGCAGGTGTTGGATCAACCATTCAAGGCTTCGTTCCTGGGGCAGGAATTATCTATTGGGAAAACGTTGAGTGAATTTCTGAGCGGGATCTTTATCAGCCTTGTAAAGTTGTTCATTAATCCGATCATCTTTCTTACCATCACACTGGGCATCGTAAGCATGGGTGATCTGAAAAAAGTGGGGCGGGTCGGAGCGAAAGCGCTATTGTATTTTGAAATCGTTACAACATTTGCATTGGCGATAGGCATCATCGCGGCACTGGTCATTAAGCCGGGAAGCGGCGTTGATCCGCATGCGGTGAAAGCGGAAGATATTTCGAAGTATACCAAAAGCAGTGAAGCATTCAGCTGGCTGAAATTTCTGAAAGAGAATTTCACATTGCAGGTATTGATCGTAGCGATACTCGCCGGTGTTGGATTAAGCTTTTACAAGGGAAGGGAAAAAGTGGTGCAGGTGCTTAAGCCTGTTTCGAAATATATTTTCAAAGGCCTGCATTATGTAATGTTCCTCGCCCCGATCGGTGCGTTTGGCGGCATGGCGTATACGATCAGTAAGTTTGGTATTCATACATTATTGCCGCTGGCAAAGCTGATGGGAACCGTATATGTGACAATGGCCATTTTCATTTTTGTGGCGCTGTATTTAATATTACGGATGTATAAGGTGAGCATCTTCCGTTTTCTCCGGTATATAAGGGAAGAACTGCTGGTTGTATTGGGAACATCCTCTTCAGAATCCGCATTGCCTTCACTGATGGAAAAGCTGGAGCGGATGGGTTGTTCAAAACCTGTGGTGGGATTGGTCGTACCAACCGGTTATTCATTTAACCTGGACGGAACCACCATCTATCTATCGATGTGCATGATCTTCCTGGCGCAGGTCTATCATGTAGAACTGAGTATCGGTCAGGTGCTCAGCATTATTGGGATACTGATGCTGACATCAAAAGGTGCAGCCGGTGTAACAGGCAGCGGTTTCGTGGTGCTGGCTTCTACCTTAACTGCAATCAAAGTAATACCGGTGGAAGGGCTGTCATTGCTGATCGGTGTCGACCGCTTTATGTCAGAAGCAAGAGCCATCACAAATTTTATTGGAAACGGCGTGGCAACGGTATGGCTGGCGAATAATGAAAGGGAGTTTGACAGGGGGAAGATGGAGCTGGCGTTTGAAGGGACCACGGACGACGGACCGCGGATTACGAGGACCGCCGACGGCCGACCGCCGACCGCCGACGGTGGTATATAGCAGGTAATATCCAACATGTCAGCAGAAATAAAAACAATTCTTTGTTGTGAAATATCTACTATCATAGTAAACGTCAGCGGCCCTCTCTGTCCGATCGTCACTCACAGGAGAATACTCACCACATACGCGCAGAGATAAGAACAACTCTTTGTCATGAAATATCTACCATCATAGTAAACGTCGGCGGTCCGCGGTCGGCCGTCGGCGGTCCTCTCTGTCCGATCGTCACTCACAACAGGATATCCACCACATACACGCAGAGACAAGAACAATTCTTTATCATGAATATCTACCATCAAAGTAAACGTCGGCGGTCCGCGGTCGGCCGTCGGCGGTCCTCATAACAATCAACCGTCCGCGGTCCCCTAAAGATTCTTCCCGCTCACAAACCCATTCCCCTTCACATAAAACCTATACGGCAACAATGCGTCCGCTCCTGCATAATCCACGCCGATACGGGGTGATGCAATGATCTCGCTGTTCTTATACTGGAAACCGTCGTCGGCGATATACATTTCCTTCCCGTTCAACAGCGTGCCGGTTTGGTGGGTGTAAATGCCCAGGGCCTTTGCCATATTGCCTGGCCCCCGTGTTAAGGTATTGTCCAGCTTGTTCTTTCTTGTTCTTTTCAGCATTTCCGGAATGCCTTTCATCGGTTCAAGTGAACGCAGCAGTACCGCATGCGGGATATCTTTTGAATGGGTAACGACATTGAATAAATGATGAATGCCATAAATAAGATAAACGTACGCGTGTCCTCCTTCTGCATACATGATCTCGGTACGGTTAGTCCTTCTTCCGCCATAGGCATGCGAAGCTCTGTCCATCACTCCTGCATACGCCTCGGTTTCGATGATGCGGCCGGAAGTAGTGATGCCATTCCAGCGGGTAATAAGAATTTTGCCGATGAGGTCTTTTGCGATCTCTACGACATTCTCCCGGCGATAAAATGAAAGAGGTAGTTTCTTTAAGGGCATTTTAATCATCATTGCGAATGATACCATCACTTCTTATCATGTGGATACCAATCTGTTTCCTATATTTACCACTCAAATTTACATCTTGCTGAAAGAAATCGTCATATCCATCCAATCCTGGGGAGAAGCCCATCGCTTTATTCTTCAGCATCGTTTATGGAAATGGGTATTGATACCAGGATTGATCTATGCAGCTTTATTTGTGACCGGTATGTATTTCTTTGGGAAATCGGCAACGATCGTGATTGAATACATCACGCATTTTCTGCGGCTGAGCGAATGGTCACAAAAATTCCATAGTTATCTGCTGAGCTTCTTTTTTACTATTACAGGCATTATTCTCTGGCTGACGCTGCTGTTGTTTTACTTTTCATTTTTCAAATACATCTGCCTGATCATCGGTTCGCCCATTTTTGCTTATATCAGCAGGAAAACGGAATCGATCATAAAGAATAATGAGTCGGCGCCGGGCTGGGCCGCCATTAAAAAGGAGATGGCCCGGGGAACGACCATTGCTCTGCGCAACTGCGGCTGGCAAACGGTTTATCTTGTTGCACTGATCTTTTTATCCCTGATCCCGCTGATTGGCTGGATCACACCACTTGTTGCGTTATTCATGGAGTGCTACTATTATGGTTTCTCCATGCTTGATTACAGTCTTGCGCGCAACGATCATAATAAATCGCAGAGCATCCATTTCATCGGCCGCCATAAAGGTCTTGCCATTGCCAACGGCATTCTTTTTTATATGATGCACCTGCTGATCATCTTTGCTCCTGCTTACGCGATCATCGCAGCTACACTTACCGTTCACAAAGTGAAAACGAATACTTCTGTATAATGGAAAAAGGATTGGTATACCTGGTTCCTACCGTTCTTGATGAACAGGGGACCAATGTTATCCCTGTATATATTGCCGATGCGGTCAAAAACGCACAGGTTTTTTTTGCGGAGAATGAACGCACGGCCCGTCGTTTTCTCAAACAGTTCTGGCGCGAGCGTATGCCTGCCGGCGAAGAGATCGTGATCGATCACTACGAATGGTTTACGATACACAAAGCTGAAGAAGAAGTACGCGAAGCATTCACGCAAAAACTGAAAGAAGGCAAAAACATTGCGATCATCAGTGAAGCCGGCTGTCCCGGTGTGGCAGATCCCGGTCAGTTGCTGGTGGCAGTGGCCCAGGAAATGAATGCGAAGGTGGTGCCGCTTGTGGGTCCAAGTTCAATTCTCCTGGCGCTGATGGCAAGCGGGATGAATGGTCAGCAGTTCCGTTTTCTCGGTTATCTGCCCATCGATCTGCAGGAACGCATAAAGGCGATCAGAGAACTGGAAGCCGATTCAAAGAAAAATAACTGTACAGAGATCTTTATCGAAACGCCTTACCGCAATAATCAGCTGCTGGAGACGATATTGAAACATGCAACGCCGTCCTCAAGGCTTTGTATCGCGGTGGATCTGACCGGAGAAAAAGAATGGATCAAGACAAAAACTGTGAGTGAATGGAGAAAGGAAAAGGTTGATATTCATAAGAGACCGGCGATTTTTTTGCTGATGGCGTGAGGCCCCCTCTAAATCTCCCCCTTCAGGGGAGACTTGGAACACCCAAAAAAGAGAAATATCAAGTCATACAGCACACCGGGGTCCTATATGATTTGACATTTCTTTTTAGAAGTATGTGCGAAGTCTCCCCTGAAGGGGGAGATTTAGAGGGGGCCTTATATTTCGTTCTAAGGCAGCGGCTGCGCCACTCCCGGTTCGATCTTCCTTATCGAAATGATGCTATCCACAATAAATTCGCTCATGCCTCTCCACGGCACCGCACCGAGATATTCCTTGTAATGGAGTTCAAAAAATGCCCCGCTGTTTGACATCAGGGTGTTTGCCACTTTCTCATTTGTAACGGAGAACTGAAATTCATTCGACTGAATGCCGCCCGGTTGATTACTTCTGTACCCGGCAAGTATCATCCGGCCTTCCCATGTTTTCCAGATATATCCCTTTTTAACGATGAAGTTGAGCGTACCGGCCTTGGCGCCATAGCCCCAGACGAAATAATAGCGGACGGCAAAAAATCCGATCAGGCCGATGATCAGAATGATAACGACTGTTCGGAAAACTTTCCGGGCTCCCGAAGTGGGTTTCTTTTCTCTGGTTAGCTGATCCATAGCAAGTTTTATAACAAAAAATTTGTGGCGATAACCCGATTTATATTATACATTTGTAATCCAATTTACAAATTGGTTTGTAAACGTGAGTAATATTTTGACACATACCAAGCAATTTGCCTTCCATGCACCCATTACAAGTGGTGTGTATGCCGTAGGTTATGATGTGTTTACGTTTTCGCGCCCGCGACGCCGTCCTGAGTGCTGACAGGACGAACCCCTTACCCTGGTCCCTGTCAGTGAATACTTCCCCGAAAAAAGTTCAGGACTGGTAATCCGCACATATTTTCAACTCTTTACAAGTGGACAATCAACATATCATCGTCAGGGTGGCAACCCAGGACGACAAGAAATTTTCCTCCATTATCGTTGACGAAATGGAATCTTCAGCAAAAGCCAGGGGCACCGGTATTGCTAAGAGAAGTCCAGATTATATCTCCGCAAAAATTGATGAGGGAAAAGCCGTGATCGCCCTTACAGATAAAGGCGAATGGGTGGGTTTCTGTTATATCGAAACCTGGAGCCATGGCGAATACGTCGCCAACAGTGGCCTGATCGTTGCTCCGCAATTCCGCAAAAGCGGTGTGGCAAAGACGATCAAGCAAAAGATCTTTAATCTCTCAAGGGAAAAATATCCCGAGGCTAAAATATTCGGACTTACTACCGGACTCGCTGTCATGAAAATTAACAGTGATCTGGGCTATGAACCCGTAACTTACTCCGAACTTACGCAGGACGAAGCTTTCTGGGCCGGCTGTAAAAGCTGTGTCAACTATGAGATCCTCATGAGTAAAGAAAGAAAGAACTGCATGTGCACCGCCATGCTCTATGATCCAAAAGATCATTACGAGCCGGAAGAAACAAAAGAATTCTTCGCCGACAATGCACCGATTTTCGAACGATTGCTGCGCTTCAAAGAATGGAAACTTCTTAGACCTTTCCTGAAAAAAGACAAGGATAAGGATAATGAAAAAAAAGGTGGGGGTGTAAGACCCAAATCGTTATTGCATTATTTATTTCATCTATAAAACCAACAACGGTTTATCATGTCAAAAAAAGTTGTTTTGGGCTTCAGCGGTGGATTGGACACTTCATTCTGTGTTAAATACCTCAGCGAAGACCAGGGTTATGAAGTGCATAGCATTATCGTAGACACTGGCGGGTTCACCGCAGAAGAACTCAAACAGATCGAAGCACATGCCTACTCTCTCGGTGTAAAATCACACAAGACCGTCAACGCTGTAAAAAGTTATTACGACAGCATCATCAAGTACCTGATATTTGGTAATGTTTTAAAAAATAATACTTACCCTCTTTCCGTATCAGCCGAACGTCTCAGCCAGGCCCTTCACATTGCCGATCATGCACAGGAACTTCATGCAGACGCTGTAGCGCATGGAAGTACCGGCGCGGGAAATGACCAGGTTCGCTTTGACATGATCTTCCACATCATGATCCCGGGCGTAGAGATCATCACTCCTATCCGTGATCTCAAACTCAGCCGCGAAGCAGAGATCGAATACCTCAAAGGAAAAGGTGTTGCCATGAACTTCGCAAAAGCCGCTTATTCCATCAATAAAGGTTTATGGGGTACCAGTGTAGGCGGAAAAGAGACACTCTCTTCCAAAGGCATCCTTCCTGAAGAAGCATGGCCGACACAAATGACAAAAACCGGAAGCGAAGAAGTAAAACTCAGCTTTGAAAAAGGCGAGTTGAAAAAAGTAAATGGTGAATCATTCAGCCATCCTTCCGAAGCTATTCAATATTTACAAACGATCGCCGGGCCTTATGGCATCGGACGTGACATACATGTGGGCGATACGATCATCGGTATCAAAGGCCGCGTAGGTTTTGAAGCCGCTGCACCAATGGTCATCCTGAAAGCCCACCATGCACTGGAAAAACATGTGCTCACAAAATGGCAATTGAACTGGAAAGATCAATTGGCACAGTTTTACGGCAACTGGCTGCATGAAGGTCAGATTCTGGATCCCGTAATGCGCGATATCGAATCTTATCTCGAAACAAGCCAGCGCAACGTAACAGGCGATGTGTTTGTACAACTTCAACCATACCGCTTCCAGATCATCGGCATCGAAAGCCCTTATGATCTGATGAACAGTAAGTTTGGTAAATACGGAGAAATGAACACAGGCTTCACCGGCGAAGATGTACGCGGCTTCAGCAGGATCTTTGGAAACCAGACGATGATGTACCATCTCGTCAAAACTGATAATGAATCAAAGTAGCAATTCAAAATTAAAAAGTAAAAAGTAACCCCGCTTAACAGCGGTTATATTCTCACTGATTGGAAGCGGGGTAATTTTTACTTTTGACTTTTGACTTTTTAATTATGATACAAGTTGGAATTATAGGAGGCGCAGGCTACACGGGTGGCGAATTAATACGTTTATTGATCCACCATCCGGGTGTGACGGTCTCTTTTATACATAGCCGCAGCAATGCAGGGCAACCGGTGTATGCAGTACACCAGGACCTGATAGGCGATACAGAGCTGAAATTTACCGGGGAACTGAATACGGATATTGATGTTCTGTTCCTTTGTCTTGGCCATGGCGAATCCAAAAAATTTCTTACGGAAAACAACATCCCTGATAAAGTGAAGATCATTGATCTTGCAAACGACTTCAGGTTGAAAGCAGGATCATCTATCGGCAACAGGCAGTTTGTCTATGGTCTCCCGGAGATGAATAAAAAAGCGATCGGATCGGCGGCGGCTGTGGCCAATCCCGGTTGTTTTGCAACAAGCATTCAGCTTGGTCTGCTGCCGCTTGCAAAGGCGGGCTTGCTGAAAGATGTTTATACAACGGGCATCACCGGGTCAACGGGTGCGGGTCAGTCTTTATCTGCTACTTCTCATTTCAGCTGGAGGGCGAACAATATCCAGGCATACAAAACGCTTACCCATCAGCATCTCGGCGAGATCGGTGAATCACTGGTCCATCTTCAGCCGGCTAATGATGTTGACCTGAGCTTCGTACCCTGGAGAGGCGATTTCACCCGCGGCATCTTTGTAAGCTCTACTCTCTCCTGTGATCTCAGCCTGGAAGAACTGTATAAGTTGTTTTTCGATTTTTATGCAGGACAACCATTCACCCGTGTAAGCAAGGATCCTATCTTCCTGAAGCAAGTGGTGAATACCAATAAAGCCGTACTCCAATTGGAAAAAGCAGGCAGTAAACTTGTGGTCCATTCAGCAATCGATAACCTCCTGAAAGGTGCAAGCGGACAGGCAGTGCAGAATATGAATTTGATGTTTGGGGTGGAGGAGACAATGGGGCTCAAGTTGAAAGCGAATTATTTCTGACCGGTTTCATAGGTTTAATAGGTTTGAAAGGTTCCACAGGTCAACCTTTCAGAACGGAATAAACCTCGCGCGACGAAACCTATGAAACTTATGAAACCCATTAAACCTTTGAAACTTTAACCAACTAAAGACAGTAACAAAATAAACTCCGTTTTATGAACTTATTCGACGTCTACCCGATCAACGACATCACCATCGTGAAAGCAAAGGGTTCTTACGTGTGGGATGAAAAAGGTGAACAATATCTTGATCTGTATGGCGGTCATGCGGTGATCAGCATTGGTCATACACACCCGCATTGGGTAAGCCGGATCGAAGAGCAATTGGAAAAGATTGCTTTTTATTCAAACTCGATCCGTATCCCGCTGCAACAACAGCTTGCGGAAAAACTGGGTAAGGTTTCAGGTAAACCTGACTACCAGCTTTTTCTTTGCAACAGCGGCGCTGAGGCAAATGAAAATGCACTCAAACTTGCCTCTTTTCATAACGGAAAAAAGAAAGTGATCGCTTTCAGCAAATCTTTTCATGGCCGGACCTCACTGGCCGTTGCTGCTACAGATAACAAAGCGATCGTAGCGCCGGTGAATGAAACGGATAATGTGATCTTCCTTCCTTTCAACGATACCACTGCGTTGACTGAATGCTTCCGCAAACATGGCAACGAAATTTCTTCCGTGATCATCGAAGGTATTCAGGGCGTGGGCGGCATCATTGTGGCAGAAGAAAGTTTCCTGAAAAAGATCCGCAGCCTTTGTGATGAATACAATGCGGTTTATATAGCAGACAGCGTGCAATGTGGTTATGGAAGAACTGGAAAGTTCTTCAGTCATGATTTTGCCGGCGTGAATGCTGACATCTATACAATGGCAAAAGGCATGGGCAATGGTTTTCCTGTTGCCGGAATTATCGTATCGCCGAATATCAAACCAAAGCATGGTCAGCTTGGTACAACCTTCGGTGGCAATCATCTTGCCTGTGCTGCTGCACTGGCTGTGCTTGAAGTGATCGAGGAAGAAAAACTGATGGGCAACGCAGTGATGATCGGCAAATACCTGAAAGATGAACTGAACGCGATCCCTGAGATCGAGAATGTCAGAGGCCGCGGTCTGATGATCGGCTTTGACGTTCCTGAAGAACTGAAAGACCTTAAGAAAAATCTTCTCTGGAACCAGCAGATCTTTACCGGTGAGGCAAAACCAAATGTGATCCGTTTGCTTCCATCGCTTGGTCTGAAGAAGAGAGATGCAGAACAATTCATTGATTCATTAAAAGAAGAAATACAAAAACTCGTCCCCACATCACAACCCGCGAACCAAGAATGAGAAATTTCATTTCCGCCTCGGATGCCCACGATATCGATGGGCTGGTGCAAAAAGCACTTTCGTACAAAGCAGATCCTTTTAAGGATAAATCACTGGGCGCCGGCAAACGTATCGGCTGCCTGTTTTTGAACCCAAGCATGCGAACACGTCTCAGTACGCAGATCGCGGCCCAGAACCTTGGCATGGAAGCCATCGTGTTCAATGTCGGCAGCGAAGGCTGGGCACTGGAATTTGAAGAAGAGGCGATCATGAGTGGCAACACGGTAGAACACGTGAAAGATGCCGCTCCGATCTTCGGAAAATATTTCGACATACTCGCTATCAGAACGTTTCCTTCATTAAAGAACCGTGATGATGATTACAGCGAATTATACATAAAACAGTTCATCAAATACGCAGGTATTCCTGTAGTAAGCCTCGAAAGCGCCACGCTGCATCCGCTTCAATCACTCACCGATATCATTACGATCAGCGAGCAGGAAAAAGCAAAAGCAGCTGCAAAAAAACCAAAGATCGTCCTCACCTGGGCGCCACATGTAAAGCCGCTGCCGCAATGCGTGGCAAACAGTTTCTCCCAATGGGTGAACGCATGGGGCAAAGCCGATTTCGTGATCACACATCCAGAGGACTATGAACTGAGCGAAGAATTTACCAACGGTGCAACGATCACTCACAACCAGGATGAAGCACTGAAAGACGCAGACTATGTCTACGTGAAGAACTGGAGCACATTCAAAGATTACGGCAAAATCTATGAAAGCGATCCGAAATGGATGCTGACCAGCAAAAAACTTGAGCTGACCAACAACGCCAAAGTAATGCATTGCCTGCCCGTAAGAAGAAATGTTGAACTAAGCGATGAAATACTCGACGGACCAAACAGCATTGTAACGCAGGAAGCAAGCAATAGGGTATGGGCAGCGCAGACGGTGCTCAGCGAGATACTGAAGAGTAAATAAGGTTTAAGAGGTTCCAAAGGTTCCAGAAGTTTCATAGGTTGCTACCGCGAATAGTGGCCTCCGGTAATAATTGGACAAAACTTCAATCTTGAGAACCTATGGAACCTCTGAAACCTTTGGAACCTCTGGAACCTTTTTAAAACGACAGCGAAACGTAATGAATCCCCTACTAGTCATAAAAATCAGCGGCAACATCATCGACGACGAAACAAAGCTCTTTTCCTTCCTCGAAGAGTTTGCAGGCATCAACGCTCCGAAGATACTGGTGCATGGAGGTGGTAAGCTGGCGACAAAGCTGGCAGAAGCAATGGGTGTGAAGCAGCAACTGGTTGAGGGAAGAAGGATCACGGATGCAGAAACACTGAAGATCGTAACGATGGTGTATGCAGGGTACATCAACAAGAACATCGTCGCACGTTTGCAATCGCACAATTGCAACGCACTTGGTTTGTGCGGTGCGGATGGGGATGCGATCCTGGCGCACAAACGCAGACATCCGGTGGTTGATTACGGATATGTAGGTGATGTGGACGCGATCAATACAAGACTGCTGAAATCATTACTTGAACAGAATATCACGATCGTATTCGCCCCGATCACGCATGATCAGCAGGGGCAATTGCTCAATACCAATGCCGATACCATCGCGCAGGAACTTGCAAAAGGTTTGAGCAACGACTTTGACGTGAACCTGATCTACTCGTTTGAAAAATCGGGTGTGTTGCTTGATGCAGAAGATGACTCAACAGTGATCCCTGAATTAACTCCATCATATTACAAACAGCTGAAAGAAAAAGAAAAGATCTTCGCTGGTATGATCCCGAAACTGGACAACGCCTTTGCTGCTTTGAACAACGGCGTTAAAAAAGTCATCATCGGGAAAGCTGAAAATCTTGGCAGGCTCATTGATGGAAGTTCAGGCACAACTATTATCAATGAATAACGCCGGTCTACATACCATCCAGCAGGATGCGATCAATCTTTTAAAAGAACTGATCTCCACTCCTTCTCTCAGCAAGGAGGAAGATCAGACGGCTGAACTGATCAGCCGTTTCCTGGCCGACAGGAATATCGAATTCTCCAGGGTGGGCAACAACGTTTTTGCTTTTAATGCAGCGTTTGATAAAGACAAACCGACGATCTTACTTAACTCCCATCATGATACGGTAAAACCAAATCCGCAGTACATCAAAGATCCATTCTCTCCGGTGGTGGAGGAGGGAAAACTTTTTGGGCTTGGAAGCAATGACGCCGGAGGATGCCTTGTATCGCTGCTCGCCGTATTTGTGCATTTTTACTCAGCAAAAAACCTCCGCTACAATATCGGTATTGCCGCAACCGCAGAAGAAGAGATCTCCGGAATTGGTGGCATTGAAATGACGATCCCGCATTTACCCAAAATTGATTTTGCCATTGTTGGTGAACCAACGCAAATGCAAATGGCTGTTGCAGAAAGAGGGCTGATGGTGCTGGATTGTGTAAGTCATGGCAAAGCTGGTCACGCCGCAAGAAACGAAGGTGAGAACTCGATCTACAAAGCATTAAAAGATATTGATTGGTTCCGGACATATCAACTGGATAAAGTATCCGAGTTGCTCGGACCTTCAAAGATGAGTGTGACAGTGATCGAAACAGAGAATAAAGCGCACAACGTTGTTCCTGCAACTTGCCGCTTTGTGGTAGACACCCGCATCAATGAGCTCTATACATTCGAAGAAGTGATCGGTATCATCAAAGCAAACATAACATCTGAAGTAAAGCCGCGAAGCACACGCCTCCGCTCTACTTCCATCGCACTCGATCATCCGATCGTAAAAGCAGGCTTATCACTGGGAAGAACCTATTATGGTTCGCCCACTACATCGGATAAAGCCCTCATGCCATTTCCTGCCCTGAAAATGGGACCGGGCGATTCGGCGCGCAGCCATACCGCTGATGAATATATTTATCTGTCAGAAATCAACGAAGGCATCCAACTCTACATCCAACTACTAACCCAAATCCTATAAACCGTCTCAGACAAAAATTCTTTTTTCTCTTTTCTCTTTTAACTCTTAGTTTATGAAACTCTGGCAAAAAAATACCGCATCTCTCAAAGAAGTAGAAACCTTCACCGTCGGCAAAGACCGTGAAATGGACCTCTATCTTGCTCCGTTTGATGTACAGGGATCACTCGCACATATCGAAATGCTGGAATCAGTAAACCTGCTGACAAAGGAAGAGCTCTCTTCGCTGCAAGCAGAGTTAAAACGCATTTATCGTTTGATAGAGAAAGGAGAATTCAAATTGCAGGATGATGTGGAAGATATCCATTCGCAGGTTGAGTTATTACTCACACAGGCATTGGGTGATACAGGAAAAAAAATACATAGCGCGAGAAGCCGCAATGACCAGGTTCTGGTCGACGTAAAGCTTTTTCTTCGTGCTGAACTTGAACAACTGGTAAATAGTGTGCAGCCATTATTTGAGTTACTGCAAAGCCAGAGCGAAAAATACAAAGACCATTTGTTTCCCGGATATACGCATCTTCAGCTCGCCATGCCATCTTCCTTTGGATTATGGTTTGGCGCTTACGCTGAAAGCCTGGTGGATGATCTCACAACGGTGAAAGCCGCGTATGAAGTGGTGAATAAAAATCCGTTGGGGTCTGCAGCAGGTTATGGATCATCCTTCCCGATCAATCGTACGCTGACAACAAAATTGCTTGGTTTCGGTGACCTGAATTACAATGTTGTGTATGCACAAATGGGAAGAGGAAAAGCAGAGCGGATCGTTGCACAAAGTATGGCAAACATCGCGGACACGCTGGCAAAAATGAGCATGGATGCATGTTTGTACCTGAATCAGAATTTTGATTTCATCAGCTTCCCGGCTGAGCTTACTACGGGGAGCAGCATCATGCCACATAAAAAAAATCCTGATGTATTTGAACTGATCCGTTCACATTGCAACAGGATTAAGGCGCTGCCGAATGAGATCATGATGATGACAACAAATCTTCCTTCAGGTTATCACCGCGATCTGCAATTGCTGAAAGAGCATTTATTCCCCGCATTCAAAACACTGAGAGATTGTATTGAAATGGCGGGATTGATGTTATCCAATATCGAGATCAAAAAGGATATTGTAAAAGATGAAAAGTATAAATATTTATTCAGTGTGGAAGAAGTGAACAAACTGGTATTGACGGGTGTGCCTTTCAGGGATGCATACAAACAGATCGGGTTGGATATTGAAGCCGGTAAGTTCAATTATGATACGCATATTCATCATACACATGAAGGAAGCATTGGCAATCTTGGAACTGCGGCAATAAGGTCTCAGATGGATGCGGTGGTGAAGTCGTTTAATTTTGAAGCGGTGCATGCGGCGATTGATGCGCTGGTGAAATAGGTTGTTGGGCGGCCCCCTCTAAATCTCCCCCTTCAGGGGAGACTTAAACAGTCTACTTATTGTAAAATCAAATCTTAACGAACTTATTT
>QFQQ01000060.1 GCA_003243445.1 Citrobacter freundii
GATGATTGAATGAAGATGGCTATTCATCTTTGATGGCTTTAATGAGTTTTACGGTACCGAACAGGGTATTAAAATAGCGTGTTTCTTCCACATTTTTACATCCAGCTTTTTCGATATAGCCAGGTAACAGATCCTGCAAAACAATCCTTTTATTGGCGGTGGAGATAGGAGAAAAACATGGGAAGAAACACCAGTCCATCTTTTGCTTTTGTCATTTGCGGAAGGCCGCTACTTCGTAACACCAATTTGTTTTACCCTATAAAATTAGACTTTATCCAACGGTTTCCGCTTTTCTTCCCTGATTTGTCTGAAATGGCTTGGCGTAAGACCGGTAACTTTTTTGAATTGGTTGCTCAGATAGGCAACACTGGAGTAATTCATACGCAAAGCAATTTCACTTAATGAAAGCTCGTCGTACACCAGTAATTCTTTAACCTTCTCAATTTTTTGAGCGATAAAGTATTTTTCAATAGTGATACCTTCCACTTCCGAAAACAGATTGGACAGGTAATTGTAATCATGATGCAACGCTTTGCTTAATAAATCGGATAAATTGGTTTTTTCATCATGGTCGCTATGATGTACCATGTTTATGATCACCGTTTTTATTTTTTCAATGATGCGTCCCTTCTTACTGTCTATAGGTTCAAACCCCAGGTCAAGTAAAGCTTGATGAAGCTGCTCCTTTTGATCGGCCGTAAGTTCCTTTTCAAGGGTCACTTCTCCCAACGTGATTTTTTGGGCATTTATGCCAATTTTCTTTAACTCACCGGCTACGACCAGTACACAGCGGTCGCAAACCATGTTCTTGATAAATAAGGTAACCATACTAAAGGGTTCATTTACAGACATTGAATTTGTTACGATTATCCTTGCCAAAGTTACGAAAGGAAAATCTTGTTTAGGGAAGCAGCCATTAGTGCTGTTACATCCAGTGCATTGGAGGCATGCGCAATAGTATTACAGGTAATAATGCTGTCTACTCCGGCATTTTGGAGTTCCTCATAAGCGTTACCGGCAAAAACGGCATGTACACCAATACAGACCGGCGGCTTCATTCCTGCTTTTTTCAGGTGATTCACCGTTTCTATCATGGTACGTGCAGTGGAAATGATATCATCCACCAATACCGGGGTGTGATCCTTGTATTTTTCAACCTGCGGAACGGTTACATTTACTTCCGTATCGCCCTTTCTTACTTTTTCCAGCACTATGTAAGGAGCATTGGCATCTTTAGCTACCTGCGAAACCCATTGCTCGCTTTCACTATCAGGCCCTATCAACAGGGGATTGCCGATATGATCGCGGATATAATCCGAAATAAGAGTTGATGCGTGCAGTACCATGCAGGGAACCGAATAAATTTCGGCCATTGAAGTTCTGCGGTGTAAATGCGGATCAATCGTAAAAAGTCTTTCTGCAAAACCGGAAATCAGTTTGGCAAAATATGCAGAGGTTATTCCCTCCCCTGGATGGAAGACCTTATCCTGCCGCATGTAGGCAAGATACGGGGCTACAATACAGGTGCATTTTGCGCCCAGCGATTTTAGCGTATGAGAAAGAAAATATAATGGCAGCAATTTGCCATCAGGGTGATCAAGCGTACAGACCAAGATCACCTCCCTGCCATTTACATCGGTCAATACGCGGACGTATGTTTCCCCATCAGGGAAATTGCGTATGGTGGTTTCCCCGGTATCAGCTTCTAAAGCTGTAGCAAGTTGCTGTGCAAATGTTTCGTTTCCCGGTAGGGCAAATACAATGGGTTTCATTGACTCAATAGTTTTAAAAAAATAAAGATCATTTTCTATAACAGTATGCTTTGCTGGCAGCAGTTCAGGTTAACCGCTGTGTTACTGAGCGCCCCAACCGCCGTCAACGGTCATAGCGTTGCCGGTCACAAAGGAAGCGGCATCAGCACACAGCCAGATAGCGGCCTCGGCCACTTCTTCCGGCTGTCCCATTCTGCCTATCGGTTCCATGCTCTCAAACTGCTTCACGGTTTCCTGATCCGCTCCGGTAAAACGGTCGATCATCGGGGTTTGAATAACTCCCGGACAAACTGCATTTACCCGGATACCTGATTTGGCATATTCCAGCGCAGCAGTTCTGGTCAGACCGAGTACGCCGTGTTTACTTGCCACGTAAGCGGGAGATCCGGGGAATCCGCCCAGCCCGGCGATGGAAGCATTGTTCACGATAGCGCCTTTTCCCTGCTTCAGCATTTCCTGTATCTCATATTTCATGCAAAGCCAGACACCTTTCAGGTTGATCCCAATGGTTTTTTCCCAGTTCTCTTCCGTGCATTCATGGGTGATGGCAGTAACCCCTTCAATACCGGCATTGTTGAAAGCATAATCCAGGCGGCCAAAGGATTTAATTGTTGTAGCCACCATTTCCCTGACCTCTTCGGTGCTGGATACGTCGCATTTTACAAACAGGGCTTCACCTCCTAAAGCCTGAATAAGATGGAGTGTTTCAGTATCTTCCACCCAGTCGGCAATAACTACTTTGGCTCCCCGTTTGGCAAAACCTATGGCGGCTGACCTGCCAATGCCAAAGCTTCCCCCGGTCACTATGGCTACTTTATCTTTAAATGTTGTTTCCATTGTTTTGATTTTTTTATTCGATAGTAATGATGTTATCTGTTTTTAAATAAGTAAGGGCGTACTCCAGTTCTCCTTTTGTATGGGCGTACAGGGTAAACAGCGTGTCGCCCACGCTCACCTGTTTGCCGAGGGGCGCATTGAACAGGATGCCGGCTGAGGCCGACTGCGGCGCTCCTGCCAGCTTCGCTACCCGCGCCAGTTTACGATTGTCTATTGCGGTAACAACGCCCTCCTTGTCCGAGCAGACTTCAAAATGGTAGGGTGCAAATGCAGGTTCCCTGAAACCGCCCTGACTTTGACAAATGGCCTGGAATTTTGCCCAGGCACTTCCGGTTTCAAGAATGCTTCTGGCCATATTGTTACCGGTTCCAGGTGCATATTCGCCCGATAATTCCAGGAGCGCACCTGCAAGCGTAATAGCCCTTTCCTTCAAATCCGTTGGAGCCGTTTTCTCGTTGCGCAAAACAGCCAGCACATCCATTGCCTCCAATGCAGGACCAATACCTCTTCCTACCGGCTGTTGTCCATCGGTGATAATGACCTGTAATTGCAGGCCAATGGCCTGTGCCACCGATTCAAAATCATGTTGCAGTTGGAGGGCGATTTCATGCGTGCGTACTTTGGCTGTTTTACCGACCGGGAGATCTATGACCACGTGCGTGGCACCGGCTGCCGATTTTTTTGACAGTACGGAGGCAATCATCTGCCCCTGGCTGTCTACGTCCAGCGATTTCTCCACTGAAATCAATATGTCATCTGCGGGGCTTAGTTTTACAGCACCGCCCCACACAATACAGCCATTTTCTTTTTCAACCACTTTTTTGATCTCATCCATATCCAGGTCAACCGGTGCTATCACTTCCATCGTGTCGGCAGTTCCTGCGGGGGAAGTAATGGCCCTTGATGAGGTTTTTGGAATCGTCAGCCCGGCTGCGGCAACAATGCTGACAACAATAGGTGTGGTACGGTTACCGGGCAGTCCGCCCACGCAGTGCTTGTCCAGTACCACGGATTTTTCCCAGGAGATACTTTGTCCTGCATTGATCATCGCCTTTGTAAGCCCGATGATCTCAGGTACTGAAAGGTTATCGTCAGAACAGGCTGAAATAAACGCAGCCAGTTCAATGTTAGAATATTTCCCTGCAACGATATCCTTCATGATCTCGTTGAACTGTTGCTCCGTCAGTTGATCGTGATACATTTTTGCCCGTACATAGCTCAGGGAATTGATGTTCTCCAGGTGGGAGAACGTGAGGCAGTCCCCATCAACAACGTCCAGCCTTTTCATGGCTTCCATTGACAATGCCGCTTCATCCACGCCAAGCAGATCTGAGTGAACCACGTTGAGGGTCGCTACAATGGTTCTTTCATGGTGGTGTATCACTATGCGGGTGAGTGCTGTAAAGCCTTCTGATTGGCATATGTGGCAATCAGCACGCATGTAGACAATGTTCTCCCGGTACGTATCAATACCGATAGATTTAACCCTTAACGTGTTGTAGGAATGATGATGTTCCATTTATTCATTGATTGTTATGGTGTCATTTAATGCCGGTATTTCGCACGCCCATCCGTAAACCTCTTTCACTTTGTCACTGAGCGCCTTTGCAGATGTCGGCTCTCCATGTACGATAAATATCTTTTGAGGCTGTTGCTTCAGCTCTTGCAGCCACTCAATGAGTTCCTGCTGATCAGCATGGCCGGATAAGCCTTCGATGTTTTCTATGGCTGCGCGGACCGCGAAATATTTGCCATACAACTTAACTTCCTTTGCGCCCTCCAGTAAAGCGCGGCCCCGTGTTCCTTCTGCCTGGTAGCCCACCAGCAGTACCGTGGCATTCGTATCGCCCAGGTACTTTGCAAAGTAGCTCAATACCCGTCCGCCGGTTGCCATACCACTTCCTGCGATCACGATTTTCGGCTGCTTGCTGTTTATCAGTGTAGTTGTTTCTTCCAGCGTTGTTATACGCCGGATCGTATCGCACATTTGCGAACATTCATCGACAGACAGCTTATGCCAGGAACCATTTTTGTGAAATACCTCCAGTACATTTTTGCCCATCGGGCTATCCATGTAAATCGGTATATCGGGCAAACTTCCTTTTTGTTTTAACTGCCAGAACAGGTACATCAGCAACTGTGTGCGCTCTACAGCAAAACTTGGTATGACGATGGTGCCTTTTTTTAATACAGCCCGAATGATAATGCGTTCTAAAATATCCATTGCCGGTTCCTTCGGGTGGAGCCGGTCACCATAGGTCGATTCGATAAACAGGATATCCGCCTTCTCAGGTTTTTCCGGTGGAAAAAGCAGCGGATCTTGTTTGCGGCCGATATCGCCTGAAAACACAATCGTTTTCTCCCCGATCCGCAGCTCGATAAAGGATGCTCCCAGGATATGTCCATTATACCTGAACCTGTAACTGATCTGCTCGCCAAACGGCACCCACTGGTTCAATGGCGCGGTCTGAAAAAGCGGCAGTGTACGGTCCACATCCTGCAGCCCGTAAAGCGGAACAGCGGGGCTGTGCTTAGTGTATTTATGCTTATTAGCCCGCAAGGCATCCTCTTCCTGGATTTTTGCGCTGTCCTTTAAAATAATTTCCGCAATCTGGAGTGTAGGCGCCGTAGCGATGATCTTACCTGAAAAGCCTTCCTTTACAAGACGCGGGAGGAAACCGGTATGATCTAAATGCCCATGCGTCAGTAAAACGATATCAATGTCTTTAGCAGGAAAAGAGAGCGGTTGCCAGTTAAGCAGCCGGAGTTCCTTTAGTCCCTGGAACATCCCGCAATCCACCAGGATGTTTTTGCCATAAGCGGAAACAAGGTGCCTGGAGCCGGTTACTGTTTGCGCAGCACCTAAAAATTGTATTTTTAAACCTGATTTTTCCATATCTGTTGTATTAGTATCTATATGATTTTTCAAGCGCTTGACATAGTGCAGCGCATTCTTCCAACACCTTCTGCAACCTGGGCGGTCTTACGCCGATGCTTTCCAAAATACCCTCACCATGATGCAGGGCCTTGCATAAAACAATCTTCCTGTTGAGCAGCGCTTGCTTTTCCTTTCCGGTGAGCGTGGTAAGACTTGTTACGGGATGGAGTCCAGACAGGTTGATCCAGTCTTTTATGCCGTTATTTTTAGGATAATCCCAACTGACCAGGTTCATGTTCATACATCTGCCATACTGTGCGGCATCGTCTGAGAAACGGGTGTTGGTAACCACCCAGCCCTGATGGATCTTCTTGTCATGCCCGTCGATCTGTTTCCATTGGCGCTCCACATCCAGGAACCGGGATTGTATGTACAGGGGAATCTTGACATCGCATATATAACCCTGTTGATTATGAAACTTGCACTCGATCATAAAGTGCTGGTCATCCTTTTCAGCTATAACATCTATTTCGTGCTTCACACAATGCCCCTGTATGGTTACGCCGACTTCAGTTTTATACCCTTTGTATGTCAGTAATTCTGCTACGAACTGCTCAAAGGGGAAACCCGAAGGGCCTAATTCCATCAGGGCACGCTTCAGTTTATACCTTGCAGCCATTGGACGCGACCTGTCTTTCAATAACCGGAAAGCGTTCCTGTAGATTTCCTTAGTAGACATATTATCTACCAGCCTGTTCACTATTTCATTGGCAATATCCTCAGCCTGCTGGCCGCTGGCTCCTGAGCGGAGCAGCGACTGTTTCAATTTGTTCTTATTGAAGGGCACCCTGATACCCGATGCCTTTGTCACCTTTATAGTGCTGTTGTTATCCCACATGTGCTATTGAGTTTTTGCTGTTGTCTTTAAGGTTAATTACAACTTGTTATCCGTTCACAGCTCATATAATCCAGCGGCTTCTTTTTAAAGCCTGGTTGATAATGAGTGAAAGGAAGGAGAACACAATGACGATTGACCAATCCTGCCATCCGTAAATTGAAACTTCAAGGACTTTTCTCAACGGAACAACGAAGTAAGAGAGCAACGCTATAACTATACAACCCAGTACCGCATACCATACATACCTGTTGCGGAACACTTCTGATTTATAAAATGCAACGCCCTTTTCAAATGACATATTAAAGACGTGGAGTATCTGCGAAAAAATAAGGGTATAGAAAAGCATATTGTTACACAGCTCACCGTTCCATCCTTCCTGCTTGTGCAGCCACTCGTGACTGGTAAGTACCGCACCGATGGTGGTAATGGAGATCACCGTAGAATAGGCAAAAATGGCTGTCCATCTTTTTTTATCAATGATCAGCGTACCGGCCGAATAAGGTTTTCGCTGCATGATATGCGCAGGGGCTTCGGTGACACCCAGGGCAAGCGCTGGCAATACATCTGTTACAAGATTGATGAAAAGTATCTGAAGCGGAAAAAGCTGAAAATGCAAATTCAGAATGGATGCAGTGGCAATGATCAGCAGTTCACTGAGATTGCAGGAAAGCAGGTAGATCACAAATTTCCTGATATTATCGAAAATTACCCGCCCCTGTTTGATGGCCAGGACGATGGATGAGAAGGCATCATCTTTCAGGACCATATCTGCTACTTCCTGCGCTACCTGCGTACCCCTTTGTCCCATTGCAATACCGATATCTGCCTTCTTCAGGGCCGGAGCGTCATTCACGCCGTCGCCGGTCATCCCAACTACCATTTTATTTGCCTGGAACAGGGTCACCAGGTCCAGCTTGTGTTCCGGAGATACACGCGCAAATACGGGGGATTGCAGCCACTTTTGCTTGTCCTCCGGCGTCAGTTGATCGTAGGGCTTCATGCTGTTTCCGTGAACTACCTCATCGCTTTCTTCTGCCAGCCCCAACTGCATGGCAATGTTCTTAGCGGTGGCCGGGTGGTCTCCGGTGATCATCACCACTTTTATGCCGGCTGATCTGCATTCCTGAATGGCCGCACGTACCTCGGGGCGGGGCGGATCTAAAAAGCCGACCACGCCTACCAATGTAAGATGATGCAAGAAATCTTCCTCTTCCGCATCAGCGCTTCTAAAAGCAAAAGCAAGCATTCTTAACCCGGATTGCGCGTGCTTTTCGGCATTGGATAGCCATGTTGTTTTTCTTGCTTCAGTCAGTGCAACAACATCATCTCCTTCCAGTACGGATGAACAGCATGATAATAGTTCTTCCACGGCTCCTTTTGCGGCTACATAATAGTCACTGTCTTTGCGGTGAAGGGTAGCCATGACCTTCGTATCGGAAGAAAAAGGCACTTCATTTATTTTTGAAAAAGTTCGCTGATATTCATCCGGTTTAACGGGTGAACAATAGACCATTTTGAGTAGTCCCACTTCCAGCGGGTCACCCGATTCTTTGGCCGAGGTAGCATCATACTGATAGGTTGCGGTATTACACAGGGCAGCAATCCGGTGCAAATGCGCATAAGCCGGATAATGGGGCAACTGATCATTATCCTTAAAGCGTATCACACAGTCTGCAACGTCCACTTCTATGCGGGAGCTGCCCTCCTTAAATTCAATGTAGGCGGCTTCAATTTTGTTCTGTGTAAGTGTACCGGTTTTATCGGTGCAGATCACGTTGGTACCACCCAGGGTTTCCACCGATGACAGCTTCTTTACGATGACCTGGTGCTTGGCCATCCGTAACATGCCGAATGCCAGCGCTAACGTGGAAACGATGGGCAGACCTTCAGGAAT
This sequence comes from Citrobacter freundii, assembly GCA_003243445.1. Lineage (GTDB taxonomy): Bacteria > Bacteroidota > Bacteroidia > Chitinophagales > Chitinophagaceae > Terrimonas_A. The sequence continues at coordinate 8,280 of QFQQ01000060.1, forward strand.
TGCGGCAACGGCAAGGGCAATGGATGTTTCCAGCATCTGTACAAAATCCTTCCCGTTTAATATCCCGGCAGTAAATATGGCAACCAAAAGCCCCACGGTGATCCATAGCAGGTTCTTACTGAGCTTCTGTATTTTCTTTTCAAGCGGTGTAGCCGATTGCTGGGCCTGTTGCACCATGCGGGCAACGGTTCCCAACTCGGTGCCCATGCCGGTGCGCACCACAACGGCAAAACCATTTCCTTTTGTTACAAAAGTGCCTTTGTACAACATATTGTCCCGTTCGGCCAGGGGAACTGTTTCCAGCAATTGGCCGGTCTGTTTTTCCACCGGCAAGGACTCGCCGGTAAGTGCGGATTCATCCGATTGTAACTGAGCCGAACTGATCAGCCTGGCATCTGCTGTAACCATGTCTCCGCCTTCCACAAATAAAATATCACCCGGTACCAGCTCCTCGGAAGATATTGCACCAAGCGTCCCATCTCGCAGCACGCGGGCCGGTACGGTGGTTAGTTTTTTCAAGGCTTCCATTGATCGTTCTGCCTGAAACTCCATCAAAAACCCGATGACGGCATTGATCACAATCACGGCGATGATGGCAATACCATCGAGCCATTCCTGGAAGAAAAACGACAGCCCTGCAGCAATGGCCAATAACAGCACAAACGGGCTGATAAACTGGTTGACCAGGATCATGAGCGGGCTTACTTTTTTCCCCGATTCAATCCTGTTGTACCCCGCAATGGAAAGCCTGCGTTCGGCTTCCGCCGCAGTAAGCCCGGCTTCCTGCGTGGTATCCAGTTCATTCAGGATGGTTGAGCGGTCAACTGACCAGGGTTTGCTCACCTTATTAAATTCTTGTAGTAACATATCTTATTTATTAAGTCAAAGCAGTATTACTGACGTGCTCGGTTTTATTGACTGTTTACAAATTATCCGCACCTGTCTGTCACAAGTTTTCTTTGGCAATGAAGTCCAGGGCTGGCGCAACACTTTCTTTTTGTTGTTGGCGCTTTGGAGACGCTGTTACATCTTCATTCCCTCCATGCCGGTGCCCTTTTTCAGCACCAATGCGCTGTTTAACAGGTAAGCGCCACTGGTTACCACCAGTTCGCCCTCCTTGAGGCCACCGGTCACCTCCACTTCCTTTTTATTCTGAATGCCTAATTGAATGACCCGGTTTTCATACATGCCATCGCCTTTTTTCACCCATGCCGTTACCATGTTGCCGACCAGGATGGAAGACTTGGGAATGACCATCGTATATTTTTGATTCCGTTTAATATTGACGTATGCCATCATACCCGGCTTTAGCGAAGCGCTTTTGTTACCGATCAGAAATCTTACAAGGCTGATCTTTTGATCTGGTTCCACGGAAGGATTATCGAACACCGGCGTAACGGGAAATACCTGGTTGGGATAAGCATCAAAATCCGCAGTAATGATGGGCTGTTCCGTTAGCCACCTGAGTTCACCCGTGTACATCTGGGCTTCGATCCATAATTGTGACAGGTCTGCCAACCGGAAAAGCGGGGTTCCGATCTCCACATACTGACCTTCGCTTACAGAAAGGTCAACCAGCGTGCCCCCGACAGGGCTATGGATGGTAATCAAAGGGGAGGCTTCGCCGCTTTGTTCGATCTGTGTGATCTGCTCCCTCGATAATCCCCACAACAGTAATTTTTTTCTCGCCGCTTCCACCAGTTGCGCCATTACCTGTTTCATATCGGCGAGTTGCACCTCCTGCCGCAGTACATTGAGCAATTCATTTTCATCAGACAATAACTCTTCACTGTAGATGGCATATAAGGGCATGCCCTTGCTGATGTTTTCCTGCGGATTGCGGACAAATAATTTTTCGAGCCTTCCCCTGATGCGTGATGTAATAACACTTACGTTACGTTCGTCAATGCTGGTAGTGCCTACCAGCGTGGTATATTCCGAAATAGCCTGCCTCTTCACCGTGTCCACCGCAATGTTGGCATACTGTTCATCCCGTTTTGAAAGCGTCACCATCTCCATTTGTTCCGGGGCCGGTCCGTCCGCGGCATGTTGGCTATGTTCCGGCTTTTGTGCATCCCCATCCTTTCCGGTGCATGAGGCAATGGAAACAATGAGCGGTAGCGCAGTAATGATCATCCATATTTTCTTGTTCATACCTACAGCATTAATATTTGATAATTGTTTCCCCGTCTGCGAGGTAAGCAGCATCCCTGGCTATCCATTCTCCTTTTTGCAGTCCTTGCAGTATTTCGACCCGTTCGTTGTCCCGGTGACCGATCCGTACCACCCTTGACTGGAAGATGTTGCTTCCGTCCTTTGTGACACCGGCCCGCACCCACACAATGGCTACCTTTCCAAGATAAAAGACACTGCCTGCCGGAACCGTAAGGGAACTGGCCGTTACGGATGCCGTGGCTGTGATCAGGGAATTTTGTTTAAGTATCCCCGAAGTATTGGGTAAATACACCCTTGCCTGGCTGAATTTTTGCCCGCGCTGATACACCAGCTCCAGGAATTGAACAGGGGTTGTAAAGGTCTTTTCCGGCATCAGCTCACTGGTAACGGACAGCGGTTGGCCTTTGCGGATATACTTTTCATTCTCTTTGGTAAATGCCACTATGCCCCAGGCTTCCCTGAAATCATTGATCCAAAAAAGGGTCTGGTCTTTACTCACGTACATCCCTTCGCGAATGCTGTTATCGCTTAACCGCGTAGCCGGACTTACCGCCGATGAACCAGTACTGCCAGCCATTCCACCACCCATTCCTGCGTCATTACCTGCGCCTCCGGCCATAGCTGACGGTGCCGATGGGTCAAAAAGCACAAATCCTTCAAAAGGGCTGTAAATGGCTATGGTATAAGGCGCTTCCCCTGATTTTTCAATCTGTTTTACCTGGCTGGAGGTAAGCCCGAGCAATAAGAGCTTTTGCCTGGCCCTGCCCGCGAGGATACTGTCGCCGGAAGACTTTTGCAGGTAAAGCAATTCTTCGATATAGGTGCTTATGTCGGGGCTGTAGAGTTCCAGTATCTTTTCGCCTTTGCGCACATACTGGTAATTGTATTTTACATACAGCCTTTCAATCCTGCCGCCAACGCGAACGGGTACTTTCCGGTTGCGCCTGTAGTCAAAGTCAATATACCCGTTACCGTGAACCGTAAAATTCGCCGGTTGGTCAAGCGGTTCGATTGCCTGTTGGGTAGAGATCACGGTTCGGTTGGTCGGCAGTGTATTCCAGTACGTTTCATCCGCTATCGTATCAGTGGACGCCTGTTCACCGGGCATATCCATACCGGCCATACTGCCATGCGCAGCATGGGCGTTGCTGCTATCCTTTACCCCGCTCATTTTCATGCCGCTGCTGTCCTTCATGGTGGCATGATCTGCTGTGCCGCCGGAATGGGCACCGTGATCTGCGCTGCGATTGTTGCAGGCAAGCAACACAAAAGCAAACGCGATGCATATAAAATATACCCGGCTTTTGTGCCCGCTGAAGCTGGTATGTTGATTATGATTACACATGCTATTTTATTTCCCGTTGATATTCGTATTCAGATTGTATCGTAAACACCTGTCCCAATTTATCGGTACGTTCAAGTTCCTTCATGAGCAGCATGTTCCATGCATCCAGCAGTACAAAGAAGTTACCTGTGTTCTGGCGATAGGCCAATAGGTTACTTTCCAGGTTCTTTTTGTAGGAAGGCACTACATTTTTATCATAGTTATCCAACTGCCTCGTCTCATAGATCAACATGGTGATCTTTTCCCTTACCATTTGTGTGGCCATGAGCTGCATGGTTGATTTTTCTTTCCGCATGGCATCAATCTCAAACTCCATAGACCGTACATCGGACTTGTACATCTTCGATGACCAGGGCACTATGGGAATGGTCATCATTCCCATGATGGAGAACTGGTTAGGCATGCCGAACATCTGCCCGTGTGATATTTGCACACCGAAGTCGGGCCGGGAACCGGTAGCGGCCCATTTCTGATTGAATTTCATAGAACTGATGCGGCTCTCCATAGAAAGAATGTCGTTTCTCAAAAGTGCTGAGGTATCATTGACCATCAGGTAATCTGCCCGGTAGTCAACAGGCAGCAAGAGCGTGTCAATGGCAAACGGGGCATTCACGTCACGGCTCATCAGGGTATTAAGGCCGATGTTGCTTTCCGCGATCTGTGCCAGGCTCATCGTTTCCATGTTTTCCAGTTCGCTCAGCGCGGCTTCCCCCTTGAATATTGCCGGCAGGTCAGACTGGTTATAGGTGTATTTATCCTTTGCTGTTTGGATCAGTATTTTGAGCAGGTCGCGGTATTGTTGAATGGTCCTTAGTTTGTTTTCGGCAATAAACCGGCGGTAATAATAAAGCCTTGCGGTAAAATGCAGGGTGTTTCGCTGCCACTCAGCGTCATTGCGCTGTACATTTTCCAGGGAACCGAGGTAATCTTTTTTTGCATTTAATTTGGCAGCGTTGGGGATCATCTGTTGCACGGACACCATCATACCCGCCTGGTTATCGGGCATCATTTCCTTTATCAGGGAAAGCCGGTAAGGGAACCGGTCAAAGGCCAGTGACACGGTGGGAGGCATCCATGCTTTTGCACCGTCAACCAGCGAACGAATGGAAGCTATTTTAGCGTCGTAATACTGAAGCTGTGGATAGGATTTGTCTATAGCGGTAAAAACTTCCTGCATGCTCAGCTTCACGCTGTCTTGTGCCGCAACATTTACAGAAGCGATCAGCAGCAGGAAGATTGTATATAGCTTATTACTTTTCATGAATCCGGGTTTTAGTCTTTGATTTCAAGCACCACCAGTTTGCCATGCTTTTTCAGTTCCCATTCTTTTAAAAGATTATAGATTACCGGCAGTACAATCAGGACAAACAGCGTGGAGGTGATCAGGCCGAATACAAAGGGAATCGCAATTGGCTTCATCACATCACTACCGGTTCCTGTAGCGGTCATTACGGGTATCAGGCCAAGTATATTGGCTAATACGGTCATGAGCAGTGGCCGCACACGTTGGGTAGCACCCAGCAGGAAAGTTTCTTTCAGATCATCGTCGCTGATGTTTTCAGGGCCGTTCCCTTTAGCTGCTACAAGCTTTTTGATGGAGTCATTCAGATAGGCGATCATCAGTACGCCGGTTTCCACGGCAACACCGAACAATGCTATAAAACCCACTGCTACAGCCACCGAGAAATTGACATTATAGTAGTACAGGGAATATACACCGCCCATCAGCGCCACCGGCACGCTGATAAACACAATCGCCACTGCCTTGAATGAATTAAAGGTGACGTAGAGAATGAAGGCGATGATCAGCATCACAATCGGTATGATTACCTTTAACCGCTGCTCTGCTCTTACCTGGTTCTCATACTGGCCGCTCCAGTCTATATAGTAACCCTGGGGAAGTTGTTTGAAGGTTTCTTCTATCCTTTTTTTGGCATCGTTTACCACGCTGCCCATATCCCTTCCCCGCACATTGAAAAGCACTGTGCCCCTGAGCATGGCATTTTCAGAATTGATCATCGGAGGCCCTTCCGATACTTTTACATCCGCCACGGAAGAAAGTGGCAATACCCCGTACTTCATCGTTTGGATGGGAATGCGTTTGATCTCGTCAATATCATTGCGGTATTCCTGCGCCAGTCTCAGGTTTACACTGAACCTTTCCCGGCCTTCAACGGTGGTGGTGAGGATCATGCCGCCCAACGCACTTTCAATAACCATGTTCACGTCGTCAATATTCAATCCATAACGGGCAGCATCCTTCCTCCTGATCTTAATATCAAGATATTTGCCCCCGGTGAGTTGCTCAACATACAGATCTTCCAAACCCTCAATTCCTTTGAGGGACGCTTCTACCTTGCGGCTGATATTATAAATGCTGTCAAGGTTACTTCCATAGATTTTAACGCCCACATCTGTCCGGATACCGGTGGATAACATATTGATGCGATTGATGATCGGTTGTGTCCAGCCGACAACAACACCTGGTATCTGCACTTTTTCATTCATTTCTTTGATCAGTTTCTCTTTGGTCATCCCACTGCGCCATTGACTTTTTGGCTTCAGCACGATGATCGTTTCGATCATGCTGATGGGCGCATTGTCTGTGGCAGTATAGGCGCGTCCGGCTTTACCGAGTACATTATCCACTTCCGGGAAGTCTTTGATGATCTTGTCCTGTAACTGGGTGATGCGTTTAGCCTCTGAATTGGATACATCCGGTAATGTAACGGGCATTAATAACAAAGAGCCTTCATCCAGCGGTGGCATAAACTCTGTACCGAGGTTTATAACCAGGGGTACGCTTCCTGCAATGAGTACGAAACACATGGCCAGGACTGTTTTGCGCCATTTCAAACACCATCTTGCCAGCGGCTGATAAAGGAGAATAAAGAAATTGGATACGGGATTTCTACTTTCCGGCACTAAGCGGCATTTCATCAAAGTGCGCGTTAACATCGGCGCAACCGTTATGGCAAGAATGGCCGCACCAATCAGGGAAAACGTTTTGGTAAGCACCAGCGGTGCAAACAGTTTCCGTTCCTGGCCGGTCAGGAAAAGAATGGGTGCAAAGGAGATGACCATGATCACCACAGAAAAAAATACCGAGCGGCCCACCGTCCGTGATGATTCTTCTATAATAGCCACTCTTTCCGCTTCAGGGATCTCCCTGGTGTGGCCTATTCGTTCTTTTACTTTCGTTTGTTTTTCGCTTGCCATACCTGGTTACTTGTTTTCTACGTTAAGAACTCTGTTGGTTAACATCCTGTAGGCATTCTCTGCCATGACAATTCCCGGATCTACCACATCACCAATGGCAAGCGCAATACCGCCCAGTGAGAGGATATTGGCCGTAACCCCGAATAATTTCATGAGGATAAATCCGATAAGTACCGACAGGAGAATGGAAACAATCGCGACCAGCCCGCTTTTGCCGCTAAAGAGAAATAAGATGACAACGATACAAACAATCAGTATTTCCTGCCAAAGGGCCTCTTTGAGGGTATCTATTGCAGCCAATATGAGGTCGCTGCGGTCGTAGGCCGTTTTAAATTTGACACCGGCAGGCAATCCTTTTTCAATGTCTTTCATTTTGGCCTTTGCCCTTTCAATCACGTCCTTCGCGTTTTCCCCGAACCTGGCCACAACAATGCCTCCGACCACTTCTCCTTCGCCATTCTCATCTACAATCCCGAGCCTCAGATCGGGACTCATCTGCACTTCCGCAATATCACTCAGTGTAATCGGTATGGATTTATAGGTGCCGATAGGGATTTCCTTGATGTCGTCGAGGCTGGTAATATAGCCCTGACCCCGGATCAAATAGCCGGTTGAGTTCATCTCATACAAGCTGCCCCCGACATCTTTATTATTGGCGGAGACGGCACGGGTTACATCCATCAGTGAAACCCCATAGTACACCAGCTTATGCGGATCTATTGTAACCTGGTAGCCTTTCTGGAAGCCGCCAAAGGAAGCTACTTCGCTGACACCTTCCACATTCTGAAGCGCGAACTTTACGTACCAGTCTTGCAGTGCCCTGAGTTCCCCAAGATTATAACCCTTTCCATCGAGTGTGTACCAAAAAACATGACCCAGCCCGGTACCGTCCGGCCCCAAAGAAGGCGTAACCCCCTGTGGCAGGAATTTCTGCGCATAATTGAGCCTTTCCAAAACCCTGGTTCTTGCCCAGTAAACATCCACGTCATCCTTGAACACGACAAATATGAAACTCATCCCGAACATGGATGCTGCTCTGATGGACTTGATGCTGGGTATGCCTTGCAGGTTGGAGACTAACGGGTAGGTGATCTGGTCTTCCATAATCTTGGGATTTCTCCCCATGTATTCTGTATAAATGATCACCTGGTTTTCGGAAAGGTCGGGCAATGCATCTACCGGCGTCTCTTTTATGGAGTAGATGCCACCAACTACGATCATGATAATGCCGATCCAGACAAAGAACCGGTTCCGTATAGACCATGAAATTATTTTTTCTATCATGATATCATTGTTTTAGTAGTTGTCTTTTCATAACACTACGATGGTTGTGGTTTTAATCAAAGGGCTGCCGCCCGCAAAGAGGCAGCCCCTGAATAATCAGAGATGGTTTTTCAACACCCAGTTTACTTTATACATTTTGTGGAAACTGTCATATGCAGTAAGTTCTCCGTCTTCTTTGAAGGTCTGATCCAAAGCGTCGTGGAAAGGATGGTTTTGCGGAAACGCTTTTTTCAGGTTTGTCTTTGTAAGCGGTTGCAGTACGTCGGAATCTCCCGTTGTAAAGAAATAGGTGATTGGATATTTGTCTGCCTGTTTGGGCGCATGTGCCTTGTGTTCGTATTTATACAGGACGACTTTCTCCCCGGCGTTCAGAACGGTATAGCCGTTCTTTTTAGTAGCGGTTGCAGCCGTTACTGAATTTTTCTGTGCTACTGAATTTTGTGAGAATGCCAGCAGGCTTCCTGCCAGCATAAAAAAGAAAAGGAACTTTTTCATTGTTTTTGATTTTAATTGTGAAATATTGATTAATGAACGAATTGAAATAACAAACGGCTGAGCTGCCTGCGGAAGCTTTGACAATATTTACCACATCAAACAGGAGTGGAAAATCATTCATGCCAACTGAAGAATAGGCATAAGTATATCTTCAGTCTGAATGTAACAGACCGGCAGCGCCGCACACAAGGGGGATCTCATCAACCTGCCTGAGCCGGGCGTGTTGGTTGATGATTTTGGAACATCAAATCCGGAAAACCCGGTTTAAAACATACAGCCGTGGATGTAGCTGGTCGGGGGGATGATAGAAGGATGGTTTGGGACTGGCTGACCAGGTGAATAGTTGAAAATCGGAATGAGAGGCTGGTACCAATGCGATATCAACGTCAAATGTTTTGGACAGGTCGAAGGATACCTGCGTTGATTTTTGATGACCATCATCCAGATGCAGGTAAAAATCTTTGTCATGGCAGCAGTCCTTCATATCCTCGCTGCCACAGGCACATTTATTGGTATGGTTGTGCCCAAAAGAAACAGAGGCAACGGTATCGCCGCAATAGTGTATGGAGCCGCTGATACCTGATGATGCGATCAGGTAAACGAACATTAACGCTATGACGGCTATTGGTTTCATTGTTTATTTTACAACTATTTCAATTTTAGCAAAGTTAGTTTTAGGTGTTTTGAACTTTGTACGCATTATTTTGGATTTTGTATAAAATTTTGCACCTCTATTTTATCCAGATGAACACGCGCCGGAACCGGACTGAGCCGGTATTGTCCAGGTGTTTTTCCGGTAACTTTTTTAAACTGGGAGGACATGCTCTGTGACGAACTGTAACCCAAATCGTATGCGATATTGCTGATTGTTGTTTCGTCCTGTAAAAGCAGTTCCTTCACCCGTTCCACTTTTAACAGGATCAGGAACTTTTCCATCGTTATCTTTTCTGCCTCTGAAAAAATGCGGCTGATGTAGTAATAACTCATGCCGACTTTTTTTGCTACATAATCTGATAACCGCAATTTTGAGGTCTTGCCTATCATCTCATTCATATACTCAAAAATGGCTGTCTTTGCTTTGGCAACTACCTGCTCTGTATGTGAGTTCACCACGGTAAAGCCCCAGGTTGCCAGCTTTCGGTTTAAAGCCGCCAAATCCTTTTCTGTCAGTTTATTTTCAAGCGTTACTTCGCCGAGGGTCGTTTTCAGGGCCTTGTAATTTCCTTCACCAAGCAGTTGTTTCACCTTGTCAATACAACGTTCACAGCACATGCCTTTGATATATAACTGATTTTGTTTCATTCTTTATTACGCTTGCAATAGACTTCGCATTTTGAACGTCCTGTATTAAAAACCAGGTTGTATAAAATCTTGCATAAAGGTAAACCGTGAACAGCCGTTTAAAGAATGACCGTTATCACGGGAAAACCTGATTTCCGTCATGCGTGAAACCCCGCCTTTATTTCACTGTGCTAACCATGATGTTATGCTAACATTTCAAAGAAATCCGCTTAAAATTATATCTTTGCACAAAATATTCTTGAAGCGTTTTAGCTTTAAGTCCCGCACTGAAACTTAGGAACTTTCAAAGAGGCAATGGGACAATAAGTGAGAACGCTCATGCTACGGCGTGGGCGCACTTAGGATATGAACCCGGAGCATCTCTAATGATTTCAGGATGCATTGGGCAAGTGTACTGTACATTCTTTGGCTGAACTGACGGCAGCTTTTCTAAGTTCATACCACACACAGGGCAATTGCCTGGTTTATCATACACTTTGTCCCCTTCGCAGTGCATAGGGCAATAGTATTTGCCAGTTGCACCAACAGAAGGTTTATCTTTTTGGTGCTGGTGATGTTCATGTTTTTTATTTCTTTCATCCTGTACCGGCACTAACTGCATACCGCATACGGGACAGTTGCCGGGTTCATCATAAACTTTATCGCCTTCGCAATGCATGGGGCAATAGTATTTAGTTTGAACATCACTAACCTTATTATGGCTATGTGTGTGTAATAGACTGTTATCCATAATTTTTTACTTTGAAACTCAAATAGTATATAAGAGCGGGTAATATCATAAACTGTAGTACAGGAGAAATACCTACCTTAATGACCGGTATGAGAGGCATTGATTTGTCATAAGCCCAATTGCCTAATGAAAGGTGTCTCATTTCTGCTAAAATTGCCCCTATGCCACCCACTAACATCAATATCAAAATTCGAAGCATGGTAAATTCCTGCACCCATAACGGGTTTTTATAAATCAGTGCAAAGCAGAAATAAATTAGAAGAACCATTATAGCATCGGCTACCGATGCCAAAGCACAGAATGCAATGTGTTGTATATTGAACGGAGCGTCTTTATACAACGGCATTTGTAATACTTCCCATGCCAAATTAAACAGGAAAGCGAGCACAAGTGTAATGACAACAAATCGTTTAAAAACTTCTTTATTATCTACTTTCTTTAACAAATAAAGAAGCAATAAGACCACCAGTATCAGAGCGATTACCGGTACAAGGAAAATGATAGGATTAAGAGTGTTCATTACACTTGTTTTAATGTTCTTTTATAACATGATTTACTCTATAGTAATGAGGGCTGTAACCTTTGGTTAAAACCCTCATAGAATTTAAGCAGCAATCTTTCTGCATTCAGCTTCACATCTTCTGCATTCTTCTGCGCAACGTTTGCAATGTTCATCGTTATGCTTTTCGCATTCTTCGGCACAAGCACGGCAGGCATCGGCACATTGTTGTACTGAATTAGTACTGCCATTCCTACATTCCTCTGCACATCTGCGACATACATCAGCACATTGCCTGCATTGTGTTTCACACTGTTCCATTCCTGGCTGTCCTGCGCAATTTTCAGCACAGGAGTTGCACTCTTCTTCACATGCTTCACAAGCATCAATGCAGCTTTGGAGATTTTGATTACTCATTTTGTAATAGATTAAAGATGTCTTCAGTTCCGCTGTTGCCCGGTCTTCAGATTAGCTGTTGCCCTTAAAGTGATTACTTAGTAGGTTTTGTGTATGTACCTTCTTTCATCATCTTTTGCTGCTCGGCTGTCATTTTCTGCTTTACCAGTTTCATCCCGCATTTTGGACATTCACCTTCATGGTCGCTCATTACCTCGTTGTGCATTGTGCAGGTGTACATTTCGTCTTTAGCTAATTGCTCTGTTTTTGGCTTGCTACTGTTGCCTGAACAAGCTGTAAATACAAATGCCATTGAAAAAAGGATAGCTGTGATAAAAAATAAATTTTTCATGATTGTTTGTTTTAAAGAGAGGCAGGCATAGCGCTGCCACCCATGTGACTTCGTTTAAAGTTGGGAATTAATCTTTCTTGGTGTTCTTTGCGACCATCTGCATACCACAAACCGGGCATTTACCGTTTGTAGCACTACTGACATTTGGGTGCATTGAACAGGTATAAACAGTTGCAGCTTGCTTACTACCTCGCCTGTCTATAACTAATTTTGAACTGCATTTCGGACAATTACCGGGGCTGTTACTTACCACATCGGTATGCATTGGGCATGTATAGGTTTGCGTTACCTCTGCCTTCATTTGTTCTTTTTTGGATAGGATTAAATCCATGCCGCACTTGGGACACCTCCCCTGTTGGGAACTGTTCACTTCGGGATGCATTGGGCAGGTATAACTTGTTACCACTATTGCGTTACTATCTGCTTTTGATGATGTCTGCTTTGCTTTTTGGGCATAGATTGCTGTAGTACCAGCAATCATTAGCATAAGAATGATTAAGCGTTTCATTTTGTTTATTTTAATTAGTGAATGATAGATTAGATATTGCGGTAATGACAACAATCAGGCAAAGCATTATAGGCTGTATCATTTGCCTTATATTGGTCATTGTCATGACCTACAGCGGCTAACTTCTTCTGTACTATGTCAGCAGCTTCCTTTTTAAAAATGCTGTATTTTGAGGTTAGTTTCTTTGTGTTTTCGTCCCATATAGCTGACTTCACACCTTCAACAGATAAAGCGGTATTTTCTATACGCTTTTTACACATTACACAGACACCGTTTACCTTAAACGTTTGTGTACTTATACCAATGGTTCTTTGTGATTTGTCGCTTTGTGCTGATGCAGTATGAAAGGTGAACAATGCACCTATTATGACGATTAATGTTTTAAGCGTTTTCATTGTAATATTTATTGAGCTAATTATTGCGAGGCAGCGAAAGCATTGCCTGATAATTAGAAATATGAAGGAATAAATTGAGAAAGTTGAGTTGATGAACTCAAGAATGCAATGGTATAACAGAACGTTATAGCACTAAAGAGTGGGAAAATCACAGTCTGAAAACGCAATTGTAAATGTAGATGGGTACGCCCTGATGTAAAGGCGGTGCATTGCTTCTATAAGCAATGGTAGTTTTTTGCGAAACAAAAGAAATATCTTGAAAAGAAGGAGTGTAAAGATGTAAGTCGATAAAATGCTTGAATGGAAAATCTGCCTGGTCGGCTGAAATATGATTATCCTTTACTTTGAAGAATTGAAACTTGCTATCGCAACATCCGGTCTTATCATCGCCATTGCCACATTTATCTTTTGCTTCCTGTAATAATGAAAAAGTTACTGATTTGAGCTTGCCGCAACAATAAAACTGCTTTAGGCTGAAGCCCATTGTTGCCAATGAGTAAACACAAATAAGCAATATGATTGCAGCTTTTTTCATTATCTTATAGCGAAAGTACGAATATTTAAAAGGGAAGGTTTACAGAATTATGGTTAAGTTTTACAGAATTTTTGGATGAGCTGCTAAACTCTTACCTTTTGTATTCTTGCAGCCTTGATATTCAAGGCTTTTTTCCTTTAACTCAACAAGAAGGTCGTACCATTCATTAGTTACAACAAGATTTGCTCGTTTGTATCGGCGGGCAAGCTACAGTGCCATAGCTGCAAAATACGCAACAATCTCCCTGCTTGGGCTTTAGTATTGTCTCACAATTTGTACACTTGTAGAAATACTGACAAGCATCTGTAGGCATGGTTTCTTCTTTCTGAAAACCGCAATTAGGGCAAGTGATAGTCGATTGTAGTGTTAGTGTTTTTTCCATGATTACTCTGCTTTCTGGCAACTTGACTTCGATGAACTGCTGCACTCTTTTGTATTGCTTGCTTGTGCTGTTGAACCGCTATTTAGTAATTCGTACCCTTTTACTTTGTAGCCTGTTTTGTTAATGGCTACTTCAATGGTTTTTACATCAACTTTTGATTTATTGAAAGTAACCAAGCTACTTCTTGTTGCATAAGAGGTTTTATAGGCTAATATACCGTTCACTTTAGACAGTTCATTGTTTACATGCTCTTCGCAACCTTCACAAGTCATGCCTTGTATAGTGAACTTAACTTGTTGCTTGTTATCGACAACTGCAAGTTCCGTTGCCGTCGTAGTGGACTTTGGATAGAACACTTTAGCGTATAGTGGAAATGCCATCATTAAAATAGCAAAGACAGTGACAATACCCAGGAATGCTTTTGACTGAAGGAAAGATGCCTTCCTTGTTGTTTCGCAATTGCACTCTGTATCGTTTGTTTTAGCAGGTTTTAGTTTTCCGTACCAAGCAAAGGCAAGGACAGCTATAGATAGTCCTATTAAATAGGGTCGTGCGGGTTCTATCCAAGAAAAGTTTGCTGCAATGCTGCTACTGCCTGCAAGCAAGGCAACAAAAGGTGCAATGCAACAAAGCGAAGCTGCAATAGCCGATAATATTCCTGCACTTGTGAATGTGCCTGATGATTTTAAACTTATCATACTGTTTCCAGTTTTTGTGTTTGTTGGTTGATGTGCTTAAAGAAAGGCTTCAAAATCTTTATGTTCTCTTGGGTAAGTGAGTAATAAATGGTTTGTCCTTCTTTTCTTGCTTCTACAATGTTGCCATCTTTCAATTTGCGTAAGTGCTGTGATACTGCCGGAATGCTCATGCCTAAAATATCGGCAAGGTCACAAGGGCATAGCTCTTTTTCTTCTTCCAATAGATAAACAATCTTCAGCCTTACTTCGTTACCTGCCAATGCCAAGATATTTGAAAGGCTTACAAATGATTTTTGTGCCGTCTTCAACTTGCCTTTACAATTCTTAATCTGCTCCTGGTCGGCAAAAAGTCTGATACATGTATTGTCATTCATGCAGCGAAGGTAACAAAAAAACTATTTAAGCAAATTCTTAAATATGAGCTAGGCCTATTTTAACAATGGTAAGCTATTCAAAGTTGTATTGGATAGTGCTCTAAACCTTGATTTTCTGAATGCGGACAGCATTTAAAATTGCTAACAGTGCTACTCCTACATCTGCTATTACTGCTTCCCAAAGATTGGCAACACCACCTGCTCCTAAGATGAGCACTACAATCTTTACACCCATAGCTAAAAAAATGTTTTGCCAAACAATGTTGCGTGTAATCTTTCCCACCCTGATTGCCGAAACGATTTTGGAAGGCTGGTCGTTTTGAATAACAACATCTGCTGTTTCTATTGTGGCATCACTTCCTAAACCGCCCATTGCAATGCCTGCATCTGCTAAAGCAACTACCGGTGCATCGTTTACACCATCACCAACAAATGCAATGTGTCTGCCTTCGTTCTTTAGCTGTTGTACTTTTTCTACTTTTCCTTCGGGCAATAAATCACCATAACCATTGTCTATGCCAATTGCCTTTGCCACCTGGTCAACTACTTTTTGCTTGTCGCCTGATAACATCACTGTTTTTATGTTCAGGTCATGCATAGCCTTGATAGCCTGTACTGCATCTTCTTTTACTTCGTCGGCTATGGTAATGTAGCCTGCATATTTATTATTGATTGCTACAACTACAATGGTATCTACAATGTTTTCTGCTTCCGAAGGATAAGAGATATTGAACCTTTTGAGCAGTTTTAAATTGCCTGCTAAAACTTCCTTACCTTCAACTGTTCCTTTCAAGCCATGACCCGCAATCTCTTCTACATTCGTTGCTTTGGTATTATCTTCTGTATTGCCTGCATAGTCAACCACTGCTTTGCCGACAGGGTGTGTTGAGTTGCGTTCTAATGCTGCTGTAATTCTTACTAACTCTTTTTCATCAATTCCACTGCCTACAACTTTCTGTACTTTGAAAACGCCTTTGGTTAGTGTGCCTGTTTTATCCATCACCACAGTATCAACCTTTGTCATTACATCCAAGAAGTTGCCACCTTTAAATAGTATTCCGTTTCTGGATGCTAAACCTATTCCGCCAAAATAGCCTAATGGTATTGACACAACCAATGCACAAGGACAACTAATCACCAGGAACACCAATGCCCTGTAGAACCATGTATAGAAAACATAATTGTCAACAATGAAGTAAGGCACAACACAGACTGCAAGAGCTAAAAAGAATACGATGGGTGTGTAGACTTTGGCAAACCGTGAAATGAATAGCTGTGTTTGTGATTTACGTGCTGTGGCATCCTGTACCATTTCCAAGATGCGGCTTAGCTTACTGTCTTTAAAAGCTGATGTTACTTTTACCTGTGAAACGGTATTAAGGTTTATCATTCCTGCTAAAACCTGTTCTCCTTTGTATTTCGTATCGGGTCTGCTTTCTCCTGTAAGTGCTGCTGTATTGAATGAAGCATTTTCTGAAATCAGTTCACCATCTAAAGCCACTTTCTCACCTGGCTTTATTTCTATGGTTTCTCCAATGCTTACCTGTGACGGATTTACTACCTGTGTATTGTTATTCCTAACGACTGTTACTTCATCGGGTCGAATGTCAAGCAGGGCTTTAATATTTCTCTTTGCCCTGTTTACTGCTGCACTTTGAAACCATTCTCCAATCTGATAGAAAAGCATTACTGCAACACCTTCTTCAAATTCACCAATAGCAAATGCTCCAATGGTTGCAACACTCATTAGAACGAACTCATTGAATACGTCTCCACGTTTTGATTTGCGAAATGCCAATGCCAATACTTCTCTACCTGCAAGCAGGTATGCTACCAAGTTAATAGTTAGTCCTACCGGTTTGCTTAGCTCTATTCTGAAACCATACTCCAGCACCAAAATGATTGTAAGTATTACAAATGACAACAGCAAATCCCAATGTGCTCTCAAGCTATCTTTATCTACTTCAACCTTTGGCGGTTGTACATCTGATGTTGTTTGATACTGGTCAGACGGATTATCTGTAATTTTCGATAACTCGTCTAACTGCAAACTCTTGTCTTTATTTGTGTCTGCCATAATTTACTATTTAATGAGAAATGAAAGAATACCTGTTATGACCAGCGTGAAACCTGTAATGATACCGGCTTTATGTTCCAATGAATGCCAACTAAGTTTCAAGATGCCTTTGTAAGCATAGCGAACCAATAGCACCATGCCTGTTGTAGTTACCAGTAAATATGTTGCTGCAATCAGTATGACCAGCCATGTGCCGACAGCTCCTGCCAATAAGAAATAGACTTCTATTTCCATGCAGGGAGAAAAGAACATTGCTATAACCAATGCTGTTATGATGGCGGCTTTTGTCTTTTGCTTCTTCAGTTCGTCGTTTATATGAAAGTGTTTGTGTACGTGGTGACGGTAGATGAAGATTAAACCAATTGCAATTAGTATTATTGGAGCTATAATGTTTGTAAAATGAGTAAGACTGTCATCCAGTTTTGAACCCAGGAGACTTAAAACAACTCCTATCAATACTGTACTAATGCCGTGAGCTAAAGCAAAAACCAAAGTAACTTTTGTAACTTCTTCTAAGGACCATTGCTCTTTTCTGCCAATAGCTATTACAGGCAGCCAATGATTGGGAATGACTGCATGTAGTAAACTTATGATTAAGCTGCCTGTAATGATGCTAAGCATTTCGTGCTTTTTGATTTAGAGTGTTTCTGGTGCGAAGACCGTAATAAAGAAGTATCACTGTCAGAATGATTGATAGTACCAGCATGGTTTTGTGTGATGCTGCTGTGATAGTGAAACCAAATATTTGTATCGGGTATTTATCAATCATCAAAAAGAAAACATCATCAATAATGTCTTTTGCAAAGAAGCCTGCTAAGAAGATAGCAAGTATTTTTTTGGAAGATATTTTCATAACTATTTTGTTTGATGTTATAAGAAATGTGTTTGTTTCTATTTGCCTTTCTTACCTGCTGCTGCTCTCCTGATTATTAATTCGATGGCTTTTTGCTTGTCGCTTACCAATGGGTCAAGCTCTGCCTTTATAATGCCCAATGAAGAAACGCCTATGCCTAATACACCTTCGATGCTGTTCAAATCATCTTCTTCTGTGGTTGCCACTACACTTGCACCGTATGGGTCTGCCGTGCCGCTTACAACAGAAGGAAAATGAATGTTTATACCAGTAATGTTTGCACCACTACTTTCTACTGTTTCTTCAATTTTGTTGAAAGGCAATTTCTGTACATCGTAGTTGATGTTTATTTTTGCATGGCTACTTTCGTTTTCTTCAATGGCCATTACACTTTCAACACCTTCCAATTGTTTTAGTGCCGCATCAATTTGCTTGTTCCATTCGTTGTTCAATCCTGGCTTATGAATGTTTAGAAATAAGAGTGTTGCTTCCATAACAATATCAAGTTTGGGTCTGATTTATTCTTCTTCTTCTCCACCACCTTTTGCTTTTGATAAAATGTAGTTTGCTCCTTTTACGACAATCTTTTCTTTATCAGGAAGCTCGCTAATGGGAGTAATTTTGATGTAACCTAATTCACTAACACCCGTAACGACTTCTACCATTTTGAAGCGTACTGATTTCTCATCTTGTTCACCCTTTTCTTTGCCTTCTGCCTTTTCCTTTTCTTCAGCTTCTTCACTACCTTTTTCTTTTTTTTCTGCTGCTTCACTATTTTCTTCATCCACGACAAAAATGTAGTTCTTGCCTTCTGACTGCACTACTGCATCTACAGGAATTGCCATAACCTGTTCGCTGCCAACACTGATTAAAGCAGTAACATACATTCCAGGGATGAGCCTGTATGTATTGGCATTCTCAATGATTGCATGAACAACAATGCCTTTGCTTTCGTTCTCGAAAGATTTATTTACGCCATAGACCCTGCCTGTGATTTCCCTGTTGTCCTGATTGGTTAAAGTGAAGGTCACCTTCTGCCCATTCCTAACTCTAAAAAGGTCTTTTTCAAATACAGTAAGGTCAGCATGGATTTGTGAATTGTCTATGATTTCCATTAAGGAGTTGCCGGGTTGAGCATAAGCCCCTGTGTTTACCAAGATGTGACCTACTGTGCCACTGATGGGAGCATACACATTAATTCTTGTAATGATGCTGCCCCTTGATACTGTGCCGGAATTGATGCCTAATTGCTTTAGCTGTGCTTCCAGTGTTGTTATCCTTGCTCTTTCGGTATTGTAGTTTGCCTGTGCTTCCTGCAACTTTTTCTTTATGCCTGCACCTGCTTCATCCAATTCTTTTTGTCTTTGCAACTCGGCTGCGGTGTAAGAGAAAGAATTTTTAGCGGTCAAGTAGTTTTCCTGAATAGTAACTAATTCAGTATTTTCTATTACTGCCAATACCTGCCCTTTCTTAACTTGTTGCCCTTCTATCGGTACAATTCTCCTGATAACCCCACCTGCCAAAACATTTACATCAGCTCTCTTTTGTGGTGGTACTGCAAGCTGACCACTTGCCTTTACTACCTGGCTTAAATTCTTTAGTTCTATTGTGCCATACTCAATGCCTACGGCTTCGATCTGTGCCTGTGTAAGCTCTATGCCTTCTTCGGCTTCTTCTGTTTTTGTGGTTTCCTTCTTTTCTGTTGCCGTTTCTTCAGTAGTCTTCTTGTCCGAACAACCGGTAAGAATGATGGATGCACCTATGCAAAGAATTAGCAGGATGCTTTTATAGAATGATGATGACATTTTATCTATGCTTTTATAGTTCATGTTATTGCTGACCATTTAGGTATTTAAGATTGATTACTGCCTCGTTCAACTGTTGCAATGCTTCCAGGTATTGCAGTTTAATCTGCATTGCCTGTGTTAAGTTCTGCACCATTTCAACATAACTGATTTCGCCTTTGCTGAAAGCAAAACGTGCAATACGTATTTGCTCATTTGCCAAACTGATGCCTTCTGTCTGGTAATAATCTACCCGCTCTCTGTGCTTGAGGTATTGCTGGTAGGTTGACTGATATTCAGATGTTAGTTGCCATTGGGCCCTGTTAAGGTCCTGCTGCGCAATAGCTACATTCAACTTTTCTGCTTCTACTCTCGCTTTGTATGGTTTTGTAAACAAAGGCAGTGACATTCCTAACTCAACACCTGCTATACGAGTGCCAGGGAAATAGTTGCGATTGATTTTTGCAGGGTCAAAACCTTTTACAACAAGCTGGTGATTGTAACCAATGGAAAACTCCGGTAGCCTTTTTGTTCTTTCTAATGCTACTCTTGATTGAGCAACATTTATGTTTTGCATGTGATACGTCAATATAGGATTTTGATTAGCCGCCGTATCAAAAGAAATGGTTTCAGAAGGGTAAAAAGTTTTGTCTGTTGTGTCAATGGCTATGTCACCTGTGACATTTGTTTGCTGTCTTATCAGGGTTTCATATACTCTTAAATCTGCCAACGATTCTTTCTTCTGTAGCCGGATTTCAAACGATTGGTTTTGTGCTGTGAGCCTTTCAAGGTTTGATGTTTCGCCTACTTTGTACCGGATGTTTGCTTTGGATGAAAAGTCTGTATAAACACTATCCAAGTAGTTAAGCAATCTCAATCTTTCGACCGTGTATAGGTAATTGTAATAAGCAAGCTTGATGTTACGCACTATTTCTGCTTCGGTAACCTGCTTATTTGCTTCTGCCAATTTGGTTTGCTGCTGATATACGTTTCGCTGTGTCTTGTAAACACCAGGCAAAGAGAATGATTGAGAAACACCGATAGAGTTATCAATGTTGCCGCCGCTTGTAGGGTCTTGCGTTACAGTGAAGTTTGTTTTTGGTAAATCAACGGCTGTATTTTGCATGGTTCTGTTTTGTTGTATCTCCAAACCTGAACGGCGAAGCTGCGGATTGTTTGCTCTTGCCTGCTGTATCAAGTTCTCCAAAGTTGGATTTCTTGATTGTGCATGGAGCTTTCCAAACAAGCCTAAGGAAGCAACCAAAATAACTAGAGGTAGTTTGTTAGATTGTAGAATTACCTTCTTGGTTCTGAACTTTTTCGATATTAAAACGTATAAGCTGGGCAGTACAAAAAGCGTAAGCAGGGTTGCAGTAAGCAGCCCACCTATAACAACTGTTGCCAATGGCTTTTGTACCTCACCGCCTGCACCTGTTGATAATGCCATAGGCAAGAACCCAAGCGAAGCAACTGCAGCCGTCATTACTACCGGTCTTAACCGAACTTTTGTGCCTTCCATCACCCGTTGGTTTATGTCTTCCATGCCTTCCTTTTTAAGTTGATTGAAATACCCTATCAGTACAATTCCATTTAGAACAGCTACACCAAATAATGCAATGAAACCTACACCGGCTGAAATGCTGAAAGGCATACCCCTGATTAATAAAGCAAATACACCGCCTATTGCTGAAAGCGGAACGGCAGTGAATATGAGCAAGGTTTGAGGAATTGACTTGAAAGTTACATAAAGCAGCACAAGGATTAATAACAAGGCAACAGGCACTGCTATTGATAGCCTTGACTTGGCTTCTTTCAGGTTCTGAAATTCGCCACCATAAGTGATGTAATAACCTGCCGGAAGTTTTAATTCTTTGTCCAGCTTCTCTTGTATTTCTTCTACTGTGCTTTCTACGTCTCTGCCCCTTACATTAAAACCTACAAACGTTCTACGCTTCCCGTTTTCTCTTGATACCTGTGCCGGTGCTTCTTTGAACTGAATGTTTGCTACCTGATTTAACGGCACTTTGTTACCTGATGGAAGCGGTATATAAAGGTTCTCAATGTTTGTTACATCTTCTCTTAGGTTTCGCTGAAGCCGAACTACCATGTCAAACCTTTTTTCCCCTTCAAACACAACACCTGCTGTACTACCCGCAAAGGCAGTTTGCAAAATGGTATTCACATCATTGATGCTTAACCCGTATTGTGCCATCTTATCCCTGTTGTACTCTACCGTTATTTGCGGCAATCCTGTAACTCTTTCAACAAAGGGCTCACTTACTCCTTTGACAGGGGCAATGATTTTGGATATTCTGTTTGCCTGCTGTGCAAGAATGTCTAAATCGTCACCAAATATTTTTATTGCCACATCCTGCCTGATGCCGGATAAAAGTTCATTGAACCGCATTTGCATGGGCTGTGTAATTTCTACCCTAAGCCCAGGGAGAATTGATAGTGCTTCTTCCATTTTCTCCATCATTTCTTCTCTTGTCTCTGCACTGGTCCAATCTTCTTTTGGCTTCATGGCTACCATCATATCTGCTCTTTCAACCGGCATGGGATCTGTTGGTATTTCTGCACTACCTATTCTTGTTACCACCTGCTTTACTTCAGGGAATTGTTTCTTTAAAATCCTTTCTGCTTTGGAGAACATCGCAACTGTTTGTGTTAATGATGTTCCCTGCATCATGGAAACTTCTACGGTTAAATCGCCTTCTTCCAATGTTGGTATAAACTGACCGCCCATCCTGTTGAAGACTACGAGTGACAAAATGAATAATGCAAAAGCAATCAGCACTGTTGTTACTTTCCACTTTAGTACGGTACGCAAAGCAGGTTCGTAAATCCTATGCAATGCATTCATTATTTTATCAGAAATGGATTTCTTGTGAACGGTGCTCTTACTTAAAAATAAAGCACTCATCATAGGCACATAAGTGAGTGATAGAATGAAAGCGCCCAAGATGGCAAAAGCAACTGTTTGAGCCATCGGCTTAAACATTTTTCCTTCCACGCCGATTAACGCAAAGAGTGGTAAGTAAACGATAAGAATAATGATTTCACCAAAGGCTGCACTGTTCCTGATTTTGGATGATGCTGTATAAACTTCATCATCCATTTCTGCCTGTGTAAGCCGGGTCTTACCGGGAAATAAATTGCTTTCAGTAAGTCTAAAGATTATTGCTTCTACAATGATTACTGCACCATCTACAATTAATCCAAAGTCAATTGCACCCAAGCTCATTAGGTTTCCTGACACGCCAAAGGTTTTCATCAATGCAAAGGCAAAAAGCATAGCCAATGGAATAACTGATGCTACCAATAATCCAGCTCTCCAATTACCCAGTAATAACACCAGCACAAAAACGACTATCAAGCCGCCTTCGACGAGGTTCTTTCTAACAGTGCCAATGGTTCTGCCTACTAATTCTGTTCGGTCAATAAACGGTTCTATAACTACGCCTTCAGGTAAAGACTTTTGAATTTGCTTCATCCTTTCTTTTACGTTCGCAATTACCTTGTTGAAGTCTTCACCTTTCAACATGAGTGTAATACCTGCCACGACTTCGCCTTCGCCGTTACGAGTAACAGCTCCGTACCTGGTAGCACTTCCAAACTGTACAGTTGCAACGTCTCTTACCAATATTGGAATTCCGTTCACTGATTTAATAACAATCTTCTCTATATCAGACAAAGATTTTACCTGACCGATGCCCCTGATGAAATAGGAATTGTTGCGCTGCTCTATGTATGAGCCACCTGTATTGCCATTGTTATTTTCCAGTGCTTCATACAGTTCAGGTATGGTTATGTTGAGTGAATTGAGCCTGTCGTTATCTACCGCTACTTCATACTGCTTTACATATCCACCCCAGCCACTTACTTCCGCCACACCTTCTGTGCCTGCTAACTGGGTTCTTACGATCCAGTCCTGTATAGTTCTTAGATCAGTGGGAGAATATTTGTCTTTGTATTGAGGCTTTGTGTGTATGGTGTACTGGTAAATTTCACCCAAACCTGTAGAGATTGGAGCAAGTGAGAGCTTGCCAAAGCCTTCTGGAATGACTTCCTGAGCTTCCTTTAGCCGTTCATTTACCTGCTGCCGTGCCCAATAAACGTCTGTATTGTCATGAAATACCAGTGTAACTACTGAAATGCCTGAACGGGAAATAGAACGCTTTTCAATCATTTCGGGTATGTTGGACATTGCCAATTCAACCGGTGCTGTAATGAACTGTTCTACTTCCTGTGCCCCTAAGTTGGGAGCCTGTGTGATAATCTGTACCTGGTTATTGGTAATATCCGGCACGGCATCAAATGGGAGTTTTGAAAGCGAATAGCTGCCCCAAATGATTAAGCCTAAGACAAAAAAGCCAATAACCAATTTGTTCCTGATGGAGAAATGAATGATCCTGTCTAACATTGTAAAATTTGTATGGATATTAATCTGTAATACTTCAGAATTGCTCCTATTACGCCTAATAAGACTATTGCGCTGAACAATATGCAAAAAACAGTGAAAAACATTTTTTTTGCTTTTCGACCATTTTCGACTTGCCATTTTTCGGCTGTACTTTTTTCTATTCGCTCTTAGTCGGGTCTTTGGCATAAGACAGACAACAATCAATTAACAGATAGAACTACAGACGGTAATTCTATAATCTATTTGATGTTATCTTAACACTGAGGAGGCTGTAGAACAGCACGGGTGTATGACGATGGGAGAAACAAACGTTGATATTCGTAATGCTTCAATACGGGTGCAGGTATTGTTGAGACTGGAGCTATTTTAGCAATAATCACAAAGCCTACACAAGATGAACAGGAAAAGAAAGGAGAGCAAGTGCCTTCCTGTTTAATGGGATGGTTTCGAGAAGTGGATGAAGTGGTTTGGTCCGCGCCACAATTGTCCGTTGTGCAGCAGGGTACGAAGACCGCTACCGCAACAATGATGAGCAATATGAAGGCGAACCATTTCTGCATTGTTTACAAAGATAACAAAAGAAGACATGCAATAGTATTGCAATGTTAATTATGGCGAACATTTCTGACATAAACCCTTGATAACCATGTTTATTTCCTGAGTTATGAACTTCTCAGGCAAGGTAACAAAAGGAATAGTATTGTCAGCTAAACAATACGTTCTTTTGCACGTGGTACAATGGAAGTGAACATGCAAATCTTTAAGGTGGCATTCGCAACCATCAATACACAGAGCATACTTAAGGGCCCCGGTTCCGTCATCAACACGATGAATTAGATTATGCGTTTCAAAGGTTTTGAGTGTCCTATAAAGTGTTATCCTATCAGCCTTTGCAAACGAACTCTCCAACTCACTAAGACTAATGGCTGCATCCTGCTTTGATAAAACATCCATGACCAAAAGGCGCATGGCAGTCGGTTTTACTCCTTTAGCTGCTAATTTAAATTCCATTTCCTTTTCCATACCAACCTTTTAATGTTTATTGTAGAGGCAGAGTGTACCATATCACAAAGTTAATTATATCCCTTGTCACAGCCCTGTGTTAGAAGGTCATATTTGCATAAATCCTATGTCATTTCTCATCTGAAATTGTACCTTTGTAACAAGATATTCTTGAAGCGTTTTTGCTTTAAGTCCTGCACTGAAACTTAGGAACTTTCAAAGGTAACGGGACATAAGTGGAAAACGCTCATGCTACGGCGTGGGCGCACTTATTCGTTACCAGGTTTCCTAAGACCTCAGTGCGGTAAGTTGTTGCCTGCGCTATTTTTTATACAGGCAGCGAGTCGAATGAAACCATTAAAAGTAACATACCATGACTTCAGCCGATCAATTCCCGGATTTTGATTACACTGCGGGACAATTATCGAAGTTTCTTGCTGCAAGTGACTTTTTCACCATCATGCTAAAAAACGGCGACATCATTCATTTTACTCCTAAAGATGTACCAGCATTCAAAAAATGGTTAGAGAAAAACAAAATATCCAACATCAGATCTGAGGACGGATGGGTAATAACCAGGAAACATAAAGGCTGAATGCTCTTTTTCAGCCAACAAGATTGCTCTTTCTTTAACTTTAATTCGATTAACCTTTTTTCGATTTGCTAATTGGATCTGGCAACTTAATATTTCCATAGAACGCCTCCAATAATTCGCAGGGGCTTACGCCTATTGCCAATGCAATAAGGTAAAGTTCCTCCGCCCTCAAATGGCTACGCTCATTTAGGGTCAGCTCATTCATCCGAGCTTTCGTTAAGCCAGTTTTCCTGGCTACCTCAGCTTTGTTTACGGACTTCTGCGCTAAATATAATCCGAGTTTTGTCATTGATTATTAGCCTTTTCTATACTTACGTGAGCTTTAAATATATAAAAGGACGGGAAAAACATACATACATTTGGAAATATGGAATGTTTTTCCTTACTTTAGTTAGGATTTTCTATACTTATGTTAGTTTTAACTGACTTAGTCAAATTGAATTAACAGATAATTCCACTACGTGTTCTTCAAATTAATCATTATGAGAAAAACTTCGTCTAAAAAAGCTGCATCTAAAAAGCCAAAACCAGAACTAAAATGGCAAACAGGTAAGTATGACCGTCATGCTCAATTTAGTTATTTCTTGCCTTATCAGTTTCTTCTATTATGTAAACTAATGGATGTAACACCGGAGAATGTAGTACGTGACTTTACAGACAATTTATCATGTGGTAGTTGGAAAAGAGAAGGAAGAGATAAAATAAAAGAACATCTCATCAATTATTTCATAGAGCATGGCTACGGACGACATCATTACAGCGAAGATGATATACGCGAAATTTTTAAAGAAATGGATGCTTTAGGATTGTTGTTTCCGAAGGAGGGAAAAAGCAGTTTAGTTGACAAGTACGCAAGTTGGCGTGACAAACATTACAAATACTGGTTCAAAAAATGGTTCTGGAAGCCAAGGAGAAAACTTCAAAAATGACATCCCAATTCTTACAGCACACGCCAAGTTGATGTAATCGAATAAAAACAATTTACACTTACATTAAAAATACCCAATAACCGATGAAGCCTTTTACAATCTATCATCTCTTTCACAACTTGTTCTTGTCCATCCAGCAGCCTTTGGTAAATGTCATCGTTAAGGAAGCAAACCCTGATCTTATATACTTATTAGGTGCTTCCATCAGCAGACGTAGAACCGAAAGCATTTTTCAACAATCTGCTCCTACATCCCATCATATCTCCAGTTGTTTCCTACTCATCCTTATGCAAGATCTCGGAAACAAAGAAACGCACGATTGGCAAGATAAGTTAGAAACTAACTGCAAAGCGTTTTTGCCTGTTACCATTATTGTCCTGCAACAATCATCTTTTAAAGAATGGTTAACTAATGGCCATCCTTTTGCCGCTAATGTTCAGGAGATAGCGCCAATTATTTACAAATCCGAACAGTTCTGTCTGCCAGATCACATTCCCACACACAACGAAGAGCAACCTAAATCACTTGAAAAATTTCATCTTGAAGGGTTGAGAAAATCAAAGGAGTTCCTCGCCGGATCAGAGTTATTCAGGATTAGAAAACAACATGCCATGGCAGCATTTATGTTGCATCAATGTGTTGAACAATCACTACGGACAATTATTCAAATTGGAACTGGCTACCACTCCAATACCCATAGTATCGATAGATTAATACGCTACGCAGGTTTAATTTCATATCAGTTGCCCGACGTGTTTCCTCAGCATAATGAGGCTGATAAGCGTCTGTTTTCTCTTTTGCAAAAGGCTTACATAGATGCCCGATACAAGGACTATCAGATAGCTAATGATGATTTATTGAAATTGACTGAAAGAGCTAAGCATATCATTACAATCGTATCAGAGGTGGGAAAGCAAATTCTATCTTCCTTGAGATCAAACCTATAATGATGGAAAAAAAAGCTACAGAACAACAACGGTTTTACAAGCCATATCATTTCCGAACGGAAATCGTACGTAATAAAGAGGGCCCTTTATCCCTGATATTTACAAATTTTCACTTAGACGATTTCAATAGAGAGCTGAAATTATGGTTGCATGTAGCCCTTGTGAACGAGCAAAGTGCATATGAAGAAGGAGGCGCAAGGGAAGACTTAATTGATTTCATAGATCAACTTCACAGACTTATCGAGGCTCTGTATCTCATACATAAGAAAGGGATGAAAGTGGATAAACCGTCGCCTAATAAAATAGCAAATATCATCGGAAAAAAGAACGTGCCTATTTCCCTTAGCGAGACGGAAAGTGATAACCCTTTAATTGTTATTTTGTCGTTTGGTAAGACCTTCAACGCAGATTATGTAAAAGCTGAATTACTGGATATGTTAGAAGCTCTGATAACCTACGACGGCCATAGGAAAATCTATTTAGGTGGTCTGGTATCATTTTATCAGCATCTGCATTTCCTGATCAAAATAGCATATGACATTTACAATAAAAATAAAAAGAGGCTGGATAGTAAATAACCAGCCTCTTAAATCATTTTGAGGTACTCAAATTTTTCAGTTTCTCACTAAGCTCCGTAAGACCTGCTTTTGTAAGATAGTCATCAGCAATTACGTGTAATTCCTGCAATGCTTCCTGCGGAATGCTTTCCAGCAAAGCAGACGATTTATCATCGTCTTTCGCCATCAGCCCACGTTTGAGGACACTGTGCAATAACAAAACATTTTTGCGGGAAATCCTCATGTCAATCTTCACTGTTTCACTCATGCCTGGGATACTAAGAATAGTATCATACACTTTGGCTATATCACTTGTTGTTAGCATAATCACACGATTTTAATTTGAACAATACTCACTTCACAAAAGTAAATAACAGCGCGTTTCGTATCCTCATCAAAATATGATGAGGATAGGTTAATCCCATATCGTGTGTTTAACTTCGCTTTGAGAACTGAATGTGTAGTTGAAAAAGTGTAGTTATGGATTTCAGTAACAAAAGGCTTTCCGTCAGCGAAGCCAAAGAAATAGACATGGTTCATTTCCTTGCAGGCTTAGGTTATGAGCCAGCAAAGATCAGGAACAACGATTATTGGTATCACTCTCCTTTAAGGGATGAAAAGACACCTTCATTTAAGGTTAACAAGAGACTAAACCGCTGGTACGATCACGGTCTTGGCAAAGGTGGCAACCTGGTTGATTTTGCTATCCTTTTTCATGGGTGTACCGTGTCCGAATTGCTCCAGAATTTAAGCGGAAGTTTTTCTCTTCAAAAGCCGGTTTTCCAACAATCATTTGCGAGAGAAGAACGGGAAAAGCAGATAAAGATTTTAGGGGATTTTGCTCTGTCTTCCTACGCCCTTTTACGGTACTTGCAGCAACGGCGAATACCCGTTGATGTAGCTGACCATTACTGCCGGGAGGTCCGTTATGAATGTAATGGAAAAGTTTATTATGGCATCGGCTTCAGGAATGATTTGGGAGGCTTTGAAATACGGAATCCTTACTTTAAAGCCAGTAGTTCACCCAAAGGTATTACGAGCTTTGATAACAATGCCGATGATGTGATCGTCTTTGAAGGTTTTACCGATTTTCTTTCTTTCAGGGCCATTCATCAACAAGACCACGAAGACCGCTTTGATTTTGTAGTGCTGAACTCTGTTTCTTTCTTTGAAATCGCACGTCCCTTTATGGAAAAACATAACGCTATCAAGCTCTATCTGGACAGGGATGCAACCGGACAAAATTGCAGTCGTTATGCACTTTCCCTAAGTGCCAAATACAAAGATGAAAGCAGCCTTTATCAAAACCATAAGGACTTCAACGACTGGGTAATGAACTTCGGTAAGGCTGATAAGAAGCATATAAGACAATACTGAGATAAGTAATACAGAAGCTGTAAGGCAGGCTTTAGTTCATTTGAAGCTGTCAGTTCCTTACACACTCTGGAGCCTTTAAAATGTCTTAAAGACGTTCATAAGGCTGGAAGATTGCAACTTTCCCGCAATCGGCCAGATGAACGGTTGTTAAACAACCGGATCTGGCTGCCCAACACTCGGAACTCGTGGGCAGGGCGTCTGAAAGGTGAAAATGAGTTTGAAAACGTGAAAATGAATAGTGATGGAAGGACAAAATTCAAACAGGACACGCATCATCGGCTTGCGTTTAACACCCGATGAGTATGCAAAAATTGAAAGGAAATGGAAGGCTTCAACCTGTCGGAAGCTAAGCGACTATGTGCGTCGAAGCATCTTCGACAAGCCCATTGTGACCACCTATCGTAACACTTCACAGGATGACTTAATGGCAGAACTTACACGGCTTCGCAACGAGCTAAACGCAGTTGGAAACAACTTCAACCAGGCCGTTAAAAAGTTGCATACGCTTAGCCAGATAGCTGAATTTAGGAGCTGGTTGATTGCTTACGAAGTAGAGAAAAAAATCCTTAGCAATAAGATAGATGAGGTAAGGAATAACGTAAAAAAAATATTGGAAATATGGTTGCGGTGATCAAAGCAGGTCACTCCATGCACCGTATTTTCAATTACAATGAAAACAAGGTAAAAGAAGGTGTAGCGGAGTGCATCGGGGCGGAAAATTTCCCTTTGAACGCAGATGAAATGAGCCTGAAAATTAAGTTGGGCTATCTGCTGAAAAGGACAGAATTGAACGAAAATGTTAAACGAAACAGCGTACACATTTCGCTCAACTTCGACCCATCTGAAGCTCATTTGAGCAAAGAAAAGCTGACGCAAATTGCCAATCTCTATATGCAAAAATTAGGCTTTGGTGACCAGCCTTACCTTATTTATCAGCACCACGACGCAGGCCACCCCCATATACACGTAGTTACCACAAATATTCAGTCCGATGGCAAGCGAATTGACCTGCATCACCTGGGTATTCGCAAGTCGGAACCGGCACGTAAGGAGATTGAAAAAATGTTCGGTCTTGTAGTAGCTGATGCACACGCAAGACGGGAAGCATTCAGGTTAAATCCGATAGACGTAAAGAAGGTACAGTATGGGCGTGCTGAAACTAAAAGAGCCATCACAAATGTGCTGGATGCGGTGCTGGATAAATACAAATATACCAGTTTGCCGGAACTGAACGCGGTTTTGAAACAATACAACATAATGGCTGACCGCGGCAGTGAAGAATCAAAAATTTTTCAGGGAGGCGGCCTTGTTTACCGGGTACTTGATGAAGATGGAAAACCTATCGGTATACCTATAAAAGCCAGCGACTTTTACAACAAACCTACCCTGAAATTTCTGGAGCAAAAATATAGCTCTAATGATGCCCAACGCCAGCCACTCAAAGCTCGTGTAAAAACTGAAATAGACAGGTTGTTTATTGGCAAAACGCCCACGCTCGATGAGTTAGTCGCAAAACTTCAAAGGAAGGGCATTCACCTTGCTTTGCGCAAGAGCGATACAGGTTTAATCTATGGTATAACCTACGTGGATCACCAGACCAGGTGCGTCTTTAACGGCAGCGTATTAGGAAAGCAATACAGCGCCAAAGCCATACAGGAAAGATGCAGCTCTCTGAAAGCGATCAAACAGGAGCTATTGCCACAAACAGGTCAGGAAATGGAACAAGCCTTATTGCCTGTCCAAAACACTAACGCTGGGCTTTCATCCACTTCACACAGCAATGTTAACCCGGCTGATGCAATGCTTAAAGGCGACCTGCTGGAGGCCCTTTTACAACCGGAACAGGCAGCCGATTATATACCTGGCCAACTAAAGAAAAAGACCAGAAAAAAGAAAAGAAGAAAAAACATTTCCAATAACCAATAAAATATAAAGCTATGGCAGTACAGACAGGTGAAAACGAACAGGCGCTGAGGAAAATTCTGGACATGACCAGGTTGATCAGTATCGTTATTTTAGTGATACACTTCTATTATT
>QFQQ01000061.1 GCA_003243445.1 Citrobacter freundii
CTTCAACAGCAGTAAGCGTAAAATCTGCGGAATCAGCGGGAACCTTACGCAAGTCCGAAAATTTGGGTAACGATTAGCCCTTCAGGGGAGATTTAGAGGGGGCCCCTACGCAAATCAAAACGAAAACCTTATGACTCTTAAAAGAAATTTCCCATTCATCTTTCAGGGAATACTTTTACTTATTTCGTTCACAGGAATGTGCCAAAACAAGGCAAACGAAGAAAGAAGCCTGACAAAATACGTAAACACATTTGTCGGCACCTACCCGCTTACCGACTCCGCCATTCTCGGTTACAATCTTCCAGAAGGCTGGAGGTCCTGGGCTGGGCTAACCTACCCCGGAAGCTCCCTGCCAAACGCCATGATACAACTAAGCCCGGTCACAGAATATGGATCCGGCGCGGGCTACGAATATGAAGACTCGATCATTCACGGTTTCGCACATACGAACAAGGGACACTGGAATCTTTGCAATATTCCCGTATTGCCTCTCTCCAACGCAACGCCGCACAATAACAAATATTACTCGCGTTTCTCGCATACAAAAGAAACCGCCTCACCCGCTTTTTATAAGGTATTTCTTGATGATTATAAAATCGATGTCAGCCTCACTTCTACCCTTCATTGCGGCTATCATCAGTATATTTTCCAGGATAACCGCAACAGAAAAATCCTTTTTGACCTCGCACGTTCCAACAACCGTGTATCTGCCTGGGCAATTGAAATGAAAGATAGAAATACTCTCCAGGGATTTCAGCAGACAAATGAAGGAAAGATGTATTTCTATGCTGTACTTAATACCTATGCCGACAGCCTGGAAAAGAAAGAAGAAAATAGCAAAGACGGCTATGCTATCGTACACCTCACAAATGGAAGTAAAGGGCCGGTTGAATTAAAGATCGCTTTATCATTCGTGAGTATAGAAAATGCAAAGCTGAACCTTGAAAAAGAAATTGGCGGCAGGTCATTCTCCTCTATCCGGAATGAAGGAAATGCAACCTGGGAAAATCTTCTTTCCACCATACAGGTGAAAGGCGGAACAACAAAGGAACGTGGGATGTTCTATTCATCATTGTACCGCTCATTTCTTTGGCCGGCATTACGCAGTGACGTGAATGGAGATTACACTGATGCCAAAGGCAACCCCGGTAAAGCAACCGGTAGTTATTACACCACGCCTTCACTTTGGGATACCTATCGGAACCGGGAGGTATTATCCGCAATTGTACTGCCGCGTGTAACAACAGATATCATCCGTTCTTTAAAGGACATGGGTGATAAGACCGGGTTCATCCCAACTTTTTTTCATGGAGATCATGCCGCTTCTGTGATCGCAGGTTCTTACCTCCGCGGGCTGACCGATTTTGATGTAAAAGGTGCGTATCAATTGCTGTTAAAAAATGCAACGGTTGAAGGAGGCACCCGGCCATTTATCGCTGAATACATGGAGAAAGGCTTTATCAGTGATCCCGATGTGGAAAAGCCCTGGGTGGAAACAAAAGGAAAAGCCGGCGTTTCCAAAACACTTGAATATGCATACGATGACTATGCCCTCGCATTACTGGCAAAGAAACTTGGCGATACTGTCAATTACGATATGCTGATCAAAAGATCAAAGAACTACCAGCATGTATTTGATCCGTCCACACGCTTTATGAGAGGGCGCTTAGCCAATGGCGACTGGATCAAAAACTTCAACCCGGAATATCCTTATTACGAATATATGTACCGCGAAGCCAATGCATGGCAGGTTTCCTTTTTTGCTCCGCATGATATGGAAGGATTGATAGCATTATATGGTAGCAAGGACAGGTTCGAACAAAAGCTGGATTCGTTCTACACCGTTCCCTGGAACCCAGCTTATATTGCAAGGAACGTGGAAAGTATGATCGGCCAGTATTGTCACGGTAATCAGCCTGACCATGAAGCACCATTTGCCTATCATTTTATTGGCAAACCTGAAAAATCCCAAAAGATCATTGATACCATCATGGATCGGCTGTATGGTATAGGAGAAAAAGGAATTGGCCTTTGCGGAATGGATGACGCCGGTGAAATGTCCGCCTGGTATGTATTCTGTGCACTGGGCATTTATCCCTTCTCCCCTGCGGATGATCAATATATTGTTACCGTTCCGGTTTTTGATGAAATAAAATGGAAAACTTCAAACGGGAAATTGCTGACAATAAAAAAGACCGGAAAGGGAAGAAAACTTACAGCGATAAAAGTGAATGGTCAAAAGATAAATGGCTATTTCGTGAGCCATTCGCTTTTTATAAATGGAGGTGTGATGGAAGTAATTGTAGAGTGATGAGAGAACAGTATGTCGCGATGAGGTTGTCAAACCAGCGTGGCGATTTCGTTAAGTCAGGAAGTACCTTTCCATGCTGGATTGCTAACGAAAGACATCCTTACCGTTCTTCCCGTCTCACCGGTTTATTTTTTACCGGTAAGACGATAAGGGCGGTAAGAAGACAACTATCTGATGTTTTTACTTTAGATTGGCTGCCGGATGGAATGGCGCAAATGGGCCTGTATAAGCTGGTAATCTAAGTAAGCCCGGGCTTTAACGCTGGCGTCTGAGGCCTGCCATAGGCGGTACCGGGACAAGCTCTTCGTCCCGTAACTCGATGATATTGCCAATCAGCGTGATCTTAAGATGTTAAAGAACACGCAATTCCATCATTTCTCCTAAATAAATCACCGGATAATTCTCCTTTTAGGCAATTAAAGACTACCTTCAGTAAAATCAGGCAAAACTTTATCTCCCGCAGGCTCGTGGCAATATCAATCAAGATTAGCTTTTCCTTTTTTCCACTGCTGCTTTTTCAGCACCATTAACTGCTCAGCCGCTTCAGATTTCCTGTTTTTGATGCGTTACACTGCGCAAGTGCAGGAATAGTGGTCCATAGATCATTATGCTGACTGCAACCGCAAACGGCTATCATACATAATTTTCTCTGAACGTATAAACAGAAACGTAATATAAATAATGACAAGACCTAAAGAAACGTATAACAAAAAACAACGCGAAGCAAAAAAACAGCAACAGCTAAAAGAAAAAAAGCTCAGGGCTGAAGAAAGAAAGAATGAAAAGAAAGACAATTCACTGGAAAACATGATGGCTTACCTGGACGAGAACGGTAATCTCTCCAGCACTCCTCCGGATCCATTGAAGAAAAAGGAATTTGCCCTGGAGGATATCCAGATCGGCGTTCCCAAATGGGAAGAACAGGACGGGGATGACTCGCCTTTTGAGAAAAATGGCACCGTGTCTTTTTTTAACAGCAGTAAAGGCTTTGGATTTATACAGCCTGCAACAGGCGGAGAAAGAGTCTTCTTTCATGTTCAGAATCTGACACAGGAAGTCAAAGAAGGCGAAAAGGTAAAGTTCAAGATCGGACATGGCCCCCGTGGCGTGCATGCGACAGAGATCTCTAAACTGAGTTCATAATATATCAATCCCACAAGAAATAATGGCATTTATAGATACAATATTACAGGAGCCGCGTTACGGCTGGGCTACACCGGAAGGAACACTGATCAAACCTACCAAAAAACAATTATTCTCAGAAGCATTCCGCCGTATCAACATATTCCAGAGCAAGAAAAACTGGATCTCGTTGATCAGTTGGGTGATGACCGCTGCCATGATCCCATTCTTCATCTTGTTCATCACACAATACTTCTCCTGGTGGCTCGTGCTGGTGATCGCATTATACAGCATGGTCATTATGGGCACGCATGGAACAGTGTGGTTTCATCGTTTTTGCACGCATCGCGCGTATAAGTTCAGCAGCCCTTTATGGAAGCTGATCACGCAGAACATGGTGATCAAAACATTTCCCGAAGAAGTCTACGTAATATCCCATCACGTGCATCATGCCAAATCAGACACTCCGGGTGATCCCTATAACCCGCAGGGCGGCTTTATGTATTGCATGCTTTCAGATGTCAATCACCAGGGAATAAATAAGCAAATGAATGAAGTTGATTACGGGCGCACAGCACGCATGATGCAACATACAGGTGTACTCGTGAATAGTTACCAGCAATACAGGAACTGGGGTTCCGTCACAAATCCATTCTATGCTGTAGCACTTTGGATCTGCAACTGGACTTTCTGGTTTATCATCTTATATGCGATCGGTGGTATGCCGCTTGTAACCGCCATCTTTTCGGCAGCTATGTTGTGGTTTGTACTGGTACGTGCGTTCAACTATACAGGACATGGGAAAGGCGACGCAAAACATATTGACGGGATCGACTTCGACAGATCGAACCTCTCCATCAATCAGACCCGGCCTGGATTGTTCACCGGGGAGTGGCACAACAATCACCATCTCTACCCGGGAAGTGCAAGGGCAGGCTTTCTTCCTTACCAGTTTGACCCGGCCTGGATCTGCATTTATGGTATGCACCGGATCGGCATGGTATCATCCTACCACGATTCGAAAAAAGAATTCCTCAAACGCTTCAATAACAAATAACCGAGGATTTATAATAAAACGTTATTCAAAGATCCTTACAGGATGTTTGAATAACGTTACTGTATCTCCGGGATTTCTGCATCGTCAAAGATCTGTTCGGAGATCCAGTTGAAAACAGACCGCTCACTTTTAAGCCCGATCGGTAACCTGTACGCAATGTTCTCCTCGATCAGATGGGCCTGCTTGAGAGTGAGATTACCTGTTGCATACCCATAACAGTTGATCAGGAATAATACCTGGTTTCCATTGAACGGATCAAAAGAACGACGTGTCGGTTCTCCGGAATAAACACCACTTTCCCCGTCAAATTGCATCTCCCACCAGTAATGTTGAAAATTCAGGTCTTTCTTAAAAAAGAGCATAATTCGGTATTGAATGTAAAAGCCAGGGGAAAAATATCCCCTGCTTGATTTTATTAAGAGAGCGATCCGTCACTACCAACGGTCACGGGATTTCTTCGGTTCCTTTTCTCTTGCAACGGTCACAGAAATATTTCGGCCTTCAACTTCCCGGTTGTTTAAAGATGCAATAGCCTTCTTGCCTTCTTCCTCGGATGGCATTTCAACAAAGCCAAACCCTCTGCTGCGACCGGTCTCGCGATCGATGATCACTTTTGCAGATGACACCTGCCCAAACGGATCAAATAATTGCTTCAACTCCTCGTCACGTACGTGAAAGCCCAGATTGGATACATACAAATTCATAAAATAATTATTAATGAGTAAAGAATACTGTGACAATAGACCGCAACAGGCGTAAAGAGAAGAAAAATGATTACCAGATGAAGCGTAAAAATTAAAACCGATCCCGACAGGATGATGAAGTACTTGTCGTCACTTACTAAAGATACCTTTTAATTTTTACAAACGATCTGTTCAAACGATAAAAAATCAACAGACCGATCAGACAAAGAAATACTTTGAAAAATATACAGGATATACAGCCCCATTTGGTCGCGAAAAAGTTCTTTGGTGTGATACTTGCTTTAAATGATCATATGTATCAACGAATTAAAACGCATAGTGACCTTACTCCTCTTCGTGTCGGAGATCTTCTTATTCAGTTCCCGGTTTCAGGAACGGTCGTGAATGAACTCGACCTTTCCGTACCGCAGGACTTCCGACTTTATCAGGTCCGGTCTATTGAAGATGACAATCTCAGGTTATTGCTATGCGCTGATATACCGACCGGAAAGCCCGGTTCGACTGGAACAACAAAGCCCGTCACTCCAGCGGATTTCAGCACTTTTATCGTTAAGCATAACGACAATATGGTGGCTGATGAAAGCTGGTGGAAACGGCAATAGCGCTTACTCGTGCAGATGTTCAGCACCACATTTTCATAACCGGCTTCAATGGCATAATACCTGAAAGCTCTGGCGAAAGCCATTACCTGTTCAAGTTTCCATCGCTATCAAACTGTCACAGCTCAGCGATTGTCTTCAACTTCACATTCAACTTCACGGAATGCATGTAGCCGATCTATTCATCTGCAAAGATTTACCGGCGCTGTCCTGATGCTACATTATACAGCCTGACATCTTTATTGGTGACACAGAAAATCTATCTTCCTTTCATTATAGCGCTCCGGCAGATTCGTTTCACCATATGTAGATTTAACCATACGACAATGATGCAGCGAATTGAGAACTTCTACGCCTGACAAATTCACTCCTTCGAAATTTGTAAAATACGAATCAATTCGTACATTTGAGCAAATCGCTTTATGAATAAGTTATTCTGCCTGCTGATCTTTATGTCCGGAACTGCCTGGGGAAGAACCAGGATCGAAGCGCGGCTGCCGGCATATCCCAATATGCAGTACACGCTCAAGATCGACCAGCATTCATTGAATGATTATGCCGGCACCGTGATCGCGGAAGGCAGATCAGACGATAGCGGGAAATTCATTATTGATGCGGCATTGGACAAAGAGCAACCAGTCAGCTTATACTTTAGCAATACGTTTTTTGTGCTATGGATAAAGCCAAACGACACACTTCTTATTACAACACAAAAAAACGGCGGATTCGATTTCTCCGGGAAAACTGCCCGCGAAAACTCCGTGATGCAATCTTCCGGACTCATGCAGCCGTTCACTGTTCCCGGCAATATTGGCCTCAATAGTTTTGAACCTGCCAGACAAAGAAAATACCTTGACAGCATCGAAGCGGTACGGTGGATCATTATACCCAGCAGCGAGACAGAAGGAGGCGTGTCAAAACCATTCGGCGCTTTTTATAAAGCAGAGACCAGTAATTTCACGCTGGTCAACCACTATCAATATGTGCAGTTGCTGAAAGCAACCAATAAAATTTCAGCAAAGGATATTCCGGGCGACTATTTTGATTTCTGGAAACGGTTTTCTCTCGTGGAAGACAGCTCTTACAGCAACTCCTATCAAAGCGCGCTGCAAAATTTTATCGAGTACAGGGCATCCCTAAAACCAACAGGTTCTCAGCCGGGATCAGCATCTTCCTGGCATGAAATGTTCCGGATTGCTGACTCATTATTGGTCCGGCATCCGCTTACCCTGCAAAAACAACGATCGGCTTTTCTTTTTTTACTGTTGAAATATTTCAATCATACCGATCTCACAGGCAAAGAAGTTGAATTGTATAAAAGAGATTTTCCTTCATCACCATCATTAACGCTTCTCGAAGAACTTTGGAACAAAAAACGTTGAAAGCAGAAAATCAGACGAAGCATATTTCAACAACAATTTAATATCGATCAGGGATTTCCCCGTTATGCTCTGATCGATAAAAAAGGCCGGCTGATCACCATTGCAGCACCCCAACCACAGGAAGAGGCAGCATATGAACTGATCAAAAAACATCTTGAAAATTGAACCCGCATCAGGCAATCTTATAAACAGCCAGGTAAAATATTTCGGAGAGGATCCGGGATTACTTCCGCAGGATCTTCTCCATGGCTTTTCCTTTCGCCAGTTCATCAACCAGTTTATCCAGGTAACGCACCTGCTGTATCACTTTATCTTTGATCTCTTCCACTCTATAGCCACAGATCACGCCAGTGATCTTTGAAACATTCGGATTCATCTTTGGTGCTTCCGCAAAAAAATTCTCAAAATCCGTTTTGTTATCTATCACTTTCCGGAGGGTCTTTTCATTGTACCCTGTCAGCCAGAAGATAACTTCATGCAGTTCTTCTACCGTGCGGCCTTTCTTTTCCACTTTTGCCACATAGTGCGGATAAACACCTGCAAAGGACATGCGGTAGATACGTTCGTTGTTTTTATCGTTCATGTCAGTGAGATTTTGTTTAAGCACGACCACAGACCGCCGACCGCCGACCGCCGACCACTGTACTATACATTATTGACGACAAGCCATTAGATCGATTGAGTACAAGTTAAAATATTCTGAAGTATTTTAACTCTAAAGAAAAAAGACTTTTCAACAACAGTACTGCACGGCGGTCGGCGGTCAGTGGTCGGCGGTCCTTTTTGTTAGCCTAATTTAACACATCTCCCCATTCAATGATCCAAATGCCCCAACCATTTCAACGGCGAATAAACATCTCCGATCATCACGACCGCGATTCCTTTTTGTGGAAAGCTCACCATCTAGTTTTGGTTTGCATCACCATCGCCGACATGTCTGAACCGGCCAAGGAGATTTTGCAAAGCACAATTCAGGATGTGGCTTTCCCTCAGGCTTCCTTACCGTCCTTCCCGTCTTACCGGTAAAAATTAGACCGGTAAGACGGGAAGGACGGTAAGAAGTACAAAGAAGCGGCTGGCCTAACCCAACTTTCAGGCGCTATTCTAAAGTCGTTGAATTGAAGCGTCCTCATACGATCGAAAACAGCCTACCCACATCGGTTTATCGTTAAAAAAATCCATTTGCCGGATTTCACCGACTTTGCTTCTCTATCCCTATCTTTCCACTCATTCTAAACCCCAAAACTGCCTAAAGCTGCCAGGTCTTGAAGTTCATCAGCACCACCATCCAACGCGGCAAATCCGTCAACTTTCTTCTTCCGGGCCGGAAATGGTTCAAGAATTTCTATTTCCGCGAAGCGGTGATCTTTATCTCAATGTTCAGCCTGACCATGCTGCATGAATGGATCAATATCGACAGCGTGACGAACCTGTTCAAAGGCATCGTGTTTTTCCTATTGGTTTATATCCAGGCGCAGATCCATCGTTTCTATATTTTCCCTTTATATTTTAAAAAGAACCGGGTCGTATATATCCTCCTGCTGATCTTCTCCACGCTCCTGCTTGGCTCGGTACTGCTGGCCGCCGATTATTTCTGGATCCAGCCTTGGATCTACCAGGATGAGGATCTCTTTCTTTCATTCGCTTACTATTGTGTGATCGGGATCGTAAATACATTCACCATCATGGCTTTTTCGCTGATGGAACAATATTCCGTGGAGGTTCAGAAAAGAACGCATGATCAACTGTTGCTGAATGAGATGAGCATCAAATTCCTGTCGGCACAGCTGAACCCGCATTTCTTTTTCAATATGCTGAATAACCTGTATGGTGTCAGCCTGACGGATCCGGGGCGAACACCGGACCTGATCATCAAGCTTTCAAACCTGATGCGGTACCAGATAGAAAATGCCAACAAAACAACCGTTAATCTTGCAGCGGAAATTCAGTTTATCGAAAATTATATTGATCTTGAAAAAGAACGCATCGGTAAAAGATGTGAGGTAACTTTCAGGTACGAGGAAAAAAATCAGCTCCTCGACCGGTATGAGATCGCTCCGCTGCTGCTGATCACGCTTGTTGAAAACGCATTCAAACACAGTCTTACCAATGGCCACTGGTTTGTATCTACGTCAATCACGCTGGATCAGCATGAACTGACTGTTGTAGTAGAGAACTCCCTGCCGGATGATGAGAAAATACATCCGTCAACACGTATCGGGCTGACAAACCTGCGGCAACGCCTGGACTTCCTTTATCATGGAAGTTCCAGCCTGCAACAAAACATTACCGGAAATAGCTTCTATACAAAATTGGTTTTATCGTTAAAAAGACAACCGAATGGATAAAATTAAGTGCATAGTGGTGGATGACGAAGAAGGTGCACATCTTGTTATTTCGCATTTTCTCAAGGATATGAAAACCCTTTCACTCGAAGGGTCTTTCTACAATGCGGTGGATGCGCTGGATTATCTGTACAACAATAAAGTGGATATTGTTTTCCTCGATATAAACATGCCCGGTCTCTCGGGCCTGGAAATGCTTGAGACGTTGACGAACAGACCATATATTATCCTGACAACTGCATATAAACAATATGCGTTGGACGGATACAAATACGAAGTGGTCGACTATCTGCTGAAACCTTTCGAGTTCAAAAAATTCCTGCTGGCGATCAACAAGGTGCTCAACCGTAAAGGAATTCAGCAGCAGGCCAAAGCCCTGATCTCCGACGAAGCGGATCATCTCATTCTAAAAGTTGATGGCCGCATGACCAAAATACCTTTCAGCTCCATTCTCTATATCCAAAGCTTTGGCAACTATGTGAAAATATTCATCGAAGACGGCATGCTTATCAGCCAGATGACCACGGCCGAAATCGAAGAAAGACTCAGTACCAATCTCTTCCTTCGCATCCACAAATCCTACATCGTCTCCCTGAAACAGATCCAGAAAGTATCCGGAACACAGGTGTTTTTGTCGAATAATACGGAACTGCCGATTGGGAATACGTTTAAGAGGGAGTTGCTCGCGCAATTCAAATAGGGTGAAAGCTGCAGGTTGTCCGTTGTTCGATGGTCGATGGTCGATGGTTGAATCGTACTCTTACTAAAATTCATCCCTAAGTCCGGACAACGGTCAACCGGCAGCTCTCTTTCGACCATCGAACATCGACCATCCCTCTCTGCCATTCCGCATTTCCCATCGACCATCTCCCCTTCCAACCTGACGAAACCAGTGACCAACTTCATTGGTCACCGAAAAAACAGTGTTGCTCATTTATGTTTTTGTGATGCTCCGATTTATCCTATTTTGGTATTAGAATCTGATTAGGACCACCATAAGAATATCGAAATCAAGAACTTAGCCCAACCGAAGGTGCCACCAACCACCTCGCTTATCGTTGCCACCTACAACTGGCCGGAGGCCTTGCGTCTATGCTTGCAAAGCGTATCCAGACAAAAGGTATTACCCGCCGAGGTGATCATTGCCGATGACGGTTCTGGTCCGGAGACCAGGCTGCTGATCGGGCAATTAGGACCCGGTTTTCCGGTGCCCATCATCCATGTATGGCAGGAAGACCTCGGGTTCAGAAAAGCCGAGATCCTGAATAAGGCGGTCAAAGCTTGTACGGGTGAGTACATTATCCAGGTTGACGGTGACGTTATTCTTCACAGGCATTTTATTTCAGATCATCAACAGGCAGCCGAATACGGTGCATTCGTCCGCGGATCACGCGCAAGGCTTACGCCTCCGGTAA
This sequence comes from Citrobacter freundii, assembly GCA_003243445.1. Lineage (GTDB taxonomy): Bacteria > Bacteroidota > Bacteroidia > Chitinophagales > Chitinophagaceae > Terrimonas_A. The sequence continues at coordinate 10,936 of QFQQ01000061.1, forward strand.
CCAATGAAATTCTGACCGGTCCGGAAAAACACCTACACTTTTTTTCAAAAGGCATTCTTAATAAACTGAATGCCATCCATCTTCCGCAATTAAGCTTCATCGCTCATCGTAAAAAAATGTGCTCCCGAAGCGTACGCGGCAGTAACCTCGCTTTTTGGAAAAGTGATTTCATTCTTACAAACGGATATAACAATGAACTGCAGGGCTGGGGCCACGAAGACGAGGAACTCGCTGCACGTTTCATCAATAATAATATCATTAAAAAGATTGTAAAGCTGAGCGCTATTCAATACCACCTCCACCACACTGAACTGGAAAAGAGCAAAGAACCAGTTCACACGAAAGTGCTCAGCGATGTTATTCACCATAAAACAAAAACATGTCCAAATGGATTTGGACAACTTGCCACATGAACCGCCGACCCAACATCTCATTAATTGTAGCCACCTACAATTGGCCCAAAGCCTTGAAGCTCTGTCTTGCAAGCATCGCTGCACAGTCGGTACTTCCTGACGAGGTGATCATTGCCGACGATGGTTCTTCTGAAGAAACGCGCCAGGTGATCGATCTTATGCGTCCGCTTCTTTCCATCCCTGTTATACACGTATGGCAGGAAGATCAGGGCTTTCGTCTTACCATGATCCGTAACAAAGCCATCGCAAAGGCTTCGTACGAATACATTATCCAGATAGACGGCGACCTGATCCTGCATCAGCATTTTGTACGTGATCACCTGGAAGTCTGCGAACCCGGCCGCTTCGTTACGGGTAGCAGGGCAATGATCAACCAGGCATTGTCAGCGCGCCTGCTGGATTCGGGAAAACAACTGGTAACCCCCTTGCAACCGGGCGTGGGAAACAAACTGAATGCACTTCGCATCAGACCTTTCAGAAAGTTGCTTGCATCCCGTTATCACAATGATAATATGGGCAAACTGCGCGGTTGCAATATGGCATTCTGGAAAAAAGATCTCATCGCTGTAAATGGATATAATGAAGCATTTCAGGGTTGGGGAAAAGAAGACAATGAGATCGCCTGGCGTTTGTCCAATGCTGATATCACCAAACGCGCATTGAAGTTCGGCGGCGTGGCTTATCATCTCCATCATAAAGAACAATGCAGGGGATTGTGTGAAAAAAATAAAGCACTGCTTATGCAAACGATCGAATCAAAATTAAAGACCTGCGATGTAGGCTTGAATCAATACGAGGTTGCGAAACCGGCCAGTTCCAGCCCCCTCCTCTCCCTTGTGATCGTGACACTGAATGCCGCGCGATACCTGCAGCGTTGCCTCGACAGTATTTACATGCAGGATTATCCTTCATTGCAGATCATCGTCATCGATGGAGGCAGTTCCGATGGTACAACAACCATCCTTGAAAAAAACAACGACCGCATCAGCTACTGGGTTAGTGAAAAAGACGGCGGTATTTATCACGCGATGAACAAAGCCGTGGAAAAGGCAACGGGTGACTGGATCTACTTTGTCGGTGCGGATGACGAGCTGACCCCTGACTTTTCAAGATTAGCTGAAAAGCTGATCAATAAGAATACGATCTACTACGGTAGTGTATGGAAAGACGATAAAAAATATCTTGGTAAATTATCTGCTTACAAACATGCAAAGACCGGCATCAATCACCAGGCAATGATCTATCCCGCAGCTGTCTTTCAGCGGTACCGCTACGATACTGACTATAAGATCTCCGCCGATCACGTACTCAATATGTGGTGCTGGAAAGACCCCGCGTTCCGCTTTGAATTTGTTGACCAGGTGATCGCCACTTTCAGCACAGACGGTATTTCTTCCAACTATAAAGACCAGTTGTTTGAAAAAAGAAAAGCCAGCCTGATCCTCCGCAACTACGGAGCCATCATCTGGGTAAGATTTCTTTTCAAACAATTTAAAGCCTGGAAGAAAACGAAGCCGGAGCTTAAGCAGGCAGAGCGGCAGTTGGTACCGGTCAATGTTCTCAAATAGCAACGTGGCGAATAGGTTTCATAGGTTCCAAAGGTTTCAGAAGTTCCAAAGGTTCCAGAGGTTCTTCGGATCGCAATGAGTTCTTTAAATGTGATCATTTCAAGTCGCGGCAGCAACCTCTGAAACCTCTGGAACCTTTGGAACTTCTGAAACTTCTGAAACCTCTGGAACTTTTTTTAACCCTTTCAAACTTCACTCTTGCCCCAACTACTTCATCTCAACACGTTCACCGATACCCGCGGTAACCTTACCGTTATCGAAAAGATCATCCCCTTCCCTATCAAACGCATATTTTATATCTATGGTGTTGATGATTCGGTAAGAGGAGGACACCGGCATAAGCAGACAATCCAGGCCGCGATCTGCCTGAAAGGACGCTGCAGCATTTATAATGATAATAACCAGACGAAAGAAGAGTTCCTGCTGGATAGCCCGGCGAAATGTTTGCTGTTGCATCCTGAAGACTGGCATCAGATGTTTGCCTTCAGCGAAGATGCAATGCTGATGGTACTGGCTTCCGAATACTTTGATCCGGAGGATTATATTTATGAACCGTATTCGTCAAGATAAAAAATAATGCATCGTTTCAATCTATTTTCAGTTTAATGAGTTTATTCAAAAAGAGAAAACCGAAACCTGCATATGGTTGGTTTGGCAACTACAGTTCCTGGAAAGAAGCGACCGCGCTGACCAGTGGCTACAATCAGGCCAACATCCTGGAGAAAACCAAACAGGCTCTACTTGCCGTGAAAAACGGTGATGCAGTATATGAACGCGATTCTGTTCTTTTTTCCAAAAGCGAATATCCTTACCCGTTGCTGTCATTCCTGCTGCTTGATGCACAGCAAAAAAAACGTCCGGTGAATGTGCTTGATTTTGGCGGCTCGCTGGGCAGTACCTATTTCCAGTTGAAGGAATTTCTTTCACCTGATATCTGTTCCGGCTGGAATATCGTTGAACAGGATCACTATATTGATTGCGGAAAAAAAAATTTCGAAGACGATACGCTGAAGTTTTTTTACGCGATCGAAGATTGTATCAAATTGCGGCATGTTGATTTTGTGGTATTGTCGAGCGTTGTTCAATATTTACCGGATCCGCATCAGTTTCTTGACAAACTGGTTTCATATGGCTTTGATACAATACTGGTTGACAGGACTGCTTTTGTAAATGAAGGACCTGACCGCATTACCGTGCAACACGTATGGCCTTCTGTATATGAAGCTTCTTATCCGGCCTGGTTCTTTAATCAAAACGGCTTCGTAGCACATTTTAAGAACGACTATATGCTGCGGGCATCTTTTGAAAGCTATGTACCCGGCGAAGCGATCATGGAGATCGATCACCAGCCTGCCGGTTATAGCAGGGGCTTTTGTTTTAAAAAACGCGCATAAAAAATCATTCTTCCGTAAGAAATAAATCCCGGTAAGCAAACCAATCATGCCTGATCCGTTTCCAAAAATATCGATCGTAACGCCTTCTTACAACCAGGCCGCGTACCTGGAGCAGACCATCCAGTCTGTTCTTTCTCAAGGCTATCCTAACCTTGAATATATTGTGATCGATGGTGGAAGTACTGACGGATCTGTTGAGATCATTAAGAAATACGAACAACAGATCTCTTACTGGGTTTCAGAAAAAGACAATGGCTTGTATGATGCCTTGCAAAAAGGTTTTGATAAAGCAACCGGTGATATCATGGCCTGGATCAATTCAGACGACCTGTATCATCGCCGGGCATTTTCAACCGTAGCAGCTATCTTCCTGCAATTTCCACAGGTAAAATGGTTGATGGGGAGCAATACATATTTCGACGAAGCCAGCAATTGCTTTACCTACGAAGGCGACATCCTTGATGAGCGATGGTCAAAATGGAGAATGTATCTTTTCAACGGAAAATTCATACAACAGGAATCCGTGTTCTGGAAACGGGATCTCTGGATCGCGGCAGGAAGTCATCTGTCACAGGAACATTCACTGGCAGCAGATTTTGAACTGTGGCTTCGTTTCTTCCGGCACGAAAAGCTATACAGTACTTCCTTTCAACTTGGAGGATTCCGGATCCGCAAGAGCGGGCAACTCAGTGAAAAGTTCAGGAATGAATATATGGACCAGTTGAAATCTTTGCTTTCGAAGGAAATAAAACAGGAGAAAAATAAAGGACAATTATTTCTCTGCAGGCTGATCATGCCATTGATAAAGCTGGTACCGGTGCGTAAGTGGCGAAGAAAACTTAGCTTCTATTTGCTGAAGATCCCTCCAAAAATCGTGTTTGACCGGGCAAATGAATTTGCGTTGCGTGCTAAATGACCGTTGAGCTTGTATACCCAGTTTGCTGTTGACGGACCGGCCTGTCAAAGGAAGTTATGGTTCCCGCAGATTATAAGATATTGGTCTCTATGTAGAATAAGGTTGCTAACATAGGACTTTCTTACCGTCCTCATCGTCTTACCGGTAAAAAATAAACCGGGAAGATGGGAAGAACGGGAAGGAAGACTTTATTCAGCAAGCTTGTATTGCATTGATGAATGACCTGAAGTATACGGCCCCTTTCTCCAACTTAAACATATTACCCAAGCCTCGATCTCCGGTAATAGTTCTTGTAAAACCCTCTCAACGCAAATGTCAGCTTTCGTCCCGTGTTGCCGTTTATCCATGACAAGTCTTCCGGTTTTTCGTGAACAGTGACCGGGCCAATATGCAGCCGGACCTCATTCTTCGCTGCCTGAAGTGCGCGTTCATATAGTTGGTAGATCAGCTCGATTGCTTTTTTCTTCAGCGCATACTGATGTGAGGTTAATCTCACCACATCCTGTTCACAGTATTTAAAATCATGAAAATGATAAAACACCAGCGAATAAGGCCTGCCTTTGTAATTAATCTGTACGCCATCTTTTCTTCGCTCATAATCGTATTCAAGGTTATTCCAGGGCGCTACACCACCACCATGATGCTGTAACACATGCACGCCCCGGAAGCGTTCCGTCCAGTCATCAAGGTATTTCTGATCGCCAAACTTTCCGTCTTCAAACCTCCGATAGCACCATTTGATACACTCACGCCGCCACCAGTCAAGTGCCCTCAATCCTTCCGGATTGTTTTTGAAGGTTACAAACTGAACACAATAAATTCCGCTGAGTGCGCACTGATCATGCTGCGGGCTGTAACGATGTTCTGTGATGAGTACGGCATCATCTCCCATTTCATCCAGCAATACTTTCGGATCCGAGAAGAATAAAAGGTCAGCATCAATATAAGTACAGTGATCAAGTGAAAACGTATGAAGGCAATACCAGATGGTTGATGATGTGCAGGTCCAGCAGTATTCACCCGCAGTTCGTGAAGGTTTTACCGCTAATAACTCCTCGCTTTCAAATTCCTTTAGTGATATGATCGTGGCATGTGCCAATCGCATTTGCTGAAGCGTATCATAACAATCATTATCAAAAGCAAAAATGTACAAATGAAAATCTTTCGCGTGCTGTTCAAGTGATCTGTACATGGCAAGACCTCTTGACAGGTAAATGGAGTTAAATAAGGTGCAGTAATATTGCATGAATAAAAAATAGGCAGCTATACCTCTATACTAATGGATTAATTTTTTTCTGGCAGATGATTTCTTTCGCACGTTGGCTTCTGTTCCGCCGGTTTGTTTTACCGGTTAGAATAAGTGAGCGAAAAACTATCGTTAAAAACTATTCAATACGTCAACCACTCTCTGCACATCGTTTGGCGAATGATAGGCTGAGATCGGAAGGCTCAGCACTGTTTCATGTATCTCTGTTGTCAGCCGGAAATCATCTTCGTCGATCAGCCCCTGCAATGCCTTTTGTTTGTGCGGTGGTATGGGATAATGAACCTCTGTGCGGATCCGGTGATCGAGCAAAAACTGCCGCACTTTGTCCCGTTCGGGATGCCTGACCGGGTAGATATGATAAACATCCTCATATCCGGGCTGTTTCTCCGGAAGTATAAAATCAGCTTTCAATCCTTCGCTGTAGATCGTTGCAAGTGTTTGTTTGTGTTGATTGATGCGGTCAAGGTGCTTTAATTTGATCCGGAGAAAGGCCGCCTGGATCTCATCCAGCCTTGAGTTATATCCCACGATATTATTATGGTATTTTTTTTCCGAGCCATAATTTCTCAATTGTTTCAGCATACTCAACCGTTCGCTATCCTGAAAAGTGATCGCACCGGCATCTCCAAGAGCTCCAAGGTTTTTTGTCGGATAAAAACTGAATGCACCAAAATCGCCAAAGCTTCCTGCTTTTTTGCCATTCAGCTTAGCTCCGTGTGCCTGTGCGCAATCTTCGATCACAAAAAGCTGATGTTTTGCGGCGATTGCTCCGATCGCCTCCATATCACAAAGCTTTCCATAAAGATGAACGACGAGAATGGCTTTTGTATGGGAATTGATCTTCGATTCAATTTTAGCCTCATCGATATTATAAGTCCGGATATCCGGCTCCACCAATACAGGCTTAAGTCCAAGTTGAAGGACCGCCAGGATGGACGCGATATAGGTATTGGCAGGCACGATCACTTCATCCCCGGGCCGAAGGTTCAGCGCGCGCAATGCCAGCACCAGCGCATCCAATCCGGACGCAACGCCCACGCAGTGGTTAGTATTGCAATAAGCGGCGAACTCGCCTTCAAAGTTCTCTACCTCTTTACCAAGTATATACCAGCCGCTTTGTAATAAGCCGGCAAAAGCCTGCTTGAACTCATCATGAAAAGGTGCATTTACCTTGGCCAGATCTTCGTATTCTATAAACATATAATCTCAAAAACGGTATAAAAATTCTGCCGGCCGTAAACGTGTTAACGGGACTGAATTACATTCAAGATTAAGGTCATTATAAATATTGAGAGTAACAAAATGATCAATTGATTTTTTTTGATGATCAACCGGGTTGATCCGTTTTTTCTTACGGCCTGCCCGGGCAGTGATGAGCCAGGCCGGATGCAGGCCGTTACTCATTTCATGGTTGGCGTAGGGTTCCCGCAGATTTCGCAGATTTGCGGATTTTATTATTGGAAATGCAGCAAGTAAGGAAATGACTTTCATCAGGCCCCGCAGATTACGCAGATAGCACTGGCAACGGGATCTTATCTGCGCAATCTGCGCATCCAAATAAGGGAACAGTCGTCATAGCTGACCGCATTCCGGTAATAGTGAGGGAAAATCTGTGTGATCCGCGGGAACTTTACGCGAATCGGCCATCAGGGAGATCAACTGGTGGAAAGGTTATTTAAAGAAATCCGGAGGAATATTTTAGAGGCCTAATCAATTCCCAGATCATCTCCGATTTTCTTATCGGCAGTTACTTCTCCCGGGTCCAGACCAGCCTGATTGATAATGATATGATCGATCACCGATTCGATTTCTGTTCTGTTAAACTCATTTTTTCCTGAAAGCGCTGAATAGTTCAAATTGAGTGTCTGCTGAGTAAACACCCTCATCGTATCGGCATTGATCAAGACACGCTTCGGATCCAGTAATTGCGAAAGGGTAACTGTAATGATAATACCGGCGACCGGAATGAAAAGACTCCACTTGCTGTAATCAAAAAAATTGATAAGTATAAGTGATGTGATCAATCCGCCACCAATGGCAACAAAACCAACGCTGGTTAACATTTTTTGCCAGAAACCCGCCAGGATAAGATCGGGAAGCGTCAATGAAGTCTCAGCAGAAAACCTCAGATACTCCTGCCTGCGGTTTATTTTTGGAAATATCTTGTCCGGAGATGTTTCAGGATTTAATTGCTGAGGAGGAAATTCGTACTTATCGGCAAAAGATCTTCTCAGTTTATAAAATAATTTTTGAGACTGACATTTATCACTATGCTTACCCGAAAGATGACGCCACGCTGCGTTGTGAAGATCTCCCACTGTTACAATATTCTGAGCCTCCACATCCGGAATTTTAATGCCGAAGGTTTCTTCCACCTTCATCAGTATTTCAACGCTATCAAGTCCCATGCAATGCTGTTTTGAACCTGCAGATAAATTTTTATGCGTCGAAGATACAAAATGTACTAGCTGAAATGAAACGACGGATTAACCAGGATAATCTATTCCTACGCCCGTTTCTCCATCTTATTCTCCGCCCCACTCAATGCAGGATCCGTTTCTCCAAAACACTGTATTCCCGCATACACCTGACGTATACAATGCACGATATTTTCTATGTTGCCACTATTCCTGTAAAAGTATCCCATTGCACCGGCATCCTCCAGTTTTTTACAAAGCCGGGATTGAAAAGTGGTGGTTACAAAAATTGCTTTAATATCCGGAATCTGTTTGGATAATCCCTCAAGAATGGCAATACCTTTATGATCATCCCTGTCCCAATTGGCGTCGATGATGATCAGGTCTGCCTCAATGGCTTCGAAATAAGGGAAAGCTTTTGCGGGTTCTGTAGAGGTAACGATCGAGATGCCGTATTCACGCAATAAATGCCCCAGCGAAGAGGCGAACAATTCGTTTTTACATAACCATACCGTACGAATCATCTTTAACTGTTTTGGCGATAAGAATTGGATTAATGGAGGAGCGAAGGTAAATATGCAGCAAATGAGAGGCAACCGTTTTTACACCTCAAATAGCCGGGGTGTTTTCACCCCGTCCCCACTCCTCAAGACTGGAAATAAGGGGTAATAAAGAAGAAGGTCATCCATGAACCGCTATGCCATCAGCCAAAAACTTGCTATCTTAGGTAGAATGATCAATTTGAAACGACTTGCCTTTATAGGTATTTGCCTCGCTTTTGTGTCAGCCGGCGCAGAAGTTAAAACCATCCGCATCTATGTCACCGGGCAATTGAAAAAGAATCCAACTGATACCTCCGCCCCTCTTTTCAACGCAACCGTTTTTGTAAGAGGTAATAATAAGATCCTTGCAAAAACGGTGCCCGGCAGCAAGGGGAATTTTAACATCGACTTCCTTGATCAACATGAATCAAGTTTCGATTTTTATTATACCAATGCAGAAAAAGATACGTTGCTGTTACTGTCAACCAGCACCTTCAAAAGTGACAACCCTAAAATAACTTTTTCCGTTCCGGCAATGATAAAAAAGAACAAGGCGGGGCAAGTGATCTGTTTAAAATGCAAAAGAGCAGATAAGGTTATCAAGATTCGTGCACTGGCAAAATTTCATTGCGACAGAGACAATGTCAATTTTTAGAAGTATTTCCAGAATCAGAGATATTGTTTTGTTGGTTATTTATTTGATGGCAATAAATTTTTCATGAGCCAAAATGGAAGAACTTGTTATTCTGTGAATTCCAATAGTTAATTTACGAGGCAAATTTTTCGTTAGCGAACAAGTAATATAAAAAAAGTACGCAGCTTCTTACAAAAAGTCATACCCTCGAAATTTCTGCGTTTATTATTTCTCTCGCATCTTTTCTTTTTTCATATTTCTCATACAGTAACTCGAATCTTCAATTCCAAATCATTAACCAATCGTATTTACAGGCTGACGCAAATCTTTCCAACAAAAAGGCCCACCGATCCGGTGGGCCCATCTTCAACTGTAAACGACTGCCTGCAAATTTTTATCATTCCGTATTCATAAGGCCATTGCCTTTCACTGTTTGTTTTGCTTCTGCAGCCATCGCGGCGAGTGATAGCGCGGCCATATCACCAATGCTCTCACCAAGCCCGGCCGCCACGATCCTGCAGGCATCCACCGAATCTTTGAAAGCTTCGCGATGGATGGCCGCCCACATTTTCTTTTCGATCAACTGCTTCGCACGTCCGTAGATACTGCCGAGAATGATCAACTCCGGGTTCAATACATCGATCAGCATCGCCAGCGCACGGCCAAGATATTCAGAAGAAAGATCGTATACTGCGATCGCCGTTTCATCTCCTTTCATGGCAGCTTCCGCAATACTTTTTGCCGTCACATAAGGCAATTCATCCAGGCCCGCGCAATAGGCGGTCGTTTGGCCCATCTGGATCCGCTCCCTCGCTTTGATCTGGCCAAGCTGCGCAATACCGCCGCCACTGCAATAACCTTCAAATGAACCAGCCTTGCCAAAACCAACAGGACCGGCTTCAGATAAACGTATATGCCCCACTTCACCAGCCAGATCCGAAATGCCCGAGTACAAACGGCCATTCAGGATCAACCCCGCTCCCATACCCGTTCCGAATGTGAGAAAGATGAGATTGTCCACGCCCCTGCCCGCACCATATTTCCATTCGGCGACTGCACATGCATTGGCGTCGTTCTGCAGTATTACTTTCTGCTGAAAGAACTGTTCGGCCATCTCCACAATCGGGATATCATCCCAGCCGGGCAGATTGGGCGGTGAAAGGATCCGGCCCCGCTTGCTGCTCAGCGGGCCACCACAACTGATGCCCACGCCTTTCACATCACTTTTATCCAAACTGTTTCGCTGTAAAAGTTCTTCAGCCAGGCTGAACAGCTTAGCGATCATTTCATACACTGGCTTATCTGTTGGTGTACTGATCTTATCCAGCACCTGCATCATTCCATTGCTATCAGGCCTGCCAGTCACCACAGCGCATTTTGTACCGCCAATATCAATTCCTAAGAACATAGCTGATTGTATTAACTATTGAAGTGTTTGGATCGAGATCGATTTGAAAGCAAGTTTTCCATGCTTGCCATAAAACCATACATGGTCGCCTTTCCACTCAGGCATGCGATTCACAATACAACGTTTGCCATCGATGGAAACATCGATGATATCATCGTAGAGTATCACATCCACACGGATCGGTTTGCTCAATCCCGTTACAGCATTGATCTGGGTATTGCCGAGAGAAATGGTACCGGCATTGGGTGCCATATTCAACCGGTAACCAATATCAGCCTTGCTGTCCGAACGAAGGATCAGACCAAATTCCTCCAGGTTTGAACCGGGCGCTATTTCAAAACTGATCCGGCTACGTGCAGGAATACCGGCAACCTTTGCAGCACCTACTCCATCCGGCGCATTGATCTGCACCGTGTTTGCCGTCACCGTTGAAAGCGTTGCCGGAGTGAGTTTGAATGATAATGCACCTGCGCTTGCCGGGATCATCTCCGCAGGGAATTTTGTTCCCAATGTTCCATCCGGGAATTGTATCAGTTCGCGGAAGATCGCCTGCCCGCCAAAGATCTCATGTTCGTTATCCTTATTGTTATTGCGGGACGGAACCCAGCCTGCTGCTATGCGGCGGTCATTATGAAAGGCGGCGGTCTTGACTACATTCGACCATTGTTCATTCAGCGCCTGCGTTGCCGGCTCTTCCCATGGACCATAAGGCTTCCTGGATTTGACATAATAGGTGTTGCTGTTATCACTATACACCAGGTAATACCAGCCTTTCCAGAAAAAATAATCCGGGCACTCGGGCACGCTTGGCTGACCGGTCAGGATCGGATCATGCACTTTCCAGGTCTTCAGGTCAGTGGAGGTCAGGTGCACCAGGCAACCACCGGCATGACGCATCACCGGATCTTCCTGCCAGCTGGAGACAAAGAGATGGAACTCGCCGGTCTTTTCATCAACGATCACTTTCGGATCACGGAAATCTCTTTTGCTGTATCCCGGGGCAGAAGTATAGAACGGATTGGGTTTTTGTTTGGCAAAATGGATCCCATCACTGCTCGTGGCATAACTCAATTGTTCATTGACATTTCCTTCCGCATTGATCAGCCTTGTTGCATAGAACGCATAGAAGGTGCCCTTGTAATAAACGATCGAACCCGTACAGATCGATTTCTCCCATTCTTCATCGATCCCGATCACAACAGGCTCCTGTTTCCAGGTTTTGAGATCCGAGCTGGTGCTGAGCGCCCACTGATGTCCACCAAGTCCGTTAAGACTCCGGTGATGCGCCGAATCAAGCAACCAGTAAAAGTAATACTTGCCATTGTGTGAGAAAGGCATACAGTCCCCAACGAACAGATCTCCCTTGGGCCGGAAGTACTGAAGGTTTCCGGTCGTTTGTACAGAAGGATCATACTTTACGCCAAGCTGCGCAAAGAGCATTGCGGGAAAGAAAGCAAAAAGTGCCAACAAAGTTTTTTTCATGTTCAGGTATTGCGGTTAATTATAAAAAAGAGATGCCGGATTTACCAGCCGGTATTTTGTTTATATACGCCTCGGCTGTAATTCATTTGTGCCAGCGGGATCGGCATATACTCATCCCGGTTCTTTTTGAATTTCGCATCTTTAAGATAAGCACGCTTGGCGGACTCTGAGGCAAAATAATTGTTCAGGTATTCCGCGGCAATGCCCCATCTTACCAGGTCAAAGAAGCGATTGCCTTCCATGGCAAATTCCAGCCTGCGTTCCCATACCAATGCCTTCCAGGCAAAGTCCTTTGTCCAGGTGCAATTTACTCCCGGCTTGTATGTATCGATCTTATAACTGGAATAATAAGTTCCATTGGCATATTTCAATCTGTTGGTGCTGTTCTGCGCTCTTGTCCTGATCGCATTGATCAAAGGCAATGCTTCATCCTGCCGGTTCAATTGTATCAATACCTCTGCTTTCCACAGTTGTACATCATCCAGGCGAAGGATATCATAGTTCTTTGAGCTTGACATGAACGGCGGCACTTTTTGAAAGGATGGATCATCTGGTGCTACCGTTTCTTTCAGCGTGGAGAAATAACCATAGATCTGCGGAGCTCTTGCCCATGTTTTCTGGTAAATAAAAGAGCTGTATTTGTAAGGGTGACCAGGAATGGCAACAGTATGATCGAGACGCGGATCAAATGTTTGTGTTTGAAAATCCGCGGGCTCTTTTGCATCAGCATTATTATATGTATCAAACAAAGGAAGACCTTCAGCACTTGTCTTGAATGCATTCACCAGGTTCTGACTTGGCAAATGAAAACCGCAGCAACCGAATTCCTGGTTCATCGGATAGTTGAGCGCAACGCCCATATTGATCCTGCCTTTAGGTGTGCCATCATCTTTGGAAAATTGTACAGCAAAGATCGACTCAGGCCCGTTCTCGGTTTGTGTTAAGAAATTATTGGCATAATCCGGACTAAGCGAATAAGGTCCGGCAAGAACCTGATCGCACAAAGTGAGCACCTGTTGCAACATCTGCGCGTCAATACCCGTTACATTGTTATTTTCATCCTGCTGATAGGCGCGGTAAAGCGTTGTCTTAGCCAGATAGGCTGTTGCCGCCAGCTTATTAGCACGGCCTTTCTCGGGTTGCGTTGCCGGAAGATTATCCACCGCGAATTTGAAATCGTCAGCGATCTTGCCCCAAAGCTGATCATTTGAAAGATCCTTGTTTGAGACTTTTCCGTATTCTATCTCCGGGATCGTTTCGTCAATGTAGGGCACATATTTGAATAACAATTTCAAAAGGAAATAGAAATGGCCGCGGATAAAACGCATTTCGGCTATGCGCACTTTTTTCTTGGGATAGCTCGATTCATCCATGGCATTGATCCGCCTTAATGCATCATTGGTTCGCGAGATGCCGACATACAGGTAATACCACATCCTGTCAGTGATGCCAAGCTCAGGCCGGTTACCGGAAAATATTTCATAGTTATACCAGTCAGTATTATCACCCGGGCTATCACCGCCTTTATAGGCATCACCACTTCTCATACTTCCCCAGGGCCAAAGGGTGTAAGACGTATGAATATTGTCATTACCGAGACCTGAATAAGCAGCGATCACCATCTTTTCAACGTTCTCCGGCGTGTTCAGATTGTCGCCGGAAATAACTCCCTGCGGAGTTTTATCAAGCGTTTTGGTACAGGCAACAAACGTAAATGCTGCAATAACGCCGATGTATTTGAGTAGTTTCATGATTTAAGATTGAGCGGTTATAGAGACAGGTTAACGCCTACAGTATAGATCACCGGGATCGGATAAGTGCTATTGGGCGCTTCGGGATCAGGGCCTGTATATTTTTTGTTTTTAATGGTAAACAGGTTGGAGCTTTGTATGAATACACGCGCCTGTCTTACATGGAACCGTTGGGTAAGTTCACTCAGGTCATATGCCAGTTGGATATTTCTCAACCGCAGATAGGAACCTGGTTCGAGATAATACGTAGAGAAACGGCCTTCATCATTGCGGTCCACCAGCGTGAGTGCAGGAATGGTGGAACCGGTGTTGTCAGGTCTCCATGCATTCAGCGTACGGCTGCCCCAGTTGGTGCCCGGCCAGATGGAAGAAAAATCTGTATAGATCTTGGTGCCGTTATTGACCAATACACCTTTTACACCCTGGAAGAAAAGAGAAAGCTCCAGCTTTTTCCAGCTGATATTGGCATTAAAACCATACGTAAAATCAGGGTCGCTGATGCCGATATAATCACGGTCATCACCATTGATCACACCATCGCCGTTGATGTCTTTATAACGGATGCGGCCGATGCCTTTACCATTCTGCGCTGCGTGTTCATCCACTTCGCGCTGGTTCTGGAAGATACCGTCTGCCACATAACCATAATAACTTCCAACGGAGCGGTTGATAATGATCTTATCATTTCCGTTACCGGGAAACGCGGTAAGCGAATTATCCGGCAGCTTGGTGATCTTATTCCGATAAGTAGCAATATTGAATGAAAGCGAAAAATTCAGATCCCTGCTTACAGCACCTTCGTAATTGATGATCGCTTCGATGCCTTTATTGGACATGGACGCTCCGTTCACAGTAGGATCACCACCTTCACCTATCACGGCAAGACTCGGCGGCGTCAGCAGGATATCACTTGTTTTCTTGATGAAATAATCAACCGAACCGGAGATTTTCTGATTGAATAAACCGAAGTCAAGACCAAAATTGGATTGGGTGGTCGCTTCCCATTTAAGTGTATTATTTCCGCGTTGCGTTTTGGTAAACCCGGAAGGCAACTGACCGGAGTTACCGCCGTTGATATCATAAGCGCTTCCCCGGTCGCGGTCAAATGTCGGATCTGTTCCATAGATAGCGGAATAAAGATCGAAGATGGCATTGTTGGCGATCGCCTGGTTACCCGTTTGTCCCCAGCCATAACGGAGTTTAAGATCGGAGATAAAGGGCACATGATCTTTGATAAAATTTTCCTCACTCAATCTCCAGCCGACTGAAAACGCGGGAAAGCTTCCGTACCTGTTATCTGTACCAAAGCGTGAGGAACCATCGCGGCGGATCGTTCCTGAGACAAGATAGCGGTCATTAAAAGTATAGTTCACTTTTCCGAAAAAGGATACAAGGGAATTCCAGGAGCCGGATCCGCCATTGTCTTTAAGCGCCGAGCCTGCATCGAGATAGGCATAATCGATATTCTGCAATGCATAACCCTGGCGTGAGCCAAAGAATCCCTGTCCCATAAATTGTATCAGCTCACTACCGCCCAACACCTGTACCTGGTGTTTATCGAAGCGCTTGTTGAACTCAGCAGTATTCTGCCAGATCCAGTTGCCGCCATAATTCTGGCTGGTCGTAACCTGGTTGGAAGGATCTGATAAGAACCCGGATACATAAGATTTGCGGAGGGTTCTTGCATAAGAGCCGGTATAGTCAATTCCAATGCTTGAACGCAATGTCAAACCGGGAATGACGATCAGGTTTACATAAGCATTACCAAACAGGCGATAAGTCCTGGTCTTATTTTGTTTATTGTCTTCGATCAGGCGAACAGGATTATGACGGTCGGTCATACCGGGTGCCGGACCGCCCCATCCACCGCTCACGGTATATACAGGAACGATCGGTTGAGCAAGAAGGGAAAGGCCAACAATGTCTTCAGCTGGCACGCCGGTGCCCATCATATACATGGCGGAAAAGTTCTCACCAATGACGAGGTGGTCGTTAAAGAACCTGTATTCAGAATTGAACCGTGCGTTCACTCTTTTCAATAAACTCTCCCGGATAATGCCGGCATTGTTGTAATAGCCGACAGAGAACAAAGTGCTTCCTCTTTCAGTACCGTTGGATAACGTAATATCATTGCTGGTGATCAGTGAATTTCGGGAGATCTCATCAAACCATTTGGTGTCAGCGGGTTTCATGGTCTGCGCCGCATCGAGGAAATCCGGGAGGATCACGCGTTTCAGCACAGGATTTCCGTTGACGATCTCTGTTTCGAATTTATAGATCTGGCTGGCTGTATTGGGATCAACGCCATCGTTGACGGCGGCCTGCCATACGGCGCGACCGCGGTCTTCCGTGTTGAGGACGGACATCTTGGTGCCGTAATGTTGCGTGGATACCGATGAATTAAAATCGATCCGTGTAATGCCTTTCCTGCCTTTTTTGGTGGTGATCACGATCACACCATTGGCAGCTCTCGCACCATAGATCGTTGCAGAGGAAGCATCTTTCAACACCTGCATGGATTCGATATCGGAGGGATTGATCTCGTTCAAACCACGCTCGGTAGGAATTCCGTCGATCACATACAGCGGGTTATTATTTCCCAATGTGCCGACACCCCTGATCCGTACAGTGGCGCCACCTCCGGGAGAACCGTCCGTGGTGATATACACACCGGGCACACGGCCCTGCAAGGCTTTCATCGGGTTGCCGACAGGAATATTTTTAATATCATTCATTTTAACAACAGATACGGCGCCGGTCAGGTCGGCTTTCTTTTGCGCCTGGTAACCGACAACGACCACTTCGTTCAGGCTGTTATCGCTGTATTCAAGATTAATGGAAAGCGGTTCGTCGTTATTGGGAACAACGGCCTGCAATGTTTTTGCGCCAACATAAGTAATGGTCAGGGTTTCGTTGACGTCGGCAGCAATGGTAAAGTGACCGGTGGAATCAGACATCACCGTTTGTTGTTTCGACTGGATAGTAGCTCCGCCAAGCGGCGTGAGCTGGGATCTGTTGTCGATCCGAACGATCCCGGTCACCGTCTTTTTCTGAGAGAAGGCAAAAAGACTGCAGGCAACCCAGAAGCATGTTAGTAGTATTTTCATATTTGTGTTTTTTAATGCGTCGTTACAATACAATCGTTTTCATGGAAGCGGCATTAAACCGTCAGCGTTATGGCGGAGGCTTGTTGAGGATTTGAAAAAGGTTCATATTATTTGGTTAATCGTTTAACTAATCAGACCGGGATTCGATGATTGATGCTCGATGGTCGATAATCGATAAACTATCTTTCAGCTTCGCAGCTTATTAATAAATAATCACACCGCGTGGATCTGTTAAAACACTATCGGATTGCCAACATCGATCATCGAACATCTATCATCGAACATCTATCATCGACCATCGAACATCGACCATCGAACATCCCTAAAAGCTTCTCGGCGTTCCTCCATTCTTCCAGTGCCGTTCTATCGATTCAAGTGATTTACCCTTTGTCTCCGGGATAAAATAATAGCCCCATATCGCTCCGCCCAGACAGATCGCTGCATAGATCCAGAAGGTGCCGGCGATACCAACCGCATTGATCAGTTTCAAAAAAGTAAACGCGATCACTGCATTGAAACCCCAGTGCGCAAGAGAACCAATACTCATACCGATGCCGCGCACAGAGAAAGGAAAGATCTCTGAGATCAGCAGCCATCCTAATGGTGCAAGACTGATCGCGATGAAAATAATGTAACACACGATACTGATCACGGCGAAGTAAGGAAGACTATCGCCCAGGAAATCTTTAAAATAAAAACACAGTCCCAGCATGGTCAATGAAGGGATCATCCCCCAGATGCCGATCATGTATAGTTTGCGGCGCCCCGCTTTATCCAGCATGAATACAGAGAACAGGCAGGCCAGTACATTCACGCCGCCAATGATGATCGCCGGTAAAATGGATGCGGTATTGCTGACAATGCCTGACATTTTGAAAATGATCGGTGAATAATAAATGATCGTATTCACCCCGGAGAATTGCTGGAAAAAGAAAATGCCGATAGTGATGATCAATGCGGGGCGAAGCCATGGTTTCAGGATGGCGGAAGCCGTTTGAGGATGTTGTTTTTCCAGCTCACGGTCGGCCTGCAGATCGGCAAGTGTTTGCCCGACAAGATCCGGATCTTCGATCGCGCGCAGCACCTCCTCTCCTTCTTTCTGTTTCCCTTTGCTGATCAGCCAGCGTGGCGTTTCCGGGAGGAAGAACATGCCAACAAGAAGAATGATGGCGGGGATCACACCAACGCCAAACATCCAGCGCCAGGATTCAGGATTGTTATCATCAGACAGCCAGTAATCGGTGATATAGGAAACCAGGATGCCGATGGTGATCATCAGCTGGTTCAGCGTTACAAGTCCGCCGCGATGCCGCATCGGTGAGATCTCTGCGATATACATCGGCACGACGAACGAAGTGATGCCAATGGCTATACCTATCGTAATACGCATCGCCACCAGCATTGACATGGATGGCGCATAAGCGCAACCCACTGCACCGATCAGGAAAATGATCGCATTGACAATGATCATCCTTTTCCTGCCAAGATAATCCGCCAGTTTACCGCTGATGATCGCGCCGATGATCGCTCCTATCAATACTGTTGTAGTGACCCATTCAATACTGGAGTCCGACAGGTTCCAGTACTGTTTCAAAAAAGGCAGCGCACCGGAGATCACACCGGTATCAAATCCAAATAGTAATCCTCCCGTTGCGGCTACTATGGCAATGAGAAACACACCGGGTTTGAGTTGTTGTTTCATGCAATCGTAATTTGTATCTTTTTGTTAATCGTTTAACTAAAACAGTATAAAAAAAGGACTTCTTTCCCCCAAACCTCTGAAACCTATTGAACCTTTGAAACGTCCTGCTCCTCCCCACACGACCCTCCCTTCACAAACCCCGAACGCAGCAACACCTGCCTGTTCACATTCCCATTCTCCATCACGTTGATCAGCGTTTGCACCGCCATCCTTCCCATTTCTTCGAGTGGCTGACGTCCGTGTGTGACAGGACAGCTGAACAATTCGAATGCTTCTGATTCATCAAAACTGATCACGGATATATCTTCCGGAATTCTTTTTCCCAATTCATTCAGGTAGCGGATGCCCCTGATGGCAAGCGTATCAGACGCAAAAATGATGGCTGGCTTCTTGGCGGGTTGTGCGCAGACCTGGTCGATTGCCTTGCGGATATCCTCTTCAAACTTTTCCCGGCGGATGGTCTTGTTCCATTTTGAATTGACAGGCAGCTTATGCCGCTTCATCGCATCCACATATCCGCGGGTCCGCTCACGGAGGTGATACATGGACACGTCATAGTTCACAAATGCTATGTTTGTATGACCTATCGAAGCGAGATAGTCGACATGTTCCTGCGCGGCACGGTAATTATCCAGTGCGATATAACTGGTGTGAATGTCCGGGAAATAACGGTCCATCAGGATAAAAGGCATATCTGATTTTATCAGCTCTTTTATCTCCTTTTCTGAATTATCCACCGGAAGCAGGATCAGTCCATCCACATCCCGGTCAACCAGCACGTTGATCAGATCATTGAACTTCGGCAATTCCTCATCCGAACTGCCGATCAGTACAGAATAATTATGCTTTTTTGCTTCTGCTTCAATGGCGCTGGTGATACCGGTAGTAAAGCGATAACTGATATTGGCAACGACCAATCCGATCGTATTCGTCCTTCGTGTTTTGAGACTTCTTGCAATATGATGGGGACGATAATTGAGTTTGCGCGCAAGCGTTTTGATGCGGTGAGCCATGTCAGGACTGACGCGGTGCTCCTGTCCATTCAGGACATAAGAGACCGCTGCTGCGGAGACATTAGCCTTGGTTGCGATATCCTTGAGGGATACTTTTCTTTTCATTTGACACGCTTACGGTGCTCAATATTAGAAATAGTTAATCGTTTAACAAAATTTTTTATCCAAAGCTCCGAAATAACCCAATGTGCGGGCGGTCTTGCTTTTTGATAAAGTATTGTTATTCCTGCGATAAGATGGTGTTGCCTTTTTCTTCATAAAATATTTTTGGAAACTGACTTAACTTCAATTCAAACCACCTACCGATGCCCATTTATAAACCGATAAGCCTGGTTTCCTTTGCACTACTTTTTTTACTGGCCTGCAAAGATCAACCGAAAAAAGATAAACCTGCGATGCCGCTTACTGCGAATGAACATCTGTTGTCACTCCTCTCGGACTCTTTGAATATCGATACATTAAAAACCTATAATCTGCAGATAGATAGTCCCCATTTCGTAGCATGGGGCGGGGAATTAGATCATCAACGAATTGCTGTTATCAATGAACCGCAGAATTTTCTGCTGATCTACCATTTCGCCGGGAACCAGTGGAAACTCTACGATAGCATTTCTTATGATAACTATATGATGGAGGTGCAAACAACCGATCTGAATAACGACGGCCATACCGACCTCATCGTAAAAGGTTTCGGAAATATGCACGGACAAAGCCGCTCCTGTGTATTTCTGGCAGACCATGCAGGTTGCTGGCATTACCGGCCCGACCTGAACTTATTCAATATCCGGTACAACAAACAAACGGGCTATGTCGAAACCTTTTATGAGGGTGGTGTGAGATCACTTCACTCAAAAGAAATGTACCGCTGGAAAGGGGATTCACTACAATTGGTCAAACGCGGTGAACTGGATTTTCAGGATGGAGAAAGAATCTATACGCGGATATATGAAATACTCCATGGAATAGAAGTTAAGACACTGGATGTGGAAGGAGAAGATGACCGCTATGAAAGTGAATTGTTTCCGCTGCATTACTAAATGCAGTCGTCCATAAATTCAATAATGCATAGTATCCGCATCCTTTTGCACCGTCCTATATCTATGAGATCATCGATCACACATTTTACTTAAATTTCTGCAATGTCAGCGAGTTAAGTTTTGATTAGGCCATGGGGTTGTTCAAAAGCAAAAGAGAATATCTTATCTTTTACTTCACTTCCTTCATTCCATCTTCAATATCCATCATCAACTCCGTCCTTTCCTGGCCATTATAAAAACTACTGGATGCCAGCTTCAGTTGTGCCGTCTGATATGCTTTCAACGCTTCTGATCTATTTCCTGATTTCCTGTAGCTGTCTGCTATCCTGATATACGCTTCAGAGAATGCAGGATAATCCTGCAATACGATCTTCCATGCAGCGATGGCTTCGTTGTAACGGGCCGTGTTGTAATATTTATATGCGATACCATTCAGGGTAGATATGCTCAGTCCTATACTGTCTCCGTAATGATCCTTCATAGCCGATTTGAACCGCGCATACTGCTCACTATTGAAAATGGCTTTTTCATCTCTCAGGATCTTTTCTGAAGAGGTAGCCCAGTAATTGAACATTTCAAATAACGCTGGCATAATGCCCAACCCCGGTGTGGCCATATGCACGGCATTAAAAAACTCTGTGTCCTTCCAGTCAAATGTTGCAGGTAAACGGTTATTACGGAGGAAGGATCTCATCTGCAGATAGTCATTGGTATCGGACAACGTATCTCCTATTACAAAACGATAGTACACGTGATGAGCAGGCTTATTCTTTGCAAGGCTGGCTTTGAGTGAATCCACGATGTTTACGTTCTTCTGTATAAAAAACGGGCTCAACGAAGTCACGCCAGACACTTCATTCAATTTGTTCGCCAGCATATAGGAACTGAAATAGCCAAAACGCGAATGGCCGATCAGGAACCTGTCTTTACTGCAGTTATACTCTTTTTCTGCAAACGGGATCAACTCGCGGAAGATAAAATCAACAAACTTCTCGCCTTTGGCGCCCGGGTCAGAAGCCAGCAAAGAAGTTTCCAGGAGCCGGTTCCGGTTGTTTTGTGTATGAACACCGATGATCACGGCTTCAGGTGCCTCATCAAACGATACGAGGTAATTGATGGATTCAAATATCTGACGAAAGATCCGCTTGTTCTGCCTGTCAAAAACGATGATCAATGGAAACTTTGATGCATTGGCTTTGTTAAATGTGCGGGGCAGTATCACCGTGAACGCCCGTTTCTCACCAAGGGAAGCAGAACTGATAGTAGTATCAAACGGTGACTGGTAGTATTCGGAAGCCGTTTGAGCGAAACCTGATTGAACAAAAATAAAGAACAGAAACAGTGATGCAATTTTTCTCATCTGATGTTGATTAATGCGTGTGGAAGGGCGAATATAATTAATCCGCCACTGTATCCTGCAGGAAATAAATACCATGGCCATAGAAACAGAGCTGACCGGTTGTTCGGAAATAAAACGCAATACTTCTCTCAAACTCTCTTACCGTCCTTCCCGCCTTACCGGTTTAATTTTCACCGGTAAGGCGGGAAGGACGGTAAGAATATCTTTTGCTGCCTCTGATTTTTGCAATGAGATCTTTCCGTGAGGCCTGTCATTACGCCCTGGAAGAATCCACTTATTTTCTTCCTGTCAATCCCCGGATATGCGCCGGATAACGTTCTCCCGAAATATGGATAGTTCCTAACGCCGCAGCGAGCTCATCCAGCTCATCCTGAGAAAACTCCACATCCATGCTTCCTATGTTCTCCTGCAACCGATGCAATTTTGATGTACCCGGGATAGGAACGATAAAAGGCTTTCGAGCCAACAGCCAGGCCAACGCAATTTGCGCCGGTGTAACATTTTTACGCTGCGCGAACTTCATTACCAGGTCGACTAAGGCCTGGTTTGCCTCGCGGTTCTCTTTGCTGAAGCGGGGTAGCATCGTCCGTGTATCCCCCTGATCAAATTCGGTACTGGCATTGATCGTGCCGGTGAGATATCCTTTCCCTAACGGACTAAACGATACAAAACCGATCCCTAATTCTTCTACAGTTTGAAGGATCTCAGTTTCCGGTTCCCGGAAAAACAATGAGTATTCACTTTGCAAAGCCGTCACCGGCATCACAGCATGCGCCTTGCGGATCGTTTGTTCATCCGCTTCTGATAAACCAAAATACAACACCTTTCCCTGACTGATCAGCTCTTTTACAGTACCGGCAACATCCTCCACCGGAACGTTCGGATCAACCCGGTGCTGATAAAGCAGATCGATATGATCAGTGCGAAGTTTTCTTAATGATGTTTCGACAGAAGCTTTGATCATTTCAGGACGGCTGTCCAACCCCAACCGTAAATTCCCATCTTTGAATCCAAACTTCGTGGCAACAATAACTTCCTGGCGGAATGATTGAATAGCTTCGCCCAGAAGTTCTTCGTTGTTTCCGTAAGACTGTGCCGTGTCAAAAAATGTAATGCCGTTATCAAAAGCATCACGCAGTAATTGTATTGATTGTTCTTTTGCAGGAGCATTGGGGAAACTTAATCCCATACAACCAAATCCGATGGCAGATACCTTTGGTCCGCTGTTTCCTAATTGTCTTGTTTTCATTTTCTATTGATTTATGATTACCCACAAAGGTTGATCAATAGAAAGAGTAATCATTTGCCATATGGCAAAAAGCGATCAGCGGAGACTTTTTCTTATTCTGCTTAATGAGGATTGGGTAACACCAAGATAAGATGCGATATGCGCCAGCGGCACGCGATTTACTAAAGCAGGAAATTTCTCCATAAAATCGAGATAGCGCGCAGTGGCATCCTGAGAGATGAGTTCACTTCTTCTTTCAATTTTCTCGCGATGCGTTTTGGCCGTTACCTTCTGGATAATACTTTCCCAGCCGATGATCGTATCATGAATTTCTTTCCAGTCTTTTTTGGAGAACACGATCAGTTTGCAATCAGTAACAGCCTGAAGATACACGGAAGGTATATAGTTCTCATCAATATCGTTTCCTGCAAGGATCAGGTGGTTCTCATCAACAAAATAACGGGTGATCTCTTCAGCTTTATTGTTGTAATAATAAATGCGGATCACGCCTTCGGTAAGAAATCCTGTTTTCCTCACCATTTTTCCGGCTTCCCAGAAATGATCATTTTTGGATAGTGACAATGATTCAGCTTTTTTACCGATCAGATCGATCTGTTGCTGATTCAGGCTGCCAAACTGAAGTAAATAGGATATAAACGCTTGCATGATGCAAAATTAACAGATCTGGGTTGCCGGTATTTGCCAAATGGCAAAAAATACCCGGTACAGCGTTCCTTTTGAACTGGAGGAGCTTATGCAATCAATGCGCCATCATAACATTATCTCCCATAACTCCCGTAAACTTTCCCCGGTTCACCCGCATGCTGATCAAAAATATCGCATATGCAATCACTGCCGTGATACACATTACCGATGCCAATGGTACTACAGAAAGACTGTCAAACCAACTCACGCTGGTTGAGATCAATGCGCCTATGCCCAATTGCAATGCACCAAATAATGAAGATGCCGTGCCCGCATTTTTTGAAAATGGAGCGAGCGTCAATGCAGCTGCATTGGGGTTGGTCATGCCCAGGCAACAAAGGAACAGGAAGATCATAATGATCGTTCCCCAGAAGCCCAATATGCCCAATACCGAGCCTGCAAGGAATAATGCTCCGACTATCGCCTGTGCCGGCAATGAAACTTTCACGATCTGTTCACTGGTAAAGTATCTCAGCAGCACACTATTCACCTGGCTCGAACCAATAAATCCGACAGAGAGCCCCGCGAAGATCCAGCCATACACTTTATCATTCACACCAAACACTTCCATAAAGACCAGCGGAGAGCCTGCGACGTAAGCAAACAAACCCGAAAATGCAAAAGCTCCGGTTAAAGTATAGGTGTAGAACTGCGGAACTTTCAACACGTTCATAAAACCATTGATGATCGGTCTCGGCTTCAGTGACAAAGCCGGGTCAGGTTGATAACTATCAGGCAGTACGAATATTACAGCCAGCATAATGACCACTGCCATCGATGCAAGTATTACAAATACCCACTGCCATCCCGGACCGGCGGTAACATATCCGCCGATAGCCGGCGCCACCATTGGCGATGCGCCCACAACCAGCATCAGCAGTGCGAAAACTTTGGCATTGTCTTTCACCGGAAAAAGATCGCGCACCATCGCCATGGATGCAACAGCCGCGGCACAACTTCCGATCGCCTGAACAATACGCCAGATGATCAGCGCATTCAACGAACCGGACATCGCGCAACCGATTGAGGCCAGCACATAAAAGCTGAGCCCAAAGAGCAGCGGCTTTCTCCTGCCAAACTTATCAAGCAAAGGCCCGTACAGCAACTGCCCCGCCGCAAGTCCGATAAAAAAGCTGGAAAGAGATAATGCCACACCCGCCACATCCGTATCTAAATTCTTCGCGATGGCCGGAAATCCGGGCAGATACATGTCTATTGAAAATGGCCCTAATGCGGTGAGTGTACCAAGAACTAATATTAATGAGATATAACGTTTTCTTCCCATAACAGAGTTGATAATGATTGTAGGTAGACGATAACAATAAACCAGCCGGTAAGTTTGGAGAGGCAGAAATATTGTACCGGCAGAAAGCGGAACGACCTGGCAGCCGCATGAAAATTCTTCGCGTCTGGTTACCCGCTGGAAATCAGACCTGAGGATATAGTGCTAACCCAACTTGCCAGTTATATTCCTACAGTCATTTGATGGCCGATGACCGAAGCCTGATGGCCGATTTAAAGCCTGATGCGCAAAACAATCTTATAAAAGGACAAAAGTAATTAATAAAGAAAGATTTTCCGCACAAAGAAAGCGTATATCGGTCATCGGCCATCGAACGGTCATAAAGCTATAACGGACAAGTTGGGTCAGTAAACGGCATCGCATTAATTGTGGGTGAGGAATGCGTGATCCGGTTTGCGATAAGCTTGCATTTCAAACGAAAAACTTTAACTACCTTGTATTGACGCTAAGCGCCAGGTTTTACCGGGCGGCAATAGATTATTCTGTTTACATTCATATATCGTGAAATCCAAAAAACATACAGAAAAAAGAAGCGCCGAGATCAGCAAACAGTATCTCGGCTTCCTGGATCGCCACGTCGAGGAAGTAATAACCGGACATGTGCAGGACTTTATGGAGCTAAATCAAATTGCAAAGGAATTAGCAGTATCTCACCAGCATCTTACAGCTATGGTGCAAAAAGAGCTGGGAAATCATCCCTGTCACTTCTATGATGAAAAGATTATCGCGCAGGCCAAATTACTTTTAACTAAAAGCGATATGTCAATTGCCGGAGTTGCATTAACGCTTACATATGATGCATCCAACTTCTCCAAATTCTTTAAAAAGTGGACGGGAGAAACACCAGGCGCTTTCAGAAAAAAAAGCAGGCGATAAAAATTTCCGAAAAGTTCACCATACCGCATCCGTTTACATTGTTCAACTTTGCCATAATAAAAACAAAGAGATTATGGCAACTAACAGTTTAAAAGACAAAGTAGTGTTGATAGCAGGTGGTGCGAAAAACCTCGGCGGTTTATTAAGCCGCAATTTCGCGGCGGAAGGTGCAAAAGTGGCAATTCACTATAACAGCGCCAGCACAAAGGCTGATGCCGAAAAAACACAGACAGACATTACTAAAGCAGGCGGTCAGGCATTCTTATTTCAGGCAGATCTTACAAAAGTTGAAAACATCAGGAAACTTTTTGAAGCAACAAAGACAAAGTTCGGCGGCATCGATATTGCGATCAATACAGTTGGAATGGTATTGAAAAAACCTATCCTGGAAACAACCGAAGAGGAATACGACACGATGTTCGATATCAATTCCAAAGTTGCTTACTTCTTTATACAGGAAGCCGGCCGCACACTGAACGATCGCGGAAAGATCTGCACAATCGTCACATCATTGCTGGCTGCATACACCGGACTTTACTCCACTTATGCAGGAGCAAAGGCACCTGTTGAACATTTCACCAGGATGGCATCAAAAGAATTTGGCGACCGCGGCATCTCGGTGACAGGTGTCGCACCCGGTCCTATGGATACGCCTTTCTTCTACGGACAGGAAAGCCCGGAAGCCGTAGCTTATCACAAATCGGCTTCCGCTCTCGGTGGCCTGACCAATATTGAAGACATTGCACCATTGGTAAAGTTTTTAGTTACTGATGGCTGGTGGATCACAGGGCAAACTATTTTTGCCAACGGTGGGTACACCACCAGGTAGAGAATGCACTACCTCATCTCCTCATGCGATACAAACAAAAAGTCAAAAACAAAGCCCCTTTCCTGGCTTTGCTTTTGACTTTTTAGTTATCAGTAAATGCCTTCTTTGCAGGCCAGCGGAGTTAATGGCTGCATTCTAAGCAGATAACAAATTCCCCGGCACCCGCAGGCCCTCTTCAGCAGATACTACCCTGAGCATAACTTTCTTAAGCCCCTGCGGAATCAGATCGATCTCCGGTTGAGCAAGCGGCTGAAGCAGTTCAATGAACTCATCTTTATCGTCGTAGTATCCGAACTGCAATATCCATTTATTGTCAGCTAACAGGCGAAGTGACATTTCATTGTCCTCATCATAATCATGAACTTTCACTACTGCCCATGGAACATCGTCTTCGTCTTCAAAAGAAATATCAACATGTTCTTTGGTCACTAT
Source organism: Citrobacter freundii (assembly GCA_003243445.1). GTDB lineage: Bacteria > Bacteroidota > Bacteroidia > Chitinophagales > Chitinophagaceae > Terrimonas_A. The sequence continues at coordinate 38,320 of QFQQ01000061.1, forward strand.
TTCTGTCAGGATCTTTTCCACCAGCACAACCGGCTGCTTTTTGATCAGTTCTTTGTATTGTGTATTGTTTGCCATAGATGCTGCAAAGATAATGAGTGGCAGGATTCACCGGTTTGACCGATTGTGCCCGGGTTATCGATTATTCCCGGAATTTATTGAAAATTGATTTTATAGCTATCTTTCCGCTATGTTAGATTTATCGCATGCCGGGGATCAGATCTGCCGTGTTACAAGCTTTCATGAGCTTATTTCTGCGCCATTCGAGGGCATAATCAACGCGATCTGCTGGGAACGTGAATTAAAAGGTGATTTTCCTGAGATCGTCAGTAAAATAAAACCGACAGGGAATATAACCACAATTGAACAGGAAGAGCTTTGCGATCTTAAGTTAAGTGAACAGGGACAGCTTGCCCGCGAAGTTCTGTTAAATGACCTGAACGCATTGCAGGCATATGGCGCATCGCCTGTGCTTAACCTGATCAGCTATTACGACCGGGATGATGCATATCCATTCTTCCCCACCGACGTTTATTCGTTTCATGTAGACCGGTCTCCTGTACCTACCGATACTTTCTTATGCACGTATTATGGTGCTTCCAGCGATATATTGCCTAATTCACAAGGTGAACAGAAGATCCTGATTCCTGAGATACGCGATGAGCTCAGAAAACTGTATGATGGTCCTGACAAAGGTTTTGAATCATTTTTAAGCGAAAACTTTTTCGACCTGCATTACCAGGCAAACCCTGGCGCGCATACCATAAGTTTAGGTGTGGGCAACCTTTGGAGGTTGGCGGTTGATCATCCGGAGAGCAGGGTTCTGCCATGTCTTCACCGGGCTCCAAAAGAAAAACCGGGAGAGAGCAGGTTGTTGCTGATCTGTTGAGTGTGGGCGAGAATGGAAGCGAACCCTTGTAAAAAGAGATAGTCTACGAATCTACAACTAAAACTAAAATTCATTTAGTTGAGGGAAAGCTATTCGTTCATCTGGCGTAGGGCCCCCTCTAAATCTCCCCCTTCAGGCTAATCGTTACCCAAATCTATGAATGGCGTAAGGTTCCCTCCTCCGCTTCGCTACGGCGGACAGAGCCCGCAGATTT
>QFQQ01000156.1 GCA_003243445.1 Citrobacter freundii
AAAGCGTGCGTATTGCCTGAAAACACAACCCGCTACGGGGGAGACTTACCCGAAATCTGATTTATTCAACAAAGCCTCGTTAAGGTTAACCTAAGATTTCAGAATGATAATCTCTGCTTTGCAGCGAATAAGGCAATCATAATATTAGATTGAATTGTTGTAATTATCATCAATGTTTTTACTGGTTTACTATTTTCCGGAGGTGTTAATGCCTGTACTTTTCAGGGTGAAAGTTATTCCGCTGGTTTTACTTCTGGCAATGATCTTTGCGTTTTTACTTAACTGGCCAATATTGCTGCATTTTTACGAGATTTTGTCGCATTTAGAGCATGTCAAAATTGGTTTTGTCATTTCTATTCCCTTTGTTCTGGTTGCGGCGCTTAACGTTGTTTTTATGCCTTTCTCAGTTCGTTTTCTGCTGAAACCTTTCTTTGCTTTACTGTTTATCACTGGCTCACTGGTCAGTTATTCGACACTAAAATATAAAGTAATGTTTGATCAAACGATGATTCAAAACATTATTGAAACTAACCCCCAGGAAGCGCATTCCTATCTTAATGGCTCAATTATTATATGGTTCGTCTTTACCGGTATCCTTCCTGCCATCCTCCTTTTTTCAATAAAAATTCAATATCCTGAAAAATGGTATAAAGGCATTGCTTACCGTTTGCTCTCCGTGCTGGCATCGTTGAGTTTGATTGCAGGTGTTGCCGCACTTTATTATCAGGATTATGCCTCTGTCGGCCGCAATAACTCGACATTGAATAAAGAGATCATCCCGGCGAACTACGCTTACAGCACTTTCCAGTATGTTAAGGATACGTACTTTACGACTAAAGTGCCTTTCCAGACGCTGGGGAATGATGCTAAACGCGTCGTCGCTCACGAAAAACCCACGCTGATGTTCCTGGTGATTGGCGAAACGGCACGCAGCCAGAATTTCTCGATGAACGGTTATTCGCGTGATACCAATGCCTTTACCAGCAAATCCGGCGGCGTTATTTCGTTTAAAAATATGCATTCCTGCGGTACCGCTACCGCAATATCCGTTCCGTGCATGTTCTCGAATATGAATCGCACCGAGTACGACAGTAAAAAAGCATCTAACAGTGAAAATTTCCTCGACATCGTGCAGAAAACCGGTGTCTCGCTGTTATGGAAAGAGAACGATGGCGGTTGTAAAGGCGTATGTAGCCGCATCCCGACTGTCGAAATTAAGCCTAGTGATAACCCGAAACTGTGCGATGGCAAAACGTGCCATGACGAGGTGATGCTGGAAAACCTTGATGATGAAATCGCCAAAATGCCAGGTGATAAGCTTGTCGCCTTCCATATCATTGGCAGCCATGGACCGACTTATTACCTGCGTTATCCGGCTGAGCATCGCCACTTCATGCCCGAATGTGCACGTAGCGATATCGAAAACTGTACTCAGGAACAATTGGTCAACACCTACGACAACACCCTTCGTTATACAGACTATGTATTAGCTGAGATGATTGAAAAGCTAAAAAATTACAGCGATCAGTACAACACCGTGCTGCTTTATGTGTCCGATCATGGTGAATCATTGGGCGAAAGCGGGCTATATCTGCACGGCACGCCGTACAAACTGGCACCGGATCAGCAGACGCATATTCCGATGCAGGTCTGGATGTCACCGGGCTTTATCGCCGGGAAACACATCAACATGTCTTGCCTTGAAAATAATGCGGCGAAAAAATCATATTCCCACGACAACCTGTTCTCATCGATTTTGGGGCTGTGGGACGTAAGCACCAGCGTCTATAATCCTGACCGCGATTTGTTCCGCGAATGCCGTGGCTAATCGATTGTTAGTATAACAAAAAGCCTTACGGCAACCTGGTTGCCGTAAGCTGCAAGAATGCAATAAGGCTTATAATATGAAACAACTTACTTTCAACGACCTACGCAAGCAAAGCGCACAAGCCGCAAATTCCCCCCGCTTACGTGCCCATCATAATTTCCACCCTGAATTGAGCGACCCGGTGCAGCGTCTGGCTATTGCTATGGAACCGGGAACTTATGTTCGCCCTCATCGCCACCCGCATACTTTTGAACTGCTGACATCCCTTACCGGTCGCTTTTTGGTATTGAACTTTGATGACCTGGGTAACCTGACCCAGCGCGTCGTGTTAGGTGAGGACTGTAAAGTGCTGGAGATGGATGCAGGCACCTGGCATACCGTATTGTCACTGGATGAAGGCGGCGTTATTTTTGAGGTAAAACACGGTAGGTACCAGCCTGTTGCTGATCAAGATGCCGCCCCATGGGCCCCCGCCGAAAACGAGCCGGGAACTGCAGAGCTGATGAAATGGTACACACAGGCGCAAGTAGGTGATGGCGGATATCCGCGGTAATTAATGCGTTGCACGGAGTGCCATTCTCTCCTTCGCGCCAACTTCAAAGGCTAAGACGCTTCCTCCCAAATCACCTACTCGTAAACCTGTGGCAAGAGTAGAAAATCATCTTATGCAAATAACAGGCAATATCCTTACCGAGGTCGGGATGCAGGCAAAACACCAGCAGAACGCAAAGTATCTCCAGTAAGAGTACAATTTTCATCTACATTTTATCGCGCAGATTGCAGTGGCAGGACAATGCTGACCAGTACGCCTGAGGTAAACTGGCTGGCAGGGGCTAAAGTAACTTTCCCACCCAGCCGCGTGACGCATGCTTTGACTATCGCTAAGCCCAACCCAGAGCCGGGTTGGGTCACGCCTTCAGGGCGATAAAATGCATCGAACACGCGCATCCTTTCTTCTGCGGCAATACCGGGACCGTTATCTTCAACTTTAATGATCGCTTCGTGCTGCGATACCATCACGCTGAGATCAATTTGTCCGTGTTCCGGTATATAGCGGATTGCGTTTTCTACCAGATTTTTCACGATAATAGTGAGTGTGTATTTATCGGTGTAAACCAGCTGACTCGCACTGGCAGTTTCCAGTACGCCAATATCAATACTTTTTTCCAGAGCAAGTGGATGCAGGGATTCAATCACCTCCCTGAATAACTGTGTAATGAGCAGAGGCTGATTATTTCCTTGCCGCGTATTTTGCTGTTCGCGGGCAAGCAGAAGCAGCTGTTCTAACAAGTTTTTGGTTCGGCTTAACCCTTGTTGCAGGCTGTTCAGCCGGAATTGCGCTTCGGGCGACATTTCGCTCGCCGACAGCCGCTCCGCCTGTAGCGACAATGCCGTTAGCGGGGTACGTAACTCATGGGCCGCATCGGCGATAAAACGTGACTGTGTCTGCATGGCATCGTTAACTTTGTGCAACAATTTATTGATACCACCCACAAATGGACGAATTTCATCAGGAATGGCATCTTCAGGGAACGGCGTCAAATTGCGTTCATCTCGCTGATGCACCTCATCGGCAAGGAGTGAAACGGGGCGAAAGGCTTTCCGGATCAGATCAGTCGCAACCAGCAACAGTATCGGCAACAGCAGACTGAGCGGGATCAACGTGCGCAGTGCGCTTTCAAATGAGATTTCGTCGCGTACGTCAAGCTGCTGACCAATGGCGACCAATTGGGTGGGTGAAAGTCGATGCACCAATACACGATACGATTCTCCGCCGGAAATTACGTTCTGAAAACCTTCATGCATGGGCGTTTCCAGCTGAAAAGTGGGGTCGCGGGCCTGCAGGGAATTACCGTTTTCCGATATGAATTCCACCACCACTCGGGAATCATTATCACCATCCAGTTGCTTAACAAGAGTCTGCGAGTCAGGGTTGTCATATATCACACTGGCGATTTGGGTCAGGGTGCCATCCTGTAGTTCATGGGCTTCGTCGAGTGCAAAATAGAAGGTAAGACCACAGGAAATAACTGCGGTAAATAAAATGGCGACGCTCAGGGCTACCGAGAGCTGTAGCTTCAGAGAGTTTTTCACTCGCTTTTGGAAACCAGCCATCCGACCCCCCTGACATTTTTGATGGCATTCCGGCCGAGCTTTTTACGTAGAGCGTGGATGAAATACTCAACAGCGTTACTTTCAATCTCATCCCCCCAGCCATAAATACGGTCTTCAAGATCGCTGCGAGAGAGAATACCGCCGGGGCGCTGCATGAGTGCTTCCAGAAGAGCATACTCGCGCTTCGAAAGTAAAAAGTTCTCTCCGCTGGCCAACAAACACACTTCGTGACTGACCGGGTTCAGGCTGAGCACACCGTTACTCAGCAATCGATCACTGTTGCCGTTATGTCGTCGCAAAACAGCGCGTATCCGCGCGAGCAGTTCGCTGAACTCGAACGGTTTAATTAGGTAATCGTCTGCTCCACTGTCGAGGCCGTGAAGTCTGTCCGTAAGGGCATCCCGCGCGGTGACAATCACCACCGGTACGGATGATCCCTGACGGCGAAGTGCGTTCATGACGCTAAAGCCGTCCTGTCCCGGCAGCCCAAGATCCAGGAGCACAATGTCATAATGCTGCGCGAAGCAACTGGCCAGCGCATCATTGCCATTTTTCATCCAGTCCACCGCATACGACGCATCGCGTAACGAATTCGCCACCACGTCGCCGATCATCAGATCATCTTCAACCAGTAAAATTCTCATCGCGTTGATAATCCCTATGTGTAGTGGCTCGCAATCGAAATCCCTCCGACTCGCAATCAGCGCATATTTCGGCTCACATTAACTGCAAATGAAAAACGCCCCCGACTCACATTAAGTGACAATGGGCTCGCAATCAGCCAGACGGACTCGCAATCCAGTCCGCCGGGCTCACAATAACTGCAAATAGACATCGTCATATCGGTAGGCCGACCGCCAACATTCTGTCGCGTAGCTCGGCTGTGCGGGCAGGGTCTAACTGATTGTTAAATAATGCCCTGATTTCAGCAGGTTTTGCATCAAACTGCTCCACCATATCTTTCAGCCGGTAACCATGCCGCGTGAGTGTCGGTTCCAGGTCATCCAGTTGACGTGACAGTACGGATTCAACCAGCGTGGCGGTAATCGGCTTTTCACCTGTCTGGTATCCTGCTTCCATCGCCAGCGTCAGGTGCAACTGGACCTGCAGCGGTGTACGAAGTTTCATCGCCAACAGGTCAACTGCTTCGGTCGTCAGAATATCTAATGAGATGGTCACTCCCTCCTTCCCAGTACTATGCTGAGGACAGGCTTTCATTCGGAGAACCATCATGGAAAACATT
>QFQQ01000062.1 GCA_003243445.1 Citrobacter freundii
ACTTTTTACTTTTTACTTTTTACTTTTTACTTTTTACTTTTTACTTTTTACTTTTTACTTTTTACTTTTTACTTAAAAATTATGTTCCAATCCGGCACACTACAATTTCTAAAGAATTTAAAGAAGAATAACAACAAACCCTGGTTTGATGCGAATCGTCCAAAGTATGAAGCGGCCAAAGCAGATTTTCTGCAGTTCATACAAAAGGTGATCGATACGCATGGTAAAAAGGACGCTGCGATCCGTAATCTTGTGGCGAAGGATTGCATGTTCCGGATCAACAGGGATGTCCGTTTTTCAAAAGATAAATCGCCTTACAAAATGCATTTTGGCGCGGCGATCAATAAGGGCGGAAAACAATCTGTATCGTCAGCAGGATATTATTTCCATCTTGAACCGGGCCAGACATTCACCGGCGGCGGTATCTGGATGCCACAACCGGAGGATCTGAAGAAAGTGAGGCAGGAGATCGATTATAATTTTGATGATTTCAAAAAGCTGCTTGCGGCAAAGAAATTCAAGTCTGTATATGGCGATCTTTCCCATGAAGCTGAATACAAACTGACACGATTGCCAAAAGGATATGAAGCGGATAATCCTGCAGCGGAATATCTGAAACTCAAAAGTTTTATCGCTTCCATACAGATCAAGGATGCATTGCTTACAGACAAAGACCTGTTGAAAACTACCGTCAATGCATTTGAAGCACTGCAACCCATCGTGGAATTTATCAATCAAAGCATGCACGATTAAAAGGTAAGCTGCTTTTATTAGATCAACAGTGCCATTGATCTGCCCTTCACATGTTTATCAAAATGATCAATACGACACGATCTGATCATCACCTGAACGTTAATTAATCTGAAAGTCAACAACTTAAAAAAGTTAACAATTTTAATTTGGTCGTATCAATGTTTAAACATTAAATTTGTGCTCTAAAATTAATCATTATGGCAACTTGGACTATTGACACCGCACACTCAGAGATAGGTTTTAAAGTAAAACACCTTGTTATCTCTACTGTATCCGGAAAATTCAACGCTTTCGAAGGCAAACTTGAAGGCGATATCGAAGATCTTACCAAAGTAAAAATCTCTTTCTCAGCTGATATCGACAGCATCCACACTGGTAACGAACAGCGTGATGGTCACCTGAAATCTGGCGACTTCTTTGATGCTGCTGCACATCCTAAACTGACTTTTGAATCAACAAGCATTGAAAAGAAAGGCGACGATTATAAAGTAAATGGCAATCTTACATTGAAAGGCATTACCAAACCTGTTACACTGAATGTAGAATTCGGTGGTGTGGAGAAAAGCCTTTATGGCCAGACCGTAGCAGGTTTTGAAGTAACCGGTAAGATCAACCGCCAGGATTATGGTCTCACCTGGAGCGCTGTAACCGAAGCTGGTGGCGTTGTAGTTGGTGATGAAGTGAAACTGGCTGCGAATCTTGAGCTGATCAAACAAGATTAAGCGAAGCTTACAGGTTCCAAAGGTTCCAAAAGTTTCAGAGGTTCCAAAGGTTGGACAGTCTTGCGTTTGAAAATTACTATTGTTTTTAATAGGCTTTTCAAACTCAAACAACCCAACCTTTGGAACCTCTGAAACTTTTGGAACCTTTGGAACTTCTTAAAGCAGTCCTTTACCAGAAAGATACTCCGCAATCTGCACCGCATTCGTTGCCGCACCCTTACGCAAATTATCGGACACGATCCACATATTGAGTGTATTTGGCTGGGATTCGTCTCTTCTTAAACGTCCAACAAATACTTCGTCTCTTTCGTGCGCATCTTTTGGCATTGGGTATTGCGCATTGGCGATATCGTCAATCAGTACTACGCCGGGAGCCGAACTCAGGACCGATCTTACATCATCCAGCGTATAATCTTTTTCAAACTCAACGTTGGCGCTTTCGCTGTGGCCGCCCATAACAGGGATACGTACAGTTGTCGCGGTAACGCGGATCGAGTCATCACGCATGATCTTCATCGTCTCTTTGACCATTTTCATTTCTTCTTTGGTATAACCGTTCTCGAGGAACACATCAATCTGTGGGATGACGTTCAGATCGATCGGATATTTATACGCCATCTCACCACTTACGCCGTTGCGCTCGTTCATCAGCTGATTCACCGCTTTCACGCCAGTGCCTGTAACGCTCTGGTATGTACTCACTACGATCCTTTTGATACCATATTTTTTATGCAGCGGGTTCAATGCCACTACCATCTGGATAGTTGAACAGTTAGGGTTTGCAATGATCTTATCATTTGCCGTCAATATGTCTGCGTTGATCTCCGGAACAACCAGGGGTTTTGTCGGATCCATTCTCCATGCAGAAGAGTTATCGATCACCGTGATACCAGCTTCGGCAAACTGAGGAGCCCACTCGAGCGAAGTGCTTCCACCTGCAGAGAACAGCGCCACGGCAGGTTTAGCTGCAATCGCATCCTTCAGGCTGACTACCTTGTACTTCTTGCCTTTGAATTCCACTTCCTTACCTACTGACCTTTCCGAAGCTACCGGTACCAGCTCGGTAACGGGGAAATTACGTTCTGCAAGAACCTGTAACATTTTGGTGCCAACCAGTCCGGTAGCACCTACGACTGCAACTTTCATTTTTTTTGAGCTTGTCCCGGGCTCTGACCCGGGATCCCGGACCTTGATCCGGTGTCTTTGGTTATTAATAATGGTTAAAATAAAACAGGCCCTCCGTAAGGAAGGCCTGCCAAGTTTTTATGTTTAACCACACATAACGCTGCAAACCTTCCTAGGAACGTTTCTTAATGCGCTTTGTGTGATTCATCAATTTCATATTTCTATCACTACATTTTTTTCAGTAGCGGAGCAAAAATAATCTCCGGTTTTATCAACTCCAAATAATGTTTTTTTCCCATTTCCGGTTTCTTAAGCATTCCGAATTTCCGGGAATGAAAATGTTGTTGCTGATCATATCATATATATCTGTCTTGCCTGTATGGTCTCAACCACCTTATAGCGTGGTCATCAATGAGATCATGGCTGACCCCTCTCCTGCCGTCGGGCTGCCTGATCATGAATGGATCGAATTATTTAACGCCGGAGACACGGATGTTAGTTTGTTTAACTGGAGGCTTGGCGACGGGAATTCCCTATCCGGTCCTTTTCCGCAGCTCACGCTGGCGCCGAAACAATACCTGATCATTTGCGCAGCTTCCGCTCGACCGGCAATGGAACTTTATGGAAAAGTCATTACCATTCCTTCCTTTCCATCCCTCGATAACGCGGGAGAGGTCTTATACCTGCGTACGGCAGATGGCCGGACCATGCATGCGGTCCGTTATTCTGATCGATGGTACGACAATACATTGAAAAAGGAAGGCGGCTGGAGCCTTGAAATGATCGATGCTAAAAATCCATGTCATGGAATGAATAACTGGAAAGCGTCTGTCCATGCCACCGGTGGAACGCCCGGAGCCATTAATTCAGTGGCGGGTAGTAATATCGATACAGATCCGCCCAAACCCTTGCGTACGTACTCTTACAATGATCATAACATCGCAGTTGTCTTTGATGAACCGCTTGATAGCCTGAACGCAACCTCGATCCTTCATTATAAGATCGGTCAGGGCATTGATATCATCAAGGCGTCCTGCCCCGCTCCATTATTTGATGAAGTGATCCTGGAAACAGCGCAGGCACTGGACAGCCAGTTGATCTATTCTATTGAGATCGATGCGGTCCGTGACTGTTCCCAAAACGAAATGAAGGCTACCCGCATTTTAAAAGCAGGCCTGTTCTCCCCTCCATTGACCGGGAAAGCTGTGGTGAGCGAGATCCTCTTTAATCCGCGATCCGGCGGTAATGACTTTGTAGAGATCTTTAATGCAGGTGGAAGGACTGTGGACGCGGGGCAACTATATCTTGCCGGCAGGAACACAAATGGTCAGTTGAGTGCTGCCTTCAGACTGACATCCTCGAGGTTTGCTCTGTACCCCGGAGACTATATCGTAGTAACAACAGATGCAGCTTCCCTTAGCCGACATTATTTTGTAAAAGATCCATCGCGCGTACTGGAAATATCGTCTATGCCCTCTTTTCCCGATGATAAGGGAACGGTCGTGCTGATGGACTTCCAGGGAACAATGCTAGATGAAGTGTCTTATGATCAGCGCTGGCATCATCAACTGATCAGCGACCCTGAGGGCGTTTCCCTTGAGCGTATTGATCCGCTCGGGCCGTCAAATATTGCGGGCAACTGGCACTCTGCAGCATCAACAGCTGGTTATGGTACTCCCGGCTATATCAACTCACAGTTCAGGCCAGGAATGATCACCGAAGACATGTTCAGCATTTCTCCGAGGATCTTCTCGCCGGACAACGATGGTATGGATGATATCGCACGCATTATGTATAAAACGGGCTCGCCGGGATTTATCGCCAATGTGTTCATTTTCGATGGATCGGGGCATCAGGTCAGCCACCTTGTCCGGAATGAACTGCTTGCAGCCGAAGGGTATTGGAACTGGAATGGGTTGAATGATCAGCAACAGATACTGCCTATCGGCATCTATATCATTCAGATGGAAATCTTTGACCTCAAAGGAACGGTCCAGCGATCGCGGAAAACGATCGTGCTGGCCAAAAAACTGGAATAAACCAATACATACATTGACCTTGGGTATTTGTTTTATAATGGCAGGAATGATCACATCAGCCAACACTGCTGGCGGGATCTCTGTTAAGCCATTATGAGTAACTGCTTCCTGCTGCGTTTTAGTATTTCCTTTACATGCTTTTCTCTATCTTTCTTTCATGAAACGCCAATACAACCTGCTGCTGCATCCGGCTTTTCTCATTAGCCTTTTTCTTCTTTTGCTGAATGATATCAGCCTTAAGTATGAATTTCATAACGCTTTCACCGGAAAGCTTTCCGACTTCTGTGGCTTATTTGCTCTTGGAATATTCTGGCTGGCTGTTCTTCCAAACAGAAAAAAGACCGTACTTATCAGCATAGCGATCTTCTTTATCTGGTGGAAGTCACCATTGTCCACAACTTTTATTACAGCCTGGAATGAGATGATGCCGTTCCGCATAGCGCGTGTTATCGATTATTGGGATCTTACTGCATTGGTCGTTCTACCACTTGCATTTCAGCTAGCGAAGCAAAATTCTGATCCCAGAATAAAATACAAACGCATTTTCATTCCGCTTGTTGGGTGTATTTCAATCTTTGCATTTTGCTTCACCTCGGCTATGAGATATGCTGCGTATTTTGAGCCGCCAAATGAGATCAGGTTTTATGGCTCATTCAAGACGCACAAAACAGAAGAGCAGATCCTGGAAAAATTAACAGCAAAAGAAATTTCATATCAAAAAGACTCGGTCGGCTACTACAAGTTGAAGAGCGCTTATTACGACAACGATACTTTTGTGCTTCGCGTTGGCGATCCGCAGGCTGACTCTGTCCGATGGATCCCTCTCAGTAATAGCAAAGACTCAGTATTGTATGTGAAACGCAAAGAAGGAATATTCTATATCATTCCGCATTATGTACTGGATGGGCAGGAACTTACCAATGTGAAGATCTCCATAACGACTGGCAATAAAGCCAATACGGTTTTCGTACAGACTTTTCAACGGGACAGCCGCGAAGAATTTTCAAACAAGATCAGGCGTAAGTATAAGAAGCATTTTGCTGAATTGTTCCGTTGATCAACGTTAAATTTTCACACGCTGGATTCAGCGTTATCTCTTACCGAGGCCGGGGACATACGTAAGGGCGTTCCGTCCGGCTATTGTAGGACACTTCGGTTTCTTGTTCATTCTTCCCGTCTTCCCGGTAAAAAATAAACCGGTAAGACGGGAAGAATGAATTGGTAGGGAAGCTTAATACTGACAATGTAAAATTGAGTTCCTGAGGATAGTATCAGCATACCAGAACTTATCTTGCGGAGCGATAGAGAACAGGCTCAGATCCCTGCTAAATAGCTGACTACCGGCCGCTCATCGCCACCGTTCCCCGCCTCTTCAGCAACCAGGCCAGCGTAAAAGAGGGAATAAAATCCGTACCGGGTAGGATTTCTTCCACAAAATTGAACACACCGCCGAGCACTCCCTTCCAGCCGCCGAAGCTGATCATAAAGATCATCGCGGAAACAGGAGCCCAGAACAGGTCTCCGAATTCTCCAAGGACAGGTATAGTATAAGTAACGAAACCTAAAGCATCCATCGCAAGGCAAAAAGCCAGGGACGGGGAATTGATCTTGTTATTCATGCCAGAAAGATCGAAAAACCGGTCTCATAGTTGCATATCAAAAAAATCAGGGATATGTCATAGTCCGGATTCGCCGTCAGATTTTGCCCGTTGACCGCTACTACCACGGTCACCTACTTTATCCTGGATAATTTTATACTGCTGGACACAGCATTCAAAATCTCATTTGTATGCATAAGATCATTTACGCGATTGTATCGCTATTGGTGGTGAGCTCTTTGGAAGCACAGGACACAACCCGGCTTCCGCAAAAACCGTGGACGCTGGAAGACTGTATTAATTATGCGACAGCAAACAACATATCGATCAATACGCTTCGTCTGTCGTCTGAGTCTGCTAAACTGGATCTTCAACAATCCAAATACAATCGCCTTCCCGCCGTAAATGGAACCATTACCCAATCGATCGTTAACAGTAATAACGCTGACCCGGTGATCGGCGGATTTCAAACCCAGGCAAACTTCTCCAGCAATTATGGCATCAACTCGTCTGTAACGGTATTCAACGGTGGTTATATCAGTAATGACATCAAGTCAAAAGCATTGTTGCTTCAATCAGCAAATCTTACGGTGCAGGAAACTGCCAATAATATTACGCTGAGCATCACACAGGCTTTTCTCAATATTCTCCTGGCAAAAGAAAATATTGAATACCTGAAAGAAGTATTGAAGACATCTGAAGCGCAGTTAAAACAAAGCCAGGATCGTTTTGAGGGTGGATCAATATCAAAAAAAGATCTGCTTCAGTTTCAGTCACAACTTGCATCAGATAATTACAATCTCGTCAGTGCAACAAATAACCTGCAGTTGAACATTGTCAATCTCAAGCAATTGTTGCAGTTGCCTGTTTCTTATGAAATGCAGATCTCAGATCCCGGTGAAGTGCAGGCACAACAGGCAGTTGTGTCTTTACCCGACGCCATTGCAGCAGCACAGGAATCAAGACCTGAAGTGAAAAACGGCGAAGTTGGTGTCAACATCGCGCAGATAGAACTGGACAAGATCAAAGCAAGCCGTTTACCAACTGTTACATTAGGCGCAAACCTCTCATCCGGCTTTTCAGATAATCGTGATGCAAAGTATTTCTCACAGCTTAATAATAACTTCTATCAATCGCTTGGCGCTACGATCGGTATTCCCATCTTCAGCCGCAACCTGAATAAAACAAACATCGCCAAACAAAAGATCGTCATTCAACAGGCACAGCTTGATCTGCTGAATACAAAAACTGTATTGAATCAGCAGGTAGAGCAAGCCTATATCAATCTCCGGAATGCACAGGCGCAATATGTAGCAGCAGAACAACAATTGAAAGCCGCCGAAGAAACCTATCATATAACTGACGAGCAATTAAAACTTGGTGCTGTAAATGCGGTAGACGTGCTGACACAACGAAATCTTTATGTTCAGGCTCTCCAGTCCTTTGTACAGGCAAAGTATTCGGCAGTATTATATAACAAGATCTATGATTTCTATACCGGCAAACCGGTTTCATTTTAACACGGCATAAAAGAATGATATGAAAAAATATAAATGGATCATCTGGGTGGTAATAATAGCAGCTGTGGCAATTGGCGTATGGTTCTGGAAATTCAGACCGGAAAAAACGGTGGTGGTGCTGGAAACAGAGCACCCAACGATCGGTACACTTACCCGGTCGGTAACAGCTACGGGAACAGTCCAGCCAGTAGATACAGTTTCCGTAGGTACGCAGATCTCTGGCATCATACAGAAAGTGTATGTCGATTTCAATTCAACGGTGAAGAAAGGTCAGTTGCTCGCCCAACTGGATAAGTCCCTGCTGCAGGCGCAGGTATCGCAGATCAGTGCCAATCTGAGTTCTGCAAAAGCGAATAACGTTTTCCAGCAAAGCAATTATGAGCGTCAGCAGAAATTGTATAACGTTGGGGCGATCAGTAAAGCTGAGTTGGAATCTGCCTTATATCAATACAACAGCGCGAAAGAAAATGTGGCGAGCATTGCGGCTCAATTGAACGCTGCGCAAAAGAATCTTTCCTTTTCCGATATCTACTCTCCTATTGATGGAACAGTTTTGTCAAGAAGTGTAAGCGAGGGTCAGACCGTTGCAGCAAGCCTTAGTACACCCCAATTATTCAGCATTGCAAAAGACCTTACAAAGATGCAGGTACAGGCATCTGTAGACGAAGCAGATATCGGTAATGTGAAAACAGGTCAGCGGGTGATCTTCACAGTGGATGCATTTCCCGCAGATACATTTGCCGGTACCGTAAAAGAAGTACGCCTCCGCTCGAATGTATCATCCAATGTCGTCACCTACACAACGATCATTGATGCACCGAATGAAGAGCAAAAACTCAAACCCGGAATGACGGCCAGTATTACCATCTATACAGAAGAGATCAAGGACATTATGCTTGTGCCGGCAAAAGCATTACAGTTCACACCCGATTCCATTATCAGCAGGATCTATACAATTGAAGGCCGCGGCACAAGCCGGAAAGAAAGAAGTGGTCCTCCGCCTTCACCTGATAGCAGCGGCAAAGGAACACCGGGTATGATCTGGATAAAGAAAGACAGCTCACTTGTGATGCGGCCGGTGATCACCGGACAGGACGATGAAACACAGGTCCAGATCATCTCTGGTCTGTCGGTAACGGATGAGATTGTCACAGGCTATAAGCAAACATCGAAGGGCAAGAAAACAACCACAGAAAAAAGTCCATTCATGCCGCAACGGCCAAACAACAGAAGAAGCACAGGCAGTGGGGGCGGCCAGCAGGGACCACCAAGATAACAGGAACAGCATATTTTTCGGATGATCTTAATTTTTTACCATGGCATCAAAAATTCTTGAGATAAATAACCTGAAACGCGAATTCCGCATGGGAAGTGAGACCGTGCGGGCGCTGAAAGGTGTTTCATTTGATGTGGAAGCAGGCGAATTCGTCACCATCATGGGCAGCAGCGGTTCAGGCAAAACAACCATGCTGAACATATTGGGTTGTCTCGACAAGCCAAATGATGGCGATTACCTGCTGGATGGAGTGAATGTAAAACAGCTTTCGAGAAATGACCTGGCAAGACTTCGTAACCGGAAGATCGGGTTCGTGTTCCAGGCATACAATCTGTTAGCAAGAACATCGGCATTGGAAAATGCGGAGCTGCCATTGCTTTATAATGCAGAGATCTCGCGCAAGGAAAGGCATGATCGCGCTGTAAAGGCATTGGAAGCAGTAAAGCTTGGCGACCGTCTGCATCACTTACCCAATCAATTATCGGGTGGCCAGCAGCAGCGGGTAGCCATCGCGCGAGCATTGGTCAATGAACCGATCATGATCCTGGCGGATGAGGCGACGGGAAATCTTGATACACGCACATCTTATGAGATTATGGCCTTGCTGCAGGAATTGAATCAACAGGGAAAGACGATCGTATTCGTCACGCACGAACCGGATATTGCAGCGTTCAGCAGCAGAACCGTCACACTTAAAGACGGTAAAGTGGTCAAGGACCTGAAAAATCCGGATGTAAGATCGGCAAAAGAAGCACTGGCATCATTGCCCGTGAATGACGATTATTAAACTTATACTGATGAACGCACTGAACCTTTTACAGCTGGCATGGAAAGCATTGCTGCGGAATAAACTCCGGGCATTTCTTACCATGCTTGGTATTATCATAGGCGTCGGCTCTGTTATTACCATGGTGGCGATCGGTGAGGGATCGAAACAAAGTATCCGGAGCCAGTTATCTTCCATGGGCTCGAACATGGTGACCATCAGACCAAGCAGCAACCAGACTGTTGGCGGTGGCGCGAGAGTAGGCGCAACAGGATTGCAGACATTGAAAGTGCCTGATATTGATCTGCTGCGAAAAGGAGCAAAGTATCTTTCTGCTGTATCACCAGCCGTTCAATCGAGCGGACAGGTGATCAATGCAGCGAAGAACTGGCCAACGACCATACAGGGTGTCACACCCGAGTACCTGACTATCCGCGATTGGAAACTGAAAGACGGCATCGCTTTCACTGATGAAGATGTAAAGACGGCCAACAAGGTCTGCCTGATCGGTCAAACGATCATTGAAAATATCTTTAATCCCGGTGAAGATCCGATCGGAAAGATCATCCGGTTCAACAAGATCCCGATGAAGGTGATCGGGGTGCTGGAAGAAAAAGGGGAGAATACATTCGGGCAGGATCAGGATGATATCATCATTGCGCCATTCAATACTGTACAAAAACGCATTCTCGCGATCGATTATGTACAGACCATTTATGCATCAGCATTGGATGAGAGCAGTTCTTCCCTGGCGACCACAGAAGTCACCAATATCCTCCGCAAAGCCCACCATTTGCAGGACGGAGAGGAAGATGATTTTACCGTCCGCACACAGGCGGAACTGATCAGTACGATCAGTTCAACCAGCGAGTTGCTGACTGTATTACTTGCTGCCATTGCCGGTATTTCACTTGTTGTGGGCGGCATCGGCATCATGAACATCATGTATGTGTCTGTTACAGAAAGAACAAAAGAGATCGGTTTGCGGATGTCCATCGGCGCAAGAGGTATTGATATCCTGCTGCAGTTCCTCGTGGAGGCGATCCTGATCAGTATCACCGGCGGAATTATCGGTGTGGCGCTGGGATTAACGGCTTCGCGGTTGGTAACATTATTCCTTTCCTGGCCAACACTGGTATCGGAGTCTTCTATTGTATTGTCCTTTGCTGTGTGTGCGGTGACGGGAGTATTCTTTGGATATTATCCTGCACAGAAAGCTTCGAGACTGGATCCGATAGAGGCGTTGAGATATGAATAAGCAGAGACAAAAACGGTTTCAAAAATAAAACAGGGAACAAGCGGATCACTAAGCGATCGCTTTTTCCCTGTTTCTATAATTGCTCTTATGAACCCTGTGCAGGGCACAGGCTCAGTGTTTTATACTAACTCAATTTCA
The DNA here is from genome assembly GCA_003243445.1 of Citrobacter freundii. Classification (GTDB taxonomy): domain Bacteria; phylum Bacteroidota; class Bacteroidia; order Chitinophagales; family Chitinophagaceae; genus Terrimonas_A. Next base: position 11,196 of record QFQQ01000062.1, read on the forward strand.
AAGCTCACCAGTTGCTTGAATTGTTCGATTCTTCTGTCAATATCCTGCTTGGTCACTTCTTTCAATCTTGTCGGACCGAATTTCTCCACGCAGAAGCTTGCCAGTGCGGAGGCAACGATGATCGCCCTCTTCATGTTCTCGAAAGAGATATCACCGGTCTTGGCCAGGTGTCCTATAAAACCACCCGCGAAAGTATCACCGGCGCCAGTCGGATCGAACACTTCTTCCAGTGGTAAAGCTGGAGCGAAGAACACATTATCGCCGTGGAATAACAATGCTCCATGCTCTCCTTTCTTAATGATCAGGTATTTAGGCCCCATTTCCATGATCGACTTGGCAGCTTTGACCAGCGAGAACTGACCGCTCAGCTGGCGGGCTTCAGCATCGTTCACCATCAGGAGGTCAACGTGTTTCAGCACTTCTTCCAGGTCTGGCATAGCCACTTCCATCCAGAAGTTCATGGTATCCATCACGATCAGCTTGGGTCTTTTCTTCAGCTGTTTGATCACACTTAACTGCACCGCTGGAACCAGGTTACCCAGCATCAGGAACTCTGCACCCTGGTAAGAGTCAGGGATCTGCGGGTTGAAGTCAGCGAGTACGTTCAGGTCAGTCACCAGCGTATCCCGGCTGTTCATGTCCTCATGGTAGCGACCGCTCCAGAAGAATGATTTTTTGTCCGGAACGATTTCCACTCCTTCCAGTTGTACGCCTCTTCTTTTCAGTTCTTCCATTTCTTCCGCAGGGAAGTCATAGCCAACAATAGACACCTGTTGCACAGGCTGTACAAAATTGGCAGCCGCGTAGGCCACATACATTGCGGAGCCGCCGATGATTTTGTCGGTTTTACCAAAAGGGGTTTCGATCGCATCAAAGGCCATGGTGCCTACTGTAATTAATGACATAGATTAAAATTAGGTTCAATAAAAGCCGGAAAACCCTGCTGGCGGAGCTCGCAGACTGCAAATCGGCGTGCAAACCTACATGAAATTTCAACATGAATTGCAGGAATAAAACCAGATCAGGGCTTATCTTTGGGCATGGCCAAAATACAGCGCAGAAAGGCTTCCAAAAAAGACCTGATCCTGCAAAAAGCAGCCCTGATGTTCAGGGAAAAAGGCTTCGCCGCCACGTCCATGAGAGATCTCGCCGAAACGGTGGGTATCGAAGCTGCCAGCCTGTACAACCATATTCAGTCCAAGTCGGAGATCCTCCAGGACATTACATTCCGTATGGCCAACGACTGCAATGACCATCTCGATAGTCTCGATAATAACGGCATGAGCTCTATCGAAAAGATCGAATCGCTTATCCGCTTCCACGTTCAGATGATGATCAACCGCTTTGAAGACTATTATGTAATGGTCAACGAATGGATCCATCTTTCCGATCCTTACCTGACCAACTTCAGCATACAACGCCGCAGCTATGTTCAGAAAATGGAAAACATTATCCAGCAAGGGATCAACAACAAAGAAATGAAACCCGTGATCCCTTACGTTGCTGTACTGACCATCCTTTCATCTGTAAGAGGGCTGGAATTCTGGCACCGCAGCCGTCAGCGCATCACGCCGGCAGAGATGGAAGATAATATGGTCAATCACCTGATCAACGGACTTAGAAATTAAAAAATTAAAAGTAAAAAGTAAAAAAGCGCGTCGCCGCCGAACACTTCTTAAAAGAGACTGATATTTTTACTTTTGAATTTTTACTTTTCCCCTTGCCATTTTGAAAATTTACACCTATGTCGATCCATTTCCATAAACTCCGTGTGAAGGAGATCCGGAAAGAAACTGATGATTGCGTGTCTATCAGTTTCGAGATCCCGGAAGAGCTGAAGAATGTTTTTGTGTTTGAGCACGGCCAGAACATTACACTGAAACAAGACCTGAACGGTGAAGAGATCCGGCGTTCTTATTCCATTTGCACTTCGCCGAACGAAAACGATCTGAGAGTGGCTGTAAAGAAAGTTGAAGGAGGATTGTTCTCCGGTTTTGCTCACGAGGGCTTGCGTGCCGGTGACATCATCGATGTATTGCCCCCTACAGGAAGGTTCAATACAAAACTCGACCCGACCCAGGCAAAAAAATACCTTGCGTTTGCAGCAGGAAGTGGTATCACACCTGTAATATCCATCATCAAAACCACGCTGCAAACAGAGCCGCTGAGTTCTTTTACATTGGTTTACGGAAACCGCACGCGTCATTCCATTATCTTCTTTGAAGAACTGGAAGCGCTGAAGAATAAATATCTCCGCCGGTTCAACCTGATCTATGTACTGAGCCGCGAAGGAACAGATACAAGCATTCATTCCGGAAGGATCGATCAGCATAAAATGCAGGAACTGTCCAGGCTGATCGATTACCAGCAGGTCGATGATATATTCATCTGCGGACCGGAAGAAATGATCTTTGCAGCAAAAGATTTCCTGGAACAGCAAAAGATCGATAGCAGTAAGATCCATTTTGAATTATTCACCACACCAGGACAGAAAAAAAATATTACGTCCAATCTCTTCTCAAAAAAGAAAAAGGAAGCGGATAAAAGCAAGATCACCATCAAACAGGATGGCCGGACCATGGAGTTCGAACTTGCTCCCGATAGCGAAGATACGATCCTCGACCTGGCTACCAGGCTTGGCGCCGATCTCCCCTATTCCTGCCGCGGTGGTGTTTGCTGCACCTGCAAAGCAAAACTCGTTGAAGGGAAAGTTGAGATGGATATGAACTGGGGACTGGACAAAGAAGAAGTTGAACAAGGATACATTCTTACCTGCCAAAGTCATCCGAGAACGCCGACAGTTGTGGTAGACTTTGACGTGAAGTAGTTCACTATAAGGTTCCAGGGGTTCCAGAGGTTTCATAGGTTTCAGAGGTTTCAGAGGTTGCTGCCGCAGTTTGAAAAATTCTTCGTTAAAACGAAATATTTCAAATTGAAGAACCTCTGGAACTTTTGGAACCCCTGGAACTTATATTCGACATTATCCTAGAAAACCAGTGTTGCGATAGAATGCGGCTTACTCACCACTTCCACCGTCTTACCGCCGATCCAAAGACGGTAAGGCAATTGCTTCGAACCTTTGTTCATTACAACAACTGCAACTTTTCCATCTTCATTGATAAAACCGGTTGTCAGCAGATCCGTTCTATTGGAAGACGCGATGATCCTCTTTGCACCCGGGCGGATGAATTTTGAGAAATGGCCGATATAGTAATATGAATTGGTATAATGAACCTGGCCTGTTTTTGTATCACCATGCACTGGCGCAAAACAGAAGTTTCCAACGTGATTGGGTCCTCCCGTTTCATCAAGCAATACGTTCCAGTCAGTCCAGCCCACGGTACCTGCATTGAAGTCATTGATCATAGACAAACCATATCTTTCACCCAATGCCCATGCACTTAATCGTGCAGGATCATAACTTTCCGCACAACCTTCAGTAAACAACAGGTGTTTGTCAGGGAATGTTTCCGCTACTCTTTTCAGGTTTTCAAACATCATATCGCTTCCTGTCCATGTTTCATACCAGTGGTAACCGATACCCCAAACGTATTTCGCCACTTCCGGATCTGAAAGTGTTGTGCTTACGCGTTGATAGATCAGGTCACGGTTGTGATCCCATATGATCACTTTCTTGTCGCCCAATCCTTCCTTTTCCAGAACCGGCCCAAGCGCGGTCTTCAGGAAATTTCCTTCTTCTTCCGCAGTGTAAATACAAGACTCCCATTTTTGTTTTGCCATCGGCTCATTCTGCACGCTTACGCCCCAGATAGGAATTCCTTCCTTTTCATAAGCTTTGATAAATTTTGCAAAGTAATTCGCCCATGGCTGATAGAATTCCGGCTTCAATTTTCCACCCTGCAACATGTGTGTGCTGTCTTTCATAAAGCCGGGAGGGCTCCACGGGCTTGCAAACATGGTAAGCTTTCCACCTGCTTTTGCGATCGCTTGTTTGATCAGTGGAATGCGAAATTGCTTATCATGATCAATGCTGAAGGAATTCAGTTCTTTATCACCTTCTTTTACATACGTATAGCTTCCGCTGGAAAAATCGCAACTGTGAATATTTGTGCGCGCAAGCGTGTAACCGATTCCGTTTACAGGATCGTAGTAGGCTTTCAGGATCTCTTCCTGTTTCTCCTTTGGCAATTTTGCAAATGTTTCCGCAGATGCATCGGTAATAGCGCCGCCAATGCCCAGCATTGTCTGGAAAGTCTTTCCCGGATCAACAAATACACAGATTTCCGTTTCTTTCGGCTGACCGAAATCGGCAAATTGTAAACTGCTGTCTGTTAAAGACAGGCGAAGATTACTGCTATCCGCAGTAGTGTAAACGCTTACCTTTTTTCCTTCTGTTGAATAAGCTGATGTTTTGGAAGAAGCAGCTCCCGCAGATGGAGCATCCTGCTTTTCATTATTGCAGGCAAAAAGTGCAACTGCAAAAGAGGCAAGCCAGATTTTTTTCATTGCTTTATTGTTTCAGTTATAATGATGATTTGTTTTACCAGGTAAATGTTCCTACGCTATTGGCAGGCATTGTGGCAACCGCCCATCTTTCTTTGAACTTAAGATTGAACGTAATATTTGAGTTTCCTTCATTCAACACGATCAATACTTTCTTACCGCCAGGCGTCACAAACGCAACGTTGGAGAGGCCACCCACTTCTTCGCTTGCAATACGGATCGATCCTGCTGGAACAAACTTCGATGCATGAGCAATTATGTAATAGGAAACATTTCTCGAGTAATTGCTATTGGTGATCGTTAATGCGCCTTTGCAAACATCACAGCCGCCCGGCGTATGAGGACCGTAGTTCGGGTCGTTTGCAAGATTCCATTCAAGTGCATTTTTACTCCAGTTACGCGTAGAACCAATGATCACGTTTTTTAAATGCCATTTCAAATCACCGGAGAAATCACCATTCGAAGCAGTGTATTGCTCTGTGAAATAGACGTTCTTGTCAGGAAACTCATTATGAATATCCGTAAGTACGCTGATATTACCTGCATAAAGGTGAAAGGCAGCGCCATCCACAAATGGTTTTGCGGCAGCGTCCCTCAAAATGGTCTGCGGATAAGCCGGCAGATCACAGTTATGATCCCATACAATGATCTTGGTGGTAAGACCAGCCGTCTGAAAAGCCGGCCCGAGGTTGTTCTTCACAAAATCGGCCTGTTGTGTGGCCAGCATTTTCATACTTGGATTATTCCCATCATGCATCGGTTCATTTTGCGGAGTGACCGCATCGATGGTGATCCCTTCAGCCTTCATTTGCTGGATATACTTCACAAAGTAATTGGCATACGCAGTGTAGTATTCAGGCTTCAGGCTTCCGCCTTTGAAACTTCCGTTGTCCTTCATCCATACCGGCGCGCTCCACGGAGTTGCCAATATTTTGATCTTTGGATTGATCGTAAGAATTTCTTTCAATAAAGGAATAAGTCCTGTACCAAACGCCTTATCCGGATCGAGGCTAAAATTGGAAAGCGTTAGATCTGTTTGACCTGAAGGCATATCATCATACGAATAAGTATTCGAGCTCATGTCCGAGGCACCGATACTGATACGCAGATAGCTCACACCGATCGGAGCGTTTTCATCGGGGTTGCCGAACAGTTCCTGCAACAATGTAGATTTTGCAGCAGCGGGAAGACCCGTGATCAGCGAAGCGCTACCACCTGTCAGCGTATATCCAAAACCGTCGATCGTCTGGAACTTGCGTGTGCTGTCAACCAAAACCGTCGGATTTGAATTATTAACGGTGCCGAATGATAAGACCACAGACTGCTTTTGCAACAATGCCGTCTGATCACCTTTTGTCAGCCAGAAGTTCACATCGTTCGTTCCGGTTGCCGGCGGCGGATCCGGAGGTACCGGAGGAGGCGTTCCGCCACCACCATTGTCACCTGATCCTTTTCCGCAACTGGTCTGGGTAATAACAATCAGCGACAGAATCGCCAGCCATTTTCTTGCTTGCATATCTTTTAATTTGTTAGTGTACTAATGTTGAATCGATGTTGGATGTTGGATGTTCGATGTCCGAATAAATTTTCTAAATTTGAGATGATACCGACCATCGATCATCGAACATCCAGCGTCGCTACTTTGTCCATTTGACGTTGGCCGCTTTTACGTCTCTTGAATTGCCGCCGATCATGATCGTGAAATCGCCGGCTTCCCAGTCGTATTTCAGATCATAGTTGTAAAACTTCAAATCTTCCGGTGTGATATCGAATGTAACAGTGCGGCTTTCGCCCGCTTTCAGTTCTATCTTCTGGAAACCTTTCAATTCTTTCACGGGTCTTGTGCTGCTGCCCACAAGGTCGCGGATATAAAGCTGAACAACTTCTTTGCCGGTTACTTTTCCATCATTGGTAACCGTTACGCTTGCCTTTAATGTTTGTGCACCTTTCAGCGAAGTGCTGCTCAGTTTGATATCGCTGTAAGTGAAGCTGGCATAGCTTAAACCAAATCCAAACGGATAAAGCGGATCATTGCTTACATCCAGATAGTTTGAACGGAATTTGGAAAACCATTTTCCATCCTGTAATGGGCGGCCGGTATTCTTATGATTATAGAACAAAGGAACCTGTCCGACGTTCTGCGGAAAAGTAGTGGACAGTTTTCCTGATGGATTCACATCGCCGAACAACACATCAGCAATTGCGCTGCCCGCTTCTGAACCTCCAAACCAAACATTGAGAATAGACGGAACATTTTCCTGTTCCCATTTCAACGCCAGCGGGCGGCCGGTGAATAATACCAGCACAACGGGTTTACCTGTTTTCAGCAATGCTGCCAGGAGTTCCTTTTGCACCGCCGGAATTTCAATATTAGAACGACTGGATGCTTCACCACTCATTTCGGCAGACTCACCTAATGCCGCAACGATCACGTCAGCCTGGTTGGCAGTATTCAAAGCCTCCTGCAGTATTTCAGCAGAAGGGCGACGATCCCGGTTCATGCTTTTGCCAAACATTGTTGCATTTGTTTCAAACACGCTGTCAGCATCAAGGTTCGAACCTTTTGCATAAAGGATCTTTGCGTTGGAACCTGCCACTTCTTTCAGGCCGGCCAAAAGTGTGGTTGATTTCGTATTGTCAGCAGCCACACTCCAGGTACCCGTCATGTTTTCTTTTGCATCTGCCAGTGGCCCGATCAGCGCAATGGTTCCTCCTTTTTTCAATGGAAGCACATTGTTGTTGTTTTTTAACAATACAAAACTTTGCGCAGCGATATCGCGGGCTGCTTTGCGGTTTGCATCAGTGAACACTTCTGTTGCTGCACGGTTCGCATCGCAATAGCGATATGGGTCTTCAAACAAGCCAAGTTTGTACTTTGCCTCCAGTATTTTTCTGCAAGCCGCATCGATCTGTGCCTGTGTAACTTTTCCTTCCTTGAGTGATTTACCAAGTGTGGTCAGAAATCCTTCACCAACCATGTCCATATCGATCCCTGCATTCAATGCACGGGCTGACACAGTTTGCAGATCACCTAAGCCATGATCGATCATTTCATTGATGCCGGTATAATCGGTTACAACAAATCCGTTGAACTTCCACTGCTTGCGAAGCACATCTGTCATCAGCCATTTATTGGCTGTAGCGGGCACACCATCCACCTCATTAAAAGAGGCCATTACCGTTCCTACGCCTGCATCTACTGCTGCTTTATAAGGAGGAAAATATTCGTTGTACATTCTCACGCGGCTCATGTCCGTTGTATTATAATCGCGGCCCGCTTCAGCAGCACCATACAATGCATAGTGTTTTACGCAGGCAAGAATGGTATTGTTTTTAGAAAGATCTTTTCCCTGGTAACCGGTGACCATTGCTTTTGCGATCTGTGAACCGAGATAAGGGTCCTCACCGCTGCCCTCTGAAATACGGCCCCAGCGCGGATCACGCGCGATGTCTACCATCGGGCTGAAGGTCCAGCAAATACCGTCAGCGCTTGCCTCTGTTGCGGCAATGCGCGCACTTTTTTCAACAAGCTGCATATCCCATGTACAGGATAAGCCAAGCGGAATGGGGAACACGGTCTGATAACCGTGGATCACGTCCATCCCAAAGATGAGCGGGATCCTGAGACGGCTTTGCTCCACCGCCACCTTCTGTACATCTTTGATCTTTGCTACTGATTTTATATTGAAAAGGCCGCCGACCTTTCCTTCTTTGATCTTCTTTGCAATATCAGAGTTGCTTGCCTGACCGGTAGTAATATCACCGGCTCCGGGAAGATTCAGCTGGCCCAGTTTTTCTTCCAGTGTCATCTTCTTCATCAGCGCAGTGATGAATGCATTCATCTTCGCATCCGGTGTTGTTTGTGCCTGTACCTGCACAGACGCTACCACTGCCAGTCCGATCATTAACCTTTGTACCCTTTTCATTGTAATCATCGTTTATTTTTTCATTAAATAAGGCTCCATCAATTTTTGCCAGATAGCATAACCCTTCTTGTTCATGTGCAGGTTATCCTCTACAAAAAGATCAGCCATCGGCTTGCCTTCGTCATTGATCATGTCTTTATATACGTCAATAAAAGCCGTACTTTTTTGTTTTTTCAGGAATGCCCGGATCTTCGCATTGCCTTCGATGATCTTTGGCTGGATCAATTGCCTGCTGGGGCTCGGCTTCATGGAAATAAAAGCGATCGGCACTTTGGGCAGCTTCGCTCTTATCGCATAAAACAATTCCCTGAATCTTCTTAATACAACATCAGCCGTCACGCTGTCCGCAGAAGCCATATCATTTTCACCGCAATAGATTATGATCTGTTTTGGCTTATAAGGGAACACAATATCGTTTACATAACGGACCTGGTCAGGTAACTGAGAACCACCAAATCCACGATTAAGAATCGGATAAGAAGGGAAATAATCCTGCACATCTTTCCACTTGGTGAATGACGAACTGCCGATCAGCAGGATCTGGTTGGCTGCGGGAAATTTAAGACTATCTTGCTTTTTGAACGCAGCGATCTCCTGCGCAAAAGGTTGGGCACTCACACTTGCCGCAAAGACAAGCAGGCATACGATAAACACTATATGGCCTAAGATCATTTTTGTTTTCATTATAAAAATTTTGCGTCCGCAATGTACACCACACCTCCCGGCTTCAGTCCACTTTCATCACTTTTGTGCGTTCAGATACGCCATTCTCATTCACTGCTTCGATCGAAAAATAATAGGGCTTTTCTTTATCCATTACTTTAAACCAATATTCATTCGCATCGTGCACCATTATGCAATTGTATAATTTGTCAGGTGCTGTGCCATAGTAGATATTATAAGCATACGCATTGCTTACCGGCCCCCACTTGATCCAGGCACTGCGCTTATCCTTCTCTGTGCGCAGTACAATGAACTGCTTTACCTGTTCTGGTTTCGGGCCATTGGCGTTTCCAAATACACGTAATCCGCTGATCGCAAACTTACCGGTCGGCATGTGAATGTTCTCCAGCCGGATAAATCTTGCCTGAACCGGCTTTTCCAGTGCTATGTAGTCGTGCGGAACATCCGTCTTATTGTTGCTTTTATCAGCCATCACAGTCCATTTCCGGCCGTCCACTGAGTAAGACAACTTATACTGGTGAAAAGTACCAAGCTGCTTGCCTAAAAAAGCGCTGTCAACGTCCTGATCAGCATAATTTATCTGTACCGCATTCACGGTAGAAACGGTGCCAAGATCGGATTGTATCCACTCGCCCTTATTTCCTGACACTGCACTCCAATAGGTTTTGATGCTTTCATCCACGGCATTATTGGGGGAATATCCGCCTAATGTGGATGAAACCAGCACAGGTTTCTTGTAATTGAGCAGCATCCAGCCGGTGAAGCGGCTTTTCAGGTGATCTGCCGGGCCATCATCCGGTAAATAATGGGGATAATCGCCAAAGGCTGTATTGCAATACATCACGCCATCTTTGTCGAAGCCTGCCGGCCAGATACCCAGGCGGCGTTCGAAATTATTTTTTACAGAAATCGCGATCGTGGACACATGCCAGTAGTTCTTTCCATGATCCTGGAAAGTGGCTCCATGACCCGCTCCTCTGGCAAAGCCTCCCGGTTTAAAGCTAACCGGATCAGATTGCGGCGTGAATGGCCCGAGCGGACCATCGCCTACCACCACTCCATCTGCATAACCGCTGAACTCCGTCCCTGGCGCACCGTACTGCAGATAATATTTTCCGTTATGCTTTGTCATCCATGCACCCTCCATGAACGGATCAAGAAATGTATCATCAAGATATTCGCCAAACCGCTGCCAGCCATAGCGCCATGATTCGAGAAAATACATTTCCTTCCTGGTGCCGACCGGCTGCATCGTTTTACGGTTCAACTCAATGCCGTATAGGGGATACCGGTTACTGCTTCCATTGTACATATACAGTTTACCGTCATCATCCGTAAAAAATGCAGGATCCCATCCACCTATTTCAAATGAATCAACCAATGGCTTCCAGTCGTTCGCTTTGGGATTGGTACTCATCCAGATTGAAAACTGGCTGGTGTAAGTCGAACCAAATACGATCATGGTATCTCCAATGATCCCAACAGCTGGTGCGCATAGTTCGTCATATCCCGAATTCCATGGACGAAGGAATTTCCTCGAAACGAAATTCCAGTTCAGCATATCCCTGCTCCACCAATATCCCCATTGGTTGGTGCTGAAGAGATAGTAGTCGCCTTTGTAATTGACGATCACCGGATCTGCTGTTGCACGATGACGCCCCCATTCGGAGAAATTCGGAATGGGCGTATAACCATAATCGATGTTGATCGGGTTGCAGTAGGTCTTCTGCTGAGAGAATGCAACCGGAGATATCAACATCAAGCCAAACAAAAAAACACTGAGCTTTTTCATTACGTTCATTTTTTGCCTTGCGTAAACTCCCGCAGATTACGCAGATCTATAAGCTTTATTGTAGCAAAAACTTCACTATCCCTGTCTCACTTATTATTGATTTCGCAGATTACGCAGATAAGCTCTTGAAAGCAAACGGTCATCTGCGTTATCTGCGACACCGAACAACAACCTTACCTGCTGTGAAAACAAACTTCAATACACAGCATGATAAAATCTGCGTAATCCGCGGGAACCTTACGCCAAACAAATATTTATCTATTCAACCACGGAGATTCAAATCCAAGTTTCTTCAAACCTTGTTTGATTTCCGGTGAACTCATAAACAACTTCCACAACAAACCTGTTCTATAATTTTCCATCATCACCACCGCAGGACCCTGATCTATCGCCAGGTAATGCGGAGGAAACCAATTGGCTGTTTCACTGAACGCATCATAAAATCCAAACTGCCCCCAAATTTTATCCTTAAGATCTTTATACCAGTGTTTCATCGCAGCCATTGATTGTTCCGGCGTATAAGGGAAAGATGAAAGTGCTGCCGTTGGAGAGATCACTCCAAGATCACTTGCAGAATCAGGGGCATGTGCGGCGTAGCCATCCACCGAATAACTGGCGGTCAAACCCCAGTTATCTTTTCCGTATCCTTTAAATTTTTTCGGATTATCCACGCACCATTGATAATTGATCAGTGCCTGATTACGGGTTTCTTCTTCGTAGTTGCCATACTTATCTTTTAATCCATGCGGATCGAGGCCGAGATAAGAATAATGCGCCCAGAACAGCGGACCACCGTGCGGTGGATTTCCCTGGTAATGCATGCCGAGTTTATACCCTTTATAAGAAGTGGTGTCTTTGATCTTTCCGCTCTCGGCCCAGCCTTCATGATACACTTCCGCGGGCACGCCATGCGTGGGGGATGATGCGGCAAGCACATACATGATCAGGCATTCATTATAACCATGCACAGCGAAATTCATTTTCCATCCCATGCTCGGACTCCAGTGCCAGTACAGAACATTTTTATTTCCATTCCTGAACCAATCGAATTCCACTGCCTTCCATAATGCGTCAACTCTTGCTGCGAGCTTTTTTTCCGCTTCATTTCCTTCAGCGAAATACTGGCGCACACACAGCAAACCCTGCAGCATAAATGAAGTTTCTACAAGATCTGCTCCATTATCGTTAGGACTGAATGGTCTCACTTTCCCCGTTTCTCCATTCCACCAGTGCGGCCATGCACCATGAAAGCGATCAGCCGTCTCCAGGAAGTGAACGATCTTTTCCAGTCTTTCACGCCCCTGCTCCCTGGTGATAAATCCTCTTTCAATACCAACCAGTATCGCCATCACGCCAAAGCCGGCTCCACCGCTGGTCACCGTGCTTTTATCATTTTGCGGATAAATATTATCTGCATGAAAGCGTTCTCTTGCCATTCCGCTGTTTTCTTCAGCACCTTCCCAGAAATACCGGAAAGTCTGTTGCTGTACCAGCCGGAAAAGCGCCGTATCTGCAATCGTTGTTGAATCTGAAGCAAACTCTTTGTTTCCTGATGAAGATTGCCCGCCTGAACCACAGGAGGCAAGCAGGACGGCAATGAATAAGAGACCTGATAATCTCATATTGTATAGTTGGTTTTATAAATAAGGAGCTGTAAAGCCCAATGCTTTCATGCCTGCTTTCACTTCCGGGCAACTGGTGAAAAGATTCCATAACAAACCGCTGCGGTAGTTCTCGATCATGATAATGACAGGACCCTGATCAATTGCAAGAAATGAATTGGCGAACCATTGATTCGTTAATGAGAACGCATCGATAAACCCATACTCTTTCCATAATTTATCTCCCAGCACATAATAGAAAAACTTAAGCGCCTTCATGGATTCTGTTGGCGTATAAGGGAAAGATGATAACGCAGCCGTTGGTGCAATAAAACCACCATCATCTGAAGGCGAAGACGCTTTATAACCTCCCTGTACATCACTCGCTGTTAATCCCCATACGGAATCACTATACCCGACATATCCTTTTGGATTGGCGATACAGTATTTATTATTGATCAGTGTGTGATTTTTTGTCTGCAGGTTATAATCTGCATAAGCATCTGAAAGATTTGACGGATTGATACCCAGGAATGAATAATGTGAAAGGAATAAGGGGCCTCCGAGATTTGGTCCAAGCGGCAGCACATAGTTATAATACGTTGCGCCATTCTTCATGTTACCGTTGGACGCCCAGCCTGCATCATACACCGTTTTCGGTATATTATATGTGGTGGAAGAAGCTGCGAGTACATAGGTGATCAGGCATTCATTCCACCCTCTGATCTGCAGATTCATCTGCCAGGCTTTGTCCGGGCTCCAGTGCCAGTATAATACATTTTCGTTTGTTTCTTTACGGAACCAGCTCCACTCCACACGGTTCCAGATCGTATTGATATCATCACGCAGTGTTGCTTCAGCGCCGGCACCATTGAAATACTGGCGGGCGGTGAGCAGGCCCTGAATGAGATAGGAGGTTTCCACCAGGTCAGCGCCATTATCATTTGCACTGAATGGGATCACATTTCCTGTTGTACCATCGATCCAGTGTGGATAGGCTCCATGAAATGTCTTCGCAGTATTCTTCAGGAACGCGACGATCTTCTGCATTCTTGCAAATCCATCCGCTCTTGAAACAAATCCTCTGTCGATCCCCGTAACAATTGCCATGATCCCAAAACCCGAGCCACCCGATGTTACAAGATTATTATCGCCATTACTTCTTTCGCGGGCCAGGCCGGAAACGGGGTGTGCAAAATCCCAGAAGTATTTAAATGTTTGTTGTTGAACTTTTGTCAGCAGTTCTTCGTCACTGATAGCAGGAAATTTGCGTGATGAATCAAGTGACGTAGTGAATTCGATCTGCGCATTGCCATTCAATGCAGCCCCTGCTTTGGATTTAAGACCGGAAGAAACTGCAGATGAAAATCTGGTCAGGAAAGGTATAGTTCCTGAAGCGGAGATCAATACGACACTATCGCTTTTTTCATAGCTGATATCAAACGTATATGATTGAACTGCTGCATCTTTCAAGGTAAATGCTGAAGCAGTCGTACTTCTGTCAACCGGCGCATTGAAAGCAAAACTGAGTTTGATATTTTTTGGATTGACATTCGTGAACAAGGTTCCGTTCACACCGTTCAGCGATGTACCTGTTGCCCTGAATGGCGTAGCCGGCGGTGCCGGTGGTTCCGGATCGCCGGAGCCTTTGCTGCACCGGACGGCCAGCACGCTGATGAATAATGCGAATAACAGGAATGAGGTATTTGTTCTTATTTGTTTCTTATAGCTTGCTATCATTATTATTTCTTTTCCTTCATTAAGTTTCCGAGGCTCATCAGGCCTTTTTCTGTTTCCTCGGGATACACTTTTATATAATGCGTGCGCATTCTAATTGCTGTGGCAGCATCAGCACCCTGCAAAAATACCGCGATCGCTCTTGATGCTTGTTTTGGCATGTGGCAATCGATACAATTCTGCGTTAAATCTGCTTTCACTTTTCCCGCCAGTTTGCAAAAATTGTTGTGCGACTGGTCATGACAGTTCATGCATCGCTGCGAAAATATCTTTAGTTCGTTTCTTTCAGAGTTGTGTGGGCTATGACATGAGCCACATGTCATTTCGCTTTGCTTGAAACATTCGCTTGCGGCAAGAAGGCCAAACTGATTACCGTGAACATCTATGTCGGCGGCGTTTCCATTGAGTGTATCAACTATAAAATAATCGGTCAGTTTTGCTCCTGACTGATAAGAGAATGATGGTTGTGTTTTCCTGATCCTTCCCCCATGACAGGAAGCACAAAGATCCAGTTGCTGCTGACGGGTGAAAAGTCCTGGTTTTATGATCTGCTGACCAACTGTATCGGCCGGGTGCGCCTGTTGAAATTTAATATGATCGGCACCGGGTCCATGGCATTTCTCACAACTGATCGTCAGCACCATTTGAGATCTTTCAAATTCTTCCGGTTCTTTTCCTGGTGGCGTTGTCACTTTTGCAAATGTTGCATGACATTCAAGACAACGTGATGTGATAGGGCGGTTAAAAACAATTCTGTTAGGAAAGCCCGGGCTGTTTGACCAATCCTTCGCAGGAGCGAAATAACTGATCGGCAATTGAAATAACCTGTTTTCCATCCAGTACATGTAGGTCTGGCCTTTTGTACCAGATCCTACGGTGATATCGAATCTTCTCGCTTTTGTTTCTTTTCCATCTTCAAAAGCTACCTGGTAAAAAGACGAATCTCTTTTCTGCATTTCGATCATCGCGTGTCGCGTATAAACATAATCGTTGGCGCCGCTCTGAAAACTTCCTTTGATATTATCAGCAGCCGACTCTTCCGAGCTCATAAAATGTCCACTCTTCAGGTGTTGCGCATAGATATCCTTATGGCAGCCCGCGCAGGCTGTATACCCTGCAAATTCCTTTCCATTATTGTCAGTGATCTTAGTGATCTGCGCATGATCTTCACTACCAGTGCACTTGCAAAGAATGAAAATGCAGGACGAAAGAATGAATAGTATCAGGAAAGTTCGAAAATGCATGAAATACCGGTTGAAAGTTCCAAAGGTTTAAAAGGTTCCGGAGAGTTTCAGAAGTTAAAAAGCCCACATAAATTCCAGAAGGTTTTCAACATGCAGGAATTAAGCGCTGAAATCTTTAAAATCTCTGGAACCTTTTTTAGCTCCCTTGAAATAGAAAAGATTGTTCATCCCCGATGAACAATCTTTTCTATTACTGCTGACCTATTATTTTTTAGCGTTGAACAGATCTTTCACTTCTGTTGCGCTCAATGCAGTTCCGTATAAACGGAATTGATCGATTGCGCCGCCGAAGTTACCCATCCAGCTATCCGGAGTTTTACCAACAGCATAATGGCCTGGGCCACCAACAACGATTCCCGCGCTTTGAGAGAAATCGGGTTTACCGCTGTCGTTATTGAACTTGCCAAAACCTGCGGGCAGGGTTGGTGCCAGATCCACACCATCTACATAAGTGGTAAGTGTGGAAGTTGCGGCATCAAAGCTGAATGCCATGTGGTGCCATTGATTATTCAGCACATTAGCGATCCTTTTTGCACCGGTAAATTCAAACCACTGATCACGAAGATAGAATTTTGCGGAAGCAAGATCTGCGCTGCTGGGATTACCTGCATCTTCAAACTCAAGGAACATATCCATTCTGGTCCAGATGTCCTTTGTAGTTGATAGACCAAAAGCAAATGAAGTACCGCCACCGGCAGGATTCGGGCCATTCTTTTTGATCCAGAATGCTACAGTAAAGCTGGTTGATTTTTTAAAATCGTTGGCAGAAGGATAAACAACATAGGCATTTGCTCCGCCTGATATTGCCATGCCAGTAATGCCCTGTACAAATGTTGTGTTTGTTTCAGTACCGAAGTTTGCCCTGATACTGTCCACACTGGTATTCTCATACGCTGCAAAGAACTTCAATGGTCCGCCCGGAGGATTTGTATCCTTCGGGTAATTACCCAACGCCGGGCGGTCCATTTTCTGACAACCGGTGCCGATAAGTGCGATTGCCAAAACGGTTAATGCGTTTACAGCAATCTTATTTTTATTAAACATAGTTAAGAGTTTTTTTGATGAACTACTAGTGGGAGGTTCCACGAGTTCCAGAGGTTCCAGGAGTTCCAGAGGTTTGCGTAGAACAAAATGAAACTGTTCAATTTTTAACCTTCTGGAACCTATGGAACTTCTGAAACTCCTGGAACTTAACCGGGGTTATTGCCATTCAGGGTTCTGCTTCAACACACCTCCTGAAAGATCAATCGCTTTTTGCGGGATCGGGTAATATCTGCAACGTGCAGTATAACCTAATCCACCTAAAACTGATTGCGCATCACCCCAGCGAACCAGGTCATAGAAGCGGTAGCCTTCCATTGCAAACTCAAAACGTCTTTCAGCCTTGATCGCAGCGCGCATCTGTGCCTGATTTGCGTATGTAATTTTGGGAACGATCAGACGTGAGGGGCCGAGGTTGCCGCTCGCCCTGTTACGGATCAGCTCGAGGTTTGCTTCTGCTGTAACGCCATCATTTGTTTCGTTGGCTGCTTCTGCAAGCATCAGGATCACGTCTGCATAGCGGAAAACACGGTGATTGATCCAGCGGGCCTGTCCGTTATTATTGATCATACCGGTGTAAGCGCGCATAGCAGGATCGGAATAAACTTTTTTATTCCAGTATTTCTGGGCGAGACCGCCGGCACCATCAGGATTGGTGTAAGCAGGCACAGTTGCACCATAACCGCCTTGTGAAGGACCGCCATCAGACTGTCCTGAATAAAGGATCGTCTTACGCTTTCTTGGATCATTGTTATCCCAGGCACTTTCCAGGTTGTCTGTCGGAGTGTTCCAACCCCAACCAAGGTTCCATTCAACGGAAGCACCGTTACGTCTTACCTGCTGGCAGGTTCCCCAATGGTTGCCATTGTCGACCTTTGAATTGCTCTGGCCATTCTGACCAACATTACATTGTGTTTCAAAAATTGATTCAGGACCATTCTTACCTGCGCCGCCAACACCATCTTTCCAGATATCTTCAAAATTCGGGCTGAGAGAATAAACATTTGATGCGATGATCTCTTTACAGATACCGGCAACCCTGCCCCAGTTCTGGCGGAACAGGTATGTTTGCGCCCACAATGTATTGGCAGAACCGCGTGTGACACGACCGTCGAAGCCATTGCCGTATTCCGCCGAATGAAGCGGCAGCAATTGTACTGCAGCGGTAAGATTTGAATCGATGAATTCATACAGCCTGGTTACCGTTTGCTTTGGCTGGATACCATCGGAAGGATTCACGATCTTATAGTTGATCAGGGGAACTTCTCCATAGGTTTTTACCAGTTCGAAATAAGCATACGCTCTGAAGAACAATGCCTCACCAACGTTTCTCAATGAAGCAGGATCTGTTACTTTCAATGAGTCCGCTGTATGCAATGCATTGTTTGCGGCATTGATCATTGAATAGTGATCATTCCAGTAAGTATTCGGAGCCCAGTCATCTTTTGCATACTGGAATGTTTCAAACTCGGTAATGACCTCTTTACCATCGTTGGCATCACTGCCTTTTTGCGCATCGTCATCACGGATGCTGTGAAAGTCGAGCCAAACGAGCTCAGAGAACCCGGAACTAGTGCGAAGGATATTATAGATCGCAAAGATCTGTCCTTCCAGCGCACCCTGGTTCAGGTCATCCAATGTTGATTGCAATGGTTTGCGATCAAGGAATTTTTTACATCCCGATATACTGATCGCCATCGGAAGCGCGAGTAGCAGCGCCCAGAAATATCTTTTATTCATTTTCATAATAAATCAGTTTATAGGATTAAAAAGTAATATTCAGACCAATTGTACTTACTACCGGGATTGCACCGCCTGCGTTATCATAGCCGAAAGCTGTTGCATCACCACCAAATTCAGGGGTGTAACCCAGGTTATGTTTCCATGTTTTCAGGTTCTGAACGTTCACGTACAAGCGCAGGTTCTGAATATTCCATTTAGAGATCAGGTTACGGCCAAAGTTGTAGCCAAGCTGAATGTTTCTAAGTCTGAAATAACTTCCATCTTCAATGTTATAAGTAGAGCCGTTGTAGTTGATACGGTTACCCTGACCAAGGATAGGAACCCAGTTGGAAGTTCCCGGACCATTCCATGCGCCCAATTTGTCAGCCGGATAGTTTACACGCTGGAATGGAGATTCAAGAGAACCCCAGGTTCTGAACACTTCGTTACCATATACACCGATCAGGTCTACACCAAGGTTAAAGCCTTTGTAGGTAAGATTAATAGAGGTACCATAAGTGAAATCAGGTGTGGGGTTACCGATGAACGTTCTGTCATCCGCAGTGATCTTTCCATCAGGACCTTTTCCGTCCGGGCCATTGATATCAGCAAACTTGAAGTCGCCGGGGCCATAAGCACCCACAGCTGACTGGTTAGGAGAAGCAAGGATGTCTGCGTAAGACTGAAAGATCCCTGCAACAACATAGCCATAGAATGAACCGATCGGGTGACCAACCTGTGTGCGGCTTTCCGCGCTACCGTTATTCTGGAAGCTTCTGGACAGGTATCCTGTGGGAAGGTCTTTACTCAGGCTGAGCACTTTGTTGTTCAGGAAAGTGATGTTACCGCTTACATCCAAACGCAGATCGCTGCTGAATGTCTGCGTCCAGCTTGCAGAGAACTCTGCACCCCAGTTGCGGATGCTGCCACCGTTTTCCAGTTTATTTTTCAGACCGATAGAAGAACGGTCAACATACGTCATCAGATCATTGGTCGTTCTGCTGAAATAGTTTCCTTCAAAATGCAAACGATTCTGGAATGCGCTTAATTCAACGCCGATCTCTTTTGCATTTACAGTTTCCCATTTCAGATCAGGGTTAGCCAGGTAATCTTCCGTTGCAGCAGTGTAAACATTTGTACCAAACACTGCATTAGAACCTGAAGTAAGGTTTGGATAGAATGGATAGTTCAGCGGAGTACCATCCAGTCTTGAAGCTGTCTGGTTACCCAGTACACCGATCGAACCTTTCAGCTTAAGCGTATTGAAGATATGCTGGCCATCCATGAATTTTTCTTTGCTGATATCCCATGCAGCACCAAGCGCCCAGAATTTCTGGTTGCGGTTCTTTGGCGGGATCCTTGAAGAAGCATCATTACGGAAAGATGCGTTCAGGAAGTAAGTGTTCTTGAAGCTATACAATGCACGGGCCAGGTAAGAAACAGTTGAGTATTCACTCTGGCTTGATGTGCTTGATGTTGTTGTTGGATCTTCAAAACCGTTTGACATATACCAGAAACGTGGATCATTCGGAATAGGCACGCCTGCTGGTCCGATATCCTGGCTGATCTTTCCGGTACGGTTGAAATTACCAAAGTAATAAGTAGTAAAACCGGTTGTTACAGTCAGGTTATGATCACCGAATTGTTTCTTGAAATTCAGCACGTGATCCTGCTGATACTTTCTCCATGTCTGATCATCTTCCTGTACTCTTGTGACAGCACTATAAAGTTCGGGCTGATTCGTTTTTGGATTGTATGCGTAATAAAGCGGAGTGTACTGGCGCTTATTCAGGTTGCTGATATCAGCATAGAAAGTAGAACGGAAAGTGAAGTATTTCAGGAAAGCAACCTCCGCATAAACACTACCTACATTTCTGAATTCGATACTTTTTACTTTGTTCCACTCATTTTCTACACGCAGTAATGGATTTACCACACCCGAGTTCTGCAGACCTACATCCAGCGCAGAATACAGATCCATATTAAGACTATCCGTACCGTAAGGATTTCTTACATAGAAACTCCTGGTTCCGGCAGAAACCTGTGGAATTACTTTTCTTGCATCATCCAGTACAGAGGTTGCGTCGTAAGGGTTTTGCTGTCTTGATGTATTGAAGATCACACCTACTTTGATCGCTTTGCTCACTTTCAGCTCATCGCTGAAAGAAAGCTGCATTTTCTGCAGGCGTTCGTGGCGGATGATCCCTTCATCAGAAATGTAACCGAGACCAAGATTGAAACGGTTCTTATCTGTGCTTCCTGAAATGCTCAGGTTGTTATTGTTGAAATTACCTGTGCGGGAACAGCATCGATCCAGTCTGTGTTTGAAGTAAGACCAGAATAGTCATACGGATCGGTAATGCCGTTGTTTGCCCGCTCTTGTGCAAACAGTGTAGCGAACTGATCTGCATTTGCCAGTTTGATCTTATCAACGAGTTTTTTCCGTCCCCAGGCTGTGTTGAAGTTAACACTCACCTGACCGGCTTTTGCTTTTTTGGTAGTGATAGCGATCACGCCTGTTGCACCTCTTACACCAAAGATCGCGAGTGAAGAAGGGTCTTTCAGGATCTCGATCGATTCGATATCGTTCGGGTTGAGGTAATCGATATTGTCATTGAAGATACCATCAACGACATACAATGGATTTACCTGGCCGATACTTACCGTACCACGGATGCGGATATCCGGAGCTTTACCTGGTGTACCATTGTTTACTACAGACAGACCAGCAACTCTCCCCTGTAATGAAGCGATCGGGTTTGAGTTAGGTTTGTCTGCCACGTCTTTACCCGCAACTTTTACGATAGAACCGGTAAGATCACGTTTGCTGGCTGTACCATAACCGATCACCACTACCTGGTCGATCTGTTTTACGTTTGGCGTCATCTTCAGGTCAACAACGGTTCTTCCGGCGATGGCGATCTCCTGCGTTTCATAACCGATCGCAGAGATCACGAGCGTTGCATTGTCTGCAACAGTCAGCGCGTATTCACCATTGTTGTTTGTAGTAGTACCGGTGCTGGTACCTTTTTCCTGGATCGAAACACCGGCAAGTGGTTCGTTCTCGGCTCCGGTAATTTTACCGGTAATCCTGACTTCCCTGTTCTCTTCGGGATCAGTGGACAATACAACCACCAGGTTCTTGTTCACCAGTTTATAGGTGAGGTCATTACCGGTGAAAAGCTGGTCCAGCGCGTCCTTCAGCGAAAGGTTATTAACGTTGAAATTGACTTTGCTTTTAAGTCCCTTGAGATCGTAATTGTACAGAAACCGGTACTGACCATCTTTCTCGATGGTCTTCAATATTTTTCGGATCTCAGTGTTCCTGACGTTAAGGTTTACGTTCTGACCTTTAACATCGTGAGCCTTAACTTGAAAAGCAGTAAATAAGATGATAAAGATGGTAAGCTTCATGATCGTTAGGATTTTCAGAAGCGACCGTGTCGGGAATGCCCTCCCCAGAGGTACACTTTTTTTCATACATTTGATTTGAGAGTTAAACAATGTGAAACCCCATCTATGCAGTTAGCAGGTTTCAGTTTTTCTTTTGCCGGGAAATGTTGCCGCATTTCCTGGCTTTTATTCAGCTGGTATTGAGATTTCTAATCAGTGATTTCCACTTCATTATTATTGATTTTATAGTTAAATGGTGCTATATACCTTAGTGCCTGCAATGCTTCTCCGATGCTTTCGCTGTCGAATGAACCGCTTAGACGGTAATCTGCCAGTTTTTTGTTCCTGAAATTGATCCGGATATTATACCAACGCTCCATTTTTGTTGCCACTTCGCTGAAAGTTTCCGCTTCAAAGATCAGGCGGTTGTAAACCCACGATGTTTCGATAAATGATGTGTCGGCAACATTGTGCGGCAGCGCGACAATAGAAATAGCGGTGGCTAAATTTTGCGCATTAACAACACTTGCCTTTTGTCTGGTGGAGTCAATAGGACGATTAGGTGCTTTGTTGAAGACCAGCTTCTCTTTTGGTTTCAGGATGATCTTTGGCGCCTGGGGTTTGTTCTTGTCCGTCACTTCGATCATTCCGTGAATAAGTGTGGCTTCCACCGTATTATCCTTCGGATATGATTTCACGTTAAAGCTTGTGCCCAGTACCCGGATATCGATCGCGGAAGTATGTACAATAAAAGGCCGTTGGGGATTCTTTACCACATCAAAATAGGCTTCACCTTCCAGCGTCACTTCGCGGGTCGCGCCCGAGAAATCGCCTGAGTATTGCAGCCTGCTGTCTGAGTTGAGTGATACCTGTGTTCCGTCCGGTAATACCATTTTAGAGCGGATACCCCGACCGGCCACTACTTCATTCTTTTTTACTTCCGCAACACTGGTCGATTTTTTTTGGGGATACATTGACCACACGGCGCCTGCAACAGCAATAATAACTGCGGCGGCAGCAGCTGGTCTTCCGAGTCGACGGAGGATACCGCGGCGGGGTTCAGTCGCAGCTATTACCTCTTCCTCACCGGAAGCCATTTCAAGAATATGTGCAAAATGTTGATCTGCTGTGTGATCAGGGAAGTATTGATCAGCGCGGTGATGCCAGTAGGTCTGAAGGATTTCGGCAAAATACTGATCGCCCGGGTTGGCCTGCAACCAAAGTTGCAGCTCCTGCACCTCTGCTGCAGTCGCTTCCCCAGAAAGCTTACGGGACAGTAATTCAGTTAGCCGGTCGTTATTCATATAGCAATGCTATATGTGTAGACAGGCAAAAAAGAAGATGACCTTAAAGAAATGTGAAAATTTTTTAGATTTTTTTTGACGATGATTGAATGCTTCGCGGTGAGTTCAGCACTATTCGCCAATTTGAACATAAAACCAGCGGGGTTAGGAGTAGTCTCCTGTTGTTACTGTGCGGTAAAATTAAACCTTAAAGTTGCAATCCTCTCACAAAGCAGGATTGCGCACTCCTCACCCACAATTAAAATTCAATATCGTTTAGTTAGCAAAACCTGCCTGAATTGACTGGCGTTAGGCCCCCTCTAAATCTCCCCCTTCAGGGGAGACTTATCACCGCCTGAAATAAGAGAAGTCAAATCGTATTGAATACTTATATTCTATACGATTTGACTTCTCTTTTATAATGACTGTTCAAAGTCTCCCCTGAAGGGGGAGATTTAGAGGGGGCCTTACGGTCAGGCGCTTAACTAAACAACATTGAATTAAAATTATGGGAGAGGAATGCCCGATCGATTAGCCAAAAATTGGAATGTCTTTGCTTGCCATGTCTCATCAAAACCTCTTCGTCACCATCTTCGGCAAAAAATCAAAATGCCCCTTCACTTTCTCGCTGATCTTTTTCACCGCGATCACCATCTGGGCATCCACCGTATTTACAGAAATCCGCAGAATATCCGCCACTTCCTGGTATTTGAGGCCATCTTCGCGGACGAGCTTGAAGATCATTTTGCAGCGCGGCGGAAGTTCTTCCACTGCAGCCCTGATGCTGTTGAAAATCTCAGACGTGATCATCTGCTGATCGGGACAATCCTCTTCCTGTAACTGTATATTGATAAAATCGAATGAGTCCGTGATCTGTTCATTTGCCTTGCGGGAAAGATAATTCAGCGAAGCATTCTTTGTCGCGGTATATAAATAAGTAGTCAGATGCTGGATCTGCGGCATTGCTTCTTTCTGTTTCCAGATTTTCACAAATACCTCGTCCACTACCTCGGTGGCAGCATCTTTATTTTTCAGAATGGAATATGCAAAACGATTTAACCTCTCGGCATAATAGTCAAATAGTTGCCGGAACGCACGTTGGTCACCAACGGCTATTTGCTGTTGCAGCAAGTGCAATACTTCTTCAGTCAAAACAATAGGGTTGTTCATGCAGGCAATCGTCAATCGTTATCTAAAATTAGAACAACTTTACAATTCAAGACAAATTTTGTTTGGAAGGTGCTGCAAATGGAGGGATGATCGTGCTAAGAGCGATGTCCCGCGATGCTCGATGTTGGATGGTCGATGGTCGATGACAGCAATCGCATTCCTTCAACGAATCCGGCTGCATCGAAAAACGAAAAGCCGAAGAACCGCCCTCCTTTGCATTAAGTCGACCATCGACCATCAAACATCGAACATCCAACGCTCTCACTTCAGATACGGCAGCAACTTCAAATACGGCCCCTTGAACTTATAATGTTCCGTATTCGCATACCGTTCTATCAACCCTCTTGCCTGGCCTGACAGATACCAGCCGAGGGGGATCCTGTCACCTTTGAATTTAGTGAGGCGGAAATTGATGCTGTTGAGATCGGGATCAAGTTTGACAGACATGGCGCGGGCGCCGTCTACCCAACGGAAAAGAGTATTGATGCCCCCCTGGAGCGGTGCTGCTTCGTAACCCGCGCCCATGGCCGGTTTGTGAATGCTGGTGTCGGAACCGTAGGACAGTGAGATGATCACCGGAACGATCCTGACCGGTGGTTGCATCTGGCGAACTACAGATTTTATCAGCATGACTGTTTGCTGCGCCGTTTGTATTGCGGTGTTTTCAAAATAACCGCCGTCCACGAGGTGACCGAATTTTTCTTTTTTGCCATTGACCGTCTGCATCATCAGACCCGGTGGTGTGATCAGCGGAAATCTTGCGGAAGAGACCATGCCCTCCTTCATCGGCACCAGCGTATGTGTTGCATCGAGTATATCCAGCGCATCCTCGTAATGTTCCTTTGATAATTTGAACGGGGAAAAAACTGCTTTTTGGCCTTCTTCCACGTACAGGCTATTGAAAAGTATGACTGGTCTGCGAAATGGATCCGCATCTTTCATCCATGGTGTAAGGATCGATTGATCGAGCAATGTCGATCCTGCATCATTTATATAGGTATGTTTTGCAAAAACTTTGGAGAAATCATTGTTCAGAAATCCTGCACGATCAAATGATTTCACCGGCCAGGGCCACAGACGCTGGAACAGGTCCGGGAAAAGAAAGCCATAGGTGACCCCTGATAAAAAGTCAGCTGACGTGATGGTATCCAACGGCGCATAGAATTGCGGCGAAGTCAATGCAAGAGGGCCGGCTTTCGATTTTTCAAAAAGATAATTGTAAAAAAAGCTGAGTCCGACCGTTCCGCCAGACGCGCCTGTTACCGCAAAAGTGTTTTCATATATCTCCGGGTGGTTCAAGTGCAGTTTTTTCAACACCTGGCTTGTCCAGTAGCAAGCCCTGATGCCGCCACCTTCCGCTGCGACGATAAAGATGGGGACCATTGAATCCTTGCGGAATAATGTTCCCTTATCCAGTTTATAACTTAACCAGTTGCGGAAGTAAACACTGTCGGGCAGCCTCGCATCGATCAGTTCCGCCTGGTGCTGATCATTCACAGTAGCCAGCGCGTGGTTATTATTATGCGGTAAAAAAAACAACAGCGCGAGCACCAGCAGAAAGCTGAAGAAAGGAAAACGCAGCCAGTTGGATATATACATGATAAACAAACTGACAATAGTGTAAAATATGAGTCCGCATAAGATCACAAGGCCGGGTTTTCCTTCAAGCGAAGGAGTGGATTTTGACGTGATCCATGCGTAGAGAAAACTCCCAATGAATACTGCCGGGATCAGGAATTTCGTAGTGGTAAGCAGGTGTTGCATCTTCACTACTGTTTTCACGTCTGTTTTTTCCGGCATGGCAAAACGTGCATCAGATAAAGGGTTGATGCGTTTTCGTTTTACGAGAATATCTGTACGGTAACAGAGATAAGTGATATGAATAATGCCGACAAGCAGTACAAATAAGATCTTGATGACCCTTGTATCATTGAAACCATTGGCGGACCAGTAACCGGAAATAAAGATGATATAAGGAACGGCGGCGAGGATCCGCGGCATCACTTTCGCAAGCACAGTGGTGGTGTGTTCATATCCGCTATCAATCTTTACGACGATATGATCTTTTTTCAGCTCGCAATTGGTCTGACAGTTTGGATCTTCCAGTGAATCGGTGAGGCGAACGCGCCGCTCTACGATCCGGCCAAGCATGGAGGTGGTCAGTGCAATGCGGGATACGTACCAGGTGACCCCGGCCCAAACGATCACCAGGGCGATAAAGGCGAGTACATAATGATTGAACAGGTCAAGATTTCCAAAAGCAATCATCATATCAATGCCCTGGTCATTTACCATAAACGCGAAGGCGCCGAATACTAGCAGTACGAGCAGGAAAGGAATGCGGCTAAGGATAAAAAAGGACCCGCGTATCCATAGCAGGAACCGCGTGTCGCGAAAGGTCTTTTTCATACAAAAGGTTTAAGGCTTGAGTTGAGTTTCCAATATCCCTGTGGATCATCGCTTTAGGGAAGGAGAGAACATTTACCGAAAGTAGAAAAAATTGGGGGACGGGCAATTACCACATTGAGGGTATAGGGGCGAAGGTTTAAGAGGTTTCAAAGGTTCCAGAGGTTCCATAGGTTTCAGAGGTTTCAGAGGTTTGCCCGAGTTATCAATAGAGCTTATTAAATAAAAGACTGTATGAGTTTAGCCGCCTGGATATTGAATTGCTGAGCTTTGGAGGTTTGGGTTATTTCAAGTGACTGGAACCAATGAAGCCTATTATCGTACGTGAGGCCAACCTCTGAAACCTATGGAACCTCTGAAACCTCTCAAACCTCTCAAACCTTCGCCTCTCCCTCGTAATTCCTCTTGCAAAAAGTACATACACCCGTTAGTTTTACTAAATTTGCCCCTATGTCAACCCAACCCGATAACGAATTGCATTTTCAGCAGAAGGTGGATCAGGAGATCAAGATCGAACCGCGCGACTGGATGCCGGAGGCGTACCGCAAAACCCTGGTGAGGCAGATCAGCCAGCATGCACATAGTGAGATCGTGGGAATGCTGCCGGAAGGTAACTGGATCACGCGCGCGCCATCGCTGAAGCGGAAGGCGATCCTGCTCGCAAAGGTGCAGGATGAAGCCGGCCATGGGCTGTACTTGTACTCCGCGGCCGAAACACTTGGCACATCCCGCGAACAGATGATCAACGATCTGCATAGCGGCAAGGCGAAATACTCGTCCATTTTTAATTATCCCACGCTTACCTGGGCAGATATCGGCGCGATCGGCTGGCTGGTTGACGGCGCAGCGATCCTCAACCAGGTGATGCTTTGCCGTACTTCGTACGGACCATATGCCCGCGCGATGGTGCGGATCTGCAAAGAAGAGAGCTTTCACCAACGCCAGGGATTTGACATACTACTGACCCTTTCACAGGGTACACCGGAGCAAAAAGCGATGTGCCAGGATGCGATCAACCGGTGGTGGTGGCCAAGCCTGATGATGTTTGGACCAAAAGACACGGAAAGCACCAACAGCGATCAGAGCATGAAGTGGAAGATCAAACGTAAAAGCAATGACGAGCTGCGCCAGAATTTTGTCGACATGTGCGTAGAGCAGGTAAAAGTGCTCGGCATGACGCTTCCCGATCCCAACATAAAATGGAACGAGCAGACCGGCGTATATGATTTTGGAGAGATCGACTGGAATGAATTCTGGAATGTGGTAAAAGGTAATGGCCCATGCAACAAGCAACGGCTCGATGCACGACGCAAGGCATGGGAAGAAGGTGAATGGGTGCGGGAAGCAGCAAGCGCATTTGCTGCTAAGAAAAGTTTGAAAGAAAAAGCAGCGTAAGAGATGAAGTAAAAATTCAAAAGTAAAAAGTAAAAAAACGGCCGTTTATAAAGGCAGAACAAGAAAATTTTTAAAATAAATTACTTTTTACTTTTTACTTTTTACTTTTTACTTTTTACTTTTTACTTTTTACT